>NZ_PXOH01000069.1 GCF_003007785.1 Aphanothece hegewaldii CCALA 016 | reverse complement strand
TTGGCGGGAGCTACTCGTTGCCCCCATACCTGAAAAAGCCTATGACTTCCCGACCTCCACTCGTTTGTAGGGACTACAAGAATTCAAGAAAGAGAATACTAAGAAACACAAAAGAAAATAATTAGTCAGATTGGCTTAACAAAACTCAAAAAATGATGAAATGAAAATGGAGGTAGAGTAAAGCGAGAAGAGAAAGAGGAAGAAAAAGAAAGACTTGGGCAGAAGAAGAATTAAAATGGGCAGATTTAGCAGATAAACGCTTAAATAAGCGGTTAATTAAAATAGTAGAAGATTTATCAGCCGCGCTAGAAAGTAGTGTGCCTGCCGCCAGTCGAGAGGCCGCCGCGATGCAGGGGATAGCTCTATTGTGGCATTTGCCCTCAAAGCCTTTTACAGCTTGAGCTTCAGTCGTAGGTTCTAATGCTCCAAACCGCAAAGATAATTTGATGAGTAGGCGATCGCTTTTGTCTAACTCGCAGAAAAGCGATCGCCTTTGAGGACGAGAATCAAAAGATTAAAGAGAAAAACAATTTGTTTCTTAAAATCTCTTCAATGCACGTTAATTGCAGCTTGACTACTTTCACCTTGTTCTTACAAAAGATATAATCCAGGCTCTGTATTAGAATCGGGTAACAATTGTGTACTACTTTTAACATCTTTGATTTGGCATAAATGGGCAAAATGTTGTAAGCTATCTAACCTCGCCACAAGTTCACTGAGAGTATCTAAATATTCTGCTAGAGCAATTTTTTGAGCTACCCATGCTTGGTTATATTTTTCTTGACTGTAAGACATTTCAAATTCTACGGAGGCTAAGTTTTTCTTTTCTCGAATTTGCTCAGAATTTAAAGTGCGATCACGTGTTGAAATTTGGCTGATTCGATCAACTCGCTCTAGGGTAATATACTCTTTAAATAGAGGTGTATCATAGCGATAAACAGTCGCTAAATAATAATTATCATCATTAATAAATTTATCTGTCCATCTTTCGGCAATTTGCTGAAATTTAGGGATTTCATTAGCTAATAATTGTTTGGCTTCTTGATGTTTTCCAATTTTTAGGAGCAAGTTAGCTTCTGTGGCAATGGCAACTGCCCAACCTTGTATAGAAACATCACTATTTAACATCAATTCTGCGTCTAATTCTGGAGTCACTTTCATTGCTTCACTACCGAGGAATAAACGCGCTCTGGAAGCGGTTTTCAGGGCTTCTCTGGGGGATTCATCGGAAAATCGAGAGCGATCATCTAATTCGGCTTGTAAGGAGGCTATTTCTTTAATTAATGTGGCTTGATGAAGATGTGATATTGCTTTAGCTAGGCTTTCTTGTTTTTTGCGGCTATTTTGGACTAAAAGATATAAATAAGTCAGTTGTCCAGAAATATGAGCTAAACGATTATCAAGATGATTTAAGTCTTTTAAAATAACTGTAAACCCTTCTGTAAGTTTATCGTCAAGATGGCGTAATCCTACTTCAACTCGATTAAAACCAGTTTCCATAGTATGTTGAAGATGACCTAAAGATTGTTGAATTCGGTGGAGTTTATAACCCATATAAGCAAAGCCAGCAATACTCACTCCTAAATTTAAAACACTTGCCCCCGCAGCAATTTGTGTTAAACCTAATACTGAGCCTAGAGTTTTTTCAATGCCCAGTAATTGATGACTAACTCCAATTAATTGGCTATCAAGTCCTAATAATTTATGGTAAGTCAGACCATGACCTATAATATCTACTCCTGTAGATATAGGGGCAACAGGTAAGCTTATTAATTTACTCGTAATTCCAGGTGATTCAGCTAAATGTTTAATAATCTGTCCTGCTTTTGGAGTTCCTTTCGCCCATCGGATGACACTGCCGTAGCGAACCATTTTACCACTGAGTAAGCCTTGAATAATTTCTAAGTTATTAACTAACAGATCAGTATTTATAATCATAATTTTTCTATCTTAACGATGATAAACATCAAAATTACCATAAGCTTCCATTTGAAGTTGAGGTGATATTTCAACTTGATCAGCTAGACCCACCAATTCAAAAAAAGCATCATATTTATCTAATTGATTAACATCTTTTTCAAAATTTTTATTTTCCTGATTGAGTTCAATTTTGATTAAATGGATATCATATTCTGACTCTACGCCTGGCTGCACAATATACTGCTCTAAGTTATCCCATTTATATTTTAGATAAGTTTCTTTATTTTGGCATAAATATTGAGTTGCTTTATAAAGTTTTTCACAATCACCATACTCAATTTTTCTTTTGTCTTTTAGAGAATCAATAAGGGCTGTTTGAGTTGCAGAAATCACTAAAATTAGTAAATATTTAGTTTTCGGTTGAACTGGGGTTGATGATGGAACACTAGAAGTAGAAGAAGGTAATTGTGATGGACTAGGTGACACATTACTTTTTATAGGATATGCTGGCTGTTGAAGTTGATGTTGATTAAGTAAGTAAATACTATAAGCAACGGCTGTAATAATAAATCCCAGACTTATGATAAAATTTATATCAACATCACTATGTATCTTAATTTTCTTAAAAATAACTTTAACTAAATTAAATAACTTGTTTTCTTCGGTATTTTTACTAAAAATGGAAAACATAGAAGGATCTTTTTGAATGTTCAAATCTTTCCAGAGATAATCTAACAAACTTTCTATTTTATAGCGTTTTTGTCCTTCAAGAATAGAAGGAGTGAGCCACTCAATATTTAACTTTTGACACCAAAGTATAATAGAATTATCTAAAATATAGTAAAAATCATCAGAATTAAATTTTTGTTTTCTAGATTGAATTTCTTCATAAATCTGATTAAATTTTTGAGAAAAATTGTTATCCATTTTCATTCCAAAAACTAAAATTTTTGAGATAAGGAAACCCAATACTTTAATAGGTGTGACTTTATTTAATTTCCTGTTCTACTTTTTGACGTATTTGGCTGACTTGATTTTTGTAACTTTGTAAATTAATCCAAAATTGCTTTTCTTCTTCAAAGTTAAACTGAATAATTTTTAACTGTTCATTTAAAGCAGATTCCGTCAAATCAGTAAGATTAATAACCGATTCTTGAAACTCTTCGCTAACAGCATCTAATCTTTTTATAATCAAGTCACACAAAATATTCCATAATTTATCTTTTTCTTTTTCAATTCCTTCTGACCATTGTTGACTCATTAATTTAGGAGAAGGTAACAAAAGTTCAGTATATTCAATATTTTCATATTTATTACGAGTTCTTTTTTCTTGATCAATATATTCTACAGGACGAGTTCTTGTTCGAGTTTTAGTAGTTTTAAAACAAGAACCTTCTTCATAAGATTCTGTGTAATTTTCTGATTTCGTTTTTTTGACATTTTCATAGTAAATTTCTGTTCCTACTACTTCTGATTTTTCTTGACGACGTTGTTCAATAGTATCCGTAATTTTAAATAAATTATCTGGTAAAAATAGTAAGTTTTGGGTCAAGCGTTGGCGTACATCGCTAATTACAGCTTGCTCAAGGTTAATCGAGGATAACTCTTGCGAATACAAACAAACTTTTAACCGTTTGATTTGATCGTTAACTAAAGATTGTAAAGCTTCTGTAAACATTTTTTCTTGAGTTTGTAAGGCAAACTCTGCCCTTGCTGTAATAGCTTGACGCATCGTGTAATAAAGTAACCGAACATAACGTTCATCATGTTCTAATTCTTTGACCGCTTTTTCGTCATCTGCACGTACTTGGCGGTATAAAGAATCTGATTGAGAGGTAAATTTTTTCATCCTACGGCTTACATGATCGTAAGCTTTAGCAATATCTTTGGCTAATGGAGGCGTAATGACTTCTCTCAATTGGTTTTCAAGATCATAACAAGATACTTCTTCTTCTTCATCAGACCCAAAAGCATTACTTACAGGATGAATTAGAGATGCCGTTAAATCTGCTTGCACTTGATTAATAGCCTGAAAAATTAGGGAAAACCCTTTACGTCCCTTTTTTTCAGCGTCTTCTTTAATCTTAATACGAATTTTAGGATCTTTATTCTTTAAGCCTTCAATCAACTGCTTTATTTCCTCTTGAAAATTAGAATCAACTTTTTTGATATTCTTCTGTAACTCCTGACGGATTTTAGTAATCTTATCTCTTTCTGCTTCAACTTGTTCTTGATTATAAATTTGGCGAGAATCAATTAAAATATTAAGAACATCTGATAAAACATCAAAATAGGTAAAAACATCCAGCAAAGCTGGCAAAATCACCAACTCCGAAAAGGATTCTTGAACTCTAACTTGAATACAATGCCATAACGCTTCTCCTCCACTCCATTTAAAAGCATAACGAAGAATTTCTCGTACGATTTCATCATTGATAGGTTGATCTCTTTTGACGGTTCTTTTTACATTACTAAACCAGTCATTTAACTCAAAATCCTTTTCGGTTTTTTCTTCAATGGTATTTGCACAATCTCGAAAGAAAGCTTTAAGTAAATGCGCTCGCTCCTCTTGAGTTACAGTTGAGGAAGTATTTAACGGAGTTGTTCCCCAAGCACATTGGGCATAATATAAAAGACGAGCATTAAAGGGAATTACATCAGGTAATTTTGAAAGGTCTAAAACCTGTTTAATTTCTTCTTTTAATTTCGCCAAGCGCACTTCAAGAGGTAAATCATCCGAACCTCGATTATCTACCCGATTTAAAATAAAAATCATCGAATCAGTGCGCCCTTGAAGATACTCAACAACCCGTTTCAATTCACTTAATAAACGCTGTCTGTGTTCCTCGTCAACCTGCATATAATCAAGAGCAACCAAACTAAACGCTTTACCTACCTGTGGCTGAATAATGGCTAAATTTGTTCGATCTTGTACAGATTTTAAGCCAGGTAAATCTAAAAATTCTATTCCTATCCCTTTCGGTAAACAGGATAAATTGAGATCGCAAGCTGGCAATAAAGGAATATCAACGGTTATCTGTGGGGCAATATAATCCTTTTTTTTGCGTGCTTCATGATAAGTGTGCATTACCTCTTGAGTACGTCTATAAAGCTCTTCATCACTTAATCCTGTCCATTCTCCTGTTTGCCAAACCGCATCAGGAGTTGATTCTATGATTAATTTTCGTTCTTGGGAATGTCGCAGTTTTAAAACTCCTCCACTCATTTCTCCCGCTTCAATGGGCGCGATGCGTCTCCCCATCAAAGCATTGACAATAGTAGATTTACCCGATGAAGTTGTCCCAAGGGTGGCAATACATAAGCTGGGATGTTCTAGTCTTTGAACGGCTTCTTGATAAACTTGTTGAAAATCTTTTAGACGAGTCTTAATCTCATCATGAATAAAAACTTCAGGGAAGGCATTAACTAAGTTAGAAAGGCTTATTCCTAAGTCTTTTAGAAAGGTTCGGGTAAGTTCTAATTTGGACTGAACATCCATTATATTGACAGTTCCTTTGAACGGAAATTAAACACTTACCTCAAGTATTCCCTCAGAAGCATCTAAAACTAACAGTATCTCTGAACCGTATGAGAAGCCAAAAATGTCTGATAAAGGCGATCGCACCTGCTCAAATAACGATCGCCTTCCCGCCGCCTTAAAAATCGTCTTCTCCCCAGTCAGGTTCAAAGGGCGATTCCCTTGAAGCCTCCGCAGTGTGATTCGTAACTGGCGTTTCCTCCTGCTCTACCTGCCCCGAACTATACCGAGTCGGGAAGTCCTGATACTCTTGCCACAACCCCACAAGAAACTGTCCTGTCTCGCTACTTTTCGAGATGAGCAATGATGAAAGTGGTTCTCCTAACAACTTCACCTTACGATCGCGTCGTTCAACCACTGCTTCATTTCCAATCCCATCAACCGAAGGAGACAGTCTTTTAACAGGGACAATAAACGGGGCTTTTCCCTCGCCTTTGTGAATACCTAACTCAAGATCTAAGACGGTTAAAGCATGGGCGCGGTCACTCAAAGTCTTGGTTGGTTCACCGCGCATTTTGAAGAAGACTCGTTCAATTTCGCCTCGAAACTGTCTAACTTCAGCGTCAAATGTACCACCTGTACCTCTGCCCATACTTAACTGTAGAGGAATGCGATGTAGAGGCTCATTGTTCTGATCCAAGAAAACTAACAGATATCTTGTTCTGAAACGATAATTTTCTTTATCGCTCTCGGCTAATTGTCCATATTTGCTTAACTGTCCTTTGTTATATGCTTGCCCTGCATAGTGCCATCCTCTGTTCGTCTTCTCTTGAACTTCAATACCTGCACTCTTATGGAGGACAGATACCCTGATATGCTGCGTTAGCCAACCATCGACTTGTTTTGGTTGTGAAGTATCCTCACCAAAGGTCAGACGAGTCGGGGTAAACCAGTCATTAGCAGTAAACTCAACCAACTTGGCTTGTTCATCAGGAACAAACCAACCGTAAGGAGGCTTGTATTGTTGTATCTGAGCCAATGTCAGGTTAGGGGGATTTTGGACTTGTAAATAGGGAATAGTCGAAGATGCTTTGACATCTTCATCAAATTCTTGGAGGTAGTCAGTTTGAGTATCAAGAGTGTTCATTGTTATGTTCCTTGTTTAGTACAGTGTTAATGTTCGTGATTTGAATGACGTGTTTAACTAATGCAATTGTATTAGTTATTTGAAAAGAAGGAGAGGTTAAGCAGGACGACGTATTTCGTGACTTTGAACCAAATTCTCAGAAATAATTCGTACCAATCCAGTTTGCAATGAGTGTTCCAACTCAAAACAATTGCATTTACAGAGACGATTGGTTTTAAGTTCTTGCAGATAGTACAAATTCTTTTCGATACTTCTGCCCAAAACTAGGTAGCATTGGTCATTACTGTTGATTAGAACTTTGTTTGACAAATTCATCACTTAATACCTGTAATTATATTCGATGGAAAAGGGTGAGCTTCATTCACTCACCCACCGCGCTTTAGGAGAAAACTTAGATGGCATCGCTTGGCACAAACTTTTCAGGTATCCAATGATAGGCAATGTCATATTCAGAGGCGTAGCCTAAGAGAGCGTGCTGGCAAAGCCAGATCCGCTTGCGGATCGCAGTTTTAACTTTTTGTCGATCTGGTTTGCTTACAGCTACCTCGACAACCAAGCTATGAAGGTGAACAGGGGTATCTTCATCTGGGTCTAATTCCTTGCTGACTAACTCAACTCTGACAGTGACAGGTTGCTCCTCAAGCAGAGGTTGAATAGCTGATCGACAGGTATCAGTGCAGAGGTGATGACGGAACGCATAATGATTGAAAACTTGGCACCAACCGCGACCTCGTGGCTCGTTGTAATCTTTAAAGAAGGGACAAACCGCACAGGTGGCTGTGGGAGCCTTTGCTGAGACTTGTGATAATACAGATGTTTGTGCCATGATGAAAGATAAGAATTAATATGTGTCATGTACTTAGTTAGGAGCGGTAATTGTGAGAGATTTGCCGCTCTTTTTAATAGGTAGTCAAGTTCTATCTAAAGACAATCGCGCTTTTACGATTTTTAAGAATTCACGCTTCGTGAATCGGTGAGCAGATTGTTAAGTTAGATGTTGTCATTTGAACTTGAAAAAGAATGTTGCTTTTTAAAGAAAAACCATTCATCCCTATCTAACTATTAATTATACAAGTCTGTCTTGGATTAGTCAACAAGTCTGACAATGATTTAGTAAATTTAAAGTCATATTTATACAAGTCTAACTTTGTTATTGTGCTAAAATCGACAGAGAAGTACAGTTGAGGTGTAGCGTTCTATGACTGTAAGTTTGATTAGATGGCGGTTACGTGAAGTGATGGCTCGATACAGCATCAAGGCTGTCGATCTCGCAAAAGAGATGGGCATTAGTACCAATTCGGTTTCTAATCTCCGAAAAGGAAATACAATGCCTCGACTTGATGGAGACTCCTTAAATAGTCTGTGTAATGCACTTAATAAATTAGCACTCGATTTAGATGAAGAAATTACTCCAGTAACTTTAATTCAATACAGCCGTGACTTTGAACCAGTTGATGAGTCAAAAGTATTGAAAACGGAAATTTCAACCAAAAGAGGACAAAAAGAAATAGGTAGTAGTTTAAAAAAGGACAGTCAAACCCGTTCACTACTACCGATTCTTCCTCAATCTCAATCGGCTTGAACAGTGCAGCACTTGTATCATTTTCTCCAAAAATTAGCGATCGCCCTTCCCCGCCAAGAGAATATGCGATCGCCATTGCTCGCCCCAGTCCTTTAATAAACTAGAGTCACTATGCTCACGGGGTGACGAGTAGCTGAGAGCTAGAGAATATCTAGCTTTTAGAACTTTGTGCCACCTAGAAGATGAAGAA
>NZ_PXOH01000068.1 GCF_003007785.1 Aphanothece hegewaldii CCALA 016 | reverse complement strand
TTGTTGTAGGGTGGTGGTCATTGCTTTATGATTCCTATTACGTTTTCAAGGTTCGTTATGAATATGTACTTATCTTAATTACTTTTTATAGTTTTGTAAAGCTTTCTAACAATGTGTCTTCTTATGTAAATGATAAGCTTAACTTATGTATGTTTTTTGCTTCTTGACCAATCTTTGTTCTGGATTTATCATCTCGCAAGAAAGGATATTGTAAAGTTTCTAAATATATCGTTTTACTATTACGCCCAACTATATTAAAAATGACCCAAGTCTTAAATCAAAATCCCTCTAATCCCGTTGAATTCTCGACAATAGTTGAATTATTACGCTATAGAGCGCACAATCAGCCCGATGGACACGCTTACACATTTTTAATTGATGGCAAGACTCCCACGGAACCGTTATCCTATGGAGAATTAGACCGACAAGCAAGAGCGATCGCCGCTTTATTCCAGAAATACCAAGCCAAAGGAGAACGAGCCTTACTGTTATATCCCCAAGGTTTAGAAGTCTTAGCCGCTTTTTGTGGCTGTTTGTATGCAGGTGTGATCGCTATTCCCGTTCCTCCACCAGAGTCAGGACGACTCAAACGCACTCTACCTAGATTACGATCGATTGTTAAAGATGCAAATGCGACTTTTGCCCTCACTACAGCGAGTATTTTAGGACTTATTGAAACCGT
Organism: Aphanothece hegewaldii CCALA 016; assembly: GCF_003007785.1. Classification (GTDB taxonomy): domain Bacteria; phylum Cyanobacteriota; class Cyanobacteriia; order Cyanobacteriales; family Microcystaceae; genus Chroococcus; species Chroococcus hegewaldii. Next base: position 7,750 of record NZ_PXOH01000068.1, on the reverse strand, counting down.
TAAAGATGAATTTCCAGAATTTGATGAGATGCGTTGGATCGATACCGATACTGTTGATCTATCTTTAGCCGATCAATGGGTTGATCCAGAAGTTGATAAAGATGTATTGGCTTACTTACAATATACCTCTGGTTCAACGGCAATCCCCAAAGGAGTCATGCTGAGTCACTTTAACTTGATGCACCATTGTAAATATCTCCAGAAAGCTTGTGGCTATGATGCGGATAGTGTATCTGTAACATGGATGCCCTACTTTCATGATTATGGTTTAGTTGAAGGGATGATGGTTCCCTTGTATAACGGTACACCTTGCTATCTCATGTCGCCTTTTGCTTTTATTAAACGACCTGTACAATGGTTACGGAATATGACGAAATATCGCGGAACCCATAGCCAAGCTCCCAACTTCGCCTATGATCTGTGTATTCGTCGCGTTAAACTCAAAGATCTATCAGAACTCGATCTCAGTAGTTGGCAAGCAGCAGGAAACGCAGCCGAACCCATTAACCCAAGAGTTATGGAAAAATTTGTCGAAATCTTCAGTCAGATCGGTTTCACTTGGGAAGCTTTCGCCCCATCCTATGGACTAGCTGAATATACCCTACTGGTTTCCACTTCACCAAGAGACACAAAACCCGTTATTGCTGCTGTTGATGCTGCATCTATTGAACGCAATAAAATCGTTGATGCAAAACCCGATCAAACCACAGGAATTAGATACATTGCAGGTTGTGGTCAGCGAGTTTGTGAAACTAATATAGTAATTGTTGACCCGACTACTTTAACCCGATGTGCAAGCGATGAAGTTGGGGAAGTTTGGGTAAGCGATCCTAGTATGGCACAAGGCTACTGGCAACGCACCGAAGAAACCAAAGAAACCTTTCAAGCTTATCTTCAAGATACCAACGAAGGGCCATTTTTAAGAACAGGTGATTTAGGTTTCCTTAAAGATGGAGAATTATTTATTACAGGGCGGATCAAAGATTTAATTATTGTTCGTGGAACTAACCACTATCCCCAAGATTTAGAATGGTCTGTCCAACATCTTAACCCAGTATTCCGTCCTGATTACGGTGCAGCCTTTTCTATTGAAGATAATGGAGAAGAACAACTCGTACTCGTCCAAGAAGTCGAACGTCGTAGCGGTGAAATTGATCTAGAAAAACTTTTAGGAGATATTCGCCAAGAAATCGCTCTCACACACGAAATTATGACTTATGCGATCGTATTAGCAAAACCCGGAACGATCCTTAAAACCGCTAGTGGAAAAATTCAGCGTCGCGCTTGTCGTCAAAACTTCCTCGATGGCACAATTAATATCGTCGGTGCTTGGAGTGAAAACCCCGATTTAGTGAGTAAATTTCATTCTACAGAAGATGACGAAGATTAAACCCGTAATGTTTGTCTTAATGGCTATAAAGCAATGATTTTAATTCAAAAAATTATTGCAATCAATTGCTAAATTCGACAAAGTTCAAGCTTTACGTTCAGCTTAACTTATTTTTGCATCGAAAGTTTTTTCGTCAGGAATTACGCAGTTGTTGCCGCTCATTGATAACAAAAGTTAAATTTATTTTTGTAACGAAAGCTAACAAAGCAAACACCATAATAGGTATCAGCATGATAGATTTGAAGCAAATTAAAATTTATTTTTATTAGCTAATCAACAACAATAATTATTGATTATTTAGTTGATCTTAGTTAATCTCAGCCTAAGTAACTAAAAAAGAAGATGACTCCTTTTGTTATAGGTGACAACTTACTTATAGGAACTTCTCTAACAATTGCTCAAGAAAGTTTTGCGGCTCTTGAACAAGTTTTATCAATTATACAAGAACGGCTGCAAGCTCTTATGAGTGAGCCAGAGATTCAGCAAAAGTTAGCCTTAGAGTTTGGCGATCGCATTAACCCCGAAGCAGTAGGGACATTACGACAACAATGGGCTGTTGGAGATTTTGACTTACTAACAGAAGTCGATCTCTTGCTAGAAGAAGTAGCCCATTGGGTTGATAGTCACGTGAGTCGAGAAAATGCCCTTGGAGATGAAGAGTCGATTTTTAGCACCTTAATTAGAAATGATTCTGTTGATGAGCAGCAGTTACAGTCTATTAAGCTTGAGGACAAGATTAACATAAATGGAGAAGCGATCGCTATTTTTGCGGCTTCAGATTCCGTCAGCCAGACCCAAATCAATCAACTCAAAGCGGGCATCAATCAGGTTTTCACCGATCTCAATGCGGCTCTCGGTACTCAGGTATTGGCCGAACAACTGCCCATAGTAGGCAATAATCTTCAGGATGCCTTTAACGGTGGGACTGCATCTCTACAGTACCTGATTCAATTGCGTGAGGCGATTAAGACGGGTCTCAACACCCTAACTGGCAGTTCTAGCTACACCACCACCCAGATTCAGAATGCAATTAATACTGCTTTAGTAAACGCTGGTATCGGCGGGGCTGGGGTAACAGCTATCGTTTCTGGTACAGAAGTTCGCCTCAATTTTACCACCACGACACAGTATAGCTCAGTGGCGATCGCTATCGAAAACAATTTAGGATTGCCTAATCTAGGACTGAAAACCACAGGATTAGCCCAAACTAGCCTAGGGTATACCTTTAATTTTGGGGTTGGGGTCGATAATACAGGTTTCTATCTAGATACCTCATCTACTTCCCAATTTCAGATCAACAGTAACACTACACTTCCTGGCTTTAATGCTAGTGCGGATCTTTCCCTGCTCAGTTTCGCCGCTACAAACAACGGTACAAACTTCGTCGGCAACTTCGCTATTGATCTCAAAGATCCCAACAATGACAACAAATTGCGACTAACGGAACTAACCAGTTCACCAGATTTGCTTGATGCCAGTTTAACTGGTAATGCCAACATTAACCTCAATCTGCAATCGACCCTCCCTGCCCTAACTGGACTGCCGACACTCAGAACTAACCTGGGAATTCTCTGGAATTTCAATGCGGCAACTGTCAACCCCTTAGATAACAATAGCAATTTTGGTGAGGTACCCACTGTCTTCTTGCGAGACAATAAAGTAAATCTAGGATCTTTCTTCGGCGGTTTTGCAGGACAGGTTTTAAACACGGTTAAAAGTGTTACAAGCCCTTTGCAGCCAGTTATCGATATACTCACCACACCGATTCCTTTACTAAGTGATCTCGGTTCTAGTAAGGTGACTCTGTTAGATTTAGCAGGGGCTTCTCCCAGTACGGTAGCAGTGGTTGAAGGCTTAAAAGATATTACTCAACTGGTCAATAGTCTATCTAGTTTCACGGGTAACGATAATATCTTTATTGACTTAGGTTCTTTAAGTATTAATGGTGATCTGCGTATCGATAGTCTCCCAGATGTCAGCCTCATTAACACGCGCATTCCAACTTTACCAGGCAATCAGAATACAAATTTGTTCCAATTCCTGAGTGACGTTAACAGTGTGGGCGGTGGAGGATTGAGCTTTCCACTGCTGACCGACCAAATGGCGATAGGTAAATTGCTGCTAGGACAAAACGTTGATCTGTTCAGTTATCAGCCTAACCCGTTAGTGGTTGATTTTAAGTTTAAACAATTCTTCCCAGTTATCGGCCCAGTTGGTGTCAATTTGGGCGGTAAATTTGGCATAGGAGCGCAGTTAGCCTTTGGCTATGACACTCAGGGATTACAAGATTATCTTACAGGGGGGCAAACTGATCCGACCAAGGTCTTCAATGGCTTCTATGTCATTGCCTTTGATGATAGCGGACTACCTGTTACGGGGTTAGAGATCCAAGCTGGCATCATCGCTGGAGTGGCTGCTAATCTCGGTATTGCTGAAGTTGGCGTTGATGGCGATTTGACGGCAGACATCAACTTTTATCTAAGTTCCGCTTTGGCAGATGCCGAAGGTAAAGTTCGTGGAAACCAACTGAGCAATACGCCTGTAATTGATCTATTTGAGCCTAGTGGGGAACTATCGGCAGGTTTACAGGCTTATCTAGAGGTAGGTATTAGCCCCTTTAGTGTCGGTTTTAGCTTTGACAGTCCACGAGTCGTACTGCTCTCCTTTAACAAAAACAACAATACACCGATCATAGCTAGTAACGCTAATGACAATATATTCCTCAATGTTGGCCCCCGTAGTGCCTTGCGTAAGTATGGCAATCTCAAGGATGGACCTGAAAGTTACAAGATTCAAAAAATTGTTGATCCGTTGTTAGGAAATAGTCTCCAGATTGAAGCATTCAAAACGATCGAAACTTACGATATACCTAATAAAATTGTAGCCAATGGGGGCGATCGCGCCGACGAACTTACAGTCGATCCAGGAGTTTCGGCGGTAATAGTCTTTAGCGGGGGAGCTAGTAAAGATCTCCTCACAGGGGGATCTAACAATGACAGCCTCAGTGGTGATGACGGGCCAGATGTCCTCATTGGTAATGGCGGTGTCGATACCCTACGCGGCGGTGTTGATGCCGATAAATTGATCGGGGGTAGTGGGGGAGATCTACTCGATGGGGGCGACAGCGAAGATACCGCCTCCTACGCCACAGCAACAGTAGCAATGCTAATCGATTTAAGCACAGGTCATTTTACAGGCGACGGCATTGGTGACATCTTTATCTCGATCGAACGCTACGAAGGAACTAACTTCAATGACACGATCAATGGGAACGACAACTCTAATAGCCTGCTCAGTGGTTTAGAGGGAAACGACACGATCCAAGGATTTGCGGGCAAAGATCTGCTTGATGGCGGTGCGGGAGATGATTCTTTATTGGGGGGAGCAAATGACGATTTTCTTGTAGGTGGTCCTGGTGTAGATGTCATTGTTGGGAGTAGTGGCGTTGATACGGTAGCTTATACCAGTTCTAAAATACCTGTTGCTGTAAGCCTTAAGACTGGCTTGGGAACAGGTGGGGATGCCCAAGGAGATCAATTAATCAATGTAGAAATATTGATAGGTTCGCCCCTTCCCTTTGGTGATATCAATACCTACAACATCCAAACAGGAGATACTCTAGAAGGCAGTAATATTGTTAATACTATTAGTGGTTTGGGTGGAGCCGATTTTATCAGTGGACAGGCGGGAAACGATCTGCTTTACGGTGATGCTGCTAATACTAGCTCTCCACCTGTTCCGGGTTTTGACAATGATACCCTGCGAGGAGACGAGGGCAATGATACCCTGTTTGGACAAGCTGACAATGACGATCTTGATGGTGGTTCTAGCCAAGACAGTCTAGATGGCGGAGATGGCAACGATCACCTACGAACATTCGATCTAGAAAGTGTAGATACCCTTGATGGAGGTACAGGGACTAACCGACTGAGTGCTGATTACGCGGATCAGACCGTTAATATCACGTTTATTGCGGGTCAGACGAATAATTATACCTTCAGCAATGGTGAAACGGCTCGCAATTTTCAGAATTTAGGCGAGTTTAATACGGGTTCAGGGAACGACCTGATCAAACTGGAAACGGTAAACGAAAGCTACGATAATATTTTGCGTACTAATGCGGGACAGGACACCATTTTCGCGGCTAACGGTAATGATTTCGTTGATGCTGGATCGGGCAAGGATTTTATTGATGGCGGGGCGGGGCAAGACAGACTATTTGGAGGAATTGATAACGACAAACTGGCTGGGGGAGCCAAGGTTGATACCCTAAATGGCGGTGCGGGGAGCGATACAGCAGACTACAGCAACTCTCCTTCGGAAGTAATCATTAATTTAGCGACTGGGACTGTTAATGGTGGATATAAAAAGACATTTAGCAATAATGATTGGGTATATAGCTTGGTTAGCGATGCCATCTCTGTAAAAAGAGACCCAGTTTCGGGTAATGATATCGTCACAGTAGATCGACTTACAGGCATCGAGAACTTAATTGGCAGTCAATTTAGAGACAAACTAGATGGAGATGACAACGACAATATTTTTAGACCGGGGTTGGGACGAACCAATATAACCTATGGTTACAGTTCTGACGGGATCAATGGTGCGGGTGGTAACGATCTGTTGATTATCGATTATTCAGTAGGCGATGATGCAACAACAGGCAGGATGGAGGGAGGAGTCTTGAGCGTACAAGGAAATGCAGGACAATTCGTTCGTTATAATGCTGATGGCACTACTCAAGTTGATGGGGTTAATTTTCAAAATATCGAACGCCTGCAAATCACGGCAACAAGCAAGAATGACTTGCTGACTGGAATTGTCGGCGATGATACTATAAATGGCAGTGCTGGAAATGACACGATATTTGGTGGCGCTGGCAATACATACAGCTTCGGCAATGATGTCATTAATGGTGGGGAGGGTGATGACGAGATTGCTAATCGGTACTACGGTCACGCCTCATTTGATGCTAACTTAGATCGACTCGATGGCGGTGCGGGTAATGATACGCTGTCGGCTGATTTCTCTAACCAAACGGCTGATATTACCTTTATTAGTGGACACTCTAACAATATTACTTTTGCCGATGGCACTTACGCTAAGAATTTTGAAAACATTCGCCACCTCACTACTGGCAGTGGTAACGATCGGATTATTCAAAAAGAACGAATTTCAATCGCGCCCTATCAATTTTCGTCAGGAAATGACATTCGTACAGGGGCGGGAAATGACACTATTGATGCTGGTTTAGGATATCAAGATTCTGTAGATGCTGGAGAAGGCAACGATCTGCTGATTATAGACTATTCTGAGGGAGATGATGCAACTGCTGCGGGGTTGAGTGGCTCAGTACAATGGACTGGTGATCTTTCTAGTAGGGCTTTTTATACTCGTTCTAACATTGATAACAGCGCACGCGATTATACTATTGGTATTAACATTGAGCGTTATAAAATTACTGGTACCAGTAAGGCTGATAGTTTTGCTGGTTTTGATGGAGATGACACACTCGTAGGCGGTGCAGGTAATGACACTATTAAAGCTTTCTTTGGCAACGATGTTGTTGATGCGGGTAGTGGTGATGATGAAGTGAGTGCCTCCTATGAATCTCCTCGCGGCGGAACTGATAGCAGCAAACTAGATAAACTAAATGGCGGAACGGGTATTGATACTCTAAGTGCTGATTTTGGCAATCAAACCATCGATATCAACTTTAACAGTGCTAATCCGACCGATTTGTTGTTTAGCGATGGAACCTACGCCAAAAACTTTGAAGTCGTCAAGAACCTGCAAACGGGAAGCGGAAATGATACCCTAATCCAGTTAAATCGCCTCACTAACAACTTTGTTATGGGGGCAGGTAACGACACCATTAACCCTGGCTTAGGGCTCTCCGACATTGTAGATGGAGGAACTGGAGATGACTTGCTGATTCTTGATTATTCTATTGGAGATGATGCCAATGCAGGAGCCGTTACCACCTTTGGTACAAGTTTCTTCCGCAGGACTATCACCAACGCCAATCTAGATTCGATCGGTTCTTTCAATATTGAGCGAGTTCAAGTTACAGGAACAAGCAAGAATGATAGCCTCGTTGCTGGGACTGGAATTAAAGTTACCTTCAGGGGTGAATCTGGCAATGACACCCTTTCTGGTAATACGGGTAATGATGATTTAGAAGGAGGCTCTGGGTATGACTCCCTAACTGGCTCTACTGGCAATGACCAATTTATTTTCAGTAGCGATCGCTCTTTTAATCCTGCTGACTTTGGGATCGATACTAGGGCGTGTCTGCAAACCTGTTATACTGAGTAATATTACTCATCGTTAATTGTTTATATGACCGCGAGTGCTAAC
>NZ_PXOH01000067.1 GCF_003007785.1 Aphanothece hegewaldii CCALA 016 | reverse complement strand
CCATTCATAACGGTGATTGACCGTCGCTGTTGGTCTTTCTCCCATCGGTGTCCAAACTCGGCGCAGAATGGGTTTAAGTCCTATTCGATGTTCATCAAATGACCAAACTTCGATTTGGGCAGTGGGATATTGTTTTTGTAGTTCCTTAATTCGTTCTGGTAGTCGTTGCTTAAATTGTTCTTGTAGTTCTTTATTTGCCTTTTGGTGGCTCGGTCTGGGAACTTTGAGGGAGTAACGAAACTTTTTTAGATAGTCCCACCCCCTCTGCGGCCAGACTTTTTCTCTTCCTATTTTTTGAGCAATCCAATGCGCTACTTTCGGCCCCGTCCAAATTCCTTGGTCAACTGGTGGATGCTTCAAGCTTTCCTTAAGTTCTTCAAGTTGCGCCTCGTTGAGTAGGGCTTTGCCTGATTTTTTATTCCTGACCCTCGACCAATTACAGTTAACTATACAACCGTTGATGGCACAGCTACTACAGGTGTAGATTATGTAGGCAACAGTGGCACTCTGACTTTTGCTCCAGGACAAACCAGTCAAACAATTCCTGTCTCTATCATCGGCGATCTTTTAGATGAAGCCGACGAAAACTTTACCCTTCAACTGTCCCAAAGTACTAATGCCACACTGGTTAAACCTCAAGGAGTAGGTACAATTATTGATAACGACGCTACACCAAGTTTAAGCATTAATGATCTAACTTTAACCGAAGGAAATAGCGGAACAACAACCGCCACCTTTACCGTCAGTCTTTCTGCGGCTAGTGGTCAGACCGTAACTATTAATTATAGTACAGCAAATGGGACGGCGCTCGCACCTAATGACTACACTGCTACTAATGGCATTCTAACTTTTAACCCCGGTCAAACGACTCAAACCATTTCTGTCCAAGTCAACGGAGATTTGCTCCCCGAAGCGAATGAAACCTTCTTCGTTAATCTGAGCAATTCAACTAATGCAACGATCGCTGATACAATGGGTGTGGCAACCATCATCGATAATGATCCAGCAAGCTTGCCGTTTGCCATTAAAGCTGAAGGCACAGTAACCATTAGCGGTAGTAGCGACTTTGACGGCGACCCATTGAATCTTAATGATGATGCTCGCATCTATGCTGGTCGTGGTTTTACCATCAATGGTAATCCTACTCTACCAGTGCGTCGTGATGCACAGGGTAATCCGATTCGTGATGCTAATGGTAAGCTAGTCTTGATTGACCGTGCCGTAACTGTCGCACCTGGCTACAATGTCATTAATGCCAACACCAACCTTTACTCTAATCTTATACCACCCCAAGTAATTGAACCACAAACAGTAGTTGTTCCCAGTTACACCAGCATCATTAATCAAGAAACCGTCCGTCGTGTCCCCACTGGTACTCCTACCGTCACCTTTAATGTTCAAAATAACCCACTCAACTCGGCATCTGATTGGACAAATCGATTTCCAGGGGGTGGTACGGCGACTCAACCCACTGTGGTACTGGTCATTAATGGGGGATTAAATGTTCCCGCCAATGTGACTTTGAGTAATCTAGTAATTATTATAGAGCAGGGCGATTTGAACTTCAACGGCAATGGACACACCCTTAATAACGTCATGTTTGTGACCAATAATGGTAATATTAATCTGTCTGGAGTGCAAGCGAACAATGTTTCCCTGTTTGCTTCAGGTTCAATACAAATGAACTCTAATGCCCGTTTTAGTGGTTCTTCTTTGCTGGCTAATGCCAATAGCAACGGCAGTATTAATTTTAATGGCTCGACCACTACTGATGCGTCTAGCAACTTGCGTGTCGTGGCACAAGGTGAGATTAACTTTAATGGTTCTTCTCAATGTCGAGGCTCTTTTGTGACAGCGAGAAACTTTAGATATAATGGCAACTCAACCTTGCTCGGTTCGATTGAGGCTAAAGGTAATATTCTCTTTAATGGTCAAGCAACAGTAATTGCTACAAGTTAACTTTAAGTGTTCCTAGCGGCACTTGTTAGAGGGCGCAATCTATACTGTGCTTGGACTTCAACTTCTAAAACCAACTGCTCAGACAGTCCGCGCCTTTGTAACGCCATTTTGATCGCCATCTCAGTAAATTGAATTTGTTCGAGTTGGAGGAGATGAGAAATATTGTTTTGATGAGTACGATAATAATAAAGGGGTTTTTTTAAGTGTGCGATTTTTGTGACCTCCGAAAGACGCAGGCATAAATCATAATCCTGCGCTGCCCTAAATTCTGGGTTGACTCCACCTACAAGTTCATAAACTTCACGTCGTATTAAACGGAAGTGGAACGTCATAAAATCAACTAACAGCCCCATTGAAGAATAAGGAATCTTACAGCGTTTGCCTAATCCTAATACTGTCCCTTTTTCGTCGATGACGAGATAATCTGTGTAAACCATGCCAATTTCTGGCTGTTGGTCTAACAGGTGGGCCGTTTCGGCTAAAGTGGTGGGTGCAAGTAAGTCGTCGCTATCGACAATGCCTAGATACTGGCCAGTGGTTTGTGCGATCGCATGAAAGAGTGCTTGTCCCCGTCCTGTATGAGGTGCTACTATGACTTTTAGGCGTTTGTCTTGTTTTTCATAATGACGAGCAATCTCCACGCTCCCATCAGTAGACCCGTCATCCCAGATGAGCAACTCAAAATCCCGCCTCGTCTGAGCCAAAACACTCTCAATGGCAGCCGATAAATAACGTTCTCGATTATAGACTGTCATAATTAAAGAAATTGACACGCTTTTTAACTTCCTCCTGGCGATTTAATAATCCATGCCCTGTTCTGGTAAGGACAATTTAGTTAAGCTACATGGCAGTCAAAATCTATTTCTACAAAAACAGTCGTCACTCAACTTTGTTGATTAACATATTTATAGTTCCCACAAACAATTGTTCTGTAACAAGCTTTACTGCCTTGGTAATAACATTCGAGATGAAGATGGAATCAGAAAACAAGAAAATGAGCTTCAAAAAGGTCAGACTTTCTATGGACAGCCTCATTTTTAGATCGTTTGTTTGGCGTAATAGTTTTAGGTTACAAAGATGTAGAACTGTCTAGAAAAGAAAACGACCTTAAAACTACACGAGCGTGTTCTGACTTTCACAAAAAGCGCATTTTTAGAGATTAGTTCATAAGCCCAAAAATCCTTATAATGTGCCCTTGCTCCCGATGAAATGTGGCTCAAACCTATATATGATAAAGGCTTGGCTTTTTGTCTAGGTTTTCCTTTGGAGCCATAAATCATTCCTAAGATTGAAACTTGGATGATTGTAATTATGGTATAACGCTAAAAGACAACGCAGTTAACAAGGTATTGCAGGGTTTAGGCTCATGATATTCATGCCTCATAATTTTCTGTTTGTATGGCTGGTTCAACTGCTGTCCATTGGGGTACTTGGCGGGGGTATCTACATTCTCTATGAATGGTACGAAGGAGAACTTGTAGGAACATTTTACTTAGTGGCTGGGTTAGTAATAGTTCTGTGGTCTTTTGGTGGTCGTTGGATCAGTTTGCCACTGCTGCGCCGTTCTGGAGCCGAGGAACCTAAGTTTATGCGTAGCCAAACCGTGCAGCGTTTGCGAAGGCCGGATGGCAGTGTACTGCAAGTCGAGTTTTTTGGGCCTGAGGATGGTCAACCAATTATCCTGTCACACGGTTGGGGCCCAAACAGTACTGTATGGTATTATGCCAAACGACAACTGAGCGATCGCTTTCGAGTCATTGTTTGGGATCTACCAGGGTTAGGAAAATCTTCTAAACCGAAAAACAATGATCACTCTGTCGAAAAATATGCCCGTGACTTGGAAGCAGTTGTTGCTTGTGCTGGGGATAAACCTGTTATTCTGCTAGGACACAGCATGGGTGGGATGATTAACCTGACATTTTGTCGCCTGTTTCGGGAGCAATTAGGAAGTCGAGTGGCTGGCTTAATTCTTGTAGATACTACTTACACCAATCCGGTGAAAACTTGTATTTTTAGCGGTCTGGTACGTAAATTGCAGAAGCCGTTACTTGAACCTGTGTTATACCTAACTACCGTGCTGTGGCCCATTTTTTGGTTGATGACTTGGCTCTCGTATTTCAATGGTTCACTGTACATCACCGTAGAACTTTCTGGATTTACGGGTACAGAAACACGAGGTCAACTAAGTTTTGCCGGTCTATTATCAGCACTGGGTTCGCCTGGTGTTTTGGCTCGTGGCACACTAGCCATGTTCAAATTCGATGAAACAGACACACTTGCAACTATTAACGTTCCTGTGTTGGTTATTTGTGGTGCAACAGATATAGCAACTAAACCGATTGCAAGCGAGCGCATGAAAGCCGAATTGCCAAACTCCCAACTCCTCACCCTAAAACCAGGTGGACATATGGCATTGATGGAACAAAACCAGCAGTTTGCCGAAGTGGTTAGCACGTTTTGTGCTGGCTGCTCAAACGAAAGTGTTTCTCCTTAAAATTCTACGTCTTCTCGCTCGGAACGCGTAGTTTCAACTTAAGAATCAATAAGATTATCGATAAACACGCACAAATAGCATTGCGTTGTCAGAGAGCCAAAAATGTCAAACAAATATGGACAGCCTTCGTGACATAAATCCGATCGTACTAACCCTAGATTTAATAATAAGGCTGTCCATATTTGTCAAAAATTTCATGCAGGAGATGATTCTAATAAGTGACAAGATAGCCCCAACTTAGGGTGTTGAAAATTGTTAGAAATCGAGAAAATTTTAGATACAACTTATAGCTCTACAGTTGTATCTAAAATAAAAGAGTAAAAGTAAGCACAAGAAGGGATGAATCTACAACTGTAGACCTTCTTTTGTTTCAAACAAGATAACGCTGACTGTACCAATACAGTTGACCTCGAAGTGAATTTTGCTAGAGTAGAAGAAAGTAAGGACTTAACGCAAGCAATCCTTATAGTGACATTATAAGATAAGACTTAAAGAAGATCTTGAAAGATGACCCTAGCCCTGCCTCATCCGATGACAATCAAGCCAGAAGACTTCGAGCCGCCATTAAAGCGGAAAGAGGCTGCTGTGCCTGGGTATTGGACAGTGGAGGAAATAGCACAAGAGTTAGAGGTTTCAATTCGCTACATTCATTATCTAATTAAAGGCGATCCAAGAAGAAAAACACCTACGCGTTTAAAAGCTTATAATGCTGGCAAATCTTTACTTATTGCGGATCAAGACGCGCTTCAATATTTCTGGAAAGTACGTCAATCCAAAAAAACTTAACAATTATTAATCTGTACAGCTTCAATTAATTGAAGCAAATTAAGTATACTGTATTTAGACGCTAAAAAAGCCCCTCTATGACGTGACAATCTTTAGGGACTTCTTTAGCTTAATATTCACTCAGCAGGCTTTGCAGCCTGTTGAGACAATTTTGTTTAATTACAAATTATGCTCAATCAACATTTTACACAAATAGATTGCTCCCTTGCAATTAGTACAAATATCAATACTTCTCAGTTTTCTTCAACCAAATCGTCTCTAGAAGAATGGGTTAACGAATCTGGAGTATCCGAAACGCTCACCTCTAAATGGCTTATCCCCATTGAAGACCCTGACAAGATTGCCACTCTCTTAAACTGGTCGTATTACGCTCACACTTTAGGATGGTACGTTAAATCGGTGAACCCGAAAACGGGACAGTTTGCCAATCATGGGCAGTTCAAACCCTCTGTTCCCCTAGAAATCGATGGAAAGCCCCAGAAATATTTGTCATTCCCCAAAGGAAAAGGAACCGAGCCGATATTTGCCCCAATCACTCTAGAATTGTGGAGAGCGATCGCCACTTGCCACGCTATCGAGATTACCCCCGAAGACATCGACGAAATCCGCTTAGATCTAGGATTTTGGCTGTGGGTGTTGAAACATCCAGAGTTACCAATCTCGATCACTGAGGGAGCCAAGAAAGCAGCTTGCTTGATTTCACGTGGAGAAATAACGATCGCACTTTCTGGTGTATGGAATGGGCAGATTGGGAAAGGGAAAGCTTTACACCCTGCCCTCATTCCCTTCATCGTTCCTGGAAGACCTGTCAATTTAGTCTTTGATTCAGATGTGACCGTTAAACCCCAAGTCGAAGCAGCGTTGATTCAGTTTGGCAGACTATGTAAACAGCAAAAAGCGGAGGTTGCGATCGTACAATGGGATCTAACACTTGGAAAAGGAATTGATGACCTTATCGTGAATCAGGGAGAGGAGAAATTCAAAGAAGTTATGGGCAATGCCGTACAGTACGGGAAATGGTTGAAGTCGCTTGAGAATCAATTTCAAAGCTCATTATCAACTGATTCTAATAAGAAACAAAAATTACCTCCTGCCGATGAATTAGCCCGTCGCATTGCTGAGGATTATCGAGACAAACTGGCTTATAACAATGAAACGAGCTTCTGGATGAGATATGAAGCCGATTTTAAAGGAGTCTGGTCAAAAGAAACGGAGGAATATATCGAAGCGATCGTCTCCAGTATTTTAGACAGTATGAAAATCACGGGATATGGTTCTCACAGCTATATAATTAATATCCTTAAAAAGTTGCGGTGTTTGCTCATCGAACGATTCTGGAATGAGCGCGAAAGTAAAGAACTAATTCCTTTCCGCAATGGAGTATTAGAAACCGCGACTCGAAAATTTCTCCCCCATTCACCAGGGTATCGGTTCACATGGGCTTTACCTAGAGATTACAACCCACTTTCCTCTGATTGGTCAAACATCGATCGCTATTTAGGTGAAGCTGTAGAGGGAAACGATCGCCTGAAAAACATCCTACTTTGTTACTGTAATGCGGTTTTGTTGGGAAGATCGGACTTACAGAAGTTTTTGCACTTAATTGGCCCTGGTGGGACAGGAAAAGGAACGTTTATGCGGCTGCTGACTGATTTAATCGGATTGGTCAATATGCACTCGACGACCTTAGAGGATATTTGTACTAACCGATTTGAATTAGCCAACATCTACAAGAAGCGGTTAGTAGTGATGTGGGATGAAGATAAGAAATCAGGTTCCATGGGGCGGTTTAAAAGCTTAACTGGAGAAGACTATTTAAGAGCAGAGGAAAAAGGTAAAAAAGCGTTCTCATTCAAATACGATGGAATGGTCATAGTAAGCTCAAACTTTCCAATCTTTGTCGGGGATAACTCATCGGGGTTAGCACGTCGTCTAATTCCAGTGCCATTTAGTATTAAACCGAAACAACGGAAGAACTTAAATCAAGATTTTCAAAATGAATTAGCCGCGTTTACCAATTACCTCTTGTCATTGGACTCCGATTTTGTCACCAATACTCTACTTGGTTTAGAACCAGTTCCTGAAATCTCATTACAGTCATGGGAGCAAAGAATTAGAACCGATAGTATAGCCAGTTGGTTGAATGATTGTGTGATTTTCGATGCTTGTGCGACTACTGCCATTGGAAGTGATCGTACAGAGGGTTTATCTGGTAACGTACCAACAACTTTGTATGGTTCTTATGCCCTACATTGTCATCAGAATGGAACTAGCCCGAAAGCGAATAAGAATTTTTCACCCGACTTACTGGAACTGTGTAATCACATTCTCTTGATGACGGTTGAAAAGACGCAAACCAAAGTCGGGAAATTTATAAAAGGAATGCGCTTAAGAACGGCTACTGATTTTGAGTTACCCACCTTAGATTATCAGATGCAGATGGCGGTGACGGGTAGCGATTCATTTCGTCTTGACAAACTAGGGCAGTCTTCAACAAGACAAACTAACTATGAAACAAATGAACTAACTCAACAAGACTGCCCTAGTTTGTCTGACTTATTTCCAAAGGTGACGGGTGCGGTGACGGGTGCGGTGACGGGTCAGAATGCTGATGGAGTAAAGATTACAGCAATTGGTGACGGGTCACTTCTAACTCCTAATAAAAATGAAGAATTAAAAACAAGCAGTAACTTTTCGGAGTTGTTAGAAGTTAATGCTCAAATTTTAGAAGACGAAGAACAAACGTTAACAGCAATATATAAAAGAAGTGATGGTTTATCCGTCACCAACTCCGAAACACCGCAGAATAAGGATTGTGACCCGTCACCCGACCCGTCACCCGACCCGTCAACAATAATCGATTACTCAACTTACCCCCATCGAACATCTTCTGACATCAGAGCCAAACAGAATAAGGCTGATCAGTGTAAAGAGAAAATGCTATCTTGCCATACCTCTGAACGATTGGCTCAATTTAAAAGTGAAGGAGGTTTTAGTGAGACTGAGATTAAATGGGTCTATCATCGTTTACTATCTTCATCGGAACAAGAAAAAGTGAAAGAAGCTGCCAATGCCAATCAGTTAAATTTATTTGAGCAGGTTGACTATAATTGGCATAAAGCGATTGCTGCCATCGATGCTGAGTTAGAGCGTTTGGGATGGACAACGCAACAAGCAAAAGACTATGTGATGGCAAAATACAACAAGCGTTCTCGTCAATTGTTGGATGATGATGAAATTGTGGAGTTGTGGCAAGACTTAAAAAAGCAGCTATCTTAAAATCACAAGGAAAGCTTTGCTTGAACACTTAATTAGTTAAACTACTAGCATTAATCCATCAATCATTCAGTTTTCTTTTATGGTTAAGTTTGACGACCTTCTTAAGACAGTTTATGCCACAGACCGTCAAGCTTGGCGGCAGTGGTTGATTGAGAACCATCAAGCTTCTTTTGGGGTTTGGTTGGTTTACTATAAAATCAAGAGTGGTCTGACGAGCCTCACGGGGTGACGAGTAGCTGAAAGCTAGAGAATATCTAGCTTTTAGAGCTTTGTGTTACCCAAAAGATGAAGA
>NZ_PXOH01000066.1 GCF_003007785.1 Aphanothece hegewaldii CCALA 016 | reverse complement strand
ATTCCTTTCATTTTCCACTTCTCTTTCAGACTCGACCGTTCAGTTTGATTGGGAGGTAAGTTAGTCTAAACTCCAGTTCTAAGGGTGGCGACGATTTCTGATTGATTGCGATCGGTACGGGCAGCGCGTCTCATAATTTAGAGTCAAATTAATAATAGTCAGGACAAATCAGAGAAAATCAGGTGATTTCTCGCTTTAAGTTATAGTTTTTGCCTAGCTACTGAGTGTCGAAAACAGTTTCGGGCAGTCCGTTTTCTGCTATAAACAACCCGATTAACGCGCTCTCTAGCTTATCCTGTATGGGTTTCGGGAAAAAAGATAGGATAGAATCCCGAAACACAGCCCACCTCATATTTAAAATCTCAGATATAAATTCTTGCACCAGTTCCACAGGATTTAGTTCTAATAAAAGCCTAAAGTAAGAGGATTTAAACCAGTCTGGTGCTGGGTTATCAGGATTATAAGGCGACCTATTATAGTCTTCTATAGGCTGCCTTATATTTTCGACTAGCTCCGATAAGGTAACACCGGCGTTTTTGAACAATTGGCTTATAGCGGGCTGGGTTACCCCTACAACGTTAGCTATGGCATCTTGAGTAATTTTTATCCCCTGCTGTTGTAGCGAGTGAATGGTGTTCAAGATTGTTAGGCGTTTATATTGAGTTTCGTTCCCAGCTTCGGGGGTTAACTCAAACCCATGTTGGTTAATGATTGTGGCTCCGTATTCCTTGAGGAAATCTAAATCTAACCCTGAGTTAATGAACCAAAGATGAAATTGCTGATCTTTATATCTATGAGGACGCGGGCGGCCAGTAAATTGTAGAATTTCTTCTGAAACTAAATGAGCGTAGTATTCGTTAAAGGAGTCAAGCGTCCCATAAAGTGCGTAATAATCGTCTTGAACCGAACCCACATTAGGGTTCGGACTGCCTACAGCAATTAAATTTTCTAGCCCTTCAAAGTCATTAGAACCCCGATTATCGACAAACCAATACCCGCTCGCGCCTAACTGTTCTTGATAAGCTTTTAAAGAAATAATCGGAATTGAGTAGCCAGCATTTTTATTGATAGCGTCCTTTACAGCCATCACTCGTTTTAACGCGGTGTCACTATAAGTGCTACTACCTAAACCTTCAATCTGGATATTGTGGACTATTAAATTATCTAATGGTTTATTAATTTTTTGTCGAATTGAAATTATCGGACGCTCTAAACCTGAGATTTTTTGAAGCCGTTCCGTTGAGATTGTGGAATCGAGAAAAATTACTGACTTCATCGAATTTAAAACAGGTGAATAACTAGAACGATCATCAATCGTTAAAATTAACGCCTCGCCGTTTAATCTTGCTGCTATTCCTTTTTCACCATTAATGAATTTTAATAGGAAAATTAGGGCGTTAGGTGGTAAGTTCTCTAGATTTTCTTTAGTTTCTTGGTAAGCTTCTTTTCTAAAAATATTGTTACAAAGCTTGGCTAAAGATTTATGCTTTTTATAGTCACTTTTACTTAAGTCAACTCCATTGGGTTTAATAATAATTTCTCCTAAAAGCTGAATCTTATCTAGTTCGTCAATGATTTCGCCTGAGTTACTATGTGAGGCTAAAGCTGTTTTAAGAGATTCATTAGTTAGCCCATAACGTTTTTCTTCTTGTGTGTGGTTTTTTCGTGTTGCTAGGCTTTTAAGAGATTGGATTAGCCGATCTAAATATTGATAAGTAGAAGGTAAGACTTGCTCCCGTAGTCTGTCTGACTCAATTAAAATCTGTTCATAGAAACTTGTTAATTTCTTAGTTGGCTGCAAGCTTCTAGAAGGTTCTTCTAATACACCAATATCATTACTATAATCGTAATCTTTCTGTGGTGATGATTTAATATCTTCTCGAATTTTATCGAATTTTAAAGCCTTACTGCGTTGTTTTAGATACCAGCTTGACTGCGATTTACATTGACCTAAAATCGGACAAGTCTTACAAATTGGGTTAATTTCTCCTTCTTCGGTTTTCTCATTTGGGTTATAACCTTTATTAGCTAAAAGATTAAACCAATCAGCCCGAATACAATTACCTTTAATTTCTATAAGACTGGGGTCAGTTTCTTCGGTTGCTACTCTTAATTTCCTTTGCTCGTCACGATAAAATCCGTATTTAGAGCGTGGCATTAAGTCGGTAAATTCTTCTTCAATTAAAGGAATAGACGGGTTACGGTGGTCTTGGGAAATATACCAGATTTTACCAGATTCGTTTTGGAGTTGGGGAACGCCGTGACTTTTTCCTGCTCCCATAAAAGAGGAATCATGCACCGCGTAACCTTTATTAATAGCATCGTTGTAAATCCCTAACCGGTTTTTTGAATCAAACTCAATAATAGGTTTTCCACATTTCTCCCATTGTTCATGAGTCGGCAATCCTTCTTTTAAGTCGTACTTAATAACCTTTGGAGTGCTGACGATTTTTTGAGGATTTTCCGACTTAGAAGAACCTTTACCTTTTAACTTTTTAGTCCCTTCATTTAACCCTTGTTTAAAGCGATAAAGATTTCTTTCTAGTTTTTCGGCTTTCTCTATTTCCTCAAGTTCTACTTCTTTATCTAGATGTTGTTGGTAGAGAGCGGGGTCAGGTTCACCAATACTTTTTGATAAAGAAGCCTGTTTTTCACTTTCTGGTAATTGTTTCCACTGCCAAGCTTTTATACAGTTCTCTATCGCTTCATCTGGTAACGACGGTGTGGGATTACTACTGCTGGCACTTCTCCAAATCTGCTCGCGTTCTTTGTGGCTGATTGAAGGAGTACAGCGATCGCAGTATTCCTCAAATAAATCACGTTCGTTATCTGAGTAACGATAGCCAGTGTAGTTTAACCAATTAGCTGTAGCTATTAAATTACTGGCCAGCTTAAACCCTAAATGGTTCCGTCCTCCTTGCCCTGTACCACTGGCAATTAAAGCGCGATCGTCCTTTGAAAGACAAATCTCTAAGGGGAATCCATCAACGTTATTTAAGGATAGTTCCCGTCGCTGTTTAGCCGCTTCTAGTCGCTGTTTAATTTCCTCATTACTTACCGCTTCAAAGGTTTCTGACCACCGCGTCGCATCCCAAGTGGGTAATAGTTCGTCAAATAAAGAACGGTTGTAAACAGCATCACTGGCTAATTGAAGAGTTACAGGGAACTGCTCTAACCCTTTCTGTTGATGATAAAAGCCAGCTAGTCTTAACAATCGGCTTGGGTTGATGTTAGCAGGGTCAGCATCCATCTTTTGAATAAGTCGTTGTTGTAGCGCTCGCCAGCCATCGGGGGTTTGTTCATCCGTCCGATAATAATTGTGTAAACTGTTGCGGGTTTCAACGGTTAAGGATGGTTTGACAGGCAACCTATCTAATCGCTCCCATTGTTCATCCTTTGATACACCGTCGCATTCGTAGAAAAGAGCAGGACAACGGGTAATATCTTCATCCTTACGGCCACCTGCATTGACGACTAAATAAACGCCATAACCTTTCTTATTATGACTTATAAGATATTGATAGCCGTCGTTTGTTGTAAATTTTTCACCGCCCCCTTTTTTTTGTGGAAGAAGGCGAGTAAAAGTAAATCCTTGCTCTTTTATAGTCAAATACCCATCGAAGAGATAAAGCTTGTCGGCTTGAATATCAAAACCCTTGCCAGCGATACAACGGATGTAAACGCGGTCTAAGGTTTGATATCCCAGAATTTGAAGTTGTAGTAAGGTTTGGGCAATTCCGAATGGAGGTAAGTTAGTCATCGCTTTGACCCCCTACCCGACGTGTCCAGACCAGTTGGGAGCCGTGTTTGAGGCAAACTACCTTTGCATGGTTTTTTTCCTGTTTGAAAAGATATGCCTTCTTTTTACAACGGGGACAAAAGAATTGGGGGTTAAAAGTATTCAGGAACTCGATAGGGTCAGACGCGGGTGATATAGCTTCGGCAATCTCAAGACAGGCACTAAAATCGTGATCTGCGATCGCCCGATTCAACCCATAACAAGGTGGGGATTTTTGGGAATTCGGAGGGCTAGGAAATAAGCTTAAATCTTTATGCTGTAGGGCTTTAGCTGTGGTATAATTTGTTTTAGCAACTTGCTCTTGAAAACCGTTAAAATTTAAAGAATCTAACCTCTCTTTATCTGTCGAAGGATTACAGTGCCTACGGGTTTGGTATACGATAGTATTAGATAACGTTGTTGGCGCAACGTTAAAAATTTTATTTTTCATTTTTCTTTCGCTGTTCTGAACAGCGTATAGTTTTTAAAACCTCATCAAAGCTTTAACTTTGATGGGGTATTTTTATTTTACGGCTTTAGTTCGTAGTCCAAAACAGTTCGTTGTACAAACTTACGGATAAAACTGCTAGGGTTGCTGTTTTTCTCCCTAACTATCTGCAAAAACTTTTCGTAGTCCCCTTCTCCTACTCGGCAGTGAAGGGAATATAAAGCAGAATCTTTTTCTTGCGCTGGACGACCCATAGCTTTTTAGTAGTCAAAATATTTATAATGTTAACGTAAATGACAGGGGGTTTGTGCGAGTTGATCGAATTTTTTTTCTCAAGTCGCTCTAGCACTTCTAGCCATGTAACACGAAAGAAAGATTAAGCTCAAAATGAATCGCTAGAGATTCAGAATACGCGACCGCAATCCACTATGAAATTTTTTAGAATTAATAATTTTAAAAAAAATACTGAGATTTATTTTAATTTTACTTAACTATTAATCCATTTAGATGAAAACTAAAAACTACTTTATTTGAACCTAGTAAAAAAGGTCGTATTTGAGCAAAGATTTGAGAAAAATCAAGCGAGAAAATCAAAATTAATTGTTTCTTCTCTTCTTTAAAACACTTGTACTGCTTGTACCCATGTTTTTTTTAGAAAATTTTAGATACAAGAATTAGAATTAAAGAGCGATCGCGTTTCCTACACGCAATCCTAATAAATCATAGGTTAATAAACTGACTAGAACATTCATCAGGATCTATATGTAAATATCTTTCCGTAGTAGTCACACTTGAATGTCCTAAACTAGCCTGTACAAGTCGCACATTAGCACCATTTTTCAAGCTATGACTAGCGTGTGAATGTCGTAAAAAATGGGGTGATATCTTATCGGATAAACCAGACATTTCAGCACATTTCTTAACCATCTTGAAAATACTCACTCTGCTTAACCGAGTTTGTGACCGTGACGTAAACATATAAGGTAATTTAGGATGAGGTTTTAGGTTCAACAACATCATTATAACTGACTCAGGTACAATCACAGTACGGGTTTTATTTCCCTTACCATAAACAGTTAACTTACCATTCTTTAAATCACCCCAAGTTAACTCACTCACCTCACTCACCCTTAAACCACAGCCATACATCAAAGCTAAAATCACTTTATCACGATGATTTGATGTGGCATTAATTAACAGTTTAACTTCTCTCTCATCTAGGATTCTTTGAGCTAAATCATCTTTTACTTTGGGAGTTTTAATTAACGCCATGATGTTGTTTTGAAGATAGCCAACAGAAAAACAATAACTGTATAGACTTTTAATGATGAGAATTTTATCTTGAACTGTTACAGGTTTGTAAGTCATCTTTAAGCGATCGCACCAAAGATTAAGATCTTCAATCATCACATCAGACAAAGGTTTCCCGATGAATTCTCGAAACTGTTTAGCTGTAGAGTAATAACTAACCTTAGTTGTTTTTGCTTTTCCTGATAACCAGCTTAAAATAATCTCATCATCGTTAGTAGCATTGGTTAATACTTGTGTACCTTTTGGTGTTAACATAAGTTAATATTTTGTAAACGCGGGTGGTTTTAAGAAAAGGTGGCGTGTAGAAAGGCCACCCAGAAACGAATTAATTACATCAATTAATTTCCGTTGCGTTCACTATCACGACGAATTAGGTAATCAACAATTCGGTCTAATCTTTCAACAGCCGCCGCTAAAGATGCTATTTCTTGACCCGATCTGACGGCATAATCTTCTACTGTGTTGGATAGTCGCTCTACCGTCTCTAGAGTAGTTCTTTGTGTTTCGGTAAGGGTTTGCTGACTCTGTGCTAATTGAGATTGTCGTTCCCTCAGTTCCACTAACCCACTAGCAAAGGCTCTCATTGTTTGGGTAATCTCGGAGAGAGCCGCATTTATTCCTCTAATAGATTGGCTATGCTCAGAGACAGTTGTTTCAAGCTGTTGTATTCTTTCTTCTGACATTTGGTACACTTCCTATTAGGCTCAAGTTTTTTGATGTCCCAAGCGAGTTCGTACCTCGTTTGGGACTAACCATATTATCTGTCAATTTGATTCGTTGACTTCAAACTACGGGCTAAAGAATCCGACCAATTCCAGAAATCAGTCAAGTATTTTTTTTCTCTTGAGGCGATCGCCATTACCAAACTAGCTTTAATATTTTTCTTTTCGGGTTTGGCTCCGATCTGAGCAATCGCTTGTAATTCAACCATTTTCATCTCAGCTAGGGGTAAGGGAATATATTTAACCTTCCATTCATAATCTAGGTAAAATCTTTCTTTCATGGCTTGAGGTAAGTTACAGGGCGTGTGAGAGATGAGCCAATCTAAGATATCTTCTTTGGTTGTCATGCGTTTAACGGGATGGTCTAGGGCAAGGGTAGATGATGGTATAGATACTGGTGCTGGTACAGTTTCGCCTTCAAACAAGTTGTACAGCGCGGTTGATATCAGTTGTTTAGTTTCTAAAGCGTGGAGAATGAAGAGTACGATCGCAATAAAAATCATCATGTTTTTGTCATGCACGTGTAGGTGTAGCGACTGTAGTTCTGAGAGTGAAGCGAGTAAGTGAAAGCAACGAGATGTCACTTTCACTTTCAGAATTAGAAATTATTCAAAACATCGACAGAAGGCAGCATTAAGGCGTGTCTGATTTTGTCTGCTTGTTCTTGTTGGCCTTTGTTGTAGCCATCGGTTAAGCCCGAATTATAACCATTCACAAAGGCGTGTAAACGGGTGATTTTCTCACATTCATCTAGGGTTATAGGAACGGCAAAAAAGACACGATCGCCTATACAGAAACAAGTGAATTGATCATCATCGATCATTTGAAAGTCAGTAGCTAGTATCATGACCGACCTCCAAAGGAACACGCTTGGTCTTCTGCTTTGGTATAAGTCAAATGAAGCTGGCAATAAACGATCACACCAAAACGACGATCGCCGTGTTTACATTCGCCGCAGTTGATTTTTGGTAGAGTTTGATGTTTCATTGGTATTACCTCTTATTTAGTGGTCTAGGCAGTTGTTTGATTGGAGTCTGGCAACTGCCTTGTTATCCGTATTATATCCAGATACTATTCCAGTAACCATCCGTATAATTACGGATATAAACAGATAGTATCAGGATAAAGAGGATTAATAATATCCGTTTATCTATCTGTAAATTATCCTGATACTTGGGTATCCTGAAAATATCCCTATGATTTACAGATAGAAAAAATGGCCAGGATCGATTTAAGAATTGATGATGAATTACTGCTTAAAATCCAAGAGATAGCCAAAGAGCGGTTTAAGGCAAAAGTGCATCATATCTCTAAAAACCCCGAAATTACTCCAACCTTGATTAAGCTGATCGAATACGGAATAGAGCATTTAGAATCAGGATTAGATACGGATAGTAATCGGGGTAGCTTACCTGATAGTTATCTGGATCAAATTTCGGAAATCGTGTTACAGAAAATTACCCCGAAATTACCCGTATCTAATCCTGATAATCTCGATGAAATTAAAAGCCAGTTGGCTGAATTCGATAAAGCTTTTCAGGGATTGGGTAGCACCGTTCATGACCACGTTCAAATGTTAAGTCAACCTGTAGCTAGTAAAGAAGATTTAGAAACGGCGATCGCCTCCCTACAAATTGAGATTGAGGGGGTAAAAAAGCAATAAGCCTATCCCAGTTGGATGAAGTAGAGGATAGGCTTAATGACGACGACGACAACGATGACCCATCAGATAAAAGTATCACCAAAGCATCTTTAAACCCCATTTTTAATGATGAGGGATTATCAGTTGTTTTTTTAGCCAAAAAACTTAAAATGAGCCGTCAACACATCGAATATAAACGGAAAAAGGGAACTTTAGAGGCTCTTGGGTATACAGCCAAAAAAAAGGGTAGCCGATGGAAATATTACGAAATCGCTACCTAAAACAAAAAAATTCTCCTTGGATTCAATCAAGGAGAATTAACCTATTTATCTGTTTTACTGTTGCTTTTCTGAATATCTTGTTTTAAGAAGATGGTTCAAAAATGCTTCTATTTCATCATTGCGCTCGCCCCAATTTGATAAAGTATTGTCATAAACTTTGTTATAAGTTTTGACAATATCTCTCTCTTGTTTTTCTAAGATTGCATTTAACAAATCCCACGTGTCCCAATGTTCTGTTAGAAGAGAGGCTAATTCATTACCTCTTGCAGCGATTTCACGAGACAGAAATTGAAGATGCAATATTAAATCTTTTTCTAACATCCAGCTTCTTAATTCCCTTTGAATTATTTTTTCGTTTAAATCATCATTTTGATGGTTTACTTTATTCTTTTTTGTTTGACATTTCATGTTACTTACTCCTTATAGGTCAGACAGTTGTCAACTGCCTTGTTATCCGTATTATATCCAGATACCATTCCAGTAACCATCCGTATAATTACGGATATAAACAGATAGTATCAGGATAAAGATGATTAATAATATCCGTTTATCTATCCTGATAGTTTACAGATAAAGGGAAATTTTTAAATATAAGCGATCGCCTATTCGTCAAAAAAATCTTTTGCAGCCAAATCAGTACGGAAATGACAACCAATCAAAATAAGCTAGTGGGACTTAAACGAGAAACCAGAGGAAATAAGGGTAGAATAATTACTATGTAAACGTCTCACGTTAAATTGATTGCC
>NZ_PXOH01000011.1 GCF_003007785.1 Aphanothece hegewaldii CCALA 016 | reverse complement strand
GGCAATCAATTTAACGTGAGACGTTTACATAGTAATTATTCTACCCTTATTTCCTCTGGTTTCTCGTTTAAGTCCCACTAATTCCTTGTGCGCCTTCGAGTCTTAAATCTTCAAGATATCCAGACTCATAAGAACGAGCTTCATCGATCGCATCAAATGGGCCAAAATAGTATAAACAATTTGGTTGGCTTGTTTCAATTTCGATCCACCAGGGAAGATTTACCATCAAACTAGAATCATAGGGCGTAATATTAAGAATTTTTCCGCCTAGGCGAGTAATGCGCTGTAGTTCTTGTTTCATGCGACGATATGGGACTTTAAGAGTAAATTGACTCTGACGATAATGAGATGGTGATCGCACGTCCTCATTATTAGAGGGCATAACGACTTCATAGAGAAATAGACGCTCGTTCAAGTTTCCGCTTGGCTCCAAACTTCCTTTCATAGTCGTTGGTCACTCTATCACAACATTAGCAAGATAAACTCAAAAAGTTGTTTATTTTTTAATTTAATGCAAATTTTTGATGTTATTTTTACATAGAAACCGACAAAATCACGAGATTATCTCGATGAATCACCGTTTCAGCGCCCTCATATCCTAATAACTTCGGAATTACTTCAGAACGTTGACCTTTGAGGCGTTCAATCTCATTACTACTATAATTCACCAAACCTCTCGCTATTTCGTTTCCTTGGCGATCGCATAACTGAACGGCATCTGATGCGGTAAAATCTCCTTTTACATTAATAATTCCTGCTGCTAAAAGAGATTTTCCTCCTATACAAATGGCTTTTACTGCTCCCTCATCCAAATATAACTGACCCATCGGCAGCAAACCATAAGCGATCCAACGTTTTCGAGCGTTTTCGGTGCGTGGTTGTGGCTCAAACTGTGTGCCGAGTTCTTCCCCTTGTAAGATTTTACTGATATTTTCGGGCTTTTTACCGCTTGTAATGACCATTTTCACCCCCGCACTCGTAGCGATCCGCGCTGCTGCTAATTTAGTCGCCATTCCTCCAGTACCCCACTGAGAACCACTTGAACCCGCTTCTACTTGTAGTTGTGCAAGTTCAGACCAACGCACTAAACTGATCGGTTGAGCATGGGGAAATAAACGGGGATCAGCCGAATAAAGACGATCGACATCGGTTAGAATAAAAAGCCAATCCGCCTCAATTAAACTCGCTACTAAAGCCGAAAGTGTATCATTATCGCCAAATTTCAATTCATCGACGGCTACCGTATCATTTTCATTAACGACGGGAATTACCCCTAATTCAAAGAGTTCCTCAAAAGTATTGTAAGCATTCACATAACAACTGCGATCCATTAACTCGCGTCGGGTGAGGAGAATTTGGGCGATCGCTTGTCCGAGTCCACTAAACAGATCATCATAAATTCGCATCAGTCGCCCTTGTCCGACGGCTGCAACGGCTTGTTTTAGTGACATCTTTTTGGGTCGCTCGGTCAAATTGAGGCGACTACAGCCGATTCCAACTGCACCTGATGAGACTAATACGACCCGATACCCCATCTGTCTAAGTTGGGTTAGGGTTTCGACAAGAGTAGCGATCGTCGATAATGCGAGTTGACCCGTCGTCGGATGAGTTAGGCTAGAAGTTCCAATTTTTATAACAATAGTTTGGCGATCGTTCATCTGTCTTTATCGATAATTTCATTGTGAGTGGCTGAGGTTAAGAGTTGCTGTCTTTCTGTTTCGTGCTTTTCATTTTCTAATTCTTTATGAAGAAAATAGTTAAGAAATGTTCGGATCACAGCAATTGCCGCTAAATTGATTAAAACATCAATGGTGGGTGCTACCGTAGTCGCCAAAACATCAGCCCCTAACTGAAATTCTAAGGCCATTGCTAACCAAGTTCCAAAACGTAATCGCAGTTGAGAAAACGGAATGGGTAAATGCGATCGCAATCCTTTCGTAAATAATTGTAAGGTAGCAATCGTACCTAATAAAACACACAAGACTGAAATAAATTCTAAGGCAAACTTAAATAACGCGACGACTTCTCTAAGACCTGCTTCTAAATGATGAGTTAATTCCATTCATTAGTCTTTTAAATTCAAACAATCTTTATTCAATTATTGCGCTAAAGAATTAAATTTGTGCTTTCATTCTTTTGGCGTGTACCATTTCTGGCTCAACCCGTGTCACAATTTCGGGTAGCGGTATTTTGCGTAACTCACGAGTTTTCGTTTGCACCTGGTAAACTAATTGTTCATCGATATCCAAAGCCGTTAACCATCCACTATAGGGATGATAGACACCCGTATCAATGCCTAGCCATCCTGCCCCTAATGCTAGATTACCTGGTTCAATGCCAGGAAAAGTAAAAGTAATCGTATGACCTGTAATAATCAGTTTATTGGGGAAATAGGGTTCTGTCATACAATGAAATTCGTCTCGAATCCAACAAAATTGATCGACGCTTTGATCTTCAATGGGAAAATGGGGATGTACGCCCGCGTGTACTAACCAAACATCACCTAAATCTAAATATAAGGGTAATGTTTTCATCCACTCAATATGATTTTGAGGGACTTTGTAGTTATAACTGAGTAAAGTCTGATATCCGCCACAGTATAACCAGTCTTGGAAGATTTCTGAGGTAGCCATTTTCCCCCCCAAAACTTCTAAGAGCATTTGTTCATGATTTCCCAGTAAACACCGATAATGGTATTTTCTAACTAAATCGACAACTTGGGCGCTGTGGGGACCACGATCAATTAAATCACCCAAAAAATAAATAGCATCACTAGCATTAGGCGCGATCGCATCTAATAAAACTAACAAAGCTTCATAATGGCCGTGTACATCACCGATAACAATACGTCGATGGGTCATATAATTTTTACTGCATTTAGCAGCAAATCTACCCTTGTGAGACTAAATATATGATTAATATACCCATTTTCAAAACAAAAAGTTTTCTATGATCGAGTTAAACTAAAAAAAGTTTGTAAACTTTAAACAAGTGATTTCAACTACAGCAAAAATTAATTTACTGAAAAAACCCACTCAAGACTCATGGATTGAACAAGCGATCGCTAATCTAGATCTCATTCTCTTGGATCATTCCCATTGTGAACGCAAAGCAGCAGGTGCCGCCATTAACTTTATGTTTCGTTATCCTTCTCATGCACCATTAGTGAGAAAATTAACAGCGATCGCCCAAGAAGAATTAGAACATTTTGAACTGGTAAATCAATGGTTAGATCGTCGTGGAATTCCTTTAGCCCCTCTAAATCCTCCCCCTTATGGTTCAACCCTAAAAGCGCAAGTACGTCCACAAGAACCCCATCGTTTATTAGATTCTTTACTCATGACCGCCTTAATTGAAGCGCGTTCCCATGAAAGATTAGGATTATTAGGGGAACATTGCCCAGATCCAGAATTAGCTAAATTTTATCGTAGTTTAATGGCTTCTGAAGCACGTCATTATGGCATATATTGGGTTTTAGCTGATACTTATTTTGATAGAGATTTAGTACAGCAAAGATTAGATGAACTCGCAACAGTCGAAAGTGAAATTTTATCTACCCTACACCCCGAACCGAGAATACATAGTTGAATATATCGCAAAAGCTAAAATTATTGTTCAAGATAGACGGTCTATTTAAAAGAGAGCCTTTAGACTGATAGTCAACGAGTTCTAAAAAAAACGATGAATCAGACAAATAAAAAGCCTCAAGTTGTAATTATTGGCGGAGGTTTTGCGGGCTTAAATGCAGCCAAAGCTTTAAAAAACGCTCCTGTTGATGTTACTCTGATTGATAAGCGCAATTTTCATCTTTTTCAGCCTCTTCTCTATCAAGTCGCTACAGGTACTCTTTCTCCGGCTGATATTTCGACACCCCTGCGTCTTGTTCTTAGAAATCATCGAAATACCCAAGTTATTTTAGATGAAGTGATTGATCTCGATCCAGACGCACAACAAGTTATCCTCAACGATCATCCTCCTGTACCCTACGATACATTAATTGTCGCCACAGGTGTCAGTCATCATTATTTTGGGAATGATCATTGGAAAGCTTACGCCCCTGGTTTAAAAACGGTTGAAGATGCGGTTAATATGCGTCGTCAGATTTTTGCCGCTTTTGAAGCAGCAGAAAAAGAAAGTGATCCCGAACAACAAAAAGCCTGGTTAACTTTTGTTATTGTTGGAGGAGGGCCAACGGGTGTAGAATTGGCTGGAGCCATTACCGAAATTGCCAATAGTTCCCTCAAAGGTGATTATCGTCGGATCGATCCGGGTGATGCCGAAATTATCCTGATTGAAGGGTTAGATCGCTTATTACCGCCCTATACACCAGATTTGTCGGAAAAAGCCGAAAAAACCCTAGTAAGTCGCGGTGTTACTGTGATGACGAAAGCGATGGTAACTGATATTAAAGCAGATCTCGTGACGGTGAAAGTAAACGACGAAATTCAGCAAATTTCTGCTAAAACGGTTCTTTGGGCTGCTGGTGTCAAAGCGTCTAAAATGGGTGAAATTATTGCCCAACGCGCCCAAGCTAAGATCGATCGCTCAGGTCGTGTCATGGTAGAATCTGATCTTAGTGTTGCCGGATATCCGAATCTTTTTGTCATTGGAGATTTAGCGAACTTTTCCCACCAAGGCGATAAACCTTTACCCGGTGTTGCCCCAGTTGCGGTTCAAGAAGGCAAATATATCGCTAAATTAATTCAAAAACGTCTAATAGGTGAAACCCTTGAGCCTTTTACTTATTCGGATGCAGGAAGTTTAGCGGTTATCGGGCAAAATGCGGCTGTTATCGATTTAAAA
Organism: Aphanothece hegewaldii CCALA 016; assembly: GCF_003007785.1. GTDB lineage: Bacteria > Cyanobacteriota > Cyanobacteriia > Cyanobacteriales > Microcystaceae > Chroococcus > Chroococcus hegewaldii. The sequence continues at coordinate 139,374 of NZ_PXOH01000011.1, read as the reverse complement.
TTTATCCATTTATCTGGGTTTATTGCTTGGTTTATTTGGGTTTGGGCGCATATTTATTACCTTATCGAATTTGATAATAAGTTAATTGTGATGTTAGAGTGGGGGTGGAATTATTTTACTCATGGTAGAGGAGCGCGTCTGATTACGGGTGAAGCTTCATCCGATCTCGCTTCTTTGATTCCAGACACGTCCTACGAACCATCAATCAACAAGGTAGAAAGCCCCGCTACGGCTAAGGTTTGATTACGGGTTTTGGTGGTGAATAAGTGACTAAACCACAGCTAATCATAGTTTGAGCAAGGGTGGTATATTCTAATCTGCCACCCGCAAACTGATATTGTTGTCTAGGTGTTGGAAGATGACCCACTGGAGCATTTAAAGTATAGTTAAGGTCTTCTTTAAAAACGATCCAATCACTGTTTTTTCGCCAACCCACTAAATCACCAAATTTCTGATACGCTTCGTCATCAATTAACCGCCCTGGACGATTACCTGTTTTAATAAATAAAGGAAACTGAGTACTAAATCCAAAACGATTATTAGAATATTCTCGCCAAAGACTATCGATGGTTTTGAGATCCCAACAGGATAGCTTTTTTAAAGTTTCTGGCGGTATCCATCCTTGTTTACTTCGTCCAGTCGCTTGTAATAATAATTCTATGGTTTTTTCATTGGCTTGTCGCCATTGTTGCGTTGCTAAAAGTATTCGTAATGGAGCATAATCAATTTGAGTGGTGGGTGAGATTAACGTAGCATCATTACTGCTGGGAGATAGGTTACTGCTGCTTGGTGTTGATTGAGAAAGAACTGTATTTAAAGGTAATGCACATAAAATAACGGTTAACGTTAATTTTTTTAAAATCGACAGTCGAATCATAAAAGAAAATTTCCTTTTTTATTGAAGCTACCAAACGTCTTAGATTGACACTCTCTCCGTCAAGCTCCTACGTCGCACTCGTCGGGAGATTCTTGCTTCACAGATTCTTATCTAGCTTAATATTACTATCAAACCCCGACAGACCATCTCCACAAGCATTTTATAACACGGACTGCCCGACCGCATTTATCCACGTCAGTTGCTCTACTTGGGGAGACCCCAAGACCACACCGACTCCCCGATTTCTTATTACTAAACTAGCTGCAAAATCTCGATTACAAGTGAATCCACATTCAGGACAAGTATGTGTTCTCTCATTGAGTTTCTTTTTGCCTGTATGAACTCCACAGTTAGGACATATTTGTGAAGTATAATTTTTGTTGACTTTGGCAAAGTAAACATCTCTTTTCCAACAGACATGAGACAGTATTTCAAAGAATTGACCAAAACTGGCATCTAGATTGTGCTTACTAAGCATATTTCTACCCCAAGCTTTAAAGTCAATATCTTCCACAAATATCATCCCATTCCCATCACAAAGACGATGGGACAATTTGTAGTGAAAATCTTTCCTTGTATCTGATATGGTTTGATTAACCCTCGCTATCTTTCTATTTAACTTATAACGATTATTAGACCCTTTCTTTTTATTCTTTAATCTTCTTTGCAGCAATCTCAGCTGGCGATGAAGTTTGTTAAAGAATTTAGGTCTTTTAATTAGTTCATTGTTAGAAGTGGCTACGAAATAATCCAAACCGATATCGATTCCTAACGGTAACCCATGAGGGTAAGGATTAGGTACATTGACCGAAGCTTGAAAACAAAGATTGATGAAATATCCTGAAGCTTTTCTAATTACTCTTGCTTGTTTGAGAATAAATCCTTGAGGAATATGTCTTGATAATTTCATCTTAACTACTCCAATTCCAGGCAATTTAATGTAATTGTTGGTAATTGGATTTGTTTTAAATTGAGGAAAGACAAATGACCTCATTCTGTATTTATTCTTAAATCGAGGAAATCCTTTATTTAAAGATTTCATCTCAGCAAATGCTCTGTCTAGTTGACGTAGCACTTGTTGTAAAACTTGGGCATTTATCTCTTTTAAATCAGTGCAGACTTTTCTAGCCTCGGTCAAGGATGCTGCTTGTAATTTGTATGAAGGATAAGGAGCATCAGCAGGGATAATGTACTCTTTTTCTAAAGAACATCTATCTATATTACTTTTTCGTGAATTGCTCCAATCTTTCCTTTCGGCTAAAGCATAATTCCAAACTTTACGACAAGCTGTAAGATATTTTTCTATCTCGACAATCTGTCGCAAGGTAGGTTTTAACTTAAACTGATAATTACAAGTAAGCAATTTTTTCGACCCTTAATTTAGAGCTATATTACTATGTTCTACAAGAAATGTCAACTATGTAGCGGTGCTTCGCGGGTTCTTACTGGTCGGCATTCATCTCCGCGACTTTTAAAAATAGCATCATAAATAATTGCTCAAAACTTTGTCAATTTGTGATACTATTTAATCTGTGAGACGTTCTCACACTAAAACTAGGTATCTATTTCATTGGATTATTATCCTCTACAGACAGTTTTTAGGATCTTAGTCAAAGAAAACTACCTGTAAATGAGATAGATAAAACCTCTAAAACATAGTTGACTAAAAGACTTTTAGAGTTTGGCGGAATATTATGGTATCCGTTCACAACAAAATTCAAAGTTTTGAATAACCATGTTTTGAATAACCATAGACAATAATTGCTGGCTGGCTGTTTGTTACATGGCTTCGACTTGGACTCGCCAACATATTCTCAGTTTAGCGGATTGGACTGCCGCAGAATATGAATCTTTACTCCAGACGGCTTCTAGTTTCCGTGAAGTCCTTTCACGACGCACGAAAAAAGTTCCCGCTTTGCAAGGGCAAGTCGTGACAAATCTATTTTTTGAACCTTCGACTAGGACTCGTAGTAGTTTTGAACTAGCGGCCAAGCGACTTTCTGCGGATGTTCTTAATTTCGCGCCTGGAAGTTCTTCTTTAACCAAAGGTGAAACAATTCTTGATACGGCTAAAACCTATTTGGCGATGGGTACCGATATTTTTGTGATTCGTCATCAACAAGCGGGGGTTTGTCATGCGATCGCAGATGAAATGGATCGTTTACAATCGGGTGTAAGTATCCTTAATGCGGGTGATGGACAGCATGAACACCCCTCACAAGCCCTTTTAGACCTGTTTACTCTCTGTTGCTTGTTGGATGATGAAAACCCTCGTTTGGAACTGTTACAGGGCAAAAAAATCGCTATTGTAGGGGATATTTTACACTCACGGGTAGCCCGTTCTAATATTTGGAGTCTAACGGCGGCGGGGGCTGATGTCCATTTAGTCGGCCCACCCACTTTATTACCTCAGTTATTCGCGGGTTTGGCTAATTCTTCCCATCGTGGTCAATTATTCTTACACTGGAAATTAGAACCAGCCATCCAAGATGCTGATTTTGTGATGACGTTACGACTCCAACGGGAACGCATGACCAATCATTTGTTACCGAGTTTGCGGGAATATCATCTCAGATACGGTATTACTAGAGAACGCTTGAAACTTTGTCAACCTTTTGTAAAAGTTCTTCATCCAGGACCCGTTAACCGAGGTGTTGAAATTAGTTCGGATTTGATGGATGATCCGGTTGTCAGTTTGATTTCTCAACAGGTAACCAGTGGGGTTGCGGTGCGGATGGCTTTATTATATTTAATAGGAACATTGAAAGCGGAAGTCTAGTTATTACAAGCTTTCTGGTAGATTTTGCCAGGCTTGAGTAACAATCTGACTCAGCCAACGACGCTGCATTTGGTCTAAAATAGTATCTTCGGCTAATACTTCTGCTGTTAAGTCATCTAAGGACTGACCTTGAGAACGAGCAATTTTAATTGTACCTGCGATCGCTGCTAAAATGGCATCTCCGTTTACGGGACGATGACGTAGGGCGTTGATTTCATCTGCTGTGTTTGGTATGGGATAATTCATAATGACTTGATATGTTAAACTCATTAGCTGAAAAATGTAAATTTTTTTAAAGTTTTTTAAGATTATCGTATCTGGTACTATAGCGTACTTTTTACCGAATGGATTCGGTAGATATCCGTAATTTGATAGATTGAATTTTTATTAAACGATGCAAGAAATCCTCTATAGAGAAATCCCTACGCCGAATACAGATGCTGTCTGTCATTGGTTACAGCAACAATGGCAACCTGAGACAGGGTTAAGAATTGTTACACCGCATGGAATTCGTTTACAACTTTCTGAAAATACTTCAGCCGAAGTCACTAAAATTCCCGAAAATGAATTATCTATTTTTGTTTGGTCACTGCAACGAACAACTTATCTTAAAGTATTTTGTTGGGAGCAGCCCACGCAAAAACAAAAACGAATTTGTCAGCAGTTATTATCAGCAATAGAAACGGCATTCCCTCCGCAGTATCCCTCATTACCCGAAATAGATTTATCTCAAGCTAATATTTTTGAATCTCTTGCCCCGTATTATCCAAAAACCGTACATTTTTTCAGGGAAATGCCGAAAGGTGAATTCGACTTACAACGAGTTTATTGGTGGGAAAAAAGATGGCGTGAGAGTTCCGCTAACCCACAAGAACCCAAACAAGTTATTTTAATTAAAGAAACTACTTCTAATAATGTGCCAACATATGATCTAATTTATATTGGCGGTGCATTAGGGGTAATTCATGCCGCAGTGATGGCGCGTTTGGGATATCGTGTTCTATTAATTGAAAGATTAGCATTTGGACGCATGAACCGTGAATGGAATATCTCACGTTCAGAGTTTCAGTGTTTAATTGATTTAGGTTTGTTTAATAGGGATGAATTTGAACAGGTTATCGCCAGAGAATATAAAGACGGTTATAGTAAGTTTTTTGATGGAAATAACCCGCCTCATCTGAAATCACCTGTTTTACACACGCCAACAGTCTTAAATATTGCCATTAATTCAGAAAAATTCCTCCAGTTGTGCGGCGAAAAATTACGACAAGCAGGGGGTGAAATTTGGGATGAAACCGAGTTTATTCAAGCAGAAATAGAACCGCAACAGGTTACCGTTAGTTTAGCCCATATGAGTACAGGAGAAGCAAAACAAGTCACCGGAAGGCTTCTAGTTGATGCGATGGGTACAGCGTCTCCTATTGCTTGGCAACTCAACGGAAAACGGGCATTTGATAGTGTTTGCCCGACGGTAGGGGCGGTGGTTTCTGGGTTTAAACCGGGGGTGTGGGATAGTGAATATGGAGATGTTTTAAATTCTCATGGCGATATTTCCAAAGGACGACAATTAATCTGGGAATTGTTTCCCGCAGAAGAAGACGAGTTAACGATTTATTTATTTCATTATCATCAAGTACATCGAGATAATCCTGGTTCGTTGTTGGAAATGTATGAAGATTTCTTTACAATTTTGCCAGAGTATCGACGGTGTAATATGGATGAATTAATCTGGAAAAAGCCGACGTTTGGTTATATTCCTGGTCATTTTAGTACCAGTAAAAGCGATCGCAAAATTTCCTATAATCGTTTATTATCCATTGGTGACGCGGCATCTCTCCAGTCTCCTCTCATTTTTACAGGGTTTGGTTCTTTGGTGCGAAATTTAGCCCGTTTAACCCATCTGTTAGATACTGCCCTCAAACATGATTTACTAAAAGCGGATGATTTAGAATTAATTCGAGCGTATCAAAGTAATGTTGCGGTGACATGGTTATTCTCTAAAGGAATGATGGTACCGACGGGGAAAACTTTACCCCCACAACGGGTTAATTCAATGCTAAACACCTTTTTTGGTTTATTAGCGGATGAACCAAAAGAAGTCGCCGATACTTTTATTAAGGATAAAACCGACTGGATGACATTTACTCGGTTAGCGATAAAAGCAGCGCGAAAAAATCCAGCATTATTAATTTGGATACTAGAAATGGCAGGATATAAAGATATGATCCGATGGTTGGGATCATATGCCGATTTTACCCTAGATGGGCTGAAAAATGCTTTATTTAGCCCTTGGTTTAGAAGTTGGTTAAAAGATGCTCAACCTTGGCTCTTAAAACGATATCCGTCGTTATGGTTGCGCTTATTAAGTTTTTCCTATAGCTTAAGGTAAAAAGACGTGTCTTTGTTCCCATACTAAGATCATGCCACTGACTCCAACAAAACTTATGACCATTTGGCGAAATTGTTGGGGGTTCATTTGGTTTAATATTTTTTGTCCGAACCAATTACCCGGTAATGCGGCTAATCCCAATAATATCCCATAACCCCAATTAGGTCTTGTCATAACTCCAAAAGCAATATAAGCAATTATTTTCACAAAATGGACAATAATCATATGAAAGGCTTTGGTAGCGATGAGATCTTCTTTATCGAGTCCGTAATTTAGATAAAATGGGTTTAAAATTGGCCCCATACTGCCGACTAAACCCGATAAGAAAGCATAAATCATTCCTGCGGGGAGAAAGTGCCAAGCTTGTACTTGAAATCTAGGTTTGGTACCTTTGCCAATATAACTAAGCGTCGATAAGATTAAGAGGATGCCAAAGACTAAAGATAACCATTCAAACTGTATTTTAGTAAAAATAAAGGCACCGATCACCGAACCAACGATCGCACCTGGTAAATACCATCGAGTCATCGTCCAATCTATATTATTCCAATATAAATAAGAACGTTGACTATTGCCAATAAACATACCAACCGTAATGACGGGAGGTATAGCCGATGAGTCGAGAAAGATGCCTAAAACTGGAATTAGAATCAGAGGACTACCACCACCTGCAAGGGTACTCAAAAAACAACCCGTACAACTGGCTAACGCAAGGATGAGCAGCGTCATTTATTGCTTAAGCTTAAGAAAAATTTAAGATTTGATTATCTTAATATAACTTATTTGTCTCCAATTCGCTCTTAATAAATCTCCTCAAGCAGCAGAGAAGACAATACAAAAGAGGAAGTGATCCCAATTATCAAAAAGTAATTGAGCTAATTTAATGCACAATTTTGCGCCATAAATACGAGAAAAGCGAGAATTTGGTCAACAGGTGGTAGAGGATAATCAGCTAGATCGATCGTTACAATAGAACCTTGTAGTTGTATAAATCGCCATTGAGAACCGTTGCTGACGCTGCCGTAAATTGTGGGAATGCTTCGGTTTTTAGCTTCATTAAAGCGTTGAGCCGCAATCATAGAAGCGATACACTGTCCTAACCCTGATTTAAGATCCGCTTTTTTTGCCTCAATAATAATCACAGCAGGAGTTTCAATATCTAATTGCTCTGGAGAGCGAGACAGAAGAAAGTCACATACGCCATTAAGTCCAACACTTTCATCAACGGTAAAATCTTCACCTGAAAAGAGGCTAATTTCACGGTTCAGCAAACGTCGAACTTCTAATAAAACAGGATAAACAATGCCTTCACTCCGAGCTTTTTCACTGCCTGTCGCAATTGCTACAGGGAGACTTTCAGCTAAATAATTTAAGAGCGTTTCAGAAGGTGTAATAGGCTCAAGTTCTGGTAAAAAACGAACACCTTCTATCGTTCTCAACTGAAATGTTTCCTTGACTTTACCAACAGAAGTAAACTGACTATAGGGCATATCAACTTATGCTGTAAACTTATTCTAGAACAGGTAAAGTTTGTGCGGGTAAGCTTTCCAGTAATGGCTCATCTTTTGTCCACTGCTGATAGTCGTTTAAAAGATGACTGAGTATTCTTTGTTTAATTCTAACTAAAACACTTTTGAGTAGTCCATTTCCAGCCACTTCTAATAAAGGTTTTGGTGTTAACCATAGTGCCGGGGGTAACGCAACTTTAACCTCTAAGTCCGCTCTTCCGACTAAATAGGTTTGCTCTTGACGCTGTTGGGGTGATAGAATCCCAGTAACATTTAAGAAAAAGCGGTTATTGATATAATCAATCCCACGAATCTCGCAACTTTGAGATTGTAGATAGAGTGTTCCTTTTGGGGTTGACCATACTTTTAAGATTACAGTCGGCTGAAAATGATAAATGTCCATGAAATTAAGAGGACGCATTTTCAGTAAAAACAAGTCTTCTGATAAAGCTTCCATTAACTTAGGATCAGCGATCGCATTTACTAGACGTTGTGGTTGTCTTAGATAATGCTGAATGGGTCTGGTTTGTTCCTCAACCTGTATTTCTACTGATTCTGAGGCTGTAAAACGAACTTCCATAGACAGTTTTTTAAGCTAGTGTTCTCAGATTCTTTGCTTATATTAATCTTATTTTACAATTCTTAAAGATTTTTTGCATTAAACTTTCGTCATCATACTGCTTTTTGGATTATTTCGGTAAATATTTTGTTTTTTAAAGAATTTTGACTGATATATTGTACTTTTCTTAAATTTATTTGACAAAATAGCCAAAACGTTGAGCAAGCAATAACTAAAAAATGTTGAGCAATACACGATCGCTCTTCACAGTTCAGCTATAGTTACAGAAAGTAAGAGAAAAGTCACTTAAGTATGAAAAAAACACTACAGATGGCTTGGTTTGGCTTATTGTTACCGTTCTTGTTGCCGAGTCTAGTACAGGCAGAAACGGTAGTCGAAAAGGTGGCACGTACGGGATTTTTAACAGTAGGAACACGCTTTGATGCGATCCCCTATTCATACATCAACGATAAAGGAGAATTAGTCGGTTACTCGATCGATCTTCTCGAAAGAGTGAGAGAAAACCTACAGACAAACCTCGGTCGGACTGTTACCATACAGATGATCGAAGCAAACGACCCAGGACAAAGAATTAATCTACTTCGTAGCGGCGAGATCGATATTTCTTGTGATACGGCATTCACTTGGGAACGGGCGAAAATCGTCGATTTTTCCACCAGTTACGCTATTTCTGGCATTCGTTTGTTAACTAAACAAGGAGTCGATCTATCCACTCCAGAATCTTTAATAGGTAAGCGGATCGCCGTTGTTCGGAATTCCGTCGCTGAGAATGTTTTAAAATTAGTACAGCCGAAGGTTACTATTACCACCACCTACGAGACGGTAGAGGAGGGAATAGAAGCCCTCAAAAGTAATAGAGTCGATGCGATCGCAGGAGATAGCGTAACCCTAGCAGGAAGCATCCTCCGAGAAAATCCAAAAGATTATAAGATGGTTCCAGAAGAGCCTTACGCTCGTTTTGGGGTAGCTTGTATGGTTCCCGAAAATAATTCTACTTTTCTTGATCTGGTCAATTATTCGATCGTCAAGATGATGCAAGACTACGTTACTGAAGATGCCCCCACCGTTGCGAAGATCGATCGCTGGTTTGGTGCAGATGGACTTGTACCCATTCCCCCAGATCTCCTAAAAGGATTTTTTAGCTTTACTATTATCGAACACGCTCAAATTGACCCGAAAACAAGCAAATAACAGGATAGATAAAATGAATATTACTAATAAAACGGGTTTAGTTGGTTTTCTTCTCGTTATAGCCGCCTTGAATATTCCCTCTACCGCACAGGCAACTACAGAGCAACCAACGACGATCGAAGCACGTTTAAGCCGTCTTTCCTCTGCCATGCGAGAACGGATCGAGCAACTGCCGAATCCATCGGAAGATCCCACTCTACAAGCTTTTGGATGGGGCGACGGTAGAGGAAATAGAGGTTGGGTGAATAGTCGTGTAGGGGGATGGGCTGACGGATCTCGTGGAAGTTTTGCTAATGCTCGACCTTGGGGAAATGGTTGGTCTGATTTTGGTGGTTTTAATAATTTCCGTCCAGGTTGGCTTAATGGGGGCGGTTTTGGTAATGTTCGACCGGGGGGCGGTTTTTTAAATCGTCGTTAAAAAGATGAGTAAGCCTGTATTAAATTGGTCGGATTTTGGACCGATCGCTTTAGTGGTCGTTCAACCGACATCTTTTTGTAATCTTAATTGTGATTACTGTTATTTGCCCGATCGTCATTTAAAAAACACTTTATCGTTAGAGTTGATCGAACCGATTTTCAAGGCAATTTTTACAAGCCGTTTTTTAGAAGATGATTTTACGATCTGTTGGCACGCAGGGGAACCGTTAGCCGTTCCTGTTAACTTTTATGAATCCGCTTTCGCCTTGATCGAATCGATGAGCCACCAATATAATACCAAGGGTTACGGTTTTTGCCACTCTGTACAAACGAACGCTACGTTAATTAATGATGCTTGGTGCGATCTGTTTAAGAAACATTCGGTTTATGTCGGGGTTAGTATCGATGGACCGGCTTTTCTTCATGACGCGCATCGGAAAACCCGAAAAGGTTTAGGAAGTCATGGGAGCACTTTACGCGGGATTTCGTTCCTGCAAAAACACGAGATTGATGTTCATGCGATCGCTGTTTTAACTGAAGATTCCTTAAATTATCCTGATGAAATTTTTAATTTTTTCTGGGAAAACGGAATTACTGATGTCGGGTTTAATATGGAAGAAAGCGAGGGAGTTCATCCGATTTCTTCTCTCAATCAATCTGGAATAGAACAGCGTTATCGTGCGTTTATGGCGAGGTTTTGGGAGTTAGTAACGGCAACTGAAGGAAAGTTTAAACTTAGGGAATTTGAAACCCTTTGTAGTCTTATTTATGCAGACGATCGCTTAAATCATACTGATATGAATCGTCCTTTTATGATTATTAATATCGATCATCAAGGGAATTTTTCTACATTTGATCCTGAGTTACTTTCGGTAAAAACGGAAACTTACGGCGATTTTATTTTCGGCAATGTTCTTTCGAGTTCCTTTGAGTCAGCTTGTTATACAGAAAAATTCTGGCGCGTTTATCAGGATATGCAAGCAGGAGTGATAGCTTGTCGAGAAACTTGTCCCTATTTTGGTGTTTGTGGAGGGGGCGCGGGTAGTAATAAATACTGGGAGAATGGAACGTTTCGCTCAACCCAGACAAATGCTTGTCTTTATCGAGTTAAGTGTGTTACTGATCTGATTCTCGATCGATTGGAAACTTTACTATTAAATGAACCAGTCAGTTAATTAATATATTTTGTTAGATTGATATCGATCGACATCCCTACAGTTTTTATTTTTGATCACTTGTACGACTTGATTGCATTCGGCTGTAGTAGCTTCTCGATTTGGGTCAGCCGAAACCATCTCTACTACAAAACCTGTAGCTAGTATAACAAGAGACGGAATAATTAAACCTTTCATGATTTTTTCAGTCAATCCTACCCTAATGCTTATCGTAGTCCAATCAATTATGTAATAACAAAAGTCAAAGGTTAGAAAAGCAAGGAAACTTAGGAAGTAAATACTTTGCTCGGTTCCCATGACCTACATTAAGGAGTAAAGTAAAGTATTATCGACTCATGATCACTGTTTATGGCGATTTCGCTTGCATATCTTGGCCCAATAGGAACGAATTCGGAAACCGCAGCTTTAGCCTACGCTCGTTTTTTAGCGGATACAATGAATGAAGAAATTATCTTACATCCTTATCCAAGTATTGCTCAAACCATACAGGCTGCCGCAACAAAAGAGGCCAATTTGGCAATTGCACCAGTGGAAAACTCGACCGAGGGAAGTGTTACGATTACCTTAGATACGCTGTGGCAACTCGAACAACTGAACATTCAACAAGAGTTAGTTTTACCGATTTCTCATGTGTTTCTTTCTCGCGGAACATCGCTACAAGGACTAAAAACGGTTTACTCTCATCCGCAAGCTTTAGCACAATGTCAACGCTGGCTAACACATTTTCTGCCAAAAGTCAAGTTAATTCCGACTAATTCGACGACAGAAGCGTTATCAGAGATTAATCAAGATCCGACATCTGGAGCGATCGCATCGCCTAGGGCTGCTAAACTCTATGATTTACCAGTTTTAGCCACCAATATTAATGACTATCCCGATAACTGTACGCGTTTTTGGGTGGTGGGTTTAACACCTAGTACGGTGGGAAATAAGATTTCTTTGGGCTTTAGTGTACCCGCAAATGTTCCAGGTGCGTTGGTGAAACCCTTACAAGTTTTTGCCAGTAAAGAGATAAACTTATCGCGTATTGAGTCGCGTCCAACACGGCGATCGCTTGGAGAATATTTATTTTTTATCGATCTTGAGATTCAATATGATCATACCCTCACCCAAGAAGCCTTAAGCGAATTAGCCACTCATACTGAAATTATCAAGATTTTTGGACAGTATTGTGTTACGCCTATATCACCCTCAATCTTATCTGAACTGTAATTAAATCACTTGAGAGCATCTTTTAAAGCGGTTCTAGCGGCTAAATGATTACGGGTAGAGGTTAATATTTCAATTTCTCTTTCTAAGCGTTTAAAAGTATCTTGCATTTCTAATAATGCTTGTTGTTCGCTGGCAACTCCATACAAGTTACTAGCAACCCAGTAAGATAGTTCTGTGGCAAGATTGGGTAAATCGTTAGGAAGTTCAATCTTTTGATCGGTTAACTTGGCTGATAAATGAACGACATCTCTTAAGAGTTTATCAACTTCTTTGGCAATTGGTCTTAAATCTTGGGTGGGGGGATGATCTTCAATCCATTCTACTAAACCAACGCGATAGGGTTTTTCACGAGTATATTCTAATACTCTAAAACGCTGTTGACCTGCCGTCAAAACTTTTAGGCGATCGTCTGGTAGTCGTTGAAAACGTAGAATCTCTGCACAACAACCCACTTTAGCAATACCACCTTCTACCGGATCAACCATTAACACACCGAAACGGCGATCCTCTTCTAAGATGGTATTCATCATAATACGGTAGCGAAATTCAAAAACGTGAAGAGGAAGATGACGACCTGGAAATAACACAACTTCAGGGAGGGGAAATAAGGGAAGTTCTCTTACAGCAATAGAAGAAGATGAAGATGTCATATAACAGCTTAAAGGCGATCGAGAGTGCGTTTATTTATACTTTAACGGATTTTTGGGTGGTTCGTCTTGAGTGGTAAGCGTGAGAAACCTAAAAAAAGCGGGGCTAACCAAATTTGTCGGTTTTCCCCTTGCACGTTGATAATTTGACTATTATTAAACGATTTTAACCTTCTCTTTGATCTCTGTTGGTTTGAATATAGAGAATGAGTAAGAAAACGGTAGGGACTAAAACAAATAAAATGGTAGCAATAAATCCAAGATCGTTGACTTGCATGACAGTTCCCCTCGAAATAATGATGAACAACCATTTCTTAGAATATCATTACATCGGCAATTGACTAAATAACAACCTTTAACAATTAAGGTTTGGTTTTAACAGTAATTGGTCCATTTACTAAGGCTTGACAAGCGAGACGGTATGTTTGGGGTTTTTTCCGTAAAACCCGTTTTTCAAAAGGCGTTTTTGGGGATAAATTTTCCAATCCTTCGACTATTTCGACGACACAAGTCCCACATTGACCGTATCCCCCGCAGTTCATCAGTTTTCCTTTTAGTGTATAGATGTCAATTCCGTTTTGTAAGGCTTTTTCCCGTAAATTTGCCCCATCAGCCGCTACAACTAGCTTATTTTCTTTAATAAACGTGATATTAGACATACTGTAATCTCTACCCCAATCCTTTGCTTAGTTAATATTAAATAATATTAAGTTTTTTTTACATTGTATCACTATGGTGTAATAGAGACGCGCCATGGCGCGTCTGTACTTGGCGACCAAGCCCCTACCGACAATCATCAATTTATCGTAATTCAAACAAACGACCATCAGGCCAATTACTAACAGAACGTTGTAAGTCATTTAAGGAACGATTATAATCGACGATCGCTTGTAAATATCGGCTTCTAGCATCGGTTAAATCCCGTTGAGAGTTAATAACATCGGTTTGGGTTCCAACGCCTGCTTGGAAGCGTAAACGGGCGAGTCTGAGGCTTTCTGTCGCAGATTCCACACTCAAAGCGGCGGTTTGAATATTTTCTTGGTTAGCCACCATTTGATAGTATGATTGTTCTACTTCCAAACGAACTTGATTGCGAATTCTAGCAAATTCGTTATTAGCTAAGTCAATTTGACGATCGGCTTGTCTGGCTCGTGAGAAAGCTCGACCACCATCAACAAACCGCCATCTTGCTGTCGCCACAAAACTATAACCATCAACAACACTAATTTCGTCGTCGAAATTATCAGCATATTCATAGTTAGCGGAGAAATCAACTTTAGGTTTAATTTCTGATAGAGCAATTTTACGATCCTGTTCGCCAATATCCCGTGCTACGAGTTGTTGTTCTAATTCCGAACGGTTTTTATAAGCTAGAACAATACTTTCTTCTAGTGAAATAGGCCAGTTTCCCGCTTCTCGAATGGCATCGGCTGCCGTTAATTCGACTTTTTGACCTAAACTTAAAAGCTGAACTAAAGTCCGTCTAGCGATGCGTTGATTAGAAATAGCTGTCGTTAACTCTTGATTTGCCCGTGCTACATCTACCTCAGCTTGTAGTACAGAAAAACGTGTGCCGAGTCCCGCTTGTTCTAGGAGTTGAGCATCCCGTAAACTTTGGGTTGCGTCTTCAATGGCAGCTTGTGCGATCGCTACTTCTGCATCTCGCCGTTGTAACTGATAATAGTTGTCTGCTGCTTGAAAGCGAACTTCTTCGGCTGCTCGTTCTACTTCTAGCTTTTGACGTTTTATTTCTCTTTCAGCGCGTTTGAGTTGGGCTGCTCTTTCTCCTCCAGTATAAATATTGTAAGTTAAGCTTAATTGTCCCGTTGCATTCGTACTCTCTTTATTAATACCTACAAAATCCTGTCCTGCAGCTTCAGCCTGTCTTCTCAGCTGTAAATTTTGTTGGGCTGCACTGATACTAGAATCACGAGAAAAATTAAATTGTGCATCTAGAGCCGGAAATAGTCTAGCTCTTTGTTCAGTGAGTTGTTCTTGTCTTTGTGTAAGTTGTATTCTAGCCGACTGTAAATCTTTATTATTCTGTAAGGCTAATTCAATGGCTTGATTTAAACTAATGGGTTGAACTGTTTTGATATCGACTTCATCGGGTACAGTGGGAAAAATGAGCGGATTGCCACTAGGATTTAGATAATTTGGCGCTCTTTCAAACTTATTGCTTTGATCATTTCTATTGGGTAAAGGGAGTAAGTCTTCTGCTTGTGCGGGATCTGGGGTTGTCTGGGGAAGAGTTTGACTTGTTGTTTGACTGGTTGAGCCGCTATTTGATACAACTTCTGATAGCGGAGTTTGAGCGGTAACTTGTTGTCCGACAATGAGCAATAAGGCTAAACTGCTACCAATATTTGTGAATGAACGAATAACTAGCATGGGTTTATTATGATTGATTGGCTATTAAAATATGAGTTGTTATGTGAAGTGGTGATCATGAAAGCAGTTTCATCATTTACTCAATATATACGTTTTTTTCGGCTTTGCTTACTCTAAATTTTCGATGAGCGCGATCCCTTTGCGTCTAGCGTCTCCTACTCCTTCTATTTTCTTTGTGTGTGTTATTCCGACTGCGTGAACTCCCCCAAAAAACATATTTTGTTCTTGCCACAGAGAAATTTTAGCAGATGGGGAAAGCTCTAAGTTATTAATGGCTAAATCTCGATCAGATGAAGGCTCTATATTTAAGATATTATTTTCCCAATGAATTCGAGAGTGATTCACCGCTTCATCTAAGGGAAATTTAAAATCTAATAAGTTTAAGATAACCTGTAAAATGGCTGTTCTAATGCGATTTGCACCACCTGAGCCTAAAACAAATTTGGGTTGACCCTCTTGTAAAATCAAGGTAGGAGACATCATCGATGATATGCGTTGATTACAAGTCCAGTTATGAAAGCCCAAAGGATTAAGATCGGCTTCTCCTAACATATTATTTAACATAATTCCTGTCCCTGGAATCACATAAGATGAGCCTTCCCCATTAGATGTAGTTACACTCGCTGCATTGCCATCTTCATCGATAACGCTAATATGAGTTGTACTGCCCCATTTATTAGTTTTACTTAATTCTTGATGATAGTCTTTGAGTAATTCATCAGCGAGGAAAATTTCTGCAATATTGTTCTGATATAAAGAGTTATCATATTCTTGACTTCTTGCTTGATTGGTTAATTCCATGACTTGAATTAAAATATTGAGATGTTCTGGACTACCAAACTTAATTTTAGATAAATCAATCTTTTCTAATAGTTTTAGGGCAAAAGTAATTAAAATTCCGCCAGAACTTGGGGGCGGATTGGTTAATAATTCATATCCTCTATAATTAATTTTGAGGGGTTTTCGTTCGATGACTCGATAGCAGGATAAATCATCTTGTGTTAAGTAACCTCCTACTGATAAATCTTTGAGCATTCGAGCCGCTATTTCACCTTGATAGAATGTTTCTAAACCATTTTTGGCAAGTTCTCGCAAACTCTGAGCTAAGTCTTTGTTATAACATATCTCGCCTTCTTTTAATAAGCTGCCTTGTGGTGCATAAATCTTACGGCTTTCGGGATAAGCTAACAGAATGGGTTCTAATAAACGATAACTAAATTCATTAAAATTAGTCATGATAAAGCCATTTTCTGCATAATGAATCGCAGGTTCGGCTATGACACTAAAAGGCAAAGTGCCTAATTTTTGATGAATTTTAAATATTCCTAAAATATTTCCAGGTACTGCTATTGAACCGAGTCCAATATTAAATTCTTGGATCGCATCGCCAAAATTCACATCAACTGGATAAAAATCAATTTGATCTAAAGGCTTTTTTTGTAAAGGAGATTGACTAAAAAAATCAAATAAAATGTTTTCTTTTTCTTGGGTATGGGCTAATAAAAAACCGCCGCCCCCCGCAGATGTTAAAGTTGATTCGACAACAAATGATGCTAACATCGCCGCAAGTGTAGCATCAAAAGCATTACCCCCTAATTCAAAGATAATTTGTCCTGCTTCTGCGGTTTTGGGGTGTCCTGCTGCGATCGCGCCACGTGTTTTTTTACCCATTCTGATTCCTTTTTAGATAAAAAATTGTTGTATCTGACAAGAAAATCCAGGTAAAAGAGGCGACGTTATGACATCATTTTCATGTAAAGTAGCAATCAGTTTTAATTGTGCCTGATCTCGACGATACACTTCAACTTTTTTCAAAATATAGTTAACGAGCCAATATTCTTGAATACCTCGAATTGAATATAATTTAAGCTTGGCTTCTTTGTCTCTTATCTCATTCTTACTACCGGGGGAAAGCACTTCAACAATTAATTCTGGCGCACCCGTTAAATGTCCTGATTCATCTAATAAAACTGCTAATCTTTCGTGACTAATCCAAATTACATCAGGAATCACACTATCAAATTCTGAAAAGACAATGCCCGGTGTTAAAAAAGCTTTACCTGTACCTATCGTTTTTGACCAAGCTTGTAATTCAAAATAAACATTTCCACTAGCATCTTGATGATAAATGTGAGGGGATCTTGTCACAAATAATTCTCCGTCGATAATTTCATATTTCTTGTCATTATTAATATAAGCCAAGGCTTCTAGATCTGATACAGTAAATTTAATGGGTTCTGTTTTCGTTTGAAGCATATCTATATATTCCTTTTTTATTTCAGTTTAGCGACATTAGAGAGTAAATTTAATGGTCTAATTTCTTTTAATATTTTTAATTGTTCAATATTACGAACCAATAATGCACCCGCAAAACCGACAGCATTCACACCAATAGACTGATAACTATCTTGAGTACGCGGTACAATCATTATCCATTCTCGTGTAATTAATAAATTATAGTCTCCAGTTTGTTTGGGGCTATTGATTTCATACTGAACTGTTTTTAAAAGTTTATAGTAAATTTCTAAAAGAGTTGGTGCAGACTCTACAGGAGATTGTACCCAATTTTGTTCTAAAGGTGCGATCGCATGAATAAACTCAAAACAAGGAATAATCCCAATCTGATCCGAATTATACTGGACTGATGAGATCTCTGAATCGATCGGTAGGCGAATTTCGGGTAGGAAAGGAAACGGAATTAACTGTAAATGCTTATGAGGTTGACTCGAACCCGCTAACTTTCCACCATTGTAAAAACCTAAACCATCAATTTGAGCTAAAGTTGCTCCCAAAGCGATAAAATCTTCTCGCGTTAACCAGTTGTCTTGATCTTCATATTCCCGCGTTACGATGAGTAAGTGATGATCAACAACGTTAAATTTATTCAATAAACATAAATGGGTGTCAGAAATATTAGTAACAAATAGCTCTTTATCGTAGGGTAAAAAGGGATTAAACGGCTTACCTTCTGTTTTGACTTTTTTGTCCTCTTCCTGCTTTGCTGCATCTTTACGGGCTAAATTCGTCACAATCCGAACCAAAAAAGGAACCCCTGTATCTCCGATGATTTCGTATTCAGTCAGAATCGGTTGTAATGCACCACACAAGAGGGCGTGTTGGGTTTGGGTGATCACTTTATTCCACAGGGTATCGGGTTCTAGAATAAGGGTTTCGGTCATAGTTAATTTTAAATTAGCTTTTCTGTTAAATAATTTGCCGAAATGAGCGGCTGTATTGCTAGAATTTTTATAAAATTTTGTAGATTTTTTAAACAACTTTTGTACGTCAAGCTAAATTAATTTATCATTCGGCATCTTTGTCATTTTTTTTATTGGCTTCTTTTATTACATATCCACTTGCACCACCACCGATAAAAATTAGAATATCTTTGGCATGAGATTTAACGTCGTTAGAAACAGGTAAGATAAATAAAGCGATTGCTGCCATGAGCGCAATAATAGAAGATGTCCCCTGCAATAATAAGCTATTAAGTCCCTCTCTTTTTTCTCTAGCTTGTTTACCTTGTTCTTTAAGAATTTCAAGGTCGTATCTTTCGTCTTTAGAATATTTATTAACATCAAGTTTACCGGACTTTTCTTTATCTTGATCGTCTTGATTGTTTTTGCCAAAAATTTTCATTTTTATGATGAATTTCTTTTTAAAGCGTTAACTCCCCAAAAACTGAGGAGTTAAGTTTATTAAATCCATTTAGTACAGTCCTACAATTTCTTTTGTTTCGGACTTGTCATTATTAACAAGCATGACTTTACCGCCTTCCTTTTGAGCTTTTACGGCAATCTCCATTAAAGCGATGGCACGTCTTAAAATATCGCTTTTTGTGGTATTTCCATCATCAGCCAACTCGTTCAATGTATTATTGAGTTCTTGTGACACATCTAAAGTAAGTCGAATTTTTGTTCCTTTTTCAGAGGCTTTAAATTGATTAGCCATAGTTGTCTCCTTGCAGTTCAGTTATATTGCAGTAAATATTACTGACTTTTTCAGTATAGCACAGTAATATAGATGACAAAACAATATTTATAGTTCTTTCTGTATATAGCTTATGGCAGAAAAAAATAAAGACGCGATCGTCGATGCGCCTCTAAAATAATAAATGTACTTTAAGCTATCTTCTAATAACTGCGACTACGCCATTTATTGAGTTTTGCTTCCCCAATGGTGGCTAATCTTCGAGAGTCGGCAATTTTGGTTTCTAATTCTGTAATCAGTTTAGCTTGTCCTTCTATGGCTCTTTCATAGTCTAAAGCTGTCTCAGGATTTTGAAAAGAACTAGACGCGCTAATACTACTACTAGAAGTTGATGCACTACCTGAATTCCATTTATTTAACCCACTTTCACCGATACTCGCAAATGAACTAAGTTCGGATAGTTGAGATTGGAGTTTTTTGATTTGTTCAGCTTGTTGACTATACTTACGTTGTAATTCTGGATAATTAATAGTTTGTTGGGTATAGCTTGATTGACTGGATGTAGGTGTTTTGGGTTTTAATACCTCGGATAATAGTTTCTGAATATCCGTCAAACCGCCATAAGTTGACACACCAGAAGGAGGCGTTATATTACTAGGACGATTGGTTAATAAGGATTGATTTAAGCGAGAATAGTTACCAAGGGATAAATTTTTATCGCTACTAGATGCGCCGCGATGTAATTTAAATATGTGGGTAAATCCAGCTAAGTTACGTCCACTTTGTGTTTTATAACCTCTGTAATAAGGGACGATATCTTCGCCATAAGCATCTTGATATTCATCGCTATCTAAATAAGAATCGATTTCTGCTTCATAGCCTCCCTCATCTAAAATTTGGCTATGTTGCTGCATTTCTTCGTAACTTTCTGGAGCACGTCCTAATAGGTGTTTAAAGTTTAATTCAATGGCACGATAGCGAGAACAAGGATCAAAGAAACGAGAACGATATAAGTCAGATAAAGCGATTTGTCGCACAAATTCTCGAACTGTAATTTCGTTGTTTTTTATACGAGATTCAGGGATACTTAAACGCTCGCTTTCCATTACATAAGCATTTCCTAAAACTTGTCGATAAACTGCTTGAATTAGCGGCTCGATTTCGACTCCTGGTAACAGTTGTATCGGCGCGGTATCTTCATATAAATTAACGCCTAATTCTGAAGCATTACCAAGTCTGGGTGATGTAAATTTAGTAGTCATTGAAATACTCTCCGAAATAATTATTAGAATGAAATCTTTTTAAACAGTGTCATCAAATTTAGTTTGAAAACTACCGTATTTGAACCAGTATTGTTTTAATTCATGATGTGGTGTGTGTAAACTTGCTTTGGCTTGATAAAGAAGGACTTGACGATGATTTCCCATCCAAATTCGTTTAGTTGGTTCAACTGAAATTAGAGTACCGCCTAAACTAATTACGCATTCTTCAAATCGTTCGATCGCAGAATATTCTACTGATTCAAAAATGAAGAAATTTCCAGAGCAAATCAGGTGACGACTTCTTATCCAAGCCTGCATTTTTTTACGGGCTACAGGGGGTAACATAACAACTTGTAATTCTGATACACTCATGGATCGTCTGACAAAAAATTTAAGTGAATTATTTAATAAATTGCGGTAATTCTTGAGCAAAACTAGCGCGTTTTTCAAATTTCAAGGGGCCAACGGCCGATCCCCACACCTGTTCATTAGTATTAATATCCATACCCCGATCTAAACTAACCCATGTGTTTTCGGTGATTTCTACTTCACTAATTAAATAAGTCTGACGACCATTTCTAGGTATAAAACATTTTTTCCCTTCTACCTCTCCTCTAAAATAATTTTCTTGTTTTCTAAAGATCATTGAACAGTTACACCGTCTTTGAATATTCTCTGGTGAGATAGTTTTTAGAATTTCTAAGTTATGTCCTGCACCCGCATAACGAAACGCTTCTTTTAAACCATAATTTTCTACATAAATTTGCTCTCCTTGGTCGATTAATTGATGAATTCCTTGACGATAAGGATTCCATATATCATAATCATAAGACTGCTCGGAATAAAATCCTATAGCATTAAAAAATTCAAAGGGTAGCGGTCTAAAAAAAATCCGAATATGAGCAAAATTTTTAGGATCTTCTTTTGCTTGTTGATGATTGCTAAAATCTCCAGCCATTACCTGAGCAAGAGACATTAGTAAGTTAGTGTGATCATTTTGAGTCATATTAAAAGAAGATTAGGATAAAGCTCGAATTTCTGAGGAAAAAGAAGCAGTAACTACACCACTACCACTACTGGTTTTAATTAATGAAACTCGAAAACGAATATTAGGAGAAGCAAACCAGATTTTTTCTTCGGCTGTAGCTCTATCATACTCTGTTAAAAGAACAAATGTGCCATCTTCTGTAAAATAATATTGACCCACAGAGGGTATGGTTTCTGCATATCCTTGATCTCTTAATAATCTTCCTTTGGAGGCATTATCTGGATCGGGAATAGGAATTAATATTGTTGAACCTTTTAAGATTTCTTTTTCATCCCAGTCTGATTCACCTTCCCAACTCATGGCAAAAGGATGTGTAATAAGATCGGGATCAATTTGATAGGATTGACACAATTTGATGACTTCTGGGTGATCTTTTTCTAGCGGTGTAATTTCAATTTCTGAAGTTATTTCTTCAAAGTGACGGAATGCTAAATGATGTGCGCTACGTTGCGACTTCCAATGACCCAGAGACATTTCTACAAATTTGGTAATATCCATCACAAAACCCTTTATATTAATTAATTAGAATGAGAGAGAATTTGAGAAGATTAGGAAAGAGTTTTAGAGAGATGAAACCATTAATAAAACAATAGATTAAACCTAAATCTAGATTTATTAAGATACGAGATTAGGATGAGTTTTGCCCACCCTAATCTTAGAAAAAAATGATTAGTTAACTTCAGTAATACTCAAAATTTTCCCGCCGCCGCGTTGAACGTTTTGGATTTTTTGGGATAATTGAGAGTAACCGATTTCAACGGTTGTGGTTTTGGTACGTGCATTGGCTAATCCTAAATTAAGAATAGTCAAACGGAACCGCTTACTGGTGTTAGTATAAGTTGATCCTTTGCCTGATGAAGCAACCTTGATTTTTTGCGGAATATTAGCAGCAACTGTATTAATTAATTGCGCTTCTTTGCTGTTATCACTGGTTGCGTAACCACCTAATAAAGAAAGGGTACGATTATAAACAACGTTTTTGATCCCAGTTTGAGAGCGAATACTCCGAGGATAGGGTACGGTATTGTCCCCAAAATTGTCGGCATATTCTGCACTATCAATGTAAGAATCGATATCAGTTTCGTAGCCTTGTTCGTTATAAGTTTGAACGTGTTGAGAAATTTCGGCTTGATCTAAAGGCGCACGTCCTAAAAGATGTTTACAATTGAGTTCAATAGAACGATATGGAGATTTATTACTAAAAAAGAGTGATTGATAAAGATCTGATTGAGCAATCCGTCTGATGAATTCTTTTACGGTAATATCGCCATTTCTGAGCATTGATTCGGCGCTGGTGAGACGTTGGCTATCCATTACGTGTACATTGCCTAGAACTTGACGGTAAGCGGCACGTATCACACCTTGGAGATCATCTTCGGTTGCATTAGGACGTAGTTCGCTCGGACTATCAATATAAGCAGCAGTTAGTGTTGACACGATTTTTCTCCTACAATACGAGAGTGTGATTAATGATTTTTTAGCGAGCGGTGGGGTTAAGGAAAGGAAACCGATCCGATTTCCTTAGCTTTTTAACCCTACCTATTTCTTAAACATTAGATTTCTACAATTTCGCTAATTGTGCCGCCTGCGCGGTGAATACGCTGAATTTGCGGGGTCATTTTTGCACCAGAGACGATATACTCGGTTACGCTAGTGCGACGAGGACTATCGAATTTAGAGCCTTTGACCACGATTTTGAACATTTTTTCGGTGGCATCTTTATAAGCACCACGACGACCACCTGTACTGGGTAAGCTGATTTTGCTACCGCTATTGGTGGCGATCGCATCCACTAAACGAGCATTTTTGAAGGCACTATCAACACCTGCATAACCTTGATATAGGTTTAAAGTGCGGTTGTAACCCACTTGTTTAGTGCCGACTTGACTGCTTGCACCGCGATAGTAAGGAACAACATTATCGCCGAAATTATCTTGATATTCTTGACTATCGATATAAGAATCAATTTCAGCATCGTAGCCTTCATTAACACAGATTTGAATATGTTTTGATAGTTCGGCTTGATCTTGAGGCGCTCGTCCTAAAAGATGCTTAAAGTTGAGTTCAACAAAGCGATAGGGGGCGCAGGTTTCAAAATAGCGGCGACGATAAAAATCTGATTTGGCAACGGCGCGGACAAATTCCCGTACTGTTAGTGTACCATTGCAGAGTTGAGATTCTGCGGTAACTAGCCGTTCACTATCCATGACATGGGGATTTCCCAGAACTTGTTTGTAAACGGCACGAATCACAGCAGCGACTTCATCAGGACTGCTGGTAGAACGTAATTCTAATGGACGATCTAAAACGACACTCATGGTCAGTTGCTCCTACAACAAATTAATCAATGATTTGTTAAAAAATGGCACACACAGCGAACAGAGTCCAGATTTAATGACTGGTCCCTGTTCACTATTTATAGCTTTAGCCTACAGGGGTAATACTAGCAATTACGCCGCCCTGTTGATGAATACGTTGATATTCTTGAGAAAGTTTGTCGTAGGGAACGAGGAAAACCTGGTTACTGCGACGGTATTTAGAAATTTTGTTCACTTTACCAGGTGAACGATAGCCGGTGACTTCGATGCGGTATACTTTTCCTTCGTCACCTGCACCAGAACCCAAACGAGTCCGAGAACTTCCGGCAGTATCTTGGAATGCCCAACCATCGCCCGAAGATCCACCACTGGGCGGAATAACCGCAAGGGGGATCTCTTGAATAACATATTTATTCAAAACGGGACTGGTGCCAGATAGACTACCTTTGAGGTCACTGCTAGAAGGACCACGCAACAGAGCAAACATATGCGTAAACTCAAGCATACTTTGGCCTGGACGAGACTTGTAACCCCGGAAGTAAGGGACAATGTTTTCACCAAAGGCATTTTGATACTCATCGCTATCGATGTAAGAATCAATTTCAGCATCGTAGCCCTGGGTATCTAGGATGGCGCTGTGTGCCTTCATATCGTCGTACCCATCGGGCGCACGTCCTAAAAGATGTTTAAAGTTGAGTTCAATAAACCGATAGCGCGGACTGGTTTCAAAAAAGCGCGAGCGATAGAGATCTGATTTGGCTACAGCACGAACAAACTCGCGTACGCTGAGTTCTCCCCGCTTAAACTGAGATTCAGGAACGGTAGCTCTTTCGCTTTCCATCACATAAGCATTACCTAAAACCTGTCTGTAAACAGCATTGATAATGCTTGTGACCTCTTCTTCTGAACGTCCAGGTACCAGTTCAATTGGGGGTGTTTCTTCATATATAGCGACACCTAACTGGGATGCAGGCCCAAAAGCCATTTAAAATCTCCTTAATCTAAGGTTGTAGGTAGGGGATTCTTATTTTTGTGATAAAACTTAACAATCTTGAGTCTAAAAAGCCTCTAATCTCATTTGAGATGATTATTAATAGATTGTTTGGGTTTGGATGGCGTAAACTTTCTTAAACACCGTACAAATTTTTGACGAGTTGCCCAATTGCTCAAAACGCAGCAGAGTAAAGAATCCCCTTGATGCTTTAACTCCCTACGCTTCACTCAACAAGACAGCCCAACCTGTACGTTGGAGGAAATTAGAAAGATTCTCAGTCAGTTTAACTTATACTATGATTAGGGTCTGCAAAGGCGTAAAGTTTTGTAACATTGGCTCATGTAGCGCGTCGAGAATTAGGGCTAATTGTCTCTCTACCTTCCGAAATAATCCTTATCTCAGTTGACTTTGACTGGATTTTGCTTGAGTATATTGGTCTGTGCAATTTTATTTAACATTTCGTAATTTTTAGATAGACTCAATAAATGACTGTAGATAGTAATTGGTTTTTGCAACAACGCAATCCGTCTGTTATACGATCGCTATTTCCGTATTGGGATTGGATTTATCGATATTATTTTCGAGTCAAAACCGATGGTTGGCATCATATCCCCTCAACTGGACAAGTTTTATTAGTCGGTTCTCATAATGGAGGTTTAGCCATTCCAGATATGAGTATGATGATGTATGACTGGTTTCGTCGTTTCGGCACAGAACGCCTCATTTATGGATTATCTCATCCAAGCGTCTGGAAAAATCATCCTTATCCCTTTTTTACTAAATTAGCCATGCAAGTTGGAGCCATTCCCGCTACTCCTCGAATGGCTTTTGCCGCCCTCAGAAAAGGAAGCAGTCTTTTAGTTTATCCTGGTGGCGCTAGAGATTTATTTCGTCCCTACACACAACGCAATCAAATTTATTTTGCTGGACAAAAAGGCTTTATTAAACTCGCTCTACAACAAGAATTACCGATTATTCCCCTTATTTCTAAAGGCGCACACGAAACACTTATTATTTTAGGGGATTTATCAGAATGGATCGAGCCGTTCCGTACTTGGGGTTTTTCTGGCTTGTTTCCCGAAGGTTTAGAAGTATTTCCCTTCTATTTAGGTTTACCTTGGGGACTTGCGATCGGTCCTTTACCTAATATACCGTTTCCCGTTCAGATTCATACTCGCGTCTGTCCACCAATTACTTTTTCTCAATACGGCAAAGAAGCAGCACAAGATCGCGCTTATGTTGAATCATGTTACTGGCAAGTTGTCAATACTATGCAGGGGGAATTAGATCAATTAATTGGGGAAAATTAATCCTTCAATAGAGTACATTTTTACACTTATGTATGGATTTGGTTTTCAAATCCTTACACACATTGGGAAAAGTATCTCAAATTTTTAAAAAAGCTACACATTCTACATGGGGAGTTTGCGGGAAAAAGTCAGCAGGTTGAACAAAGGTTAATTGATATTTTCCCTCTTGACACAGATATTTTAAATCTCTTGCTAGAGTCGCTGCTTGACAACTGACATAAACAATACGAGAAGGTTGTAAAGAAAGAAGTGTATCTAAAACAGTACGATCGCATCCTTTACGCGGTGGATCTAAAATAACAATATCGAACTGATCTTGTATCTGGGGTAAAATCGTTTCAACGGTTCCAGTAAAAAACGAAGCATTATCGATCCCATTTAGTTTAGCGTTTTCTTTGGCTTGTTGGATGGCGGTTTCTTGAACTTCTATTCCCACTGCTTCAAATACGTGTTGTGCGAGGGGTAAGGTAAATGTACCAACACCACAGTACGCATCTAAAAGCCGTTGTGAGCCATCTAAAGCTAATTTTTCTAAAATCACACCTAAAAGTGCTTCGGCGGCTTCTGTATTGACTTGGAAGAAGGTTTCAGGACGTAAATGAAAGGTGAGTCCACCAAAGATTTCTCTTAAATATGGACGACCTGCGATCGTATGAGTTTCTTTACCGAAAATAACATTCGTTTTCGTGGGATTGTAGTTTAGGGTGACACCGACTAGATTAGGATAGCGTTGTAACCAAATGTCTGCTTGTTCTTCTATACCCGATAATTGTGAGTCTGTGGTGATGAGAGTTAATAAGATTTCTTTTGTTTTGCGTCCAATTCTTAAAGCAAGATGACGTAATTGTCCTTGATGCGTTGTTTCATTATAGATTGTCCATCCTCGCCCTTGAATATCTTGTTTAATTTCTGCTAAAAATGGATTAAGGTCAGGATCTTGTACTGGACATTGATTGAGATTAACAATGTGATGACTTTGACGACGATAATATCCTGTTTGTATATTACCAGTGGTTGATTGTCCTAATGGATAGGTTGCTTTATTGCGATATCCGAGAGAGGATGTACCTGTGAGGATAGGAGAGGTTTCGATGTCGCTAAAACCCCCAATTCGTTTTAGGGTTTCGATGACTTGATAGTGTTTAATCTGACTTTGATAGTTATCATCGATATGATGCCACTGACAGCCACCGCATTTATCTGCTACGATACAACGAGGACGAATGCGATAAGGAGATTCTTTAAGGATTTTTTGGATTTTTCCTTCTGCGTGATGACGTTTGAGATGGAGAATTCTTGCAGAAATGCGATCGCCTATCACTGTATCAGGTACAAAGATCACTTGTCCATTACTTCTTCCTACCCCTTCACCCGTATGATTTAGATCGGTGATTTCTATTTCGACTAAACTACCTTGTTGCATTTACTTTTATTTTGTAGCGGTTCCTACTTCTACTGTACAGAGTATTTTAGAGAATTAACGGATACTTAGTAATCTTCTCTAATATAGTTACCAGTAAAAATTAATTGATTTTGAATTGCTTCTGCTAAATAATCTTCCGCTACTTTTAACAAACCTCGTAACTGTTCCCCAACTGTATAAGTTTATCTTTCGGCTACAATAATACCAGAGTGATTGAGTCCTTGTGCCATATAAATTCCATGTAATCGGCAAAAATCACCCATGTTATAAGTATAAATCACTCGCTCTTGCTGTGTTGCATAAATTAATTGTTCTGGAGCGGGGGAACGTAAGTTATTAGCTTCCGAGGTTGTAAGAACGTCAAAGTTTGCTGTTCTTAAAGCTTGTATTAATTCCCCTCTACTAGAATCTTCATCTAAATATAAACAGATTTTCACAGTTGTTGATTTTTTCGATATTCAGCTACTGCACGATCGTATTCAGCTTTTTCTTGAGCTAAATAGGTTTCTATTTGTTCAGTGTTAGCATAATAATAGGCTAAAGCTGCGTGAACTTCTGCTAAAGTTAATCCATCGTATTCTTCTTTAATTTCTTCTGGTGAAAGTTTTTCTCTAGTATATAAAACAGCAATTTGCTGTACAGATAGCCTTCTATTTGCTATTCTAGGACGACCACCGCAAGTGTCTGGGGTTTTAACGATTAATGTTCCGATATCGATGGTTGTTGTCATAAAAAGCCTCTTAAGATTTTTCCTTTGCTAAAATAAAAATACTGCCTTCATTGCCTCTACCGATGCGTAAGTCGTGATCAAGATAAGTAATTTCTAACCAACCTTGTTGTTCTCTGTTTTCTAGACTAATATCTAAAGGCAAAAACTTTTTCCCATTTTCGATCTCTTGAATGAGTTGTTCTGGGGTACGATAACCGATAAGACGTTGTAACCCAATGATCGAGCGCTCAAACTTTACATTAACACGACGATCGCTTACAGGTTCAAATTGTGCCGCGACACTGACTATTCCCTCTAAAAAAGGAACACCGACTATCTCAGCAATATTATAAAGTTTTGCTTCATTGACTCGGATATACTGGTAAATCTGACCCAATTGTAATAAAGGAATTCGATCTAATCCTAAAATACCGCGACTGGTAGTATAAAGTAATCTCCAGTTACCATCAAGTAAATCTTTTGCGCTGACTGGGTTTGAGGTGGGGTTGTGATCTTCGAGTTGTTCAACTGCGGTAAGTACTCGCACTTTATCAGCTTCAGATGAAAGTAAACCCCGATTTCTGCCTGCTATAATTTCTAATAATTTAGCTTTTTCTTTCATGAGTCACCTTGATGAACAGCCTATATAGTTCTATGATGATCAATTTTGTCCCTTAAAAGGGAATTTTTTAAAGTTTCTTTTTTTTTCAAGTGTCCCGAAAATCGATTTAAACTGATAAACTCAAAAAGGGACTGTACCTAAATCAAACCTTAGACTAATTTTTAAAGTTATCTAACACAATGCAAAATCCTTCTTTACGTCAAGAACCGCGTTACGAACCTGCGCGAGTCATTCCTGTGAATAAAGATTCTTCGATTATAGAATGGTTAGAAAGAACTGGCCGTTTGATTCCACGAGAAAAAGAAGAACGAGAAGTTATCTTAGAAGATGAACTAGAATTATCTGATTTTATGGATAGTGATGATACTTATGATATGGATATCGATGATGATGATGATGAAATTGTAATTGATGAAGATGCCCTTTAAGTAATAGTCATGCGGTTTGGTGAAACCTATTCCATGAGATTATCATCTAATAAGCTGCATAAAATCTAGTGTGTGGATACGTTGTGGACTTTATTTCTTTTTCAGTACCGAGTCTTAAACAACCGACAGGAACAAGCTTATTAGTTCTTTTAACTTTATTGCTATTGCTGTTGGCTGTTTTTTCTTCTTCTCTATCTCTATTATTACCGTTTGGTGTTTGTGCTGTGTTATCTGGTGTGGTAGGATTTGGGGTAATTCCTTGGCTACAAAAACTTAAAGCAGGGCAAATTATTCGAGAAGATGGTCCCCAAAGTCATCTAAAAAAAGCAGGTACACCCACAATGGGCGGTATTTTTTTTGTTCCTGTGGCTGTTTTAGTCGCTTTGCTTTGGTCTAAATTCGATCCGCAAGTCGTCGCAGTCTCTTTACTTACTCTAGCTTATTTGGCGATCGGTGGGGTGGATGATTGGCAAATTTTACGTCAACAGTCGAATAAAGGAATATCGCCCCGAATGAAGTTAATTCTACAGATTTTGGGTGCTGTTTTATTCTGTATTTGGGCATTTGTTACGCAAAATGACAGTATTACTCAAATTAAATTACCTGGTTCTCTCATTCTTTCTTTAGGTTTATTATTCTGGATATTAGCAGGTTTTGTTTTAGTGGCCGAAAGTAATGCAACTAACCTGACAGATGGGGTGGATGGTTTAGCAGGTGGCACGACGGCGATCGCTTTGTTAGGATTAGGAATTATGGTAGCCCCGACTTCACCAAGTTTGTTGTTATTCTGTGCTTGTTTAAGTGGTGGCTGTCTGGGATTTATCATACATAACCGCAATCCTGCTAAAGTATTTATGGGTGATACAGGATCTTTAGCGTTAGGTGGTGCTTTAGCTGCTGTGGGAATTCTTGGACAAAACCTATGGGGTTTATTTTTGGTTAGTGGGATCTTTTTTGTTGAGTCTCTTTCAGTTATCGCCCAAGTTAGTTACTACAAAGCGACTAAAGATGAAAATGGTAAAGGAAAACGTTTATTGAAGATGGCACCGCTCCACCATCATTTAGAATTAAGTGGGTGGGCGGAAACTCAGATCGTTGGTGTATTTTATTTAATTAATACGGTATTAGGGATTTTAGGTATCGTTAGTCAATAGATGAGTATAAGACCCCGCAAACAATTCGGTCAACATTGGTTAAAGAGTGAATATGCTCTTGATCAGATTATAGAAGCTGCTGAACTTAAACAGAGCGATCGTATTCTAGAAATTGGCCCCGGTACTGGTATTCTAACCCGTCGATTACTAAAAACGGCGGGTGTTGTTGTAGCAGTGGAAATTGATCGAGATTTATGTACAAAATTAGTTAAAACTTTCGCCAACCAAGAAAACTTTCTGCTTCTACAAGGTGATATCCTATCTCTCGATCTCGACTCTCATCTAACCAGTTTCCCAAAATTCGCTCATCCAAATAAAGTCGTCGCCAATATTCCCTACAATATTACTAGCCCCATTCTCGAAAAATTACTCGGCTCGGTCGCCAAACCCGCCGCAAACCCTTACTGTACAATCGTTTTACTGATCCAAAAAGAAGTCGCCGAACGGCTCGTCGCCAAACCCGCCACCAAAGCATATAATGGCTTATCTGTCAAGACCCAATATTTAGCATCTTGTGAATGGATTACAGATGTACCAGCAAGAGCATTTTATCCGCCGCCAAAAGTCGATTCCGCCGTGATTCGTCTTCGTCCCCAACCGAGCCAAGAAACGGTAGATAATCCGAAAAAGTTAGAAAATCTGATTAATATGGGTTTTGCCAATCGTCGTAAAATGTTACGAAATAATTTAAAAGGAATCATAGACGGTGATCTTTTGACCCAAATACTGGAACAATTAGAAATAAATCCTCACTGTCGGGCAGAGGAATTAAGCTTAGAGCAATGGATCGCGCTCTCATCAGCCATTTTGATCAATCATGCAACATAGTTATACTTTACTGGCTCCAGCAAAAATTAATTTATATTTAGAGATTATTGGCGATCGTCCTGATGGTTTTCATGAATTGGTGATGATCCTCCAAAGTATTAGTTTATGCGATCGCTTAACAATCAATCCCAATGGTTTAGAACAGTTTCGCGTATTTTGTCAACATGAACAAGTCCCTAGCGATCAGACAAATCTTGCATATAAAGCCGCAAAATTAATGCAGCTTTCATTCCCTCAACATTTCGCTAATTATGGTGGCGTAGATATTACCATCGAAAAAAATATTCCCGTTGCGGCAGGTTTAGCAGGTGGTTCGGCGAATGCGGCGGCTGTACTCGTCGGCATTGATCTAATCTGGAAATTGGGTTTAACTATACCAGAATTACAAACACTAGCCGCTCAATTAGGTTCAGATGTACCATTTTGTTTAGCGGGTGGAACAGCGATCGCAACAGGAAGAGGTGAAAAACTCGGTAAAATCAAAGGCGTAGATCATCTTTGGTTAGTTCTCGCTAAATACAATAATTTAGAAGTATCGACGGCGTGGGCATATCAAACCTATCGTTTATCTTTCCATGATACTTATCTAAGCGATCGTCAAGGAATTGAACAACGAACAAAACAGATTCATTCTGGCCCTTTAGTGAGTGCAATCATCCATAAGGAGAGTGCTAAGATCGGAGAATTATTACACAATGATTTAGAGAAAGTTGTTTTAAGAGAGTATCCTAATGTAGCTCAATTACGAGAAATCATGCAGCGATCGGGTGGTTTAGGGACAATGATGTCGGGTTCGGGCCCTTCTGTTTTTACCCTATGCGAGTCCGCCGAACAAGCTAAACAGATTCAAAAAACGGTCTTTCAATCGATTAATGATCCTAATTTAGGAATTTGGATCGCACAATTTATTAATACAGGTATTTCTATTTCTACTTAAAGGTGATGATTATGACTGAACCCACTCCATCGACCCAACCTAAAGTTACACCAATTGAAAAAAAAGTTAAACCAGTTGAAGAAAACGAAAAAGTTACGCCTTTACGCTGTTTTCTAGGGGCTGTTATTTCTGGTGGTTTAACTTACTTTTTATATTATTTGACTTCTGCGATTATTACGACCTTTGCTGCTAAACCTGTGACGGCTGATAGTCAACTGGCTTTTAAAATTGCGACTGCCGTTCGGACGTTGGTGATGGGACTTTCTTCTTTAGCGACCTTTATTTTTGTTTTTGTGACCTTTGGTTTAATTTTACTGGGTATCCAGTTATTGATCCAAGGAAATGAAAAAACGGTGAATTAATAGAGTGGCTTTTTTTATGGCCAAACCAACACACCCAACTTTTCCTACTCTATACAATCAAGATTATGCTCTCTGGATAGAAACAACCCTAGAACAATTGAGGGATGAAAAGTATTCAGCAGTAGACTGGGTAAACCTATTTGAAGAGTTGGAAGACATGGGCAAAAGTGAGAAACGCGCACTTTCTAGTCTGTTAATCCGACTTTTAGAACATTTATGCCCGCCGTGAACACCCGCGATTTCAATCGTGGGACGGGGCTTACAAGGTGCGGAAATAATTCCCCACATAGCCCCTCATGAGAGGCGGCAACTTATCTTTTTAGCATACATTAGATAAATGTGTGCTAGAATCAGTGAACGGAGGTAACAAGAATGGGTAACAAAGCGTATAAATTTAGGATTTATCCAAATCAAGAACAGCAAGCATTTTTAGCTAAATGTTTTGGATGTTCACGCTTTGTTTACAATCATTTTATAAGAGTGACCACTGATATCTATGCTGAATCTAAAAAGCATTTTAGATATAAAGAATGGGCTAACTTGCTTGTTAAACTAAAACGCGAATTTGACTGGTTAAGTGAAGTGAATTCTCAGTCTTTACAGCAAACTTTAAAAGACCTTGAATCTGCTTTTACGCGGTTCTTTAAAAAGTTAGGGAAGTTTCCTAGATTCAAAAGGAAGTCAAATCGTCAATCATTTAGGGTTCCTCAACATTTTTCCATTACGGAAGATAATAAACTGAAACTTCCAAAAATGGATGCTATCTATATGGTCATCCACCGAGAAATAGAAGGAACGATTAAAAGTGTTACAATTAGCAAGACTCCATCGGGTAAATATTTTGCATCAATATTAACTGAGCAGGCTCTTCCAAAGGCTCCTTTAAATGGAGAAAAAATAGGATTAGATTTAGGATTAAAAGATTTCTGCATTACCTCGAAACCTGAAAAATTCCCTAATCCTAGATACTTTAAAAAATCTTTAAGACGATTAAAAATTAGACAGAGGAGGTTAAGTCGAAAAGCCAAAGAGTCAAACAATAGAAACAAAGCTAGGCTAACTGTAGCCCGAATCCATG
The DNA here is from genome assembly GCF_003007785.1 of Aphanothece hegewaldii CCALA 016. Taxonomy (GTDB): domain Bacteria; phylum Cyanobacteriota; class Cyanobacteriia; order Cyanobacteriales; family Microcystaceae; genus Chroococcus; species Chroococcus hegewaldii. The sequence goes on along the minus strand of NZ_PXOH01000011.1, from coordinate 105,805 downwards.
AAAAAGTTGCCAATCAGCGATTAGACTATCAACATAAAATCAGTCTGAAGCTAGTATGCGAAAACCAAGCAATTAGTTGTGAAGACTTAAACATTAAAGGGATGGTCAAAAACCGTAAGTTATCTAAGCAAATATCTGATGTGGCTTGGGGACAATTCCTAAATCTTTTAGAATATAAAGGAGAGTTATACGGCTGTGAGATACATCGAGTTGATAGATTCTTTCCTAGTTCTAAAAGATGCAGTAGGTGTGGATATATCAAAGAAGATTTAACTTTAAAAGATAGAGAATGGGATTGTCCTGAGTGCCATGTACATCATGACAGAGACATTAATGCTTGTCACAATTTGTTAGCTTTCTCTGAACTAAAAATACTGTCGGAAGGACAGGAATCTACGCCTAAGAATGCTGTTGAAATGCAGCGCATCAATTCGTAACCGAATTGAGTCTAGGAAGCCCGTGCGTTTACGCATGGGTGCTTCACTAAAGTTGGTTTACTGGGAATCAGAACGAGAACGTTGTGAGCGAGGTTGGAAAGCTGAAATCACGACTTTTCGTAATCATATTCAAAAGTTACTTAAGGATAGCCCCAGTCTGAAACCTTATTTACAAGAAATCTTTGCCGAATGTTATTCAGACGCTTCTGAATCAATGTCTATTTTAATTGGCGTTGAAATTCCCCAAGATCAGATTGTCACCTTAGAGCAGGTTTTAGATAAAACTTACTGCCCCTAAAAAATCGGTCTCAACAACCAAAAAAGCTAGGTTATAACACCTAGCTTCTAACTGATCTTAGTCTAGTATTAACGAATGTACTCTTTTAAAATACTATTCCGATTTGGATGACGCAGTTTCCGTAAAGCCTTCGCTTCAATCTGACGAATTCTCTCACGAGTGACGTTGAAAATTTGTCCAATTTCCTCTAAAGTCTTCATTCGTCCATCATCTAAACCATATCGCAGGCGTAAAACATCTCGTTCTCTTGGAGATAAAGTATCTAAGACGTTTTCTAAATCTTCTCTCAATAAATTTTTTGAGACTTCATCTTCTGGAGTTTCGCCATCCGCTTCGATAAAATCTCCTAAACGAGAATCTTCTTCTTTACCAATGGGCGTTTCTAGAGAAATCGGTAATTGTGCTGATTTAGCAATAAAACGTAATTTCTCGATCGTCATTTCCATTCGCGTCGCTATTTCTTCCTCAGTGGGTTTACGGCGCATTTCTTGAGAAAGAATTTTTGTCGTTTTTTTAATGCGTGAGATAGTTTCGTAAAGGTGAACGGGTAAACGAATCGTGCGAGATTGATCAGCGATCGCTCTTGTTATTGCCTGACGAATCCACCATGTCGCATAAGTCGAAAACTTATACCCTTTTTCATGATCAAATTTTTCCGCCGCCCGAATCAATCCTAAAGAGCCTTCTTGAATTAAATCTTGAAAGGACAACCCGCGATTCATATATTTTTTGGCGATGGAAACGACAAGACGTAGGTTTGACTGAACCATCTTATCTTTAGCTTTCCGTCCTAAATACAGACGACGCTTAAATGCGGGGTATTCCATACCCACTGCTTGGGCCCATTCCTTATCAGTCGGAAAATGACCTAACCGTTTTCTGAGTTGTTCAAAAAGTCGCTCTAACTCAAGTAAATCGGCAATTTTACGAGCGAGTTCGATTTCTTCTTCTGCCCTGAGCAGTCGAATTCGTCCAATTTCTTGTAAATATATCCGAATTGAATCCTCTGTATAAGGCTTTCTCCGTCCTTGATCTCGACGACTCTTAGCAGTCAGCTTACGAGGTTTTTTCCCGTCTGCTTCTCCTACGTCTTCTAAATCGTCGTCCATTGCATCTATTTCATCAATGCCCTCATCAATGAAATCCCAGTCCATCATCTGAGGTTCAGTCATAGTGGCGAGTACATCGTTGGCCTGCGTCATGCCGTTTTCCTCTTACTCCTTATCCTGCTTTCACTCTTTAAATTAAGTTGATTAAATAATGTTGATACCATGACTAGATCAGTCAGTGGTCTTACTGATCATAGCGATCGACCTATCTGATTGTAGCTTTGATTACAACAAATGGGGAAAGATTTTTGATTAAATCTTAATAGCTCGATGCAATTATTGCCAACTAATCTTTTTGTCTTTATTTTTTTCATGGTAAACCTATCCATAGTAACCTCTGAGAAATTGAGTATTGTTTCCTAGGGGAAAACAATTTCATTTTTGAATTCATATATGAATTCACTTTTGTTCAAGCCGCTAAATTGCTATAGCCGCATCTTGTCTTGAAAGAGCTTGTCTTGAAAGAGCTTGTCTTAAAAGAGAGATTGAGATCACAAAATATGCTCTTTCACCACTCTAAAAAACGAGCAAGCCGCTTTTTAATTTCTCGTCTAATGAAAAGCTCAAGACTGGAAATCTCAAGACTGGAAATCTCAAGACGACTAGAGTTCATCAACTACCCCATAGGCTAGTACACTTGTTTACTTATATTAGAGATTTTTCTTTCTCTAAGTTAGCAATATTTTTCTTTCATTGAAGCATTTTTTTTCTAAAAATATCAAGCTTTCACCATTTTTGTATTTTGAACTTTTCTAAACTTTGAAGAGAGATTAGTCCAATGGAACATCCTCTAATGTCATCAAACTATCTTAATTGTCATCAACAGAGTGCCTATCTTCTGTGATACAGAGAAAGGCTGACAAAGCGTGATGTGAAATCACTTAAAATTTATTGATGATATCTTTCCTTATTAACATATTTTGCTGATGTTATGCTCGATTTTATCAAACTAGATGGGACGAGCAACACGATTGAGAGAACGTTTCAAAGAAACAGGAATTTGTAAGGGTTGACCTACCTCTAAAGAAGGTTGAGTATTCCATGTTCCAAGACTATCAAGTAAAGCATCGCGTACTGAGTCATCTTGCTCTGATCGCAACATGAGCCGAAAATAATCACTTAATTGCTGCTGATAGCTTAAAGGTAAACCGCCTTGGTTCACTAAATTTGTTAATTGTCGTACAGCAATTAATCGTTTGAGACTATCTTGCGCCGTCAACTCGCTTAACCAATTCTCAAACTTTGTTTCATCGCTTTGATGTTGAACTGTTAACATTTGCCACAAAACAAGAATAAGTGTCGAAAGAGTTGCCACACCTTGTATGATAGTCCCTGTTGCTAACCAGCGATTTTCTGAATCAGCCCAAATCGAAGCAACAAGATAAGTACTAATCGCCGCCAGACCGCCACTTCCCACGGCTAATGTCAGTTTACCCTTATAGCCTTTAAAAAAAGGTAACAAGTGCTTCCATTGTCGTCGCCAATTCCAATCTAATCCAGCATAAACTAACCACATTAAACCGATGCCTGAGCTTGTAGAAATCACTAATTTCCAGTTCCACGCCAACATCATTAAAATACCCATTGCTAAAAGAAACCAAGTTAATAACTTACGGAATCTTTTGTGAGCAAGGCGTTTGATCACGTGACGAAACTGACGCGCTACAGACGGATTAACTTTTAGATAAATCGGTGACTTCTTGGAAACTGACACAAGTGGTACGTGAAATTTCTGATAAGGCTTCTTTTTGTTTAATATACTCTCTTTTAGAGAAAAGGTGATCAAGTTTTTCAAGGTAATTACGGTAACTGCCTACTGAGAATAATACTTCAAAGTCGCGTGTTGTGCTTCTCGTTTGAGGCTAGATGCAATTCTAAATAACTCTTGTCCAGTATGAAGCGCATGATCATCATAGCTCAAGGTAAAGCGTTCTAATTCATCTATTCCATCGCTAATTTGATTAAGACAATGATAAAAATGAGCCGCAGCTTTAGCTAGTTTAGACGGGTTTGGTTGTGACGAAAATATCTGTTTAGCTTTTTGAAGATGAGTACGACACTTTTCAAGATAAGCTTGGAACTGTTCCATCAATTCATCATCAAAGGGATCGGCTGATAAATCCTCGATTTTTTTAGGAAGTGAGTTAAGAATTTGGTTGATGAGACGATTCAGGGGTAAGTAGATTTTTTGATACCATTGACTGATATAAAATTCAGTGTCTTTTTGCGCTGCTCGATCGCGTTGATATTGTTTTTGAGCGTCTGCTGTTCGTTGTTGACGTTGAGTTGCTACAAGATAATTTTCACTTTGATTTATTTGACGATCGTAAACTTGGCGATGTTTAGGATCTCCTAAGATTTCATAAGCTGCATTAATTTCAATAATTCTCTCATGACTGGCTGTTTCTTCTAGGCTATCTGGGTGAAACTGTTTAACCAACCTTCGATAAGCGTTTTTAATTTCTTGTTGAGTGGCTTGTTGACTAATTTCTAGCGTTTGATAGTGATTGGTGTCAATCATGAAACATTTATCGACATCTGACTTTACAGCAAAAGGCGCGAAAACTACCTCAGTAATATTGTCTACGATCCACATCTTCTGAGTCAACCCAAGAGGAGCCGACAGCATTACTATCATCTTTTCTTTTCAAAGGTTTACATTTTGTTTCATTTTTCTTGTGATATAAATCACAGCTTTACGGTGATCTCGATCACTGCCATTGGTCTTATTTATTAATAAACTAAGTTATGCAAATTTTAACAGCAGCTTCTCAGTAAAATCATGTATATGATCAGATTCTGTAAAGATTAAATCTGGTAGAACTGCCGTTGTAATTGCTTTATATCCAACATAAACTTAGATAAATCCAAGGATGTAGAAAACCAAAACAACACTTTAGTTTCTGATATTTTCTGATAAAACTCAAAATACTAAAGCAGATTGTCAACGGAAATTTACAGCCGATCGCCTAACATTACTCATTGAGCTATGACTGTCCTTGCACCCGAAAACCTTAAAATCGAAACCTTAAGATTATTCCAAGACTATCAAAAATTCGGTAAAACCACATTGCGAAATCGCATTCTAGAATTGAATTTTGGATTAGTTAGAAGGGAGGCGCATCATTGGACAACTCAGTGTAATGAAAATTATGAAGACTTATTACAAGTCGGCTGTTTAGGCTTAATTCGTGCCATTGAAAGGTTTAGCGTAGATAAAGGACACGCGTTTAGTTCTTTCGCTATTCCTTACATTCGAGGTGAAATTCAACACTATCTACGAGATAAAGGCTATTCTGTCCGTATTCCGCGACGTTGGCAAGAATTGGGCAGACAAGCGATGAATATCCGTCGAGACTATCAAATACGGTATAATCGTCAGCCGAATGATCTAGAAATTTCTCAGGCTCTAGAAATTTCTCTCAAAGAATGGCAAGATATTAAATTAGCTTTCCAAAATCGAGAACCGATTAGTTTAGATGTTTCTGTTAATAATGAAGATGACGGACAAACCAGTTTAGGAGATCTTGTTGCTGATCCTCGTTGTAAAAGCTTTCAGTTAACCCAAGACGATCGCATCCGTTTACAACAAGCTTTAAGTCAACTCGAAGATCGAACCCGTTGTATCTTAGAATTTGTTTTCCTAAAAGACTTAACCCAAAAAGAAACCGCCGAACAACTTGGAATTAGTGTCGTTACCGTTTCTCGAAGAGTGAAAAAAGGTTTAGAACTCCTTAAAGAGTCTATGACAACCGAAATCTTTTAGTTATTTTACCGCGCACAACGAAAACCAGCAAAAATCTCGCGTACAGTTGGATAATACCAATTACGAAAACTATTACGGAGTATCCAAGGATAAGTTACCCAACTTCCACCCCGTAAAACTCGATGTTGGTTGTCAAAATAAACTTGAGAATAGCCTTGATAGGGATAAGGTGTAAAATCGCTATATCCTTTAAACCATGAGTCTGTCCATTCCCAGACATTCCCTAACATATCGTAACAACCATAAAAACTTTGACCTTGTGGATAAGTATTTACTGGGGTAGTATGTCCTATTAATCGATCGAAGTTACATCGTGTTTGATCTAGTTGTATGTCTCCCCAAGGATAAATATATTTTTGTTGTGTTTGACTATTCCAACTTGCTGCTTTTTCCCATTCCATTTCTGTTGGAAGACGTTTACCCACAAAGTTAGCATAGGCTTGTGCTTCATACCAACTCACACCATACACTGGATGATCATCTCGATGGTGTGTATCTATCCAATATAAAGGTTGAGAAATAGCTTGTTTTTCTTTCCATTGCCACCCCCCCGGCGACCAAAATTCTGATTTTTGATAACCCCCAGTTTCCATAAATTCTCGATATTCCCCACAAGTCACGGGATAAATATCGATCCAATAAGTATCTAATTCTATAAGATAACTGGGACGTTCATTATCTTGGGCTTCGATCCCATCATTTCCTATAATAAACTCACCAGAAGGAATTTCTACCATTTCCCCGAAATTTTTAGACGGATTTTTCTTTTGTTCTTTTTTTGCTAAATTTCCTGTGGGGTTAGTTAGTTGTAAAATATAACAAATTGTTTCATTATGTTGACTTTCGTGCTGAATTAACCATCGCCAAAATCGTTCTTGTTTTTCGAGGGGTGCAATTTCTAAATAAAATAAAACTTTACTTCTGACGAGATCTAAGTACTCTGTGATAAATTCGATTGAGGGTAACTTTTGTCGTTCCGTTTTCGGTAAACCATCAGCCGCAAATAATCGACGATATTCGGGAAATAAAGCTGGTAGTGTAGCAAATTTTTCTAAAATCCAGAATGCCTCTGTATAAGCGATGTGAGCAAAATGCCAACCCATCGGACTAAAATCAGGATGTATTTGTTGTGAGAAAAGATCACTAGGAATGATTGCTAATAAATTTAAAGTGCGATCGCGGCATATTTGCAAATCATTAAACAGCAACTCTTTCAATAATTGGACTGATGCTAACGTCAAGATTTTCCCCTATTGATCACTTAAAATGAGATTGGCAAAAGAATAAAGTATGATACCACATCCTGACATATAGGGTTTGGAGACCAAACCCCTACAAATAATTATGCAATGACTAGAATATCAGCATTAGTCATGGCTAGACCTGTACTTAAGGTAGCAATTTGTGTGGCTGCGGTGGCACCATTTCCATCGGGATCGAATAACAATTGACCATTATTGTTATTGTAGATAAAACGATGACTGGTGGTCGTTGCTGCTGTACCTTTGATGAATTGAGTAGCAAGAAGTGTTCCCACTGCTAAACTATTACTAAAACCAGCACGAGAAATAACGATCGCATCATCAGTTACATTAAAGTCTGTGATTGTATCAATTCTTTCATTTATAGCATTAAAGACAAATTGATCTTGTCCTGTGCCACCTGTTAGGTTATCATCTCCAGTTCCACCAAGTATAGTATCATTTCCTGCTAATCCATTGATGGTATCATTCCCTTTACTACCCGTTAGACTATCGTTTCCTGAACTTGCATCATCATTTATGATAGTTCCTTTAACGGCGATCGTTGTTCCAATGCTATAACCCGTACCAGGTTGTATGGTTAAGGATACTATTTCATTCGATTCTACAGTAGTATCAGGACGAGGATTAATGGCGACAAGAGCATTATTTTGTCCCGCAGCAAAGGTTACTGTACCTGTTGTTGCATTGTAGCTAGTTGCACCAATTGGATCGTAGTCTGTATTAAAAGTCGCTGTACCACCTACCTTAAAATTGGTCGTTAAAGCATTGGTTAAACTACCAGTACGGACAAAAGTATATAACAAAAATGATGTACCATCTTCAATAACATAAGTGGGACTAACAGAGAGAGTAACAGTGGGTTGTGGATCATCATTCTTAATGGTACCTGTTGCACTATTTGGAGTACCGACACTGTAACCTGTACCATTAGCGAGGGAAAGGATCACGGTTTCGTCTAGTTCAACGGTAGTATCAGCAGTGGGGTTAACTGTCACAGTAGCAGTACTTGCACCCGCAGTAAAATTAATTGTACCCGTTGTTCCTGTAAAAGTCGCCCCCGTTTGGGTATAGTCGTTGGATGTCGCAGTACCCGCAATGTTAAAATTAACCGTTAAAGCTTCTGTTAGACTACCAGTACGAGTAAAGGTATAAACTAAATTATCTGTACCATCTTCCATGACAATAGATGGAGAAACGGTAAGTTTTACTGTGGTTGTGACGGCATTTGGCACTTCAAATGCGCCAATATCGACTTTATTATCAGAAATTCGATTATAACCGTTGCCACGTTGATCGAAAGGAATAAATTCAAATGTATTACCATCTCCATCTAGATCAAAAGTATCTTCTGCTAGTTCGTTGTTATTTCCTGCATTAATGGCAGGACTATTCGATAATAGAGCATGAGTCAGAGTAGCACCGCCATTATTTTGTAATGGGCCAAGTAAGGGGTTAATATTAAGTAGATCTGAGCTACCAAAACTTGTACTACCTGTAGTATTACCAATCAGGTTATTACCATTGGAAAAAAAAGTACCAAATACATCAGGATTTTTATCAGAACTACCACTATTATTAGGCGTATCGAAATTTCCAGCAACAATATTATTACTTAAAATAACAGTTCCTGAAGGGCGATAGATCCCTCCACCATCACCACTACCATTATTATCTGCATCAGCCGTATTATTAGTAACTGTGTCATTGGTTAAATTAACAACGCCAGAATCAACGTATATTCCGCCTCCAGAACGATTTGCTTTATTACTACTAATTGTGCTGTTAACAATGGTAGCAGTACCACCCAAATAGACACCGCCACCATCAAAGGCATTTACTGAGTTATTAGCAACAGTACTGTTGATTAAATTTATCGTGCCACTACTAAAAATTCCACCACCATAATAATATGCTGAATTATTAGCAACAGTACTATTAATTAGAGTCAGAATACCTGAACTATAATTGTAAATACCGCCACCGTATGTGGCACTATTCTCTACTACGCTGCTATTAACTAACGTTAGTTGTCCATTATTATAGATTCCGCCGCCATAAGAACTATTACCTCTTGTAACAACTACATTTTCTAGTCGAAGATTTCCACCATTCAAAACCTCAAAAATACGATCATTCATTGCTACCGCATCAATAATAGCGAGATTGTTACCTTGTGTTTTAATAGTGACATTACTTCCATTGACGATATCTAAGTCTCCAAATTCTCCTGCACTGTCGCTACCACTAAGCGTAAGTTTATATCGATAGTCACCTGTTAGAACAATCACATAATCATTGTCAGTATTTTGATTAGCAATTATGATAGCCTCTCTGAGGGATAAACCATTTGTTGCACTGCCATCATTTTGATCGGATGTTGTGTTTACTGTGAGAGTAATAACAGATGAAGTGGTGATTGATTGAGGTGTTAAGACAAGCTCTGGTGTCGAGACAAAAACGTTTTTTGGCAGTGGGAATGAAGCTGTATTAGAGAGAGGATTTGGGTTAGAAAGTTCTTCAATGCCGAGATTTTCGGTAATAGTAAAATCTTGGATCGCGCTATTTTTAAATAATGAAAGGTTACGTGCGGTTAAATTAAGATTGTCTTCTTGATTAATCGGATCAGTTATATTGATATCGCTTGAAAAGGTGTTAAGCATATTTTATCCTGAAATGATAGTGCAATTTTGCATCCTTTTTATTCACAAAAAGGACACCCGAAATTTTCCTATTTACTTTGCTGCATGGACAATGGTTAGGGAGATCAAACTGTAGCTACTTCTAGGATTCAAGTCTTATAGGAATAATTTCGCTTCTTGATAGGAATAAGAGCGAAAATTCCCTCATTGCTCAGGATAAACAAATCAAGTTTTTACTTCTACCGTGTAATTATCTAAACTTGCTCTTAAAAAATCAATAATATTTCAGTAAATTTACGGTTGTATTTTTTGTCTAACTATGATGAGGTCTAGTTGTAAGCGATCGGCAATTTGTTCGGCACTTAACCCCAATTCATGCAACAGGGGAATCATCTCTATCTTGCCTTCTATCTTACCCTCTTCAAACGTTTCCTGATAAAAGCGAGTTTGTTTGATCCCTTCTAAGTTCAACATTTCTGCTATCTCAGTAACGACTCAATTGGGGAAATTTGTAAACGATAATGGTTTCAATAACATCAATAATCTGTCTTTGACTGGTCAGATCAGTTATTTCTGTTTTAACACGCTCTAAAAGGTTTGGCGCGACTTGACCCGCCACATTAGGTGATTGTACAATTAATTTGACGATCGCTAGTCCTAATGATACATCTTCAATCTCTCCAACTTGATCGAGATAAATTTAAAGTGCGATCGCGGCATATTTGCAACTCTTTAAATAATTGGACTGATGTTAACGTCAAGATTTTCCCCTATTGTAATGATGCTACCTTCAGAACAACGATTCCAATCACCTTGAAAAATGGGTTCTGAGGCAATAAATCCCCCATTTGGATATAATGAGTCATTTTTTAACCAATATAACGTAGGTGTAGGATTACGATTAGAATAACGAGAAGCAACTAACTGTTTTCCATCACTTAGAATGATATTTGCTGAGAAGAAAACATGATAGTGTTTGGCTAAATCCGTGAGAAAAACTAAGGTTTGTTGTAAAGCCTGAGTTAAATTTGTATTAGAATCTTTTTGTAATTCATTTAAGATTAATCCGTAAATGTGTTCAGAATCGGTTGTCCCCGTAATAAACTGATAAATTTCGTCACTTAAAACATTCCGAATGGGACGATATAAAGTTTGACGGAAATTATGAATAAAGCCATTATGTATAAAAAGAATTTTATCTTTAATAAAAGGCTGACAATTACTATAATCTACAGGATTGGGTGGAGTAGCACTACGGACATAAGCTAAAACACACCCAGACTCAACATAACGATTTAAGTAAGGTAAATTGACATCATTCCAAATTGGCAGAATATTTTTATAGATATAAGGGAGAGTATCTTGATGAGCATTATACCAACCTAAACCGAAACCGTCAGCATTTACCACACCCGAAGTCATTTCACGGGGTTGATAACTTTGAACAATTAAAGAATGTTCGGGTTTATCGAGTATTTTTTCAAGATGAAGCGGGGAACCAATATAACCTAGTAATCGACACATTTAGATAGGAGGGATAATTTTTGCACTAAAGATCCATCCTACAACTTGCTAAAGTAATTCTGCTACAGATTCACTTTTTAGAACGGTTGACATGGATCGTTAGCGGGAGGATGTAGCCCTGTTTGAATCCAAAAACGTCTTGTTGCTCGAATAGAATCCTCTTGAGGATAGCGTGTATCATTAAGATCTAAACGAATACAGGTTGCTCGGCCAATGGGTGTAACTCCTTGAATCACAACTCCATTATTAGTCCAAAAGAAATGTTCTTCCCATTTGTGCCGACGAGGGTTAAAAATAGGGACAATTTCCTGAGTTTCTAAATCTACTCCTGCAACGAAATTATAACGTCTTTCATTACAACGGCGGCAAGCTAACGCTAAGTTATCAAATTCATCTGAACCGCCTAAAGATTTTGGAATAACGTGATCGAATGTAAACCTATTGGCACTTAAGCGTTCTGGAGAATGACAGTATTCACACAGGTAGTTTGCTCGTTCTCGCACAGCTTGTCTAACGAGATCACTGATTGGCATTTTGAGCAACAATCATAGCATTAATATAAGTAAAAATTCTATCTAATTCACCAATCGTCTCAAATTCTACAATCTCCTCAAGAGTTAATTGATCAGCTTTTTTCTTTTCAAGAAGACTTTCCATGAGAAGTTGAAGTGTATCGCTAAATTTAAACAAATTCCACTCACCGACCTTTTCCAGACGAATTTCATGTAATAGTGAAGATGGTTTACCTAGAGTAGTCAACATATTTACTCTTATTAATTTTCTAGGAGCGTGAGTAAATTATAGTATTTTTGCTCCAGTCATGCTACCCGCCAAATACTCCAAAACATCAATTACTCTCCTTCTGTCATCACCCGTAAACGCACTAACTTTTTACCTCCTTCATCTAATTCTACTTCGATGACTTCACTGGTTAAGGTTTCTAAACAGGTGAAAGACGATCGCTTTCTGTGGATTACTTGCCCCAGTATCGACATATAATCGATCCGAAAGACTGCCTAAACGTTTTCATGTTGTATAAAGTTTAGTTACTGTATTTCTTAATTAAGATCATAAATCTGAAGGATTACGAATACGCTTAGTAAATTCGGGGTAATGTTCCAAGTCTTCGAGAGTACTTAATGGTGGCATTTCAACCCAGTTAGCCTCAGAATGTAGCTTATCAACAAAGGCATAAAACGCTTCTTGATCGTCTCGATGCTCTAAAATATAAGACTGTAACTCTTTTTTACTCATTGTCTTAAAATTAGGTTTGCTCACTGCACATACCTCCATCTGCCGTTAGGATAGATTTCAATAATATTCTCTTCTCCGGCCAAAAAAAATACATTTCTACTTCGCTCATCGAGTCGTACTAGGTTGACAGGTAAGTAAAGTTTAGTAAACCAACAGCACAATATATAACACTGGTTTTTCTGTTCTGATGTAGGAATAATTTTTTACTCTCCTTCTGTCATCACCCGTAATCGCACTAACTTTTTACCTCCTTCATCTAATTCTACTTCGATGACTTCACTGGTTAGGGTTTCTAAACAGGTTAACATCGATCGCAAATGTGGATTACTTGCCCCAGTATCGACATATAATCGATCCGAAAGACTGCCTAAACGTTTCCAAGTTGTATAAAGTTTAGCGACTGTTTGTTCAAGTTGTGTTGCTTGTTTAACGAGATCGGCTGCTGTATTTAAACACTCTAATCGTAAAGCTTCATCTAATGCCATTTCTATATCTAATGATGCCCGTTTTAGGGTTTGTACTTGGGCTGCTGCATCGAGATATTTAGAAAGACTTTTTGCTTCAGATGTCATTGCTTTAATCGTATCAACATCGGGATTATTGGTTATTTCTTTTTGAATGGTTTCGATGTGACTATCGGGTAATTTTTCTAATTCTTTCACTAATGGGGCAAGATGACGGGCGGGTAATGTTCCTTCTGTGGCTTTTTCTTTGAGGACTTCTGGTAGTAAATCTGAACTCATCGCCGTCCATTCATCGGAAAGTTGTTTCACTTCGCGTCGGGTAATGCGATCGCCATTTTGTGCGGCTTCACTGACTAAGCGTTGTACATCGGGTGATGCTTTAGCGGTTTCGACAAATGCCCGTTTACTAAAATTATTGATCGTCGTGGGGTCAAGTTGTCCTTCTTCGAGTAGTGTATCTGCACTATTAGCTAATTGAATTAAAGCATAGGCTTGACTTTTGGTGATTTCTCGCTGTTTTAACCAGTTAAGGAAACCTGTACCTCTTCCATCACCGCCTTTTTTTTCTCTGTCTCGGATCGCCCGTAAGATACGCCCACGCCAGATATCAGTCTGTAAGTCGAAGCGATCGCACACTTTCCAGATCGCGTCTAACTGTTCTTGAAAGTCTGTCTCTTCTATCCCTTCATCTTCTGGATCTGGTAAATCAAAGTTTATATCTATAGGGGTTTCTAATACCGAAATAATATCATCAGTCGAAGGAGTAACCATAACAGACCGTTTATCAAAATTCTCAAAATACTATTGTACGACTGTCTTGTTCTGTGAAAAAATAATCTTTTGTGAGCTTTATGCTGTCATTACTACAATCTCATTTTTTTTTAATTACGGAATTGTTAATATTCATAATTTTTAATTAAGTTCAATAGACATTTTTAGGACTAATGATATTCTTGAGGTAATCTAAGACTATAAAAGAATTGTTTGTTCTCTAAATCAAAAAAGTGATTTGGGGTTTTACCTAGAAAAGCTAGGTCTGAAAGCCAATCACAATCATACTTTAAAGATTGTTGAGTGAAGAAATTTTAAATCCTTCACACACAGAATTATTATCGCCAAAATGAATGAAGGTGTAACATGAGAATAATAGGAACAGATAGCAACGATTATTTAGTAGGTACGAAGAGAAATGATGTCCTAAAAGGATTAGCAGGAAATGACTTACTAGAAGGAGCAGCAGGAGATGACTTACTTCGTGGTGGTGCAGGGGATGACTATATCTATGCAGGTACGGCTAATGATACGGTAATTGGGGGTGCAGGTTATGATACCCTCCAAAGGAAATGGATTGGTAAAACGACAGGGGTCTCATTCAGCTATACTGACCCTAATAATGGCAATATTCAAGGTATAGAGCGTGTCGTATTATATACAGGTTCGGGTGATGATACCATTGTTTCGACAGCAGCGCTTGGCTACTCTATCTATGATGCCAACACTATTTACACTAATGATGGTAATGACTCGATAACTACTGGGGAAGGGGATGATTATATCTCTGCTGGTGCTGGTGATGATTATATCTCGGCTGGTGCAGGGGATGACTATATCGATGCAGGGACGGGAAATGATACAGTAATTGGAGGTGCTGGTTTTGACCAACTCTACAAGGACTCTAGCGATCAAACTACGGCGGTTAACTTCAGCTATACTGACCCTGAAGTTGGCAAGATTCAGGGTATAGAATCTGTCACATTACGGACAGGTTCAGGTGACGATACTATTGTTTCCACGGCAGCATCTGGCTACCCTTACTATAATGCCAACACTATTTACAGTAATGATGGCAATGACTCGATAACTACTGGGGAAGGGGATGATTATATCTCTGCTGGGGAAGGAGATGATTATATCTCTTCTGGGGAAGGAGATGATTATATCTCTTCTGGGGAAGGAGATGATACAGTAATTGGGGGTGCAGGGAATGACCAACTCTACAAGGACTCTAGCGATCAAACTACGGCGGTTAATTTCAGCTATACTGACCCTGAAGTTGGCAAGATTCAGGGTATAGAATCTGTCACATTACTGACAGGTTCGGGTGATGATACTATTGTTTCCACAGCAGCGCTCGGCTACTCTTACTATGATGCCAACATTATTTACACTTATGATGGTAATGACTCGATAACCACTGGGGAAGGGAATGATTATATCTCTTCAGGTGAAGGTAAAGACTATATCTCGGCTGGTGCAGGGAATGACTATATCTATGCTGGGACGGGAAATGATAAAATAATTGGGGGTGGTGGTAAGGATTATATCTCCGCAGACAGTGGCGATGATACGCTCTACGGTGGTAACGGTGTTGATACGCTCTACGGTGGTGATGGACTTGATTACTTTGTCTTCAAGTCATCTACAGAAGGCATTGATTTTATTGATGATTTTACAGTAATTGATGATACGATCGTCGTTTTTCAAGCCGGTTTTGGAAATGATTTAATTGCCGACGCAGCTATTACGGCGGAGCAATTTATCATAGGTACAGCCGCAACAACAGCTACCCAACGTTTTATCTATAATTCTTCTTCTGGGGCGTTGTTGTTTGATGCTGATGGAACTGGTGGTATTGCTGCGGTTCAGTTGGCGACTTTGAGTACTGGACTTTCTCTCTCTAATGCTGATATTTTTGTCACTACTTAGATAGAAACTACTTAGCTTTCAAATTCTCCATCTGATATGCTTATCCGTCATAAATAACCCCTTTAACATTAAATAGGGTTTGGACTCCCTACCCCTACATAAGTTTAAGGATATAATTTATGGCGGATTTGGCATTAGTGGACTTCGGTAAAATCAGCGTAAATTCTTGATCTAAAAACAATGCTTTAAATACAGAGTTGCTCTGGTAATTCCTGTAAAATACGCTCAAAGGGTGCGACATCCTCTAACCCCTGAGCCAGAATTAACGCCCCTTGAATGGCAATCACAGCATCTTCTCCACGTTGTCTCGCTATATTCTCCTCTTTTCCTGCTTCAATCAAAACTTTTGCGATCTCCGATATCCAACTCTCTAATAGTTGTCCTACTTTCTCCTGAAAAATATCCCTCGCTGACCCTAGCAGCAAAATGGCAAATAAGCAAGGTTGTTGCCCCCCTTCGTATAAATTATTAACAGACTGACACATTCTCTTAAATCGATCGCAAGCATCTCCCTCACCCCGCAATGGCTTTTTGATATTCTCCTCTAATGCTTGTTCAAGATAATTTAGGATCGTAGTCACCATTTCATCTTTACCACCTGGAAAGTGATGGTAAAGACTGGCTTTCCCCAAACCCGTCGCTTTTGAAATTTTAGATAGGGTTGCTCCATCATAACCGTGTTGCCGAAATAAGTTGAGTAAGCAGGGAATATATTTATCTTTTGTCATGGAAAAAACTTTTAACTTGACCTCTTGACATTATACCGAACAATCGGTACAACTACTATTATACCGAACGAACGGTGCAATAAAAACAAAGGATCAACCCATGATTAAACTTTACGGACACGAACTATCTGGCAACAGCTACAAAGTCAAGCTTTTCCTATCATTATTAGATATTGAATACGAGTGGCTCAAAATTGATTTGCTCAAAGGCGAACATCAAACCCCCCAGTTTCTCGCACTCAACCCGTTTGGGCAAGTTCCCGTAATCGTTGATGAAGACTTTGTTTTAGCCGATGCACAAGCTATTCTGGTGTATTTAGCCTCACAATATGGAAATGAACAATGGTTCCCACAAGACGCTAAATCCCTTGCTTTGGTGATGCGTTGGCTTTCCACTACCGCAGGAGAAATTCGTCAGGGTCCAGAATCAGCACGTTTGTACCATTTGTTTAAAGTCACTAGCATTAATATTGAGCGAGCTAAACAGAGAGCCGAATATATATTAAATCAACTCAATCAACATCTAAGTACTCGACAGTGGTTAGAGTTTGAGCATCCAACGATCGCAGATGTAGCCGTTTTTCCGTACATCTCTCTAGCACCCGATGGCAAAATCGATCTAACACCCTATCCTCATGTTTTAGCATGGATTGAGCGCATCAAAACCCTTCCTAATTTTGTCGAAATGTCTGGAATAGCAAAACCTACACAAGTTTAGAGGAATTATGGCACGCAAATTTACCCAACTCGCTTTTACACCCGCCGTTAGAGCTATTCAAGAACAAAAAGGATCGCGGGAAACCTACGCACGATTTGAACAAAGCGGCCCTGAAAATGATAGTCTTACTCCAGAAATTGTGGAATTTATCGGTAAAATGGATGGATTCTATTTAGGGACAGTTAGTTCAAATGGCTATCCTTATATTCAATTTCGCGGCGGAAATCCAGGGTTTTTAAAAGTACTTGATTCTAAAACGCTAGGATTTGCGGATTTTAGAGGAAATGTGCAGTATATTACAGTGGGCAACCTCTCCCAAAACGATAAAGCATTTCTTTTTTTGATGGATTATCGTCATCGGAAACGCCTAAAAATCTGGGGAAAAGCCAGATATGTAGATGGAAACGCAACTCTTATCGAACGGCTGAAAGTTCCGGGTTATGATGCAGAAATCGAAGGTGTAATATTATTTGAAGTTGAAGCGTGGAACTGGAACTGTCCACAACATATTCCGATCCGATATACATCAGAAGAAGTGATGCAAATAATCACGCCACTCCAAACACGTATATCTGAACTAGAAAATCAGCTTAGACAACTCGGAAAAAACTAATGGAAAGCAAACCCCCTTTACCTCCTTTTACTCTTGAAACCGCAAAAACTAAAGTACAAATGGCCGAAGACGCTTGGAATACTCGAAACCCTGAAAAAGTGTCTTTAGCTTATACAGTAGATTCTGTGTGGCGAAACCGTTCAGAATTTTTTACAGGACGGGATAAGATTAGAGAGTTTTTGGTGAGAAAATGGCATAAAGAATTAGACTACCGACTCAAAAAAGAATTATGGAGTTTTACAGACGATCGCATCTCAGTAAAATTTGAATACGAATGGCATGACGACTCTGGACAATGGTATCGTTCCTATGGTAATGAACAGTGGGAATTTGCAGAAAATGGCTTAATGAAGCGACGAGAAGCCAGTATTAATGATTTACCCATTTTAGAATCAGAACGTAAGTTTAGATGGGATCGCCAAAGTTAAATAAATAGATTTGGGTGAATTTATTTACGCTTCGGGGGATATAGAGACGCATCAGGGGCGAAGCGTCTCTACGGATTAATTTAAGTTAACTGTTCACTTACATCAAGATCGAACAACATTTGTAATGATTGTAAACAACGTTTACGGGCTTCAATATCTTGTTGCGCCCGGAGTTGTACCATCGGTTCATGCAAGATTTTATTAACAATACCTCTTGTCATCGCTTCAATCACTTCTTGATGTTTTTCGGCGAATTCTGTACCCAGACGTGATAAAGCTTTTTCTAATTCTTGTTCTCGTATAGTTTCTATTTTAGTACGAAGACAACTGATGGTAGGAACGGTATCGAGGGAACGCCACCAAATATCAAAAGCGGCGACTTCTTCTTCTAGTAATTCTTCGGCTTCTTGCGCCATTTTGCGGCGACTTTCTTGGTTTGCGGCGACAACGGCTTTTAGATCGTCTACATTAAAGGCTCGCACATTTTCCATATTATGGACATCGGCGTGTACGTTGCGCGGAACCGAAATATCGATGAGCATCAATGATTGATGTACGCTTAAAACGCCCTGTAACATGGCTTTATCTAAGATGGGTTCGGTTGCCCCAGTACTGGTAAAGACGAGATCCGAAGTGGCGATCGCGTTCATCATTTCTTCGAGAGGATATAGCTTTAGGGATATTTCGGGAAACTGAGCGGCTAATTCTTCAGAACGATGCTGGGATCTATTGACAATTGTTATCTTATGTGCATTCTTAGCGATTAGATGTTGTACTAATAAACGGGACATTTTCCCCGCACCAATAATCGTTACTTTTTGTACAGATAAGTTTTCAATTTTGGCGTATGCTAATTCTACTGCTGCCGAACTGATAGATACTGCGCCGGTGCCAATGCTGGTTTCAGTACGAACTCGTTTTCCGGCGGTCATAGCTTGTTTAAACAAACGATCTAATAACCGTCCGAGTGCCTGGTATTTTTGAGCTAATTTATGGGTATTTTTGACTTGGGCGAGGATTTGTCCTTCACCGAGAACAAGGCTTTCTAAACCTGCTGAAACCCTCATCAGATGGCGTACCGCGTCTTGGTGTAGCAAGATAAAGAGGTAGCGTCGCAATTGAGCGATCGGAATATGACCAATTTCTGATAAAAATTGAATGATCTCAACGACTCCTTTTTCTGTATCAGTAATGACACTATATATTTCTAAGCGGTTACAAGTGCTAATAATTGCCACTTCCTCAATATGAGGATAACTCTTAAGATGAGTCAAGGTTTCTTGTAGTTTAGCTTCTTGAATGCTGAGTTTTTCCCGAATTTCAACTGGGGCTGTTTTATGACTTAAGCCCACAACAACGATATTCATGTGTTCTCCTAGAGTTTAATCTTTGAAAAGCGATCGCTTTCGGTGGAATACTATAGATAATTTTTAAAAGTTCTCTATTGAATGAAATTTAGACTTTATTTGTCCCTGATTCAAAGCATTTGAAAACAAACTTTATAATTCTTGATTGTAACTTTTTTTATAACCTTTTCATCGTCATCTGAATCAAGTGTTGATCCCTCTGCTGTCGAGGGATCGATCGCACTTATCTATTGCTTAGATTAACGCAATTGCAAGGTTTTTGGATCATCGAAGAGGTGAACTGTATCGACAAAACGAGCCGTTTTCGACTGAGTAGAAATAACTAGGCTTTGAGTTCTTGCGCCACCGTGGAAGAAACGAACGCCATCCATAAGAGTACCAGGAGTGATCCCGCAAGCCGCAAACAGTACAGTTTTGCCACTAGCTAGTTCATCAGTATCATAAACTCGATCAGGATCGGTAATGCCCATTTCGTTGAGACGTGCGAGGTTACTTTCTCTGCTTTCTCCGATCAAACCTGTTTTAACAATTTCAGGATCGTAGATCAATTGTCCTTGGAAGTGACCTCCCAAACAACGCATAGCCGCCGCCGAGATCACGCCTTCAGGTGCCGCCCCAATACCCATCAGTGCATGAATATTGGTTCCAGAGAACGCGCAGGAAATAGCCGCCGAAACGTCACCATCGCTGATCAAGCGGACTCTTGCTCCTGCATCTCGTATTTCTTGGATAAGATCTTTATGACGAGGACGATCCATGACGACGACGACGAGTTCTTCGATCGCACGACTCATACACTCAGAAAGAATTTTTAGGTTTTCGGTAGCCGACTTGTTGATGTCTACATGACCTTTAGCAACTGGGGGGGCTGCGAGTTTTTTCATGTAAAAGTCAGGGGCGGCAAATAACCCACCTTTTTCGGAAATGGCTAAAACGGCCATTGAACCGTTTTGACCGTATGCTACTAGGTTAGTTCCTTCGCAGGGATCAACCGCGATATCAATTTCTAGTAGTTCTTCGGGGTTACAATAATCTTTGGCGTTGGGTTGGGTACAGATCCCGACTTCTTCACCAATATAGAGCATCGGAGCATCGTCTCTTTCTCCTTCTCCAATGACGATCCGCCCTCTCATCTGAATTTTATTCATCCGTTCACGCATTGCTTCTACGGCAACTTGATCGGCGATGTTTTTTTCGCCTTTGCCCATCCATTTAGATGATGCGATCGCAGCTTGTTCGACAACTTCAATAATTTCTAGACCTAGCGTACTTTCCACAGAACTGATCCTCCCAACTGCTGATTTAGGTTTCTATAGGTGGTTTGTTTACTCCTAATAGAGTACATCCAAAGGGTGACACTTCAGAACTCTTTCTGGATAATTAGAGGTTCAGAGTATATATGTTTTAAGCGACTGGTTCACACTTCCTGATAGGACAAGATTAAATTCAAAATATTTAATTCATGTGAAATAAACATTTGTCGCTCAGTAAAAATTTGTTCTCTAAGTTGGTTAAAACTGTAGCTTGTGAAGACTAAAAATGGAAATTCTTCATATTGTCTGCCGATGGGAAGTACATTAGTTATGGGGAATCTTGTTTTTAAATAAGTTTCTAAATAATCCCGAAATGAGTTCCCCTCAATTTCTGTATGAGTTTTTTTACTGGAAAAATACTCTTTCATTTCAGTTTTACTAATTAAGACAAACAAAGGTATAGAATAAGACTGATCAAAGCGTTGACTCGTTTGTTCAAGAATTTGTGTCATATTGTTGTCTTGTTGTGACTGCAATTCATTGATTAAATCTATAGCATCATAGGCGGCTAATCTTAATGCTGTATGGTATTCCTCTTGATAAGATATTGCGAGAAGTTTATTAAGTAATTGGTCATTATTAATATATTCTTGTTGGCAAGGTAATTCATATTTTTCTCGCATTATTTGATCAGCTATAGGAACAATCAGCATATTTCCTAAAATATAGCTATTTTCAATTTTTTATAAATTTAGTAAACTTGCTAAATTATGCTGAATACTACGCTCGAATTTTTCCGAAAAAGAACGGATTTGAGAAAGATAAGATAAAGACTTATCATTAACCACATTTTTAAGTGTAATTTGGACTCGTTCTAAAAGTTTTGTCAAGTATTGAGCTACTTCGCTTAAAATTATATTTTTGGGACGTATTCTAGATTCATTTCATCATGATCTAAATTAGCCGAAAATGTTTGATAATTATCTAACTTAATTTTACCATTTCCTAGGTTTTCTATTTGGATAATTTCTCCTAATAAATTAGATATTTTCTGTTGACTTCGAGAGCTTTGATCACATAACCAACTGGAAACAATTATAATAACCATTTTATCCAATTGTGGATAATCTTTATTATCTTTCATTTGAAATATTTTTGGTAATCTTGAATAAAGAGAACTTTTACTATTACTGCTTCGATATTTTTCTGTTTTTTTATCATTAATACGAAAACCTTGCGAGTTAGATAAACACTCTTAACTCAACAAATGTGATAGTACTTTGGCAAGCGATCGCATAAATTTTTCTTCTTCTAATGTGTCTTTATTATTAAGTTGTAATCTCATAATTAGAAAAAATACATTTTTTGGCTCATCTACATATTTTAAAATAACTTTAATACATAAATATGCTAATAAAGAATAAATTAAACGAAAAAAAAATCTTGATAATTATCTAAAGTATTAAATATTTTTTTCTTGAGATTTTCTTCATTATAAGAAAAAACAATAATATTATTTTTTTGGAAATTCTTCTGATACACTATCTTACAATTTTTCTCGCGCACTGGTGCTATTAGTAAAGGAAGTATTTTGAGTTCTTCATTTGCTTAAATTAAATTTTTGTTGTTCATTTGTTGGAAAAAATCTTATATCAGTAAACTAACAGTAATTTGACATAAAGAATTTTGATCTGTTTGTCTTTTTTGAATAACTATATATTGTAAGTATTCTTTACTTTTTTCTTTAAAAACAGATTTAATAAATGTTCTTTCTCTAAGTATGCGTTCTAGATATTTTTCTAATATTCCTTTTTTGATACTAATGAATACGGGATATTCTTGACGTGATTAAATTGTTTTTTTACTTAAAAATTTAGTGATTAATTTTTTTAATTTATTAATATCTTTTTGTACATTAAGTTCTTTTAAGTTATCTTTTATAGCGATCAATGTTTCTTTTTTTTCGACAGGATTAGAGCTTTTTAGATAAGGCAATAATCTTTCCTCAAATTTTGTAATAAGGTTGTTTTTTGAAGCAAAGACTAAATAGTATAAAAAAGCAATTTTTAAAGTTTTCTCTTTTTGAGAATAGCTAAGATTTGGTACTTTTTCTATATAAATAATAATTAAAAACATTTTTGATTTCACTTTTTTGAGAATTGACTGACTTATCTAGTTTCATCTTCAAGCCAAATATAAAGCTTTTTTCTCCTTTTTGCTCGTTATTTTTTCTCCTAAATATCCATCAATAATCGGAATAATAGGCAGCATATCGAAAGCATCAGCATCAGAAAATGTATTTCTATAATTTATTTCAATTCCTTGATAGTTTACTTTATAATAATTATCTGGTAAATCTATTCTTCGATTAATCGTAATCTATCTTTGAGTTTTTGTAGCTTACTTTTTTCTGTCTCTGTTTCAGAAATATTATCTAAAAGATATTCTAAATAACGGATTTTTAAGTCTCGTTTAAGTTTGCCGACAACTTCTTCTTGAATGACTTTTAAAAGCCGATAAAAATCTGATTTCTCGTCTCTAAAAAAATCATTGAGTATTTCTGCTAAATCATCTTGAGTGTCTTAGTATTCATTAGCAAATTGCTGTTGTATATAATTGTTTAAACTTTTTTTGAGTTGCTCTTGTATTTCGGAAATTTTTTGAACGGTAATAGTAGCTTTATGTAATTTTAATAGGGAATTACTGCCTTTTGTGTTATTTGTTAGGCTAAGTCGTTGTTTAACTAAAATCAATATTATCGCTTTTACCACGAAAATTATCTAAATCTAATAAAAGTTGCTGAATTGCTTGTTCAAAATTTACACAATTTGAGGGTATCGCTTGACTGAAATTTTGATGAAGTTGATCACGAATGGCTCGAATTTGCTTAGTAAATTTCTCTTCATATAATATACTAAAATTAACACTAGCTGATTTAATTCCTTGAGCCTAACTTAAAGGACTTTCTAGCTTTTTGGATAAAAGTTCTGTCGCAATTTCATATATTTTTAATTCTAATCTTTGTCCATCCTGTGTAAAGGCATAAGGATTTTTGCTCTTTAAACAAGCTAAAATCTGCTCAAGGATATTACTATAGTCTAAATTTGCTAGTTCATTATCGTTAATTCCTAATCGATTTTTCACGATTTTAAAAACCTCTAATGTTGATAATTTGCTAAAAAAGTTTGTACTTCCTGTGGGTTGGGTTGAGAAGCGATCGCACCTGGTTTCGTTGTTGTTAATGCACCGACAGCACTCGCATAAATTACTATTTCTTTTGCTATTTGCTCAGATAAAAAAATCTTTTCATCTTGTTTGAGATATTGATGAATAAAACCTGCTAAAAAGCTATCTCCTGCACCTGTTGTATCGACTGTAGCAACTTTAAAACTATCGACTTGTCCGAGATTTTCCCCTAAACAATACTGACATCCTTTTTCTCCTTTTGTCACTAACACCCCTTTGACTGTCTTTAGTTGTTGTTGTATTTCTTGGGGACGATCTGTATTAAATAACCATTTTGCCTCATCATCAGAACATTTGATCGTATCTGCACATCGCAGCATTTCTAAAATTAATGGGGGTGCATCCTCTAAATTTTCCCAGAATACAGGTCGCCAATTTAGATCAATCAATACTTTTACTTGATTTTCTTTTGCTAATTTTATGGCTCGATACATGGCTTGTCGGGTATCAGGATAAGCTAATCCTAGTGTTCCCAAAACGAGAATTTTTGCATCACGAAATAAAAAATTAGGTAAGTTATCTGCTACTAAACGTGTATCGGCAAATTCTGTCGTCGGTGTTTCTCCAAAAGAAGCAAAATGACGCTCACCATTTTTGGAACGGGTTACATATACTTGTCGCGTTGGCGCTGTTTGATGACGTTGTATTCCCGTTATATCCACTCCAGTCGTTTTCAGAAGATCTATTAAAGTATCTCCTTGTTTGTCTTCCCCCACACATCCCATAAATGCTGATGGTGTTCCCAGTTTTACTAATGCACAAGCTACATTCGCAGGCGCACCGCCAGGGTATGATGTCCATGAGGTGACTTGGGTAATTTCTCGATCGTTTTGATCGGCTAATAAGTCGAAAAGTATTTCGCCTAAACACAATATTAAAGAAGTCATTAGTAGTAGAAGTAAATACAACTACTACTAGACTGGCACAAAAAAACAGGTGTCTCTATCTTATTTTTTCTTATTCATTATATTTTTAATATACATATATCTTATATTTAGGGCAAAATGTATCATAGAATACAGACGCAATATAAGGTGTCTTTCGGGAATCCAATTCTGATTAAATAAATTAGACAACAGGTGATTAATCTTTTTTCGGGTTTGGTTTCCAAACCCCTACAGATACATTTCTAAACGAGCGCTAAAGTTTTTGCAATTTTACGTCCTACTGCATTTGCTACGGGTGCTAAACTTTCTGCTAGGTTTACCATTGCTTCTAAAGTTAAAGCTTGACGTGCATCAGAAACCGACTTTTCAGGTGAGGGGTGGCATTCTATAATTAATCCATCGGCACCACAGGCGATCGCAGCTTTTGCTAAATTAGGTATAAGTTCCCATTTTCCCGCAGCATGAGAAGGATCGACAATAACGGGTAAATGGGTAATTTGTTTGAGTGCGACGACTGCACCTAAGTCGAGTACATTACGAGTATATGTATCAAAGCTTCTAATTCCCCGTTCACATAGAACAACATTCGGGTTACCATGACTGAGAATATATTCTGCGGCAAAAACAAACTCCTCAAGGGTTGCAGCTAAACCACGCTTGAGGAGTATCGGTTTATTCACTTGTCCTAATGCCTTGAGTAAGTTAAAATTCTGCATATTCCGACTCCCCACTTGTAACATATCCGCATGGTTTGCCACTATGTGAATATCTTCTGTTCCCATTACTTCCGTCACCACAGGCATTTTATAACGTTGTCTAATGGTATCAAGTATTTCTAGTCCTTCGACTCCTAACCCTTGAAACGCATAAGGAGATGTTCGCGGTTTGTATGCACCTCCTCGTATTGCTTGAATAGCACTGGTTTTGAGTTTTTGAGCGACTGTCTCCATTTGCTCATAACTTTCCACTGTACAAGGTCCTGCAATAATTATAATTTCCTCATCTCCAATTGTTACATTAGATGAGAGTTTGACGATCGTTGTTTGTTGTAGATCAGTAGAAGAGGCTAGTTTCGCATTGAACATGATTGTAACTTCCTTTAGTCTATAAAGTTGGACATTAAAAAAACCCGTTACCTTTTTTTGGTTCCGGGTTCTATAATTAGCGCGTTAGTTAGCAGCATCATAAACTTACCCAAAACCTCGTTTAGGCCAATAAAAATAAAATCCGTAAAATAGGGGGGTAAGCATAATCTTTTCTAACGAACGAATGTATATAAAGCAAAAACCGCAGCTATTTAACTTACTGCGGCTCATCTTGACTATCCCATACTTAATTAGGATCGCCTCTGATGAGCCAATCTAAACCAATAAAATAA
This sequence comes from Aphanothece hegewaldii CCALA 016, assembly GCF_003007785.1. Classification (GTDB taxonomy): domain Bacteria; phylum Cyanobacteriota; class Cyanobacteriia; order Cyanobacteriales; family Microcystaceae; genus Chroococcus; species Chroococcus hegewaldii. The sequence goes on along the minus strand of NZ_PXOH01000011.1, from coordinate 79,725 downwards.
GTAGTAGGAATTGCGTATCATATATCGAGTTTGTAGGCGTACACCTTTTCCATTATGTGTCAAATTTACCACAATTTTTCAAGTTTGTCAAGAACCCATTTTAAAATCAATCATGGTCTGACGATAAAACAACGGCATTCCGATATCAAAATATTGACCTTGAACCAAATAACCAAGCATTCCTTGTGCTTTTGCAAGCTGATCCAAAGCAGTCGTTAATTGAAATTCTCCTTTAAGTCGTTGCTCGTTTTTTATTTCGTCTTCTAAATAATCAAAAATCTGGGGTTGTAGAATATACATTCCAAAAATAGCGAGGAATTCATCTGGTTTCATGTTGGGTATATGAAGATGATCTCGCGCATAATCTATAGATGGTTTTTCTACCAGTTGTGTAATTGATAGTAAATATGTTTCTAGCCAATTGCCTGTTATAATACCTGCTTTATGAATAATATCTTCAGGTATAATTGTTAAACCGATCACATTCGTTTGATATTGTTGATAAAGTTCGACTAATTGATGGACACAAGATTTATCGATATTAGAGCGATAAACATGATCGCCGAGTAATAATAAAAAAGGTTCTTGTTTTACCCAATCTTTGGCACAGTAAACCGCATGACCATAACCTTCTTGTTGTTCTTGGGGAATTAAAGTTATTTTTTCGCCTATTTCTTGTAGATAGTCACTATACTTTTTACTTTCTCTTGAGAGTTTATTATAAAATTTAGCTGGTGGTGGATTTTTAAAAAAGTCAGCAAATAAAGAATAATCTTGAGTTTGTATAATAATGGCAATTTCTTGTATTCCTGATTTGATGACTTCTTCGACAATAATTAAGATAACAGGTTTAGCGAGTCCATCTTGATCGATTAAAGGAAAAAATTCTTTTTTTATTCCTTTCGTTGCTGGAAATAAACGTGTACCAAAACCAGCAGCAGGAATAACCGCTTTATGTAAAGGTTGATTCATATTTTTAAACACACAGATTGTTGATTGATAAAGGTTTAGAAATCAAATCCTTATTTAACGTTAGCAAAATTTAGCCAAATTCATGAAAACATTTCATATATTGACGTTACAGACGCTCTTTCCCTAACCATAAACAAGATGAAAACCGTACCAAAAAAGACAGTTATTCCCCCTGACATCCCAAAAAGCAAAATCGTCACAATAAGAATGTTAGTCCTTAAATTGAAATGGAGCTACGGAAATGATTACCTTGAGTAAGACTTTTATTTTAGATTCGGGTAAAAAAGATTCACGTTTTGAAAAACTTAGAAAACTTTATACCGAAATTTTACCCTTACAAGTGGGTTATATTAGTTCTAACCTTATCTTAAATGAACAAGAAACAGAAGTAACAGCGATCGCTAACTGGGAAGATGAAGAAAAGCTAGTTGCAGTTCAAGATCTTGATTCTTTTAAAGAACTACAAATTGGCTAAATAATATTAAATCTGGAGCAATCGTAGAGACGTGTTCATGGCACGTCTTTACAAATTAATTATGTATATGATGACTATTGAAAAATAAAGTAATTAAATAAATTATAGGAGTAGAAACAATCTCTAACCAAAGTCAGACGGTTTTTGAGAATTTTTGGCACAAAATTAAATAAAAAAACATTAATTATTATTATCCTATGACAGCAACAATATTAATTACGGGAGGGTCTCAAGGAATTGGCAAAGCTACAGCTTACCGATTTGCCCAAGAAGGCTACAATATTATTTTAGCAGCACGACAAAGCGATCGATTGAATGCGGTAGCCGATGAGTTGAGTGGGCGTTTTTCGATTAAGACTCTAGCTATTCCAACTGATGTTAGAGATCCAGCACAGGTTAATATTCTAATCCAAAAAGCACTTAATGAATTTATGGCGATCGATGTGTTAGTAAATAATTCTGGTATATACGTTTCAGGACCAATAGAACAGTTTACATTAGAAGAATGGCATCGAACTCTTGATACTAATTTATGGGGATATATCCATACCATTCATGCTTTACTACCCCATATGCTCTTAAGAGAGAAAGGAACGATCATTAATCTTTGTTCAATTGGAGGGACAGTTCCTCTAGCTTATTTAGTTCCCTATACTACCAGTAAATACGCGATCAATGGAATGACACAAGCCTTGTATACTGAACTTGCGCCTAAAGGTATTCATGTTGGTGGTATTTATCCAAACTTGATTAAAACTAATTTTTTAGAACGAGCTATATTTACTGGTAGGGATGAAAACGATCAGCAGATGCGACGACAACAAGTCGAACAACTGATGAATAATCCATTAATCGAAAAACCCGAAGATGTTGCCAATGCGGTTTGGGATGCGGTACAACATAAAAAAGAAAAAGTTTTTGTCGGTTCTGCACAAGCAACGGAAGGAGTTTACACAATTGTACCTTCTTTAATTCGTTGGGTGATTCGTAAGACCTTTCAACACAAAGATGTCGCTAAATAATTGATTCTTTATCTTGGGGTTTCGCTATAATCAAGTTACGAAGAAAGAAAGTACTGTCTTAGTTTTTTACTTTTTCTAACAACTAAAATTTTATGGCACTTAAAAAGCAATTTACCAGCTTTGAGGATCTATTATCCAATTCAGCAACACCCGTATTAGTCGATTTTTATGCGACTTGGTGCGGACCTTGTCAGATGATGAGTCCTATCTTAGAACAAGTTGGAGCCTATTTAAAAAATCGTGTACAAATTGTAAAAATTGATACAGACAAATATCCTAACTTAGCAACGCAATATCAGATTCATGCCCTACCGACATTGGTTCTCTTCAAAAACGGGCAACCTATAGAACGAATTGAAGGTGTAGTACAAGCACAACAGTTAATACAACAATTGCAAACGATTCTGTAACAAGAGCAAAAAAACTATGCTTGTAAAGGTTAGCCAAGATACGCTTACATTGTCCCCCGGAAGTGAAGTCATTTTACGCCATCAAACTTGGGAAGATTATGAGCAACTTCTAAAAATTCGCCAAGAGCAAACATATCCTAAAATTTATTTTAATGATAGTACTCATGAGATTTTACTAATGGCTCCCCTTCCCAGTCACGGAAAAAGAATTGATACCCTCAGAGATTTAGTTAAAATTCTTTTACGTCATCAAGGGTTAGAATGGGAATGCTTTGATCCAATTACCCTCAAACGATTTGCTTTATCGGGAGTAGAACCCGATACTTGTTTCTATATCGATAACCGTCAAGCTATTTTAGGTAAAGAGAAAATCGATCTGAGTATCGATCCTCCTCCAGATTTAGCGCTCGAAGTAGATTTAACTTCTACCACGAAAGCAAAGGATTATCAAGCTATTGGGATTCCTGAATTATGGATTTATCGTCGGGGCAACTTATTGATTTATATTTTTGATGGTAAAGAATATCAAGATCAGCAAAGTTTGATTTTCAGAGAATTTGAGCTAAAAAAAATCTTGCCGAAATATGTAGAACTTGCTTGGAATAATGGTTCTAGTCTAGCCTTACGACAGTTTGAACAGGATTTAAGAGACGGAAAACTGAATTAATCTTCAAGCTACAAAACCAGTTTTTCTCTCACAAGTGCCCGTCTGCGATTGCTCGCCTCATTTAGCCCAAAACACGAGAAATTGTACCCGTTGCGTTCTACTTGGGGTGCTTGCTTCCCGAACCGTGTTTATATTGCGTCTGTATTCTGTGATACATTTTGCTTTAAATATAATAGATTTAAATTTAATTTAGATTAATTATATGTTTTTGTTATTAACTTATGAAATTTGGCGACAAAATCCCGATAAAAGTTTTCTTTAATTGATTATATAAAATACAAACTATATACTTTTTGCTATAAAGAATGAGCAGCCAGAAAGCAAAAAAAAGGCTGAAATCTAGTTAAATCAATACTCTTAACTGATACTTATCAATAAAATTAAAATTTTCTTACAAATACTTTCATAAAAATCAATCATTACTCCAAAAATCATGTAAGATACTCTATATGAATTCAGTTAGTTTTCAATAAAGACGGAGCTAAACTGTATTAAAAAACTCAGTACAGCTTTCATAACCTGAGAAAGGCAGAAAGCTTTTAACTAAAAACCTTTACCAAATTGTTCTGCAACAAAGTCATTACCAGCAGGGAGGGAATTTTATGTCCAATTTTTCTAGAAGAAGATTTTTAACAACAACTGCGACATCTGCTGTTGGGGCTGTATTACTGAAAGGGTGTTTAGGAAATCCGCCGGCACCTTCTGGTACAGCCAGTTCACCAACAACGACAACACCGACAACAAGCGCACCAACGGCCTTAACGCCAGAAACAACACCCGAAACCCCACAAGTCAAATTAGGATTTTTGCCAATCTTTGAAGCAGCACCTTTAATTATTGCTCAAGAAAAAGGATTTTTTGCTAAATACGGGATGACGGGTGTAGATGTCTCCAAACAAGCAAACTGGGGTTCTGCTAGGGATAACGTAGAGATTGGTGCCGCAGGTGGTGGTATTGATGGTGGACAATGGCAAATGCCCATGCCTTATCTAATTTCTGAAGGATTGATCACCAAAAACAATGTTAAAGTTCCTATGTATGTTTTAGCAATGCTAAACACTCAAGGGAATGGAATTGCAGTCGCTAAAACCCAAGAAGGTAAAAATATCGGTTTAGATGCAAGCAAAGCAAAAGATTATATTAGTGGTTTAAAACAAGCGGGCAAACCATTCAGAGCCGCATATACATTTCCCAAAGCCAACCAAGATTTTTGGATACGTTACTGGTTAGCTGCTGGAGGCATTAACCCAGATACAGAAGTGAATCTATTAACTGTACCTGCTGCTCAAACCGTAGCCAACATGAAAACTGGAACGATGGAAGCCTTCAGTACAGGTGATCCTTGGCCGGCTCGTATTGTTGGAGATGGCATTGGTTTTATCGCCGCTTTAACCTCTCAGATTTGGCCATTCCATCCAGAAGAATATTTTGCCATGCGTGGTGATTGGGTGGACAAAAATCCGAAAGCGACGAAAGCACTTCTCAAAGGCATTATGGAGGCTCAACAGTGGTGCGATGTAGAAGGCAATCGAGCAGAAATGGCTCAAATTCTCTCTGGTGCGAAGTATTTTAACGTTCCAGTCAGTGTTCTTGAACCGATGTTACTCGGAACTTACATTATGGGTGATAACCAGCCAGAAATTAAAGATTTCCAGAAAGCCGCCTTGTATTGGAAATCGCCTCGCGGTAGTGTTTCTTATCCCTATAAGAGTCTCGATTTGTGGTTCTTAACTGAAAGCGTTCGCTGGGGCTTTTTACCCAAAGATACCTTAACGAATGCCAAAGCATTAATCGATAAAGTAAATCGGGAGGATATTTGGAAAGCAGCAGCAAAAGAAGCTGGTATCTCCGATGCTGATATACCTACCAGTACCTCCCGAGGAGTTGAAAAGTTTTTTGATGGTAAAGTATTCGACCCAGAAAATCCCCAGGCCTACCTCGATAGTTTAGCAATAAAAAAAGCTTAAGTATCTAAGTCAAATTACTTATAAGGAGCGTTCATCACCATGACAGCAACAATGAGAAATCGTAACGGCGCAAGTTCATCTAATGCTTTCTCTAAATTTTGGAAAAAGAAATCTAAAGATATTATTCCTCCAATCATCGGTATTTTAAGTTTTCTAGCGATTTGGCAACTTTGTTCAATGATTGGATTAATTAAATTACCCCCGCCAAGTGATCTAATTACCAATGAGAGAACCCGCACTTATTTAATGTATCCATTTTTCAATCGTGGCGGAACAGATGTCGGTCTATTTTGGCAAGTATTAGCCAGCTTACAACGTGTTTTAATTGGTTATGTTTTAGCGGCAGTTGTGGGCATTAGTGTAGGTATTGTTATTGGACTCAATTCTTTTTGGAATAAAGCTTTAGATCCTTTGTTTCAATTCTTAAGAACAGTTCCGCCTTTAGCATGGGTTCCCTTAGCCCTAGCCGCCTTACAACAAAACCAACCTGCCGCGTTATTCGTCATCTTTATTACCGCAGTTTGGCCGATTTTGATTAATACTGCTGTTGGTGTACAACAAATTCCTCAAGACTATATCAACGTTAAAAAAGTTCTCAAACTTTCTCAACAAAAATTCTTCTTCAAGATTCTGATTCCTTCTGCGCTCCCTTACATTTTCACAGGTTTAAGAATTGCGATCGGTCTTGCTTGGTTAGCGATTATTGCAGCAGAAATCGTCATGTCTGGTATCGTCGGAATCGGTTTCTTTATCTGGGATTCTTATCAAAATAACTACATCTCTGACATCATTTTAGCTCTGGTTTATATCGGTGCAGTTGGTTTAATCCTAGATCGACTTGTCGCTTTTATCCAAACAAAAATTCTTCCAGACAACTAATTTGAAAGGACATACAACCCGATGAGCGTAGGGGTTTGGTCGCCAAACCCTCTATAAACAAAATAAATTAAATAGGAAAAAAATAATGAGTGTATTTGTCGCAGTTGATAATATTGATAAAGTGTTTCCCCTCTCTGGTGGAAGTGAATATATCGCCCTCAAAGGAATTAATTTAGAAGTCAAAAAAGGCGAATTTATCTCTCTAATTGGTCACTCAGGCTGTGGTAAATCGACCCTATTAAACATGATGGCAGGTTTAGACTTACCCAGTGAAGGAATTGTAACCCTAGAAGGACAAAGGATCAAAGAACCTGGCCCCGAAAGAATGGTCGTTTTTCAAAATTATTCTTTACTTCCTTGGTTAACAGTTCGCCAAAATATAGCCCTTGCAGTCGATGAAGTAATGACGGGTTTACCCATTGCGGAACGAAATCAAATTATTGAAGAACATATTGATCTCGTTGGGTTGCGTCATGCTGTAGATAAACAACCAGGACAACTGTCGGGGGGGATGAGACAACGAGTAGCGATCGCACGTGCTTTAGCCATCCGTCCCAAACTACTCTTATTAGACGAACCTTTTGGCGCGTTGGATGCACTAACCAGAGGAAATTTACAAGAACAGTTGATGAGAATTTGTGAGGAATATCATGTAACTTCAGTCATGGTAACTCATGATGTCGATGAAGCCGTGTTATTATCCGATCGCATCGTCATGCTCACCAATGGGCCTGGCTCGAAAATTGGTGGTATCCTAGAAGTCGATATCCCGCGTCCCCGTAAACGGATGGAAGTCGTAAACCATCCTAGTTATTACAGCCTCCGCAGTGAAATTATCTATTTCCTCAACCAACAAAAACGCATCAAAAAACTTCGGGCGCAAAAAACGGCTGTAGTTGCCCGTCATGGACTCGAAAAAGTTAACCTAGAAATTGGTTTTGTACCTCTAACTGCCTGTGCGCCGTTAGTCGTTGCCAAAGAGAAGGGATTGTTTACTAAACATGGTCTAGATGAAGTAAATTTAGTCCGTGAAACCAGTTGGCGGGGGATCGTCGATGGGATGATCGGTGGTTACTTAGATGCGGCTCAAATGCCCTCTGGGATGCCAACGTGGTTAACGGCGGGTGGACAGGATGAACAATCTGTACCCATTGTTTCCTCTTTAACCATGACTCGCAACGGTAACGCGATTACTTTGGGTAAAAAGTTTTATGAAGCAGGGGTTTTGAATAGTAATGCTCTAAAACGCTATTTACTTGAATCGGCGGACGAACGCCATACATTCGGTATGGTACATCCGTCCTCAATGCACAATTTATTATTGCGTTATTGGTTAGCATCTGGTGGTATTAATCCAGATCAAGATGTTCATCTGGAAACCATTCCCCCCGCGCAAATGGTTGCCGATCTCAAAGCGGGTACTATAGATGGTTATTGTGTGAGTGAACCTTGGAATTTGCGGGCTGCGATGGAAGGTGTCGGGTTTACGGTAGCGACAGATCTTGAAATCTGGCAAAATCACCCCGGAAAGGTTTTAGGTGTGCGCGAAGATTGGGCTAATGCGTATCCCAATAGCCACGTTGCTTTAGTGAAAGCCCTTTTAGAAGCTTGTGCTTACTGCGCCGATCCTGCTAATAGAGAAGAGATCAGACATTTACTCGCTAGTCGTCAGTATCTTAGTACCAAAGTAGACTACATTCAACTCGCTGATCCAAATGATCAATCTTGTAGCTTAGAACATCCCATGTGGGAAGCTGCCCATCATTTATTCTATGGCGAAGGCGTAAATCGTCCCAGTCGTACCGAACATCTTTGGATGATGACACAGATGGCGAGATGGGGGCATATTCCTTTCCCTCGTAACTGGGTAGAAATCCTAGAAAGAGTCTGTAAAGTGAGTGTCTTTAGTACGGCAGCCCGTGAATTAGGTTTAGGGGATATTAAATATCGCCGCTCACCGATTATATTGTTTGATGGGATTGAATTTGATGCAGAAGATCCGATCGGCTATCTGAATAATCAAACGATTAAACAGAATGTGACAATGGCTGAGGTGGCTGTTAATCATCGATCTTCAGTCGGTCAAAGTTTAGTAGCAGCCTAAATGATTGCCTAGGTTTGGTCGCCAAACCGTCCCTAACCCCATTTTTGTAGCGGTTTGGTCGCCAAACTCGACTATTTTCAGACACAATAAGGAGTATTTATCATGGCATACACGACAACAACAACACAAACGATCAATCCATACGATCAATCTTCAGTTAATGAAACTTTTTTAAAGATCGACAATGTCTCAAAAATTTATCCCACTCCGAAAGGTCCCTATACGGTTCTCGATGGTGTTAATCTAACGGTAAATGAAGGTGAATTTATCTGTGTTATTGGTCACTCTGGCTGTGGTAAATCTACTTTATTGAATATGGTTTCTGGTTTTGCTGATGCGACTTATGGATCAGTTCGCCTTAAAGGTAAGGATATTGTTGAACCAGGCCCCGATCGCATGGTGGTTTTCCAAGGTTACGCGCTATTACCTTGGTTAACGGTTTTTGAAAATGTTTATTTAGCAGTTGATTCGGTTTATCCTAGTAAATTAGAAGCAGAAAAAAGATCAATTGTCAAGGAACATTTAGCTTTAGTCGGATTAAGTGAAGCAGCAGACAAGAAACCCCCACAAATTTCGGGGGGGATGAAACAACGGGTATCTATTGCGCGGGCTTTATCAATCCGTCCTGAAGTGTTAATCTTAGATGAACCGTTTGGGGCGTTAGACGCAATTACTAAAGAAGAATTGCAAGAAGAATTACTCAAAATCTGGCAAGATCATCGCTGTACGGTTTTGATGATTACCCATGATATTGATGAAGCTTTGTTTTTGGCCGATCGTTTAGTGATGATGACCAATGGCCCATCTGCTAATATTGGAGAAATCCTCGATATTCCCTTTCCACGTCCAAGAGATCGGGATCGGATTATGGAAGATCCTGAATATTATAATCTGCGTAACTATGCTTTAGACTTCCTCTATAATCGTTTTGCTCACGATGATGATGCGGCGTAATTAGAGCAGAATAAAAATTTAAGTTATATTTGATATAAGGTGGTATAATTGTACTCACCTTATTTGATTTTTTATATGGCTAAATTTCTATAGAGGTAATTATGATGCAATCTGTAGAACAACAATATTTGACACCCGAAGAATATTTAGAACGGGAAGAAACAGCTAAAGACAAAAGTGAATACATTAATGGACAAATTATACCTATGGCAGATGGTTCAACTAATCATAATCGACTCGCTGGGAACTTTTATGCTGCGTTACATTTGGCGTTAAACGACCAAGATTATGACGTATTCATTGGTGATGTTCGTCTATGGATACCTCAGTGTAATGTTTATACCTATCCTGATATCATGATTATTTCTGGAGAGGCTGAATATCATGAAAATCGAAACGATACCATCATTAATCCTCAAGTTATTATAGAAATTCTCTCACCTTCAACACGTGGTTATGACAAAGATAAAAAATTTAAAAACTATCGAACCATTCCGAGTTTCCAAGAATATATTTTAGTCACTCAAACACAAAAACACGTAGATCAATATGTCAAAGTTGATCATAAACAATGGTCTTTGTATGAATATAACGAAGATGACGATAAAATTACCTTGCAAACCGTACCTATTGAAATTACTTTAGCTGATCTCTACAAAAGAGTTAAATTTCCAGATAGATAATTCAAGCATAAAATGTAAAATAAAAACTTCTCTCTATCTTATAGGGGATGTAATCAAGCGACTAAATCAGGCTAGATAGACTAGGAGAGTATCAATCAATCTAATTCTATAGAACGATGCTTTTTAAATCTATTTTTAATGACTAGCGCACATAATGGAAAAAACCCTAAGCTTTCTCTCTAATAATCCGCTTGTTGCTTTTACGATTCTTCTTTTAGTTATTTTAACGCTTCCGCCTCTTTTTGAGCGAATCAAATTACCAGGGCTAGTCGGTTTACTTTTTGCAGGAGTTGTGTTAGGAAAAAATGGATTAAATTTACTCGATGGTGAATCCGAAACGATGCACCTACTAGAGGATATCGGAAAGATATATCTGATGTTTGTGGCGGGTTTAGAGATAGATTTAGGGGAATTTAAAAAAACAAAAGATCGTTCTCTGGGTTTTGGTTTTGCTACTTTTATTATTCCGCTAATTATCGGAACTGCTATCGGTAGATTTTTCGATTATGGTTGGAATGGTGCAATTTTAATCGGTTCTTTATTTGCATCTCATACACTTTTAGGCTATCCGATTGTACAACGTTTAGGTGTTGTTAGAAATGAAGCAGTAATGGTAACAATTGGGGCGACAATCTTTACAGATATATCAGCTTTAGTGGTTCTAGCGGTTTGCCTTTCGATTCATCAAGGTGAGTTTTCTACGGCAAGTCTCATCTTGCAATTAGTCGCTTTAGGAATTTATTGTATAGTAGTTCTTTTTGGTTTAGACTGGGCAGGTAAAAAGTATTTTGAACGCACAGGAGACGAAGAAAGTAATCAATTTCTTTTTGTTCTATTTGCGGTATTTCTTGCAGCATTAGGGGCGCAAGTTATTAATGTTGAAAAGATTATTGGTGCTTTTTTAGCAGGATTAGCCGTTAATGATGTTTTAGGGAGAAGTCCCGTTAAAGAAAAAATTGAGTTTATGGGAAGTACATTATTTATCCCGATGTTTTTTGTGGCGATGGGTTTATTAATAGATATTCCCATTTTCATTAAAACCATTACTACTCAATTTCCTTTAATGCTTGCTATTGTTTTAGGGTTAATTGTCGCCAAATTTTTAGCCGCTTTTATTAGTAAAATTATTTATCGTTATAATTTTAATGAAGGGATGACGATGTGGTCACTTTCTTTACCGCAAGTTGCCGCTACATTAGCCGCCGCTTTAGCTGCATATCAAGCGAAAAATGTCGCAGGAGAAAGACTTTTAAACGAAGCTACTTTTAATAGTGTAATTGTTTTAATGCTGGTGACTTCTATTCTAGGCCCTTTATTAACGGCTAGATTTGCGAGAAATCTTTCTGTACCTAAAGCCAAGCTAGAAGATAGTTCTGAAAAAAGAGATATTATTCTTTCTGAATTACTCCCAAAAGCCGAACCTTTTGCCCCAAATCATCCGTTTACGATCGTTGTTCCCATTTATAATCCTACAACACAACGCAATTTAATAGAAATGGCGGCGTTAATAGCCCGTCATGAGTCTGGTCTTATTGTACCGCTTTCGGTTGCTACATCTCATGTTCATATGGACTCACCGCAATTAAATACACGTCTTTATAAAAGTAGAGAAATGTTAGGAGAAGCGGTTCAACTGAGTCAAGAATTTGAAGTGGAATCTCAACCCGCGATCCGAATTGATGATAAGATTTCTCATGGTATTAGTCGTGCTGCCCGTGAAAAAAATGCCGATTTAATTATTATGGGTTGGAGTAAAACCTTTGGCTTGCGGGCGCGTCTTTTTGGTACGGTTATTGATAGTGTTTTCCGTTCGGCACATTGTCCAGTGGCTGTGATGCGTCTATTAGATGAACCCGTTAACATCCATCATCTTTTAGTACCTGTAAAAAATATTACACCAGAAATGATTAGAGTAATTCGATTTGCTCATCTTTTAGCGGATACGAATCAAGGTTCTGTAACATTGTTGCACGTTTGCCGTCGCTATACCTCATCTAGTCAAATTGCTACTTTTAAAGAAGATTTATTAAATGTAGTCAATCAATTTGGATTTCCTGTAACATCTGAGATTAAGACGATTACTCACGATAACATTTCCCAAGTCATTATAAAAGAATCTAAAACCTATGATTTAACGGTTTTGCGATCGGTCCGTCGTCAAACAGCAGGGGGAGGACTTGCTGTCAGTGACTTGACGACAGAAATTTTAAAAAGATTAACGGGTTCTTTGGTTTTATTCGGTGAACCTGAGAATAATAGTTAATTTTTATCTAACTCTGGCAAAGCGAGTCAATTGATATTATTACAATATATTAAATTTTCGGTAATTAAAATTGTTCTAGATGAAGCAATAAACAGAATATAGACAATTTATCAAAAAAGGTGAACAAAATGGATATCTCTCCATTTGAATTATTGCTGAAACCGATCGCACCTCGTACAGCAACGGCTTCTCAAGCTAATGTTTTAAGTCGAGTTATTGTTCAAGGCTATTTTTTAACGGTTTCCAATTTAGAAAAAAGAGATCGAGAATTAAAATTATTTTTGACAATTAGTGAACCTTCTGATCCGCCAAATGCTTCTCCACCAAATGAAACTAGAATCCTAGACAATAAAACCGTTTTGCTGTATGATGTTGCGGCTAAAAATATTCCGATAAACTTTAAACGCATTGAAGCAGTAAACGAAAAATTTATTCGATATGAAAGCGATAGTTTTATTTTACCCAGTTGGGCAACTGTATCATTGCAGCTTTTACCCGATGTTCAACAATTTTTAAATAATCAGCAATCTTTTTTAGAAGTTCGAGGTTTTGCTTCGTTAACTTCTGATGATTCTACAGCGTCTGGTGAACTGTTTTTTAATCCAGAAATTCGAGGAACTTTTATACCAGATAATTTAACAGATCCAGTTAAAGATATTGATTTTGATCAAATTGCTTATTCTTTAGGAACGACACGGGCTAAAGTTTAAACAATTAGAAACGGGTTGAACTTGTGATCAACCCATTTTATCATCATCGTCCAAATCCAGGAATTAAAGATTTTTTTAATCTCTGCATTGCTTGTTCAACAACTTCACTATATCGCAGTTTTTCACAAAGTATTTTACCCATAATTTGTCCTTCTGCGGGACGTTTGACCCCATAAACTGATAGAATAAACCTGCTAGACGTTGTGCTAAAACCATGTCTAGACCCCATTCATCATCAATAATATCGGTGTATCTCGCTAAGGCATTTGCATTACCCGACGCAGCTTGATCAATGGCTTCTGCTGCTCTTACTCCTGTTAGAATAGAAGGTCTAATCCCTTCTCCAATAAGTAGATCTAAAATTCCTGCTGCTTCACCTGCGATTAATGCTTAAAATGGCTGAATTAAACCTTAAACACGCGAAATTCCCTGATTATCTACACGACGTATCGCAACAACAGCCGGACGCGGCGGATCATTTGCTTGTTTACTTGGCCAGTTTGATCCTATTGGAACTTTACGCTGTTGCATAAATTCTTGTCTTTGGGTCGTATTAAGCGTAAATTCTCGTTCCTCAAAAGCCATGTCTTGACGAGTTCCTCCTGCTTCACCTGGATGTTGCACAGATAAAAATAAGGTTTGTTGATCTTTGGTAAACCAAGGCCCCGTTAACTCAGTATCCATCGGACCGATCGCAAATGGATAAGCATTCCCCATATTCGGGCCAGAAGTCGGGAGAAACCACGCTGTATTATTGCCAAAAATACCAAGGGTTTTCTTAGGATCATTGTGAGAAGTTGTAGACATATCACAGACCATCCAAAGATGACCACTTGCATCAAATTCTAGGTTATCGGGGTTCGAGAAACCGAGTCCCCCTTGTGTGGGTTCACCTCCAGTTGCAAACATCCGCCAGCGAAAAGACATCGCCGATGGATCGTTTTGGTCTTCTTTTAGACTCATGATCCAACCATATTCATAGGGGGTTTCTCCTTTGGTCCCAAAAAAGATATTTTTATCAGGTCCACCATCTTCGCCAGGTGTTCCAGAAGTAAAGGTAATATAGAGTGTCCCATCTGGGGAAACTTCCGTATCTTCGGGTCTAGCGGTACAGGTGATTCCTGCGGCATTTGCGGCATAATGAGCATCAATTAGGATAGCCCCTTGTTTCTCGGCTGGATTGCCCTCATAAAGGTCACTAAGGGTCTTGAATTTTTGTTTATAGAAGGCGATGTCTTCATCTTTTGTATAGGCTACAATGCCCCCTTCTGTGCGGTTAGGATTAGGTAATGCAACTATGCCGACTTTTTGGCGTTCAACAATTTGACTGGGTAAAACGGGATCAACTGGGGTATTTAGGGTTAAAGGGAGCCATTTTCCGGTACCATCGGGGTTAAATCTTGCCCCGTATAGCATTCCACGTTCTAAAAGTTGGGAGTTTTGTTTATCTTTGGGGTTGCGGATGAAATCTTTAGAGACAAATTTGTATAAATGTCCACCTCTGCGATCGCATCCTGAGTAGACTGCTAAAGGTTTTCCTTTTTCTACTCTAAACCCTACTGCTTCATGACGATAGCGACCTAACCAAGTGTGTTTTGTTCCGTAGTCATTGGGGTTAGCGGGATCAACTTCAACCATCCAACCATATTTATTGGATGCTAAACCAAATACATTACCGCGTCCGTCTATTTCGACATCATTAATAAAAAAAGGTTTTGCTGAAGGATTAAAAGAGGTACCATCTGCCATAACAGGATCGTATACTTGATCTTGAAAGTTTTCTTCGGCACTAAAAACGGTTCCCCAAGGTGTTGTCCCTCCTGCACAATTTTGGAATGTTCCGATTATTTTACTACCTAATTGATCCTCATAACCGAGTTTATTCGATTTAGTAAAAACGGCAACACTGGGGCCTGTTGATTTAAGATATCTTTGATCTTCTAAACCTGATATACCTGTAATTCTGCGATCTCGATCAGAGAAAGTTCTTTCCCATTTTCCATCTTTATTACGACGAATTGAAATAATCCCAATTCCTAGATCAATTAAACCTTCTTTTGATATTTCTTTAATTTTTGTTTTTAGTGGATCGCTATCAGAAAGAGCAAAAGCGTTAATTTCTCCTTGGTTTGCTGCTAAAGTTGATTTTACTTCAGTGAATGGTAATGTTTTTCCAATAACTTTCTCATAAGTTTTCATCCATGTCTGACCACTAATATACTCAAAATTTATGGTTAAATAGCCTTCATTAGGTTTAGTTTCAATAAACGATAAATAGTCATTATTATAGCCAAAACGAGAATCACCTACAGGATCACCCCAAGCGGCAATAATATCATAGGTAAAATCTTTGGGTAAAACTAAATCATCAACCACTTCATAAGTCGAGTAGGTGGCTATTTGTTGTTCTTTAGTATATGAATCAATTTCTAATGGTATAGGTGTTTTGATGGGTTGAAAACTTAGTTCAGAATTTTTCTTTGCTACTATTTTAGAAAAAGGCATTGAAAAAGTTTTTTCATTTAGTCTTAAAAGGGTTCCGCCAACTGTTGCACCAATAAACATTAAAAAATGGCGACGTTTTAGATTCATATTATCCGTTTTATAATCAATCGAATATATTATATATTATTTTTACTAAATTTAGTTTAGGAAAAGGTTAAATTATTATTTATTATTGAATTAAAAAGGGTTTGGAGATTCTATCCCTACATGAGAATTAAATTTAATCATCAAAGGGTTTGGAAACCAAACTGCACCGCTCACAGGATTTAAAATCCTGTGAAACGGCGTGCAGTGCATTCCGCACCCCTACAGTAATAATAATTTTATATTTTTCTGCCGTCTAAAAATTCCCAGATATATTGATTAACGAGATCGGGTTTTTCCTGTTGTACCCAATGACTACAGTTAGGAATATATTTAATCGTTAAATATCTGACAAATTCTTCGGTTCCATAGGTTAATTCTTTTCCTAATGCGACATCATTTTCGCCCCAAATCATTAAGGTAGGAGTTTCTAAAATTGTCCAATTATCATTAGATTGATTCAACAAATATTGAAAGATACAACGATAATAATTAATCATAGCTGTTAATGCACCTCTTTTAGCCGCAGCGTCTTTATAAACATTCAAATCAGCTTGACTAAAAATCGTTTCATCAACCGCCATTCTTGTAAACATAGAGGCAAGAATTTCATAATCATTAAACTGAATTAACCATTCGGGTAATAGGGGAATTTGGAAAAAGAAAACATACCAACTTTTTAGAAGTTGTTCAAAAGTTGTTAAACCTTGTTTAAATTTAGCAGGATGGGGTAAATTAAGGACAATTAATTTTTCGACCATATTGGGATAATTATAGGCAAAATTCCAAGCGATCATCCCTCCCCAATCATGACCAACTAAGATACAATCCTCATAACCTAATCCTTTAATAACACCTTCGACATCTTTCATTAATTCGCTCATTTGATAAGCTTCTACTTCAGATGGCTTATCACTTTCGTTGTAACCTCTTAAGTCTAAAGCAACAACTTTATAGTCTTGAGAAAATTCTGGGATTTGATGCCGCCAAGAATACCAAAATTCAGGGAATCCATGCAAGAATAAAATTAACTTACCTTCGCCTTGGCTGACGTAATGCAATTGAATATTGTTGGTTTCAATAAATCCATCTTGCCATGTGTGTCTTAAAGTTGTCATTGTTTTTTTCCTCTCCCTTAGATTTTCTTTGATTTGAGAAAAATCAATTACAATTTAAAATTGAAGTGATTTAGCTTCTTATTGAAATGGTATAAAAGCCAACTGATATTTTAAATAGACTAATGGTAGATTATAAACTAGAATTTTTTTTATAATTTTCTTTCTTTAAGAAAGTTCTTTCTTTTGGTGTGAGGAGTAAAATGTTAATCAACCTAAAAAAAGTCTTAAGAAATCAAGGCTTAGTCACTGTTAGTGCGATGTTGTTGGGAAGTCCAGCATTAGCCGATGAACTTCATCAACCTTCAGTTAACCAAATTCAAAACAATAAAACAACGTCTCTTTCTGAGTCTTTATACGAAGCGCAAACCTTTTCATCAATGACTCAGAATAACCCCATGAGTCAAATAACCAACGTTAATGAACTAAAAGACGTTGCACCGACTGCATGGGCATATGAAGCCCTCAGAAGCCTTGTAGAACGCTATGGTTGTATTGTAGGATATCCTGACCGTACTTTTCGTGGAAATCGGGCGTTAAGTCGTTGGGAGTTTGCAGCAGGGTTAAACGCTTGTTTAAATACCATAGAACGTTTAATACAAGAGGGTGTTACTGTCTTAAAAGAAGATATCGATAAACTTCGCCGACTCGCCCAAGAATTTGATGCTGAACTCGCAGCATTAGGTGCTAGAGTTGATAATCTAGAGCAAAGAGTCGCTTTTCTTGAAGATCATCAGTTTTCTACCACAACAAAATTAAATGGTGATGTAATAATGGTAGCCTCTGGTGTTTGGGGTAATGAACAAGCTAACGCACCTGCAGGAACAGATTTAGAAGATAATCAGATTACACTTAATTACCGCTATCGAGCGAATTTTGATACCAGCTTTACGGGTGAAGATAGATTACAAGTGCGTCTACAAACCTCTAATATTGTCTTTGCACGAGGTGGTAGTAATTTAACTGATTTTAACTTTGCCGCACCTGGAGATAATCAGCTTACCATTAATAAATTACAATATCGTTTTCCAGTCACCGATCAATTAACCGCTTGGATTAGTGGTGTTAAAGTAACATTAGATGATATATCCGATCCATTAGCTCCTTTTACGGGTTCTTTTACTGAAGGTGCATTATCTTACTTTGGTGCGATCGCTCCGATTTATGTTTTGAGTGATAATCTAGGAACAGGGTTAGGCTTACTCTACGAATTTAGCAAATCTTTAAATCTGAGTGCTTTTTATTCTGCGGGAAATGGAAACAACCCGGAAGCTGGTAACGGTTTATTTAATGGTAACTACGTTGTCGGATCTCAGTTAACGTATGCAGCGACTAGCACTCTTAATTTAGCAGTTGCCTACTCACATAATTATATTCCAGATGATCAGTTTAATTCTTTTTCGCTATTGGGTTATACAGGTGTATCTAATAGCGATAATCCGTTTAATGATAATGCTACAGCATCAGATAACCTCGCGCTCTTATTTGCGTGGCGTATTATTCCCCAAATTAGTATAGAAGGTTGGGGAATGTATACTAGAGCATATGCTCAAGGTGGACTTAGAGACGGTGATACAGCCGATATTTGGAACTGGAAATTTAGTTTAGCGTTCCCTGATTTATTTAAAGAAGGTAATGTTGGAGTAGTGACGATCGGACAGCCACCCTATGCCGCTTATATTAGCAATGATAACAATATTGCGGATGTCACCGAAGCAACTAAAGACAATCCTTGGTTAGTGGAAACGTTTTATGTTTACCAGATTAACGATAATATTTCCGTGACTCCAGGTGTTTATGTCGGTATTAACCCCGAAAATAACCGAGATCCCTTATGGGTTGGGGCTATTCGGGGAAGCTTCAAGTTTTAAACTATAGGTAGGGTTTTAGTTGTTAAACCCTACAAAGCGATTAAAAAAAAATTCGATTCATGTCTTGCTTTTTTTCGGTGTTGTTGCTATGATTAGTAATCGTGACAAACATTCCTCGGTAGCTCAGTGGTAGAGCGGTCGGCTGTTAACCGATTGGTCGTAGGTTCGAATCCCACCCGGGGAGTTTAGTAAAAATGTACTACAAAAAGGTTCAGTAATTCTTAATTATAGCCCTAAAGTGAATTGCTGCATGAGATCATTTTAGATCCGTTTCATCGTATATAGGATCATAATAGGATCAGGGATTCAATCGGCATTTAAAAAGGAGTCTAGCTAAGATATCAACGGTAACAGATTCAGACTTAAAAGAGTTAAAAGACTTTTTTACATTGCGATTTGATAGGCTAGAAGACCGATTTGATAGGCTAGAAGACCGATTTGATAGGCTAGAAGACCGATTTGATAAGCTAGAAGGAGAAGTCAACAGTATAAGAGTTGAATTAGGGACGGTTAAAGGGGAGGTAACAGGCATAAATAAACGGATTGATGATTTTAATACCCGTCTTAACACTTTTACAATAGGCTTTTTGAGTATTGTCGGAATTTTAGTCACAGGAATCTTAGGAATTGTGGGAAAAGTTGCGGAAGGCAACTGCCCATCCGAGTTCTGACTTTTAAAGTCACAACGAGAGGCAGTAGTATTTTTCCCGAATCCTTAAATTATATTGATGGTGTAAACATTAAACATCTTATTATATCTAAGAAAAACCAGTTAATTTTTCTTTTTGCAGATCCCAAAATACAATAGATTCCTGCTGTGATTGTAAAATGAGTTGTTGAGTTTGCTGTATTTCTCCCACCACTTCACAGACTAAATTTGAAGCGTGAAAAAGCGATCGCACCTCCGCTACTTTTTCGGGACGAACACTCAAAAGAAAGCCAAAACTCGGAAAACTAACCAACCAACTTAAGAGTGTTAAATTAGAGGGACAAGGAACAAGATCAAGATTTAAAACGGCTCCACAGTGAGAGGTTTCGAGTAACATCAGCAGTGTACCAATAATTCCCCCCATACTAATATCTTTGCCCGCATCACATAAACCAGTTTCGGCTAAATAGGGTAAAAGTTCTAAATTTTCTCGTAGTTGAAGGGGATCTGCTTCAGTTGCTGCATTCCAAAAAGGATAATTTGGATGAGATTTACCGCGAAAATCAGTAACAACAAGGAGTAAATCACCGCATTGAGCCGAAAAACTGCTGATTAAACGCTTGGCACGTCCTAAAATGGCTACAGATAGGGCATTATAGGGGCTATGACAGTTGGTATGACCGCCCACAATAGGGATATTGTAAGCTTGTGCGGCTGCCGTCATTCCGTCCCAAATGGGCGTAGTATCGCTTGTTGATTGGCTCCAGATTGTATCTACAATAGCGATCGGACGACCACCCATTGCATAGATATCACTAACATTTACCATGACTGCTGACCAACCAGCAAACCAAGGATCGGTTTCTATTAGTTGGGGTAACATTCCCTCTGCTGCAAATAATAAATATTCGTCACCATCAGGAATAGCGGCACAATCATCACCGATGGGAATATTGCTATTTTTTAATATATGCGCTGCGGTTTGAATATCTTGCTTTTGTAAAAGACTAAGAGACTGTCGAAGTTGTGCGGCTTTCTCTGAGAGCATTTTGATCAATGAAAACGTTCTTTAACTTAAGCGTAGCAGGAAAAAACCGACTATTTCTAAGGTTCGATGCTTACTTTTACACGCTCATGTTAGATTTTCTAGTAACTGAAGCTTAAAGCTAATTCTTTTATGATTCCACTGTGGTTACAAGCAGGATTTTGGGGATTGGTTAGTGGTTCTGCACTTTTACTCGGAGCATTACTCGGCTATTTTCTCCGTATTCCTCAAAGATTAATCGCCGCGATTATGGCTTTTGGTTCAGGTGTACTTATTTCAGCTTTAGCATTCGAGTTGATGGATGAAGCTTATCACCGAGGAGGTTTTGACTCCACTGCGATCGGTTTTGTTAGTGGTGCGCTGGTTTATACACTAGCTAACTGGTATTTAGAATCTTATGGTGCAAAACATCGTAAGCGATCGGGCAAACTGCATCCCTCAGAAGAAGAACACTCTGGAAGTGGTTTAGCAATTGCGATCGGTGCGTTACTCGATGGTATACCTGAATCTATAGTCGTGGGAGTTAGTCTTATTGGAGGAGGGGTTGTTAGTTGGGTAACTGTTGCTGCGGTTTTTCTTTCTAATATTCCCGAAGGACTTTCTAGTGCAGCAGGGATGAAGCAGGCGGGACGTTCTATAGGTTATATTTTTGGAGTATGGGGAACAATTACGCTCCTTTCTGGTGTAGCTGCACTCATTGGTTATACAGTCTTCCAACATTTTTCAGTAGAGGTGATCGCGGCAACAACGGCTATTGCAGCAGGGGCAATTCTAGCCATGTTAGTCGATACTATGATTCCAGAAGCTTTCGAGAAAACACATAATTTTGCAGGTCTTATTACTGTTTTCGGCTTTCTTGTTGCTTTTGTTCTCAGTAAGTTAGGGGGAGGGTGAAAAATTTAGAGATTTTTATAAGCTACTCACGTTTTTTCAATCTGCGATCGTACATATACAGCTAACGGCTATACTCAGTAACTTCCTTAAACCCAATACAATAAAGTTGTTATGTTTTATGGCTCTTGATGTATATTTCGTTCCTTGCGGCCATTTCTCGTTTCACTCGTTCAACCACATCAATAGAGTTGATTACTCTAAGCCAATGTAGAAACTCTTCATCGCTATTATCACCACCTACATAGCAAATACCAATTGCTCTTTGCTGACGTATTTTCATGTGACCAAAAAGGCCTTGCATATCCAATTTGTGTAGGACGTTTAATGCTAATTGATTAAGTTTTCCGTCGTATAGTTCCATCAATTGGTCATTATGAGCATCTATGAGAAGTTGATTAGCATAATTGAAGTAATTTCCATTATAGCTAGGATACCAACCGTCTTCAGGACTTCCCCAACGTAACTCAATACGTTTCTCATTTATTTGTAGCTCATTAAAATAACTTTCTGCATATTTTTTCGCAATACGAGTCAGCCCTTCTTCTGTTGCTGCAACTGCTTCTAGAGAAGTGCCTTCACAACTAACCTCCAGTAAAAAAGCATACATTGTTTCATTAGGCCAATTATTCTCAAAAGCTACAAGAAACTCTCGAATTCCCTGAGTGATAGCATTTTGAATAATGATAAACTTCTTTTCATTATTTTCTGACATATCGCCAATGAATATAAATATACTAAAAAGAATTGAGAGCAGATCTGTTTAATTCAGCAGAACAATTTTTACATTACTCAAGGAAAGTGAGATGGTGAGGCGTGTGTAATCGAAGTTTCGATTTATGCCTTCTTACCTGCTACTGGTTCAGCTATATTTTCCATATCGACCAAATTCCACTTTAAACCTTTGCTCCTATATATACGCTTCTGCAAATTTGGATAGTCACCGATATCATGGTCTAGCCTTTGACCAACTACTATACATTTGAATATAGAATTGCCCGTGTTTTTCAGCTTGTGCGGCTTACCACCAGCGCGATATCCAATAAAATCTCCTGCTTTAACTCGATAAACGCTTTCTCCAATTGTTGCCTCAGCTTCTCCTAAGAGAACGTATACGCACTCTTCTTCTTGATAGTGCATATGAAGCTCCGTTGATTCACGTCCAGGCTCTACTTCAATGATGTGGAAACCAATATTTTTTAAACCTGTCAAATCTCCTAAAGATTTATTCAGTCTGCGAGCATTGGAGTTGAGAAAATGTGTTTTTTCTAGACCTTCATAAGACTCAATCTCTTCTTTGGTAACTAAATACTTTTCCATTTCTTGATACCAAGGTGCTAAAAAAATTTGATGGTGAACAAGCGAGAAGCTTAAAGATGAATTAAGACGGAAGTTAAAACAGGTTCAAGGGTTCCATCGAGAGCAGAAGTGATCTCTTTTAGAAAGTGGATAGGATTATATCATCACCTCGTTATTAAGTGCAACTTCATCGAGAATTAATATAAATTAATTTTATCAAAGAACAGTTAAATATAATTAATAATTATTTTTTCAGTTTTCTGTTGAGATAAATAATTAATATTCGTATATTTTATTCGGTTAAATGGTTCATGACTCGGAGGATAGAAATTTAGATCGGCTTCCATTAAGTGATGAGGTCGATCGCATATAATCAGTTCTTCTAGTGATTTCCAGTGTAACCGTTGAAAGAAGCGGACATTTTGTAACTGCACGGTTGCGAGAAACTGTGTACACCCCCAAGTATTCGCGGTTGTGACGGCTTTTTCAATGAGTCCTTTTCCAATTTGCCAACCTTTGCGATAATCTTGATGGGTTCCAAGTCTGCCACCATACCAGATACTTGGTTCGACTTCATAAATTCGGACGACTCCTAGAACCTGATGAGTATCGCTATTGAGTGCCACAATAGGATAAGCATACTGATCGATTTCATCTACATCATCTTGGAATAATTGTTGTTCAAGAACAAAGATCGAATGACGTAGAGCAAAATAAGCGGAGATTTCCTCAGCATTTTGAGCTAATCTGAATTGATATGACATATTCAAACCTATTTTTCATGCGCTAGAAAGAGCCGAACAAGCACCACATTTCGCACAACCCGCTTTAATGTCTGCTGATGACATTCCTGAGCGTTTTAACATTGTTCCAACTTGTTGATAAATTGTGAACATTAATTCGCTATTGGGTGCGCTCTGTTGAGCGAGAGGGGTTCCTGTAATGGGGACAAACGGCACGACAAAAGGATAAACACCGATTGAAATTAAGCGATCGCATATATCTAAAATTGCCTCTAAGCTATCCCCCAAACCGACCAGTATATAAGTACTGACTTGATTCCAACCAAAGACTTTAACAGCTTCAGCAAAGGCTTTAAAATAATACTCAATCGGGACTGTTGCTTTACCTGGCATTATTTTAGCGCGGACGTGGGGTTCAATGGTTTCTAGGTGCATTCCTAAAGTATCTATTCCTGCGGTTTTCATGCGTTCAAACCAGATAAAATCATCGGGTGGCTCACATTGCGCTTGAATAGGAATATTAACTTTAGTAGAAATAGCTTTAGCACATTCACTCAGATAAGCTGCACCCCGATCAGTTGTATTCGGGGTTCCTGTTGTCATCACCATCTGTGTCACTCCATCGAGTCTGACGGCTGCTTCTGCGACTTCTGCGAGTTGATGAGGCGTTTTCTTAGCGATCGTTCTACCTGCTTCTAGAGATTGTCCAATGGCGCAAAACTGACAAGCTGTAGTCGGCTCGCTATAACGCATACAGGTTTGTAATACTGTAGTGGCTAATACATCTCGACTATGAAGTAGGGCGATTTTCCAGTAAGGAATTCCATCAGATGTGGTCAGGCTGTAGAATTGGGGAGGTTTGGGAAAATCGAGCGATGCTATAAATTCCCCATGACGTTTTAAAACCATTTGATTAGACACAGTATAAGGCGATCGCGTGGCAGGTTCATTGTAAATAGGAACCATTACGGTTGTCCCTTCTATCGTCACTGCTTTATGATCGGATGGCCCGGCTCCTCCTTTGCGTCCTGATGCCCCCTGTTCAGAATCAATTAATTGGAGTCCATAAGACTGTAATTCTGTAATTAGCCGTTGTTTGTTCATTTTCTATGTTTTTGGGATAAAAACGTCTGCATCGCTGGTAAACTGCCATTTATACTCTTCAATTAAGGTTCTTGCTTCGGTATTCATGTGCAGTTGTAATAAATCAGGGCGGGAATAGTGACCAACCGAGTCCATCATCCGTTTACGTTTGGTGATTAGGGAAAAATCGAGATCCGCGATCGCCATTCCTTCTCCTTCAGTGATAGGTGAACACAAATGAGTCCCTTCTGGGCTGATAATTGCTGTATTACAACCACCCTTTAAAACACGCTGTAACTGCTCATCTGGGGTAATTTGACCAACTTGCTCAGGAGATAGCCAACTGGTGGCATTAACCACAAAACAGCCCGCTTCAAGAGCATGATGTCGGATGGTGACTTCAATTTGATCAGTAAAAATCTGACCCACAAGTGAGCCTGGAAATTGGGCGCAGTGAATTTGTTCGTGCTGTGCCATCAGTGCAAAACGAGCCAAGGGGTTATAGTGTTCCCAACAAGCAAGACAACCCAGTTTACCAACGGCTGTATCTAACACTTTTAGTCCCGAACCGTCACCCTGTCCCCAAACCATGCGTTCATGATATGTGGGAGTAATTTTACGTCTTTTTAGTAAAAGTGTACCATCGGCATCAAAAATCAGTTGAGTGTTATACAGTGATCCTTGATCCCGTTCATTGATCCCCAAGACAACAACCATTTCATAGGTACGGGCAGCACTACAAAAGGCATCAGTTACGGGACTCGGTACAATGACAGCTTCTTCATATAGCCGCATATGTTCTTTACCCATCAACACAGGGGGTTGAATAAAGGAAAAGTAGGGATAGTAGGGGATCAAGGTTTCTGGAAAAACGATCAATTGCACGCCTTGCGTTGCAGCTTTGGCGATCGCTTGTAACACCTTTTCGGTTGTGCCATCCCGACTAAACAAAACTGGGCTAATTTGTACCGCCGCCGCTCGAACGATGCGTGAGTTGTTCATTTTAGAGCGTCCAAGTATCTAAAATAAATGCGCCATCTTTGCGGTGTAGTAACATTAAATCTAAGACATCAAGGGGATTAATGGGGCGAATACCCGGAATTAAAGACGGTTCACCATGTCCATAAAGTGCTTGTAGGGCAAAGCGACAGGCGTAAACCTTGCCTCCTTCTGACATAAATTTGCTGAGTTGATCATTAAAATTTTGATGTCCTGGAAAGGCAGTATCTCCTATTTTAGGAAAGCCACGCTGTACCCCTAAAGTGACCCCAGGGCCATACAATAAAATCGATGTTTCAAAACCTTTGCGTAATAAGCGTGTTGCTTGCAAAAGATTGACGAAACCAATTGATCCTTCAAAAGCGACGGTATGAAAGGTAACTAATGCTTTTTCGCCTGGTTCGGCTTTAACATCGGGGAATACTTTTTCTTCGTAATCAACAAAAAAATCACCAACTTGATGCGCGGGGGTTGTTACTTCGGGCATGATTTTTTCCTTTTTTAAGCTATGATGCCAGATTAATCGTTGATTAAGGGTGCGTTTTGTAGTTTTTAATACAAAGTTCCTAAATTTAGCAATAAGACTAGGGGGAATTTCGATACACTATTTCAAATTTCATCAACTACCTATCTAAATCGATAGGTTAAAATCATTAACTCTGTAGAGACGCGATCAGTGAATTATGAACTAATACTAGAAACTACAGATTGAGTATCTTGCTTTTGCAAAAAACTTAGAGATTGTCAAAATTACTTCGCAAGAGCAAGATAAGGCTAAGATACTTAAAGAACTAAGATTGCTTTTTCTTGAAAATCGAACCTGCACCAAGGGCACCCAAGGCGAGTAAACTTAAAATAGAGCTAGGTTCGGGAGACTGTACCTCAAGCTCTTGGCTGGCTGGCTCGAATAGACTCGTAATATCGTTGCCTTGGTCATCGAATGCAGAAATTAGCTCAACTTTGTAGTCAAATACTCCATCATTAACCAGTCCTGGCTGTACTGTATAAGTAGCTGTACCAAAATCTAATTGACTATTTGGGACTAATCCTAAGCCACCCCCAAGCTCAATTGTGCCTACGGTAAAAGGAGGGGTAACAATATCCGATATTACAGTACGGTCGAAAAGCGCATCTGCTGCAGGCGTTAAAGCAGCACTATCGAGCAGAATCTCAGTATTATCTCTCGTTACTACATAAGTAAAAGACTGCAATGTGTTAGCGAGGCCTGTCGTATCAATACCTAAAGTAAAAGTAAATTGCTGTCCAACCTGAACAACTAGATCGTTGATCGGATCACTATCGATCTGTGATCCAGTTGGTTTAAATGATATCGAAGCTGAATAAGCAGGCGCAACCATTCCTAAAAGAACGGCAGTTAGTGAAAGTCGAGTTAAGAAATTTTTCATGATTGTTACCGAAAAAGATCAAGTTAAGTTTGGTGTACTAAAAAAATATGAAGAAAAACCATAATCTTCATAGATTTTCATAGATTAGAGCCAAAAAATTGAATAATTCTTTAGATACCATCAATAAAACCACAAAATTATTTTTTTTGTTGAATTGTAACTAAAATTTAAACTTGTAATGTGCTAAATCTAGTAATAAGAGTAGAAGTAGGTAAATTTTTTAATTTTACTGATAATCTTTATTATTACTGTAACTTATTTAATTAAGAGTAAATATTAATAAAGTTGGTATTACTGATCCCCTATGAACCCAGTAAAAATTCATTAACGATACTCCAATCACTCTGATAAGACACTTTCTTTCGAGAAATTATACAATCTGCTAAATACAAAGCATCCCGCGCAATCCCAGAAAATCTGCCTGATCCCCAAGTATATAACCAAGGAAGACCTAAAAAATATAAACCAGAAACATTAGTTACACCGCGTTTGTGTCCAGGATATCCTTTACCATCAAATACAGGGATTTCGATCCAACTAAAATCAGATTGATAGCCCGTACACCAAATCACTGTACCAATATTTGCTTCAATATAATCTAAGATTAAATTTTCGGTTTCTGGCTGCCAAACGGGTTGATAAGGGGGTTCTACTGGTGCTTGAATTCGATTTTTTTCAATAAATCCGTCAATGGTTTTCTTAATATTTTCGGCAACACTATCAGCATAATCTAAATTTTCTTTGAGATCGTTCCAAAATTCCAGTTGATTATCATTAATATTTTTTAATCTACCGTGTAATTGCATTCCTTCTAGGGCAAATGAACGTAAATCTATTTCGCGCCCGCCATCACGTCCAGTAACATAATGATTTGCTTTATTTCTGACTTTTTCTTTTTGAGGATGTTCATCAATAGATAGGTCATAATATCCCATTTGAGCCAGCCATTCGACAACATCTTTACCTCGATATTTTCTCGGCGATCGCGGTGCGCCTCCTACGCATAAATGAACTTTTTTTCCGCTAAGATGGAGATCTTCGGCAATTTGACAGCCAGATTGACCCGTACCAACGACTAATACACTTTTATCAGGTAAAGACTGAGGATTTCTATATTCTGATGAGTGTAATTGTACGATCGATTTAGGAAAGCGAGCCGCAATGAGAGGAATTCTAGGCTGATGATAACTTCCGGCGGCTATAACCACTTGATCTGCTGTATAATCGCCAATAGATGTCGTTAATTCAAAACAGTCTTGATTATCACTGCGAACACTCAAGACTTCTACGCCTTCCTTGATGGGTGGCTCAAAGGATTGAGCGTATGCTTCAATATATTGAACGATTTCGTCTTTTTGCATAAACCCATTAGGGTCATTTCCAGTATAAGAATACCCTGGTAGCTGACATTGCCAGTTTGGGGTGACTAAACAAAAAGTGTCCCAACGTTTGGCACGCCATGAATAGCCGATCTGATTTTTTTCAAAAACAATATGGTCTAAGCTTTTCTGTTTTAAGCAATAGCTCATCGATAGACCCGCTTGACCCCCGCCGACGATCGCAACCGAATAATGATTATTCATAGACTTACTATGATTTTAATTAGCTTATTTGATGTCAGATTAAGGCGTGCTAAAGGCGAAGTTTTGTATCTCTTAATACGAAACTTTGTAGTCTAACTATTATGGGCGGAAATGCTTGAAATGACTTAAAAAAGCCAAAAAAACCTATCTAAATTGGGAAAAACCCAATTTTTGAGGAATAACGTTAATTTTTTTTAAGACAAGCTTTGTAATAAGTTTTTGAGTGGTTAGTAAAAATATGTTTACATAATTTAAGCTAAAATGACAATAGTAGTTTGTTCGGCCTAAAAATAGATTTGATGAATTTGCCTGAGTTAGAGCGTGTAATTTATGAGCGCAACCCTCTAGTCGAGGTTGTGTGCCAATTACGTTTTCCACCTATACTCAAGATTTCTCATCAAGAGCCTGTTGAGTTTCAGGATAAGATTAGACTTCAATATCCGCTCTTTGAAATAACTCAATCACAAGTACCATCTGAAATTGTAAAAGTAGTCCAACAGTTTGGTTTACCTCTGCAAAGTGACATTGCTTATAGTTTTAGATCTGAAGATCAAAAATGGCATCTATCTATCACCAAGGATTTCATTGCGCTAACTACGTCTAAATATGAAAGATATGAGCAGTTTAAACAACGTCTTAAGGAAGCTGTAGAAATTTTTGAGAAAATATATGAGCCATCATTTTATACAAGAGTTGGACTTCGGTATCAAGACTTGATTATCCGTTCCAACCTAGAATTGGAGGATAAAAACTGGTCAGATTTAATCGCCAAGCATATTGCTTCAGAATTACATGATTCAGAACTTTCCTCCCTAATTCAAACTTTATCTAAAAATATGGTTTTGAAGACAGAAGATGTTCAAGTTATCTTAAATCATGGACTTGTTACTGTCAAAGAACCGCATAAAGAAGATGAAGTTGCTTACTTATTTGATGCTGATTTTTATATAGAACAAAAAATCAAGAGGGATGGAAATGTCTGGAACGTACTCGATCAGTTCAACAAGTCTGCCAGAAAGCTTTTTAGGTGGAGTATCACAGATACCCTCCACAAAGCCATGCAACCCCAAAGAGTTGATGAGACAAAAGTATAGTCAAACCTCAACAGGAATTGCTACAGAAAATATTATTTTTGATAGAGAGAATGGAAAACGTATTGTAATTCAATATCCTTCTTTTGATTTGAGTATGTCTGATTGCTCTGTCTCTTTTAAAACTGATTTACCCCTGCCATCGCAGAATAAGTTAATAATGCTGTTAAAATGCTTAGTTTATCTCCAATCTCTACCAGAATTCGCTTTAGAAGAAGCTACTGATAAAATTCAGGAAATTGCTCATTTTTATTCTGATCGTCTTTCTCAAACTAATTTACCTTCTATTTCACCAAGTAGTATTAAAGGTAAATTGAGATCTATACAGGTTAGACCTCCTATTGTTTTGGAACCCTAGATTGTCTGGCAAATTATTTCATGAGAAAACAGGCTATCTATCAAGTTCCAGATCAATTGTCTTCCCTCAGACAAGGAGAAATCTTAACAGGTGTAGTTCAATATAACCCTGTTGCTGAGGAGTTATCACTAGAGCAACAGGAGTTTTCTTTTAATTCTGTAATTCATCCTTATGCAATTGTAGTTACACAAGACTGTGATTTAGATTGGGATTACAGGGCTAGACAAAGTAGCACTACTCAGCTATCAAAATTTTTAAATTCCGTAATTTTATGCGAAATTACAACAGCAAGAGAAGTTAGACATATAGCAGATAAAAATGTTATGAATTCGACAGAATGGGGATTAGTGAAATCCCAACGTCATGAGAGATTCTATTTTTTTGAAAAAATACCTCCACAATGTGATATAGAGCAAGAAGGCTTACCTGAACTGACTGGGGATTTTAAAAAAGTTTTTGGAATAGATGCACCCACTTTATATCGTCAAATTGAACTTGGTATAGTAAAACGGCGAACAGTTCTTGCTAGTCCATACTTAGAGCATTTTTCTCGGCGATATTATAGCTTTCACAGTCGAGTCGCTTTGCCTTTTCAATATGAAAGTGAACGAGAAGGTTAAAAGTGTAAAAAATAAATTTTTATATAAATAAGCTCCAATAGCTAATAACACTGCTTACTCTTGAAAAAATTAGCGCAATTTTTCTAAATTTAATTAGAAACAGCAGAGGGAAAAAATGCTAAAGTTGTAATAACTTTTACGCCAAATTCTTCTTCAAAAATCGGTTTTTTATAATCTAAACTCCACATTTCTAAAGCACAATCATCTTCTGGATTTGCGGGGAATAAATGTAAATGGAGCTTGCGATATTCGGGATCATATTTACATTCTAAATGAGAAATTGCTCCCAATTGACGACGCTCAAGGGCGGCGGCTAAACGAATAATTGCACTGAGTTGTCTAACCATCAGTTGATATTGTTCTGGTAATCTCATGTATTCATCATGTTTTTTCTTAGGTTTATTTTTCCGATGATAACGAGCGAGATTAGCAATAATTTCTAATTCTATTTCGGTATAGCCTAATAATTCTGAATTCCGAATTAAATAATAAGAATGTTTGTGATGAGCAGAATGATTAACATAGTTACCACAGTTATGTAAAATCGAAGCAGCCCAAAGATATTCCCATTCAATCTCACTCCAAAAATGCAATACATTTTGAGTCTGATTAAATATAGTTTTAGCAAATTGGGCGACGTGCTGACTGGATTTTAAATTGACTCCATATTTTTTCGCAATCTTGATCACACTACGTTCTTTAATCTCGCTTTGATATTTTAAGCGATCTTCAATATAGCCGTGAGTGAGCATCCAGTCTAAAATTACGCCTTCTCGTAATGCTCGTTCACAAAGAATAATTTTATCGAGATTCAGTCGGGTCATGGCTTCTAATAAAACGACTGAACCCGCTAGAATAATTTCAGCCCGTTTAT
Organism: Aphanothece hegewaldii CCALA 016; assembly: GCF_003007785.1. Lineage (GTDB taxonomy): Bacteria > Cyanobacteriota > Cyanobacteriia > Cyanobacteriales > Microcystaceae > Chroococcus > Chroococcus hegewaldii. The sequence continues at coordinate 48,403 of NZ_PXOH01000011.1, read as the reverse complement.
CTGACATACCAGGAATAGCCATTCGTTGATCATAGTTGAGGAGCGAAAATCGTTTGACGTATTCTTTAATGTCTTTGCGGGTTAACTGGTAGCCATTAAGCGGACTTGGAACCTCACCATATTTTTCTAAAGCGTTTATAATAGCTAAGGTTTCAATGGTTCCCGATGTGCCGACGAGTCGTAATTCTTCTTCGGGTTTAAGATAGAGACGCATTTCTTCAATTGGACGCTCTAACATACCTCTCACATAAGCTTTGAGGATAGCAAACTCAGTTGGACTAATGGGATCGCTGGTGATAAAATCTTGGGTTAAACGAACTGCACCAACTTTTGTACTACTCAAAAAACGCGGTTCTTTGCTGTCGCCTAAGATTAGTTCAGTTGAACCACCACCAATATCAATAATGACATGGGGTTGCTTCTGAAAGTCCATCCCCGATATAACACCGAGGTAAATGCGTCGGGCTTCTTCTTGTCCAGAAATAAGGTTGACAAAAATACCAACTTCTGCATCTATTCGCTGTAAAAATTTGTGTCCGTTAGCGGCTTCTCTTGTGGCACTGGTAGCAACGGCAATAATCGGGTTAGCATTTAAACTGAGGGCAAGATCTTTACATCGTTTGAGGGCTGCGATCGCTCGTTCCATTGCTTCTAGGGTTAAATTCCCATCAGGGCTACGATCGCCTAATCTTACCGTATCTTTTTCTCTGGCAATAATAGTAAATGCGCTTAAAGAGGGATCAATACGAACAACCACCATATGAACCGAATTGGTTCCAATATCGATCGCAGCGAGGATACAGGGTGTAGATGGATCAAGGGTAGTCAGCTTGGCCCCATTCGTTGTAACTTGGTTGAGAGAATTAACCATAAAATTTATCAGTGTCCTCCAAATCTATCTTTATTTCAAAGACAATTATCAAACTATGACCCAAACTCAGCCCATTCAAGAGCCAACATGGTTAACCCTTTTTCGCTTATTGCGTTGGAATAAACCCGCCGGACGTTTAATTTTGATGATTCCGGCTTTGTGGGCAGTTTTCAGCGCGGCACAGGTGTTACCCCCTTTACCTCTTGTCGGTGTTATTATACTCGGAAGCTTAACCACTAGCGCGGCAGGATGTGTCATTAATGATTTGTGGGATCGCAATATAGATCCTCAAGTTGAACGAACCCGTAACCGTCCTTTAGCCTCTCGTGCTTTGTCGGTCAAAGTTGCTATTATTATCGCTCTAATTGCTCTTGCTTGTGCGGCTGTTTTGGCCTTATATCTAAATTCCCTGAGTTTTTGGCTCTGTGTGGCGGCGGTTCCAGTGATTATTTGTTATCCTTTGGCTAAACGGTTTTTTCCGATTCCTCAGTTAGTTTTATCTATTGCTTGGGGTTTTGCGGTTTTGATTAGTTGGAGTGCGGTTACGGCAAATTTAACGACTCCGACATGGTTACTTTGGGGGGCGACTGTTGCTTGGACTCTGGGTTTTGATACGGTGTACGCGATGTCGGATCGAGAGGATGATCTAAAAGTTGGTATTAATTCGAGTGCGATCTTTTTTGGGAATTATGCGGGTGAAGCTGTTGGGGTATTTTTAGCGATCGCGTCTGGTTTATTAGCCTGTTTAGGGGTTGAAATGCGGCTATCTTGGGCATTCTGGATCGCTTGGAGTATTGCGGTGATCGGTTGGGTTGGACATTATATTCGCCTGCGTCAGCCAGAAATTGAAAAAGCGGCTTATGGCGATATTTTTGCTCAAAATGTCTGGATCGGCTTTATTTTACTGCTCGGAATGATTTTCGGAAAAATTTTCTCATAAATCAAAGAGTCAGACTTTCTGAGTTCCGACTCTTCATTATTCATTCTGCTTAAACATAACTGTATTTTACAAACCTTCATTATTAATTTTCAAAAAATATATGTTAATTATTCAAAATCAAAAACAATTCAAAAGGGGGTTTAATTTATCCAGTTTTTGTGCTAATAGGTAAATTGTTAATGAATTCTTTACTGTTCAGAGTAAACAGAAGAAAAAATCTACAGATTTGATTAATAAATTAACATTAAAACAGTTTGAATGATTCCCACCAAAAACCCTAAAACACCTCCTAAATTAACAATTGCTTGAAGTTCGCTTCTGACGATGCCTTGGATGGCGTTTTCTAAGTTTTCGGGCGAAGTGGCTTTGATACGCTCTATAATAACTTGATCGATGGATAAAATAGGAATAGCTTGAGCAACAAGTTTTTCGAGATCTTCTTCTAAATACCGTTCTAAAATTGATGCTAGTTCTTGACTAATCACTTCTAAAGAACTGGTAAGGACAGAAGACGATTGAAGTCGATTAACAATCACAATAGCCACTTTATCCCAATCTATAGATTGACCAAAATCTTCGATAAATTGCGCTCCATTTTCTTGGATATAAGTTCTAACACTATCTCTGGTGGTTTTTCGGAGTTGGCGAACAGTAGAAATCGGTAAGTTTTCTAAGGAAATATTTTGTAGCCAAACACGTAAACGGTTCCGTATTTCTAAAGATAAAAATAATTCTTTTAAACGAGTATTCGCCACATCTTTTTCATCTAAAAAGAAACTTCTGAGACGGGTTAAGGCATTTTTTACACCTAATAAATTAGCGACGACCCAATAAGTACCACTGGTTTTTTCCCGAAAACCCTCATCAATTACTTGAATATTGCGATCGGTTAAAAAATCAATCATAATTTGTCGAATGACATCGGGTGGGATTACTGTTTCTAACATCCAGTCAGAAAATTGACGCGCTTGGGCATCCGAAAGCCGAAAATCGAGTAAGATTTGATCAAAAATTTGATTGAGTTGTGCTTCTAAAAAATCTTCTCGTCTTGCTAATACTTTGAGCAGTCGCGGTAAGGATTCGCCAAACAAATCTCTTAGAATATGAGATAATATTTTCGAGGTTTTTTGCTCTTTATCGTCTCGAATTTTGCTGATCGATAATTGTAATAGCCAAAGAATAGCACTTTGTACTCGTTCGGTTTCTAATAATCGTTTAGCTAGTTTTTGGAGTTCTTCGGGAGTGAGTAAAGAACCCATAATAGTATCTGAAACTCGTTGCGCTAAACGTTCTTGGTTACGCGGAATTAAACCAGGAGTGAAAGGAAGACGACGCTTACCGAAATAAATGGCTCGGTAGGGTCGAAATAACATTGAAATGGCGATATCATTGGTAAAGTATCCAATCAGCGCTCCTGCAACGGGCGGAACGATAAAAGTCCAAACAGATGAAAGATTCAAGGTCGTACAAAAAAAATCAAAATTATTAAGTCAGCTATTTAGTCAGCACCAAAACACCCATTAATCCGCCAGCAATAGGATAATGAACAGCATGGGAAAACTGGGTATTATATCCTAATTTTACTTGTTCAGTCCCAACAGGAAATCGATCAACGCTAGGACTAATATAGGCGTACTCATCCGTTAAATCAAAACGTTTCGCTTGCTCGACAACGATTTGATTGAGATACCATTGTTGAAAGCTGCGTATTAAAGGTTGATGGGGACGATGAAAGTCAAGAATAGCCACTTTTGCACTCGGTTTGAGAACTCGATACAACTCTTTTAAACATTGAGTAATATCTGTTACATTTCTTAGCCCATAGCCCATCGTAGCACAATCGAAAGTCTGATCGCCAAAGGGCAAATTTAGGGCATCTCCTTCAATCCATTCTAGGGGAAGTTGAGGCGTATTTTGTGTGGCGCGTTGTTGGGCGATCGCTAATAATTCTACAGAAAAGTCTAACCCTATCACTTTTCCAGTTTTGCCGACTTGTTGGGCTAACAGTTGAGTTAGATCGCCTGTACCACAGCAAACATCTAACCCCACATCACCGAGTTTAGGTTGACACCATTTCACTGTCATCAGTTTCCAGATCCGATGAAGTCCAAAACTGAGAGACTGGTTGAATTGATCATACACTGGAGCAAGACGATTAAAGATAGCTTGTACTTCTGATGCGGTAACTTGAGTGTTAGTCATAAATGGCGAGACGAATTGATTTTCTCTATTCTTATTATCTCAAGCGTGAATCGTTAAGGGAAGTTGTTTAACTTAAAAACTTAATGAAAAATACTGACTTTTTTTATACATAAATTCTGAAATCTCAGAGATAATGAAGTCAGGGTCATTGAATTGTTAATAAATATTTCTTAAGTAAGCTGAGTTTATTTTCTAAGAAAATGGGAATAATAATATTATCACTCAGCTAGACTATTCGCTCCGTCTACATTTTTTTTTAATCATGCTCACATCCGCTTTTTCTCATCTTCATTGGGTTAAAAAACTAGGTCAGTTCGGCATACTCTTTGTTATTTTGGGATTGGGTTTAGCCTCTCCTGCTACATCGGCTGAACGAGTTAATTTAAAATTAGGTTTTTTTGAGCAATCTGTCTCTATTGAAGAATTAAAAAAATATGCGAAAACAGGTGAGTTATCCTCTAATCTACAACCTTATCGCTTTGTTTTTAATGCTGAAGTACAAAAAGCTTTACAAAAGAAACTGCATATAGATTCTTTTTTAGCTCAACAGTTTTTAAAAGATTTATTATATTTACCCGATGGAAAAAAGTTAATTAAAGAACTGAGTTTTATTTTAAGTGATAGTTCGGATGAACAGATTATCAAATCACTTTTTTTGACGATACATAAATCAGATAATATTAGTTTTTTGACTTTTTTAGAAGCTTATCCCGAAGAAAAAATAACAATTGATCTAAGTGCGATCGCTAAAATTGCCGCTCAAATTAATTTATCGTATCTACAAAATAAGCTTTTAAGTCCTCGACTTACTCATGATTTAAAAATTGCCTCTTCACAGAGCTTACCTCAAAACTTTTCGCCAGCTTCAGAGGGCGTAGAAAAAGTTTATAAAGATAGTCGAATGTTTTTCGATCAAGAAAGAAATCGACGGATTGTTACAGATATTTATTATAGCTTTAATCCTCGTGGTCCATTAGTCGTTATGTCTCATGGGTTCGCTGCTGATCGTCGTTTTTTGAGTTATTTAGCTGATCATTTAGCGTCTCATGGTTTAACGGTTGTTTCGGTTGAACATCCAGGCAGTAATATTAATGCTTTAATTGATGTTTCTTCCCAAGCAAAAATTAGTCAAATTCTCCCCGCTTCAGAATTTATTAATCGTCCGAAAGATATTAGTTTTATTTTAAATGAACTGGAAAAAATGAATCGTGAAACGGTTTATTATAAAGGAATATTTAATACCCAAAAAGTTAGTATTATTGGTCATTCTTTTGGCGGTTATACAGCTTTAGCTTTAGCGGGTGGGGTATTAAATCCTAAAGAACTTCGTAAGTTTTGTCAAAATTCTAACCCGTTAGAACGTTCTCCTGCCGACTGGTTACAATGTGCTGCGGCTGAATTACCATATGGTAATATATATTTAAAAGATCGAAGAATTGTCCAAGCGATCGCATTTAATCCAATTATCGGTCATTTATTTGCCCAAGATCTTTCAACGGTGAATATTCCTACTATGATTTTAACTTCTACGGAAGATGGAATTACTCCAATAGTGCCACATCAATTACAACCTTTTCAACGGATAAAAGGCAAAAAATATTTAGTTGTTGCTGCGGGTGCAACTCATATGAGTGTTACGGATATTAGTTACTTAAATAGTGCGATGGGACAAAGTACATTAGTTCGGGAAATTATGGATAAAAAAGCTGATCCTGTACGAGAAATGGCACGAGGTTTAAGTTTAGCCTTTATTCAACAAATGTCGGAGCAAGCAGATATTTATAAACCCTATCTCAGTGCAACATATGTCCAATCTTTATCCAGCAAAGAAATTAATTTACGTCTCACTGATCAGCTACCCGATAGTATTGTGACATGGCTGAAAGTGTTACATAAAGACTATCCAAAATCAGCGTCTATTTCCACTTATTCTGAGCATTCACTACTCAATCAACTTCACAACAACTGGATACACTTTAAAAGTTTTGTTGAACCGACAGAAGCTTATACAGGTCATCTAGAACCGATTTTTACCGACTTACTCAAACATTATCGCCAAAAAACCAATCAATTTGGTTAAAACTTGAAAAAATTCATTCAATAAGAAGAAGCAGTCGGGCGTCTTTCCGTGTTTCGACTCCAACTGCTTCAACTTTCCTCACACCACATTTTTTTTATCTGTCTACAAGTATAAACAGAAATTTTAAATATTGCAAAGTATTGATGGACAGTTTGTAAACTGGTCTAAATAGTTGCTAATTTTATAGACAAATATCTACTCAATTAGTTTGTAAGTTTAACTTAACTGGATGAACTACACATCCTCTATCGGATGAGCCTTGTGAGCATTTCCGACTACTTGAAGAAGCGCTCGTATTTTCGTTTTATTTTTGATTAGCTATCCATAAAAGTATCTGCTTACCTTTGTTATAGGATTTTCTGCCACACAGAAACTATGATTGGATTTTTTCCAATTCTCCGCAGAAAGGTTAGGACTTTCACCCCTCTTTTATAGGTCATTGCCTCTTGAACTATTAATATTTAAACATATGCAAGCTACACTCGTCTATACTTTTGAGTAAATTTTCCAATACCTAATTTTGCTTCTTTAGCTGTTTGGAATTTCAAAAATCAGTCATTTGACCTAACTTAAGATAGATAAATAACTTTATCAAGGGTTTTATCTTAAAGAATAGATCGTCTAAGCTAAATTAATCTCGAAAAAATGGCAATTGAAAACGTAGACACTGAATCACAGTCCTTTATTTTTGCCTTTATCCAAAAAGAAGCAGCAGAACGAGCCTATCAAATCCTCATAGAGAATGGATTATCGGAAAAACAGGTGATGCTAGATTTCTTACTAGCTGATACTGTGAATATAGAACAATCGGAAGCGATGAAAAGTGCTGCGGGTGGAGCATTGGTTGGGACTGTTTTAGGCGGATTAATTGGATTATTGATCAGTCTTCCTGGCTATATTTCTGCTAGTGCAGGTGATGGGATGTCTCAGATGTCTCCTGTGGGTGTTATTTTATTAGGAAGCGGTGTCGGGGCTGCTGCTATTGGTTTAATTGCTGGTTTGAGTGGAATAAATGCACCAAAAACCAACTTACAAGATATTGATGAAAGCAAAACTTATCAGTATCGAGTGATTATTGGAGGGGAAAAAGAATATGAGCAAGCGCAAGAAATTTTACAGGAAAAAGGAATGATTGCAAATGCTTAAAAAAATCCCTCTCTTACAAAGAGAAGGATTAATATTTATGAACAAATGTAGATAAGTTAATTATACACCAGCCGCGATTTAAGTTTAAGTTACAGAGTATCTAATTTTTCTTGGCTTTATCCCAGAAAGTCGAAATAGCAAGGGTTTCAAATCAATCCTAATTTTTAACTGTTTAGAGTTGATGAAAATAAGACTTTGAGATAGGGACGAAGGTAAGCGATCGCATTTTGGAAAAAGATAACGGGAAAAGTCATACAGAGTATGGGGTTAATTTATCTCTAAGGAAATGATGCAAGTTCCCGATGTGAGTTCTCACGGCAGTATTTTTACTCATAGCTAGAAGTTATGAGTTGAGAATATAGATTTGTTAAAGAATAATTAGTAATCATTAACTCTTTTCCGATGGCTGCCGTTTTTTGTTTATAGTTATTCATTCCATACTGTAATTCCCATTCAAAAATATGGAATTTATTAAATTTATCTCTAACTAATTGACAATCATCATAAGTAATCAACCAATTATGATGACATTTTTCCAATCTTTCGGCAAAAAGTGTATGATCAAAAGCCAGATGTAAATTACCTTTTTTTCCATATAATCTTGATTGAGTGACACTTAAATAAGGCGGATCTAGATAAATAAAGATTTCTTTTTCTGAAGCAATTAATAACTCACTGTAATCAAGATTAGTGATTTTAACATTTTTTAAAAGCTCATCCATTTTACTTAATCTAGAAATTGACGAATCTGTAAAACGTTTTTGGAATGCTTCTTCAGAATAACCACCTGATTCTATAGTACCTGAAAAGGTTATTCTATTTAAAATGAAAAAACGCACGGCTCGCTTTAGGTCAGATAGTTGATAAATATTAATAGTCGTTAGTTCATTAAAAAGTGTTTTGCCTCCTGTACAAGTGGCTTTAATTTTTTTAATTTCATTGACTAACTCAGTAAGATGTGATTGAGCTATTTTCCAAAATAGAAATAATTCTGGGTTAAGATCATTAATCCATATTTTAAAATTTGGGTATTTTTGTTTAAGATAGATAAATAAAGAGCCTCCACCCACGAAAGGTTCTCTATATTCGGAAAAATTCGGCGGTAAATATGGAATAATTGTTTTAATTGCTCTAGATTTTCCACCAGGATAACGTAAGGGACTTTTAATCAAACTCATTTTTTTAGTTAAGATGTTTGACAATATTAATAAATCCGATTAAAAATTTATAATCTGATGATCCTGTTTTCGATTCACTTTTTCTTATTTGCCTGGAATTGTACCGCGTCGTTTGTCTCCTGTCATCGATAAGTGTAAAAATTGACGTAGATGCTGAATTGACTCATGATCAGGCAAAAGGGATAACTGTTCGATCGCTTCACTCATCGTATAATCAGAACGATATAACAAACGAAAAGCTTTTTTTAGGATATTCATTTCATCATCACTTAAACCAGCGCGTTTTAAACCGACCAAATTTAGCGATCGCACTCGTGAGGGATTACCTTCGACTAACATAAAAGGAGGAACATCTCGATCGATGCGACTCATTCCTCCTAACATCGCCATTCGTCCAATATGTACAAACTGATGTACGCCCAAAATGCCGCCAATAAATGCTTTAGACTCGATATGAATATGTCCTGCTAACGCCACACCATTAGCGATCACAATTCCATCTTCGATCATACAATCATGGGCAACATGAACATAAGCCATCAATAAATTATGACTGCCAATTTGAGTGACATTTCCTGCTTCTGTTGCCCGGTTAATCGTCACAAACTCACGAATTTGATTATAATCGCCGATTCTGACCCTACTATCTCCACCTTTATATTTTAGATCTTGTGGAGGAAGTCCGATCGCCGCACTCGGAAAAATCTGATTTCCGATACCTATTTCCGTATTACCGTCAATCACAACATGTGCGCCTATTTCTGTATCAGCAGCTATTTTCACCTTTTCCCCAATCACAGCATAGGGGCCAACTCTTACGGTAGAATCAAGTTCAGCCTTGGGATGGATAACTGCAGTGGGATGAATCAGTGTACTCAAAGGAATATCGTCCGTACTTATCAATACTTAGTCTTGAATAATGTTATAGCGAATAGTCCCTAATTTCAATTTTTACCTTATGCCGAATGTTTATACTATTGGTGGTGCAAATGGTTCACACAAACAATTTTCAGACGTGTTGGAATAAGTCAATGGGGAGAAAATAGCGCTTAGGTTGTCTCCGTTCTTTTCAAGACGGTTAATCCCATAACATCTAGAATATCTAACAGCGATGAATGAAATACGCAAACCCTAACTTTGATCGTTTCTTTCTCTGACAGCATCACCCGTTTTAGGATTCACTTTTAAAAAAAGAAGGTAATGATGTCCCTGAGAAGAATAATTTGAGTTGCTGTGTTATCTGATCTCGTTGATTAATCAAATAAATACTGACTAAAGTTAAACTAACACCAAACCATTGTAGAGGGCTTAATATTTCTGATAAAAATAAGTTCCCAAATGTTAGCGCGAAAACTGGTGTTAAAAACGTTAAAGAACTCAGACTCGTTAGATTGCCTTTAGACGCAAGATAGAAAAAGACACCATAAGAAACCGCACTCCCAAAAGTTGTAGAGTAAGCTAAACCTAACCAACTATTAAGATCTAGTTGTTGCCATTGTTGCGTTTCTCCCCATAAAGAAGCCAAAAGTAAAGGAATTCCTCCTAAGATCATATGCCATCCCGTCGCTACTACTGGATCAACATGACGCGATACATAACGAATTAAAATTGTACCCACTGCCATCGATAGGGAAGCAAGCAACATTAACCATTCGCCGCTATTAAATAAATTATCCCAACTCAAAGAAAAATTAAAGGTATGATTTTGCCACAAATCGATTAACCATTGATCTGGTAAACCAATTAAACTAATTCCTAAAATACCAATTCCTAACCCGATCCAACCCCATACACCAATCACTTCTTTAAATAGCCAACTTGACATTAAAGCAACGGCTAAAGGTTGAGAATCTATAATAACAGAACCTAAACCTGCACCCGTTCGCATTAATCCTTCTGCTAGAAACCCTTGAAACATGACTCCATCAACTAGGGCAAATAATCCCACCCATAACCAAGCGCGTAAGCTTTTCGGTTGAGAACGTCCTAAAATTATCGCTACAATTAGTACTAATATACCGGCTGGGAGGAGTCGAAAACTAGCCATAAACAGAGGTGTTGTCTTTTCAGTAACGCCTTTCATCGCTACCATCGCTGTACCCCACAAGAAAAAAGGCGAAATCAGCAGAATTGATGACCAAAGTGATTCGGTTTTTTTAAGGTTGGATTCCATAGGGTTCGTTATAGGTTTATTGATTAAATTGTATACTTTTGTAAAGCGATAAGAAGATCATAGGGAACAAAAAAGAGATCTGGTGTAGAGATGCGCGATCGTATTCGTTTGAACAAAAGTGTTAGGCTAGAGTGGTATTGCACAGAATATGATAAAACTGTCTTATTAATCTATGGTTTGGCCTTTTCCACCCAGAACAACAAAACAAATTGCTCGGATAGAAGTTAACGGAGCGATCGCAGCAGATACCCGTAAGCGAGTTTTAAAAGCGTTAGAAATGGTTGAAGAAAAAAAATTCCCCGCTTTATTATTGCGAATTGATTCACCTGGGGGAACCGTTGGCGATTCTCAAGAAATCTACACCGCTTTAAAAAAATTACAAGAAAAGGTGAAAATTGTTGCTAGTTTTGGCAATATTTCGGCTTCAGGCGGCGTATATATCGGGATGGGGGCTAATCACATCATGGCTAACCCTGGAACGATTACAGGCAGCATTGGCGTGATTTTACGAGGCAATAATTTAGAACGTTTACTCGATAAAATTGGGGTATCTTTTAAAGTTATTAAATCTGGCCCCTATAAAGATATTCTTTCTTTTGATCGAGAATTAACGGACTCTGAACAACATATTTTACAGGAAATGATAGATACTACCTATCAGCAATTTGTCGAAACTGTGGCCGAAGCGCGTAAATTAGATGTAGAACAGGTGAAAAAATTTGCTGATGGTCGTATTTTTACGGGACAACAAGCTTTAGCATTAGGGGTTGTCGATCGTTTAGGAACTGAAGAAGAAGCAAAAAAATGGGCAGCAGAATTAGTTGGATTAAACCCAGAAAAAACTAAATTTTATAATATCGAGGAACCGAAACCTTTATTAAACCGCTTTTTAGGACGAAATCAACTCGACAATAAACGGATCAGCACGGCACTTAATTGGATAGAATTTGAACTAGCGACCAATGGTCAACCCCTATGGTTATATCGGCCTTAGCCTTAGTGGGAATGACTGGGTATAGATTTTAGTCAAACTGAAGGCTAAAATCTTAAAGCTAGTATCATTATGTTATGGTCGGAGGGTTAAGATTGTGAATTGGAAAGTGCGGGCAATTCGGGGGGCAACAACGGCAACAAGCAACACTTCTGAAGCGATAAGAGATGCCGTAGTCGAGTTACTTAATGCAGTTGAAACGCACAACCAAGTTGATCCAGAAGACATCGTTAGCGTCATTTTTACCACAACTAAAGATTTAGATGCAATTTTTCCCGCAGCGATCGCTAGAGAACGTTCTAACTGGGAAAATGTACCTTTACTCGATGTCCAACAAATGCACGTTGAAGGTAGTTTAGAACGTTGTATACGGATCTTAATCCATATCAATACTCCCAAACCACAAATCGAAATCTATCACCCCTATTTGAGAAAAGCGAAAAATCTACGCCCTGATTGGAGTTTAGCTCAATTGACACCCCCCAATTCTGTACAATCTCATCGTTTTTAGAGATGATGTATTTAATAAATTCTGACAACCCCTATTCTGACTGGATCTCTTTAGATCTTTCTTTTGTTGAAATTAATTCTAGACAATGGGATCTGGAGACTAATCTTAGTTTTAGCGAAAATTGGCAACCTTTATTAAAGGGACGGATTAAGTGGGGATTGAAAGGAGGACAATTAAAAGTAACATTAGAAAATGGTCAATTGCTGATCGCTTCAGTTCCGCAAAATCAGGATTTTTTGATATCCACATCCACTAAAGTTGATGATCACATTTGGATTTTAAATTCTAAAACAATTCAAGAGATTAAAACAGGTGATGTTTCTTTTAAATTGGGAACTTTTATCCCAAATGCAGAAACTTTTAATTTAACGGCAACTTTTACCCCAACTTTGGCTGATTTTTCGATAACTGATGCTGAAGGACTCTGGAAACATGATATCAGTCCGAATCAACATGGTGTGTTAGAACGTGCGATCGCTCGTTTTCTACAACAAAATTATAGTTCTCCCTACATAAGTTTTGTGCAATGGGGAACCCATACAGCATCTTTTGAGGCAAATAGATTAATATTGCAAGAAAACTTAACACAGTTAGACACATTAATCGAACAAATCTACAATGCTTCCAGTGATGATTTGATAGAACTTGCCAAAATAGCCAGTTTAAACCCATTCATAGACTTGAGGGGCGGAAATCTCATCGCTACTCAATTAAGCGGACTTTCTCTGGGGAATGCTAATCTATATCAGACTAATTTTAGAGGTGCTAATTTAACAGATATTGATCTCAGTGAAGCGAATTTGAGTTGTGCTAAATTTAGTGGTGCAGATTTAAGCGGAGCCTATCTAGGTAATGCAAATTTGAGTTATGCTGATTTACATCGAGCCAGTTTAGCTTTATCGAATCTCATTGGTGCAGATTTAACAGGCGCTAATTTACTTGAAGCGAATTTAAGTAATGCTAATCTGAGTGGTGCTAAACTCGTAGATGCAAGATTTGGCAACAATCCAGGATTAACCGAAGCGATGCAAGAAATGATCAAAGATAGAGGCGGGCACTTTGAATAGTTGGGTGATTAGCTCAAAAAATGTTATACTAGATAAGCCTAGTTTTTGGGCATGTAGCTCAGTGGATAGAGTGCCGGGTTCCGGTCCTGTAGGTCGGGGGTTCAAATCCCTCCATGCTCGCTAGTTAATTGTTTTTTGATAGGCTATATTAATAATAGCTTCATTGTAGAATTGCCATGCCTTTTTGTACGGCGCTACGTTCTCCTAACATTTCTGCCCAACGTTTGAGATTAGGATGATTATCTAGGGTAACATGGGCAAAAGAAGCAGCAGCAATCCAAGGATAAGTAGCCATATCAGCAATTGAATAATCTCCAGTTAGATAATCTTGTTCAGAAAGTTGACTATCTAAAACCCCGAATATTCGATAGGTTTCTTTTTCGTATCGTTCAATTGCATAGGGTATTTTTTCGGTCGCAAAACGTTTAAAATGATTTAATTGCCCCATCATTGGACCAACACTAGCCATTTGGAACATTACCCATTCGATAACTTTTGTTCTTCCTTCTAAATCTTGGGGCATAAATCGTCCTGTTTTTTCGGCAAGATAGATTAAAATTGCTCCAGATTCAAACACAGTTATTCCAGGATCATGATCGATTATTGCAGGAATTTTGCTATTAGGATTAATGGCGATAAATTCGGGCGTAAATTGTTCGCCTTTAGTAATATCAATTTTATGAGTTGTGTAAGATAGCCCTACTTCTTCTAACATAATGGCGGGTTTACGCCCATTGGGAGTGGTGAAAGTATAAAAATCAATCATCGTTTTTCTCCTTTTTGTGACGACTACCTAAAATCATTGTACTTCTTTAATCAAAAATATTTTTATTTGTAATTTTTTATTAATATTTCTTGTTCACCAATCCATTCTAAAACGCGATTCCACGCCCACCAAGGATTAGGATCACCCAATTGTTGCTGACACGCTACACTACTAATATAACCGACATGACCGCCATATTGAGTGAGAACTAATTCAAGATTTGGATTGTTTTGACAAGCTAATTTTAAATCGACAATAATGGATGGCGCAAACATCGGATCATCAATGGCATATAAAATTAATGTAGGTTTTTTGAGATGGGGTAAAAAAGGAAGTGGACTACAGGCATTATAATATTCTTCTGTAGTCGAAAATCCTAACTGTTTAATGACTAATTCATCATCAAAGCTTCTAATACTATTGACTCTTTTGATCGCTTCTGGATCAATTTCATCAGGATAGTAACGATGTAGTTCCCAAGCTATATTGATTAAATTTTTAGTAATCGATTTTTCTATATATTTACCGAATTTATCTTTAATTAAATAATCTAAAGAACGATTAGAATCTAAACTTGGGCAAATTACTGCACCTCCACCAATATCAGATTCAATTAAATCTAAAGAATTCTCTTCATCATTAATGGTTTGTGCTTCTTTAATTCCCCATAAAGCGAGTTGCCCACCTAGAGAATATCCTGTAAACCAAAAAGGTGTAGGATATCCCATTTTTTTCGCTTGTGAGGCAATATAAATAAAATCTTTTCCTTCATAAATCCCATCAGATGTCAGTGTAGATGAGAGTTTTGCGGTTTCTCCATGCGCTCGCCAATCAAATAAAATTACCGCATAATTGTTAGTAAAGGCTAGACAAGATAGGATTTTCAAAAACCATTGATTTTCTAAAGTTCCTGTAATTCCATAGGTTCCAATAATCGTACCTTTGGCATTTTCGGGAATTGCTCCTAAACCATAAATTGGTATATTAGATGCACCTTGAAATATAATTTCTTGATAGATTGGTTCAGTATAATTAAGTGTTTTTTGCCAGTTATTCGCGGCAAACCAAGCTGTATAGACAGTATTTAAAAATCCGTTTTTGAGGAACCTAGGCGGTTGATAATATTTTTGTACCATTGTCCGAAGATTTGACCTTTCTTTTGGCATAGATCATCACACAGTTTGATTAATTTTTTCAACTGCATTAAAGCGGATCTTTTTTTTCTTTTGGAGATGTATAATTTGGGGAAGGTAAACCAAACCCATACCAATTAAGAAAAACTTTAAATTCTGATCTCATCACCTTTTTGGGAAATTGTTAATTGAAAAGATTGATGGATGTCACGAGATGGTATAATCACTTTTTCAGTGAGACTTTCTACTGCTTTAATTAAATCTTGGGGGGAATAAATTAAAACATCGGGTTCGTATTTGGTTAAAATTTGTGGCGAGTTAAAACCCCAAGCAACAGCAATACTTTTAATATTACTTTTGCGGGCTGCACTAATATCTCTGGTTTCGTCTCCCACATAAATAATATTTTCTCTTTTAAAGTTATTTTTTCGGATAATCTGGTTAATGACTTTATCTTTACCAAATAATGAGGTATCACAATAAATAAATTTAAACAGATGATCTAATTCATTATTTTGGAGAAAAGTAATAACATTCTTTTCTAAATTAGATGTAATGATTCCTAATGTATAACCTTTTGAAATGAGTTGATGTAAACACGCCGATAAACCAATAAAAGGTTCTAGGGTTGAGATTTTTTGGTTTAATTCGATTTTAACGCGTCTTAATAAAAACGGAATTTGGATAAGGGAAATTTTTGACTGTTTGATAATTTCTCTAGAACTTAAATTTTTGAAGT
The DNA here is from genome assembly GCF_003007785.1 of Aphanothece hegewaldii CCALA 016. Taxonomy (GTDB): domain Bacteria; phylum Cyanobacteriota; class Cyanobacteriia; order Cyanobacteriales; family Microcystaceae; genus Chroococcus; species Chroococcus hegewaldii. Next base: position 32,606 of record NZ_PXOH01000011.1, on the reverse strand, counting down.
GTTCAATATCTTCTTGATTAACGGGTTTATAGCCAAATTCTCCTGATAACCCATTGACAATTTCTATAAACGTGTCACGAGTATTAGCGATCGTTCCATCAAAATCAAAGAAGATAATCTTAGCAGTCATTGTAGCTTATGGTATAAATTAGTTAAACATCAAGATTGGCACGAGCATTACGTCGCCACATTTCGGGTTTAATTCGTCGTAAAGCTGATCCTGTAAAGCGCTCATTCCATGACTCAGGGGATAATTCCGCTAATTCCTTTAAAGAAGGCGTAATATTGCCAGGATAAGGCTGAAAATCGGCGATATCTGTACTTTGAGAAAATCGTTGATTCCAAGGACAAACATCTTGACAAATATCACATCCTGCTACCCATCCTGAGAGTTTAGATGCGATCGCCTCTGGTAATTGCTCTGCCCTATTTTCTATTGTATGATACGCTATACAAAGATTGGCATCGACGACAAAGGGTTGCACAATTGCTCCTGTCGGACAAGCGTCCAAACAACGGCGACAAGTGCCACAATGCTCCGTATGAGGAACATCAGGTATTAACTCTAGATTAGTTAATACTTCTCCTAAGAATACCCAACTGCCGTATTCTCTGCTAATAACGTTACCATTCTTAGCAATCCAACCAATACCCGCTTGTTGCGCCCAAACTTTATCTTGTATTGGCCCTGTATCAACATAATAACGGCATTGAATCCCCTCTTCATGTGATTCTAACCATCGACTCAAAGCTTTGAGTTTTTTTTGTAAAACTTTGTGATAATCTCTCCCCCAACCATAACGCGAAATCTTTCCATATTCCTTTTCTGTAGAGTGTTGGTGGGGTGTATAGTAATTTAATGCCACACAAATCACCGATCGCACTTCTGGGTAACATTCCTTAATATTTTGTCGTTTTGGGTTTGCCATCCATTCAAGATCCCCGTGATATCCCATCGCTAACCAAGTTTGTAAATGACTCACTGCTTGTTTTTCTTCACCTACCGCAGCTATCCCCACTTTGTGAAATCCCAGTGCGATCGCTTTTTCTTTAATTTGCTCCTCTATTACCATAAATTTATTTTTTTGTCAAGTGTATTAAATTCGCAAAAAGCCAGCTTACATATAAGATGAAGGGTTTGGGAAAAATACAACTTTTCCAACAATACCTAAAAGTCCTGTGACCAAAATTCCAACAATACCTAAAAAACCGATGGTAAATGTATTAATTCGTGCGTTAACTGCTTCTATTTGTTTGTCAACTTGTTCAAACCGCTTCTCAACTTGTTCAAACCGTTTATCAACTTGTTCAAACCGCTTCTCAACTTGTTCAAACTGTTTATCAACTTGAGCAAAACGTAGATCCATTTGTTCAAACTGTTTATCAACTTGAGCAAAACGTAGATCCATTTGTAATTTAAGATCGACAAAACGTTCCTCAGTCCGTTTATCTAATTGTACGATCTTATCATTAAGTGCTTTTAGCTGTTCATCGGTTCTCGCTATATGTACATCTAGTTTCTTGTCTATACCTAAAATTAAATCTTTTAATTCTTTTAAGTCTGTATCTGTTGCGGTTGACATTAAAGCAAACTCCTATTCATTAGGTTTAAAATCTCTCATAGGCTACTCATATTATGATCTTGATTTCGGTAATCTAGGGATTTTTTTTAATCATTCTAAAGTTACAGGCACTTTTCTACATCAAGAAAGGTTACACCCAAAAGCCTTAAAAGATAAAGTAAATCAAAACATAAAATTAATCTAGTTTTTATGATCTCGACCTCTCAAACAACCATCGAAGGAATTACAGAACCCGTCATTCTCAACTATTTTAACTATCTTAACGCAGGTGATTTCGAGGCGACGGCTAATCTTTTTGCCCCTGACGGTATTTTACAGCCGCCCTTTGAATCACCTATAATAGGACGAGAAGCGATCGCAGACTACTTAACTCTAGAAGGAAGAGGGTTAGAACTGTATCCCAAGCAAGGTAGTATTGAACCAACAGAAGACGAACAGACTAAAATTGTTGTTGTTGGAAATGTCAAAACCCCTCTTTTGGGCGTTAATGTTTCTTGGTACTTTATTCTAACGCCTAACTCAGAAATTGCTTTTGCCGAAATTAGGTTGCTTGCTTCCCTACAAGAATTGTTACACCTGAAAAAGTAAAAATCTTACTTTGTACTTCAAAAAAACTACAAAACCAAGCTAGGATAAATAAATAGGAAAAATTTAGATTACAGTCATCGTTAGATCTTGATTCAAGCAGAAACCCTCGACCTACTGGAATGGTATCGCCTTTGTCAGCATTTATCAACCTTTGCGGCAACAAAACTAGGAGCGATCGCATCTCGTCAACTTCAACTTCCCACCACTAAAGAAGAAAGTCTAACATTATTATCGCAAACGCAAGAAGTCTATCAACTTGAACAACGTCCCAATGGTAGATTATCATTTGAAGGAATCACCGATATTGGTAACGCGCTTGAACGTGCAAATATTGGTGGAATGCTCATCGGACAAGAATTACTATCCATTGCCACTACTTTAGCAGGAGTCAGACGCTTAAGAAGAATCATCGATCAACAAGAAGATTGTCCTGTTTTAAACGCATTAGTCGAACAAGTACGAACCTATCCTGATCTCGAACAAGAAATATATCGATGTATCGAAGAAGATGGAACCGTAGCCGATCGCGCTAGTCCACAGTTAAGAGAAGTCAGGGGACAAATGAAGGTCGTCCGAGAACGTATCTATCGCCGACTACAAGAAATTATAAACAAACAAGGGGGCGCAGTGCAAGAAGCTGTGATTACCCAAAGAAGCGATCGTTTTGTCATTCCCGTAAAAGCCCCACAAAAAGATCAAATACCTGGCATTATTCATGATACCTCTAGTACAGGCGCGACTATTTATGTAGAACCTCAGTCTGTTGTCGAACAAGGTAACAAACTTAGACAGTTTCGCAGAACCGAACAAATTGAAGAAGAAATTATACTGAGAAAATTATCAGAACAAGTCGCCAGTTTATTTGATGATTTAGAATATCTTCTAGCCGTTGCAACAACCATAGACTTAGCCACAGCAAGAGCCCGATATAGTTTATGGTTAGAAGCACATCCGCCGCGTTTTGTCAACCTTGAAGCAGGAGAACAACTAACTCTTAGACAGTTACGTCATCCCCTATTGGTTTGGCAACAACAACACGAACAAGGACGAGCCGTTATTCCGATTAATGTACAGATTTTAGCACCGATTCGAGTTGTAGCAATTACAGGTCCAAATACTGGAGGGAAAACCGTTACCCTTAAAACCTTTGGACTTGCGGCATTAATGGCAAAAGCGGGACTTTTTATCCCTGCAAAAGAACCCGTCGAAATTCCTTGGTTTGATCAAATATTAGCAGATATCGGCGACGAACAATCTTTACAACAGAGTTTATCGACATTTTCGGGACATATACGGCGAATTGTCCGAATTTTAGAAGCATTACAAATAGATAATAGCTCTAGCTTAGTTTTACTCGATGAAGTGGGGGCAGGAACCGATCCAGCCGAAGGAAGTGCCTTAGCGATCGCACTCTTGAAATATTTAGCCGAAAACGTAACATTATCCATTGCAACAACCCATTACGGAGAACTAAAAGCCCTCAAATACCAAGATTCTCGCTTTGAGAACGCCTCAGTAGAATTTGACGATCAAACCATTTCACCCACCTATCGTCTGTTGTGGGGCATTCCAGGGCGTTCTAATGCTTTAACCATTGCCCAACGCTTAGGGTTAGATCCAGAAATTGTCGAAGATGCCAGAAGTCGAGTCGGTGGCTATACTGAAGATATCAATCAAGTCATTGCAGGTTTAGAACAACAACGCAAAGAACAAGAACAAAAAGCCTTTGAAGCCAAAAAACTCCTACAGCAAACGGAAAAATTCTATACCGAAGTCTCGCAAAAAGCCACCTCTTTACAAGAACGAGAAAAAGATCTAAAACGAACTCAAGAAATAGAAATCCAAAAAGCCCTCACTAACGCTAAAACAGAGATAGCGAAAGTCATTCGACAACTGCAACAAGGTACACCTACCGCCCAAGATGCCCAAAAAGCCACTCAAGCATTAAATGAAATTTCTGCTCAGTTTTTGCCTAATACATCCGCAAAACCGCAAAAAACTTATATACCGAAAGTTGGTGAAAGAGTAAGAATTCCTAGTTTAGGGCAAACCGCAGAAGTTTTGAGTGTTTCTGAAGATACAGGGAATGTTTCCGTGAAATTTGGTTTAATGAAAATGACGATCAACTTTACGGAAATTGAATCTTTAGACGGGCAGAAAGTGGAAATACTCGTCAAAGCAAAAGCAACTCCTGTTACTCCTCCCCCATCCCAAACCGAAAAACCGCCCACTTTGATCCAAACCTCAAAAAATACCATTGATATTCGTGGTAGTCGAGTCGCTGAAGCAGAAGCGGATCTCGAAAAAGCGATCGCACAAGCCACCCAATCTGGTGTATTATGGGTTATTCACGGTAAAGGAACGGGAAAACTCCGCCAAGGTGTACACGAATTTTTGGGACAACATCCCCAAGTGAAACGTTTTGAAATAGCCCCACAAAACGAAGGAGGATCAGGAGTTACGATCGTATATTTACGGTAACTCTCGTCTCAACTTCATAATCCTTATTTATAGTTTATAGGCAGCAACGGGAGTCCTGCAAACGCTTCGCCAACAGTCAGATAAGGTAGAGTAAATAGACCAGGCATAGCACTATGGGTAGGGTACGGTAGCGGAATCTTCCCAAATTCTCGTCGGCTTCCTAAGAAAAACAAGCGTTTTCGCAATTGAGGAACTCCAAAATCGGCAGAGAGTAGCAATCCTGTAGTAATTTCGTATTGCAGATCCTCCATACTTTTTAGAATCTTTTTAAAGATGGTGCCTTCTCCAATTCCCTTCAAGTTGGCGACGTTTTCCATCACAAAAAATGCGGGACTTAAGTCTTTAATGAATCGGATAAACTCAAAGATCATTTGTGCGCGATCGTCATCCAAGCCTTTCTGCTTGCCAGCCTGACTAAATGCCTGACACGGTGGGCCTCCAAAAACTAAATCTGGCTCTCTTGTTTCACCAGTTCTTGATTGCCAAAGCTTCAAGGGATTTGTAATATTTACAACGTCTTGCTGAAGCACATCGCAGCGTCCATTATAATAGCCGCTCAAAGTGTCGCAAGCATCTTGCCAAGAATCTATAGCTAAAAGCGTTTTAATTCGGCCTGTACAGTCTGCACCTATATCCATGCCTCCTGCACCACTAAAAAGGCTCATAGCAGTAAGATTCTGACCTAGCTTATACCTAACTTTTTCTGTATGTTGGATAACCTGATCAAACACCGCCTTTGCTAATTGAACAGGAACAGCGTTACCAACTTGTAATTGTGTGCTATTCTGTGTACCTTTGAACTCCAAGCTATCGGAAAAACCTTGTAACCTTGCGGCCTCTCGAACTGAAATATAGCGGTTTTCATAAGGGTGAACAAACTTGTTGAAAATGTATGCCGTTACTGTTAGAGATGGCATTTCAGGGTTAAGTCTAATAATTCTGAGATTTGGGCCACCACGTCGATTTTCATCTTCTTTAACATAGTAACGGAAACTTGTATGCCAAAGCTCTTCTGGTAAATCTTGCATTTTTTGCCCTATTTTTAAAGCATTGATGCGTCGCTGGACATCTGGACTGACTTGCCGAGCAATGTGATTAGGGATGGAACTACTTTCTTGCTTAAAATTTAAAATTGTCAATGATCCACTGGTCTCTTGCATAAATTTTCGTAAAGGAAATAATCCCATCACAAAGATTATACATATCTTGATCTGACGGCAACTGACTTGCTTTGGTAATTATCTGATTACCAGTTTTCGTCCAAACGATATCCTCAAGATCTTTTATGTAAGCATCGTAGTGACGAACCGCGTGAATGTTAGAAAGCAACGCTGTTTTTACAGTACGTTTACTCTTTAGCTTCGCTGATGAGGCACCAATTATGAGAACTTGGCAAATCCCTTTTTTGATATCGTCTGTTCTGTCCATTCCCACGCTGGTCTTACCATCGGATACCGACTTATAACTGTCTCCTTTTTCTCTTTTAGGCCAGTTCTTTGATTCGGGGTTTGGAGGAACCCCACAGCCATTAGTCAACCAATAAACAGGATCTGGATCCGAGTCTTTAATCCACTCACTTCTCGTGTAGGCAACAAAAGCTTTCTCCCAAAACTGAAAGTAGCGTCCGAACAACTTTTTATCTTCACTAAACACGCGAAACAATTGGCGATACACCCACTCCTCTATTGGCTCATTATTTTTTACTCCTAAAGATATAAGCTCAGGCTTCCACTTTGAACCCTCTAATTGTGGGAGCAAAAGGTAAAACTCAGACTGAGCTAAAAATGAATTTTCAAGAGATTGCGGTTTATGATTAACTACTTTACCTTCAGCGTTTTGACCAAGTTGAGCATCGCATTGAACGGCTAGAGCAAGAGTAGTGAGTGGGGCCGCTTTCACTTCACCCATAAGAACAATATTATTATTTTGCTTGTCCTCAATAATAATATCCATTGGATCATAACGGTGACCACACCGCACTTCAAGACGCTGGTTGTTCCGTTCAAAAAGACAGGTTAGGAAAACACCCAGTGAATTCTGCGTAATGCTCCCTATAGTTCCTGACTCAGGCTTTTTCGCTGGATGAAAGTGAAACTCGCCATTTAGTACGCAAAGAGGGCAAGTATTAGTATATGGGTAAATTAGTAACGGTGAAGCATTTGGGTTTGAGCAATAAAGCCACCCCTCAGACATTTTCTTCTCCTCAGATGTTTTCTTTTTCTCCTCAGATGTTTTTTTCTTCTTCTCTTTAGGCGTTATGTTTTTGTAGTATCCTGCGGCGACGAAAAGATCGAAGGCAGCAGCTAGAGAGTAGCCTAATGGTGAAGAATTGGACTCAGAGTTTTTGTATGCAAGCTCAACTAGCAAATTGGCAAGCTCTTTTTCATACTCTGTCAATTCAATAGGTTTTGCTCTACCAATTGCTTTGTCTACCCAGTTAGGGTCTTTTAAAAGTTCTTCCTCTTTACTCTCTACATCAGTAGCTTCATCATTTTTTTGCTTCTTTTTATTAGTTGCCATAAAGATTTATTGAATAAAATGGGGTTTTCGCGGCATCGAGCCAGAAACTGATATTTTGCTTAAAAAGCAGTCACAACAATTGTTTGAAGTGTAGAAACAAAAGACGCACAAAATTTATTACGATGTAAAGTCTGATAAATTAGATATGGATTTAGATTTTTTAGATTCATCAGCTTCTATTATAGGCAAAAAATTACATTTTGCAGCATATTATATCTATATTGGCTCAATCTCTCGATCTCATTCCGTCTACATTACCTTATCAATCTCTTACAATATTACCTTAACCCATATAAAAAAATAAAAAGTGGCTGATTATCTTGGTGTCAGCATCAGAGCGATCAAGCGTTACACCTATAAAAGGTAAACGAGTGTGTTAAGTACGAAGGTGGTCAAACTCGCCCCATCGCCATCTATGATAAAGAGGTTAATTGACTTAAATATCTAACGTTAGCTAGAACAACTCAAAGCAAAAATCGTGTAATAATCTAGAAGCGTCAGCATTACTAATTATTTCTACGACTTTCCCCACCATGTCCATGATCATTGTTGACAATCTTAGTAAAATTTATCCTGTGGCGGTCAAAGAACCAGGAATAAAAGGGACAATTACTCATTTCTTTAAACGCACCTATCGGGAAATCAAAGCTGTACAGAATGTTTCTTTTACAATAGAACCAGGGGAAATTGTCGGGTTTCTCGGTCCTAATGGTGCAGGAAAAACCACTACTCTTAAGATGTTAACAGGTTTAGTTCATCCGTCATGTGGACGAGTAAGAGTCGCGGGTTATGTTCCTTTTCGTAGACAACCGCAGTTTTTACAGACAATGAGTCTCGTTATGGGACAAAAACAACAATTATTATGGGATTTACCAGCTTTAGACTCTCTTCGGATTAATGCGGCAGTGTATAATATCCCTGAGTCGGTTTTTCAACAGCGTCTCGGTGAGTTATCGGAAATGTTGACGCTACAAGAAAAGCTAAAACAACCCGTTCGTAAGTTATCTTTAGGTGAGAGAATGAAAGCAGAATTACTCGCTGCTTTATTGCATCACCCACAGGTATTATTTTTAGATGAACCGACATTAGGACTCGATGTTAACGCCCAAGCAGCCGTTAGAGAGTTTCTAAAAGAATATAATCAACGATATCAAGCGACGATTCTTTTAACCAGTCATTATATGGCTGATATTACGGCTTTGTGTAAACGAGTGATGCTGATCCATCATGGAAATTTGATGTATGATGGGAGTCTAGACGGTTTGTTAGAACGATTTGCACCCTGTCGAGAAGTCAAAATCGAGTTAGCTTATCCTGTGTCGGAAAATCAGTTAGTTTCCTATGGAGAGATTGTCAGTATTGATGGGAAAGAAATAAGATTAGTCGTACCACAGGAAAAGTTAAGAAATGCGATCGCACGAATTATCGCCGAATTAGATATTATTGATCTTAGTATTAATGAGCCACCCATTGAAGAAATTATTGGTCGTCTTTTTCAAACGGGAGTTGTTGCCTAAATGAAGTGGTTTTATCGAGCAATGACTACGTTACTTACAACCTATTATGCTCATATGATTGAGTATCGAGCAGAAATTTTTTTATGGGCGTTAGCGGGTTCATTACCTTTAATTTTAATGGGTGTCTGGATACAAGCTTCACAAAACGGCGGTAATTTTGGTTTAGATGCGACTCAATTTGCCCGTTATTTTTTTGCAGTTTTTTTAGTTAGACAGTTTACCACAATTTGGGTCATTTGGGAATTTGAACGGGAAATCGTTGAAGGTAAATTATCTTTTCGATTATTGCAACCTATTGACCCCGTTTGGCATCATATTGCTCGACACCTTTCTGAAAAAATGACTCGTTTTGTCTTAGTGGGTGTTTTTATTGTTCTCTTCTTTGCGCTGTATCCCCAAGCGTTTTGGATACCGAAACTAGAAAGTGTTATTTTATTTTTGCTGGCTATTGTAATGGCTTTCGTTGTTCGGTTCTTGATACAGTATACTTTTTCGATGTTATCATTTTGGACAGAACGTGCCAGCGCGATCGAACAATTTTGGTTCTTATTTTATCTGTTCTTATCGGGAATGATTGCACCGTTAGAAGTCTATCCCCCACAAGTTCGAGACTTTATACAATGGACACCGTTTCCTTATTTAATACATTTTCCTGCTGCTATTTTAATTGGTTTACCCGTCGATTTAGTGCGGGGTAGTCTTGTAATGTTGGGTTGGGGTACAATATTTTTCTTTTTGTATCGTTGGTTATGGCGCATGGGACTCAAGCGATATTCTGGAATGGGTGCATAAACTTGTTAGTGAGTACTCTATATTGAAAGCAAAGCTTAAGAAGATAAGCGATAATAGAGAATTGCCATACAATTAAAACCGACGAAAGTAGGGAATAAGCAAACGTGACGGATACTAACTTAGATATACTTGCCCTGAGTGATCCAACAGTAGCATCGATGATCGATCGAGAGTTACAACGTCAACGAGATCACCTCGAACTCATTGCTAGTGAAAATTTTACCTCGGCTGCGGTTTTAGCGGCACAAGGATCAGTTTTAACCAATAAATATGCAGAAGGACTCCCCAAAAAAAGATACTACGGGGGCTGTGAATTTGTCGATCAAGTTGAACAATTAGCCATCGATCGTGTTAAACAATTATTTGGGGCCAATCATGCTAATGTACAACCCCATTCGGGCGCACAGGCGAACTTTGCGGTATTTCTCTCCTTACTGAAACCAGGTGATACAATCATGGGGATGGACTTGTCTCATGGTGGACACCTGACGCATGGTTCACCCGTAAACGTCTCAGGTTTATGGTTTAAAGTAGTGCAGTATGGGGTTAATCCTACCACTGAAAGACTCGATTTTGACTTAATTCGAGATATTGCCCTCAAAGAACGTCCAAAACTTTTAATTTGTGGCTATTCCGCGTATCCGAGAATCATCGAATTTGAAAAATTCCGCGCCATTGCCGATGAAATAGGGGCATATTTAATGGCCGATATTGCCCATATTGCCGGTTTAGTCGCCACCGGACATCATCCGAGTCCTATTTCCGTATGTGATGTCGTCACCACCACCACACACAAAACCCTTAGAGGGCCAAGAGGTGGTTTAATTCTAACTAGAGACGAAGAATTAGGCAAAAAATTCGATAAAGCAGTGTTCCCCGGAAGTCAAGGCGGCCCACTAGAACACGTGATCGCAGGTAAAGCCGTCGCCTTTGGAGAAGCCCTCAAACCAGAGTTTAAAGCCTATTCTGGGCAGGTCATCGCCAATGCTAAGTCCCTAGCCCAACAACTCAATCAACGGGGCTTAAAACTCGTTACAGATGGCACAGATAATCATTTAATGCTATTGGATCTCCGTTTAATAAATATGACGGGCAAAGTCGGCGATCAACTACTCAGTGGCATTAATATTACGGCTAATAAAAATACTGTTCCCTTTGATCCCGCTTCCCCCTTTGTCACCAGTGGAGTTCGTTTAGGATCTCCAGCAATGACCACTCGCGGCATGAAGGAAGCAGAATTTACCGAAATTGGTAATATTATTGCCGATCGCTTGACTAATCCAGAAAATGAGTCAATACAACAAGATTGCTTAAACAGAGTGGCTAAACTCTGTAATAACTTCCCGTTATATCCTCATCTCAAAATTCCTGTACCAGCGATCGTATAAAACCTCGTCTAAAAGGCTGGGATTAAGGTAAACTTCACATGAGTACTCTTAATCCCATTCACCCCCAACATAGCCAAGATGTCTGGAGATTTATATCATCTAGTTGCCTTTCTCATCTCTCATGTCGTCGTTTTGTGGAGTACCCCCGTCGTCAAAACAGTCGGCCTCAAAAGTGGTTATGTTGACCAACCAGGCGACCGAAAAGTTCATAAACAACCAATGGTACGTCTAGGTGGCATTTCGATTTTTATTGGTACGTTAATTGCGTTATTGATTATTTGGTGGTTGGGTGGTTTTAAAGGATTACCCCCTAACCGTGAGTGGGAAGTTTGGGGAGTCACCATCGGCGGATTAGCTTTCTTTTTAATCGGATTAGCGGATGATTTATACAATCTTTCGCCTTTTTCTCGTTTAGCAATGCAAGTAACTGTCGCATCTTTAGCATGGCTTGTCGGCGTAAAAATTGACTTTCTTTCGGTTCCTTTTTCCGATTTAATTCATATTGGTTGGCTAAGTCTTCCCATCACCGTCATATGGTTAGTGGGGATGGCAAATGCGATAAATTGGATTGATGGGTTAGATGGATTAGCCGCAGGAGTCGCCGGCATTTCTTCGGTAGTATTATTAATGGTTACTCTAGCAATGCACCAACCCTCAGCCGCTATTATCGCCGCAGCAATGGCCGGTGGGGCTTTAGGTTTCTTGCGCTATAATTTTAATCCTGCACAAATTTTTATGGGTGATGGTGGGGCTTATTTTATGGGCTTTACTCTCGCAGGTGTGGCGGTAATTGGTTTAGTTAAAACAACTGCTGTGACAACCATTGCCGTAACTGCGGTGTTATTACCCTATCTAATTCTAGCTGTCCCGATTATAGATATGTCAACTGTGATTATTTCTCGTCTCAGTCAAGGAAAATCACCCTTTTTAGCGGATAAACGCCATCTCCATCATCGTTTACTCAAAGCTGGAATTTCTCATCGTCTGACGGTTTTATTTATATATGCGTTGACGTTTTGGGTGGGCAGTTTGGCGCTAGGTTTTTCTAATGTTCCTAGTGGTTGGGGTTTTGCGATCGTTGCTACCTTATTATTAATTTATGTTAGTTGGCAAGTGCGGCGTAATAGTCGCTTAGGAGATTAATTAATCTTCTACTAATTCAAAATCTACCCGTTGATATAAATCATGTAAAGAAATTTGCCAATCTAGAGAAGCTAATTGTAAAACCGCATTTTCGCCCTCATAAAAATGAATTGACCATTGTTCTTGAGATTGTTTTAAATATTGTTCGACTGTATAACTATATTGATTAATTAAAATATATTCTTGGAAGCTAGGTAGAGAACGATAATATCTAAATTTATCCCCTCTATCATACCCTTGAGTGGATTTGGATAACACTTCTACAATGATTTGAGGATTGGTAATTGTTGATTTTCCTTTTCCATGATAAATCGGATTATCTTTAATAACCATCACATCAGGATAAGTATAAAAACGGTATTCAGATAACCATAAACGTACTCCTGCCATATAAATATCATAATTTTGGGAATTAATATTTAAAGGAAAATTTCGACAAAAATTTAAACAAATTTTATTATGATTCGTTGTATCTCCTACTATCGGGATAATTTCTCCATCTAGATATTCATTTTTGTACTCGGTGGTTTCTTCTAGTTCGAGGTACTCCTCTGGGGTGTAATACCGTTTTTCCGTCTGTAGTTGCATACTATTTTTGTCCCTTGTCTAATTTCGGTAAATACTTCCTAAAATAAGCATAACGCTGTTTATCTTTTTTTCATCGCTTAATAGTATTTTTATACTAAAAAAATTAAATCGCCTCTAATTTAGATTTTAAAACAATTGCATAACCTCCTTGCGCCCAGAAATAAGTAATGACAGCACAGGATAAATGTCGGGGAGGTATTAAAGATGAAAAAGCTAAATACAGTTGTTTTAAGCTCTATACTTTTGTTTAGCTTAAGAGTTGATTTAGAAAAAAACAAAGCAGTAGCTTTAGACTCTTTACGTGAAAAAATCAATCGATGTACAAATTTAGCTAACTCTGAGCAATCAATTTCTTTAAATGCTACTAATTATTGTCGCAGATTTTTCGAGATAGCTCAATGTCAGCTTCAACAACAGCAAAAAACTAATCAAGCATCCACTAAAAAAAGTAATGCAAAAAGACAAAAAGATTATTGTAAAACGCCACTATATAACATTTCTCTTATAGATGATATCGGGGTTTGGTTTCTAAATCAAAAAAATGTAGGAGTTTGGTCTCCAAACCCATTATGGAGCAATATTTAATGAACTATTTAAAATTTAGTTACAACAATAACTGGATTTTTTGGCTGGCTAATCTGAAAGGAATTAAATTTTATTGTTGGTATTATTTCTTAAAAAAATTAAATTGTCAGGTTCAGTTGAAAATAGTCATCAAAAAGTAATTTAATGCACTTGAAACTTACATCACCCAGAAAACCATATGAATAATTTCATTCAAGACCGAAAAAAATTGCATAACCCATCCAACCTCAGATATATGAACGATTACAGGAGCGATGTTACTTCTAGATTTTGGGAAAAGGTCATGATACAAGATAATTCAACTAACGATTATCAATCTATAGAATATATCTTTCAAGTCATCCAAGATTATCAGAAAATTCAGTTTAGTGAACTTCTCAAAAAAATCCTCAAAAAAAAAGAAGTCAGCATCAAAAAGCTTTTCTATAAATTACAGGAGCAAAATTATTATATGAACCGAGAATCCCTTTACCGTTATTTCAATTCTAACCCTAAATGTAATCGATTTCCTCCAAAATCCTTTATCTTAGCCTTCTCAAAAGCTTTGCATTTATCAGTCGAACAAACTCAACTACTTTTAAATTTTTGGCTTCATTACAAATTCATTAAAAAATGCAATTGTAATCATTGAATGATGAACTTAAAAAAATAGCCGAATTGCCTTAAAAGATGGATTTATCCAATTTTATCTCTATTTTGGACACATCAGAGTTTGATAATAGCTTTAGAGTGAGAATATGCAGTTTATACAAACAATCTTCGCCTAAGCTTTTCTTTTCAAGACATCCAATTTATTTAGTGTACGAATGTTTTATTTAGGAGTAAATGTCAAATGTTTGAACCTAACATCTCAGAAAATCAATCAACTTCTCTAAATAGTGGCTTACTAGATTCCAATTCTTTATTAAATAGCTCAATTGGACTAACTGAACAATCGTCTTTATTAGATTTTAGTTCTCAATCTCAACTTGCTATCAATTCAGGTTTTGAGTCTGAATATATTGATCGAACATTAGAAAAAACAACCATAATCAATAAAGAATCGTTGATTAGTCGTGTTGGTAGTGTAGAACAATTAACAACACAAGGCAGTAATGATCCTTTAACTGGACTATCTGCTAATGCTTCTGTTGTTGGTAAAATTGATCCGCTTTCGGTGGGTACATCAGCATTAGGAACTAAGAAGGTTCGGGGAACATTAGGGGCCGATCGCTTTACGATTAACTCTAACTATAACTACATCATCTCTGGTAATGGCAATGTAAATTATAGTAGTGGTTTAAGAGATTATATCGATCTATCTGGGATTAATTCTAGTAGCGTTGCTTTTAACTTTGTTAGTTCCACAGGTTCTTCGGGCGGAGTTTTGTACAATCCAGGCAGTGGAAATCGTCTATTTGATTCTATGACACTCAGTAACGGTTCTAAAATTTATTTTGAAGGAATCGATAATATTCGCTTTGCCAACGGTACTGCCAATTTATCTACCATACCAAACGATCCCTACTTTAATTCCCAATGGAATTTACACATGATGGGGGTTCATAATGCTTGGTGGTTTACCAAAGGTTCGACAAATGTCATGCTAGGAGTTGAAGACTCAGGATTAGGGGTTAATAGTTCTGGTTTCATTCACCCTGATTTACCTAATACAACCGTTTATACCAACAACTATCGGGATGAATTCAGCGATACTCGTTTCCCAGTTAATCAGCGTACTTCTCACGGTACCGCAGTACAAGGAATCATGGCAGCAAAGAGTAATAACGGACTGGGAATGAGTGGCATTAACTGGAATTCTGAGGTTTTCCACATTGATGTTATTCCGGGTAATGAGTTGGGAGATCAATCATTGGCTACGGCAACACAAAATATGATTAATTATGCTAATAGCCAAGGAAAGCGTTTAGTTATTAACATGAGCTTAGGTGGAGGTAGTTCAAACTCTGCATTTAATCAACTTGTAGCTAACAATCAAAGTAAAGCGCTTTTTGTAATTGCTTCGGGGAACAGTGGACAGAGTAGCATCGCCTATCCAGCAATTCTAGCTAACTCTTACAGCAACGTCATTGCAGTTGGTGCAGCTAATACCTCTGGACAAAGAATTAATTACTCTCAATATGGCGTTGGGTTAACCTTAATGGGGCCATCCGAGGTGATTAGTGCTAAAGCGTCTGGTTTGCCATATCCCAACAATACATCTAATACTCAATTTAGTTATTACGGCAATGGTTCTAGCGGTTTTAACGGAACCTCAGCAGCAGCACCGAACGTAGCGGGAGTAGCGTCTTTAGTTTGGAGCGCTAACCCAAATCTTAGTGCATCTGGTGTCAAACAAATTCTCTCTCAAACAGCCGTTGATTTAGGGACATCAGGCTATGATTATTTTACTGGTAGTGGGTTTGTGAATGCTGATGCGGCAGTACGACGAGCTTTAGCTGTTAAGAGAACAGGTAGTTTTTCTAGTGCTTTGATGTCTGGTATGGCTAGTAATGATTACGAACTGAGCGCGGTTAATGTTTTGAGTCAAAATCAAGGTGAAGTGAGCAACCGAAATGCCATCACAACTACAGACTTGATTGCTAATGATTCTCGTCAAGCTAAGACATTACAAGTAGTTGAGGCTCCGTCTATGAGTTCTGTAGAAATTATAGACATTCCAAGTCCTGCAAAAGTAGCGGCTAATGTTATTTCTTTGACAGGTAATTTCAAGACAACTCAACTCAGAGAATTAGAAAGCGCATCCATTGATAGTTTAATGCCTGGATTGGATTTCTATTCTTCTTTAGTAAAACATACTGATGAGTTAATGGGTGCTTATTCTTAATAATACTCCATTCTTACATCTAGGGTTTGGTAACCGACAGTGTTTGGTCTCCAAACCCCTACATTTTTGGGTAATTAATACAAAGGTTCTAGTTATTGGTTAACAAAAAACGATCGCATTCTCAAAAAAAATTTGAAAAACGTCAAACATAGGTTAAAACAGTAAATGTATTGAAAATAGACTAATTTATTCTTTACTTCATTTAAAATGAATTCAATTCAAAATTTTTTAGCCCTTACGCTTGTTGGGAGCATTTTACCGGTTAATGCGAGTCAAACCTTAGCACAAATCCCCACTAGACCTGATCCTATCACGCCTGTTCCCCCGCTAGAAAAACCACAACCCATCGAAAAACCACAACTCGAAATACCGCCACCTCAAACGCCTCCTGCACCTTTTGAAGAAATCCCAGGCACCATTAAAGTTAACGGATTTGAATTTATTGATAATACAGCTTTTAGTAATGAAGAATTAAACGAAGTTGTTAAAAATTTTATTGGAAAAGAGCTTACATTTTCTGACTTAATTGCAATAGAAGAAATTATCACAAATCTCTATATTAGCAATGGTTACATCAATTCTGGTGCAGTTATTGAAGCTGGACAATCCCTTAGTCCAGAAGGCGCAATTGTAAAAATTACAATTATCGAAGGTGGAATAGAAGACATCAAAGTAACAGGAACTCGACGCTTAAGACCAGAGTATGTTCGTTCTCGTTTAGGTCTTGCTGTGCAAACTCCCCTCAATCAAAACCGTTTACTCGAAGCATTACAACTTCTACAACTTGATCCGCAAATCAAAAATATTTCAGCACAATTATCAGCCGGAGTACGCCCAGATTTAAGTTTATTAGAAGTTGAAGTTACAGAAGCAGACACTTTTAATATTGATGTATTTGCTAATAATGGTCGTAATCCTAGTGTGGGTAGTTTTCAGCGAGGAGTCTATATTCAAGAGAGAAATCTATTCGGTTTTGGTGATAGCATCGATCTAACATATAACAATACAGATGGAAGTAATGCCGTTGATTTGAGTTATGTTATTCCCGTTAGTCCCCATAATACGACAATTCGATTAGCGGGGGGTTATAGTAGTAATGAAGTAGTCGATCGCCTCTTTAATGATATTGATCTTACAGGCAATTATTATTACTACGAATTATCTTTTCGTCAGCCTTTAATTCAATCACCGACTCAAGAATTTGCGCTAGGATTGACACTATCTCGCCAAGAAAGCAAAAATTTCTTAGAAGGAGAAGGGTTTCCTCTTTCTGCGGGTGCTAATAATCAAGGTGAAGTCAGGATATCTGCAATACGTTTATTTCAAGACTGGGTAAAACGAAACCCTAGAGAAGTCATTGCAGTAAACTCTCAATTTAGTATCGGCGTTAATGCTTTCGATTCTACCATCAACTCAGATGGTATTCCAGATGGTACCTTTTTTGCTTGGCGTGGACAAGGACAATATGTCAGATTATTAGCACCCGAAACATTATTAGTCGTTCGTTCTGACTTACAATTATCCAATGAACCCTTATTAGCCCTAGAACAGTTTTCTGTCGGTGGTTTAGGAAGTGTGCGAGGATATCGCCAAGATTTACTCCTCACCGATAATGGCGTTTTGCTCAGTACAGAAGTTCGCTTACCGATTTTGCGAGTATCCAGAATAGAAGGCGTTTTACAAGTTATTCCCTTTATTGATTTTGGTGTGGGTTGGAATAATGGAGAATTTTCTAATCCTGATCCTAATACATTAGTAGGTGTTGGTTTAGGGTTATTATGGCAAATGGGAGAGCGATTAAATGCTCGGTTTGATTGGGGTATTCCTTTGGTGAGTACAGATGTGGAAAAAGATTCATTAAACGATCGTGGTCTTTATTTTAGTTTAAATTTCCGCTTCTAATAAATCTGTGAGTAAATTTACTGTTTTAGGTAATCCTTGCTGTTTTAGAATTTCTAAATATCGATCGCGTGTTAGAGGTGGATTTTTTAAAGTGCTTCTTTGTTTTTCTGCCGCTTGAGCGACAGTTTTTGAGTCACGCTCAATTAATTCTATGATAAACTCATCAGGATGAATGGCTTCTATTTCATAAAGATCAAGAACCGAATCAGGAAAATCTTTAAGGTTAAAAGTGACAATGAAATCAGCCTGAGTCTGAATAGCCGCCGCTAAAACATGACGATCGTTAGGGTCTGGAAGTTTCAGCCTTGGAATTAGTGATGCGTAATTTGTAACTAGACAATTATGAACATTTATATTCATTAAGTTCTTTGTACGATTCAGTTGAGCTAAAGTCAGATCAGGACGATTTTTTAAAACATTTCTGATCCACTCATCATGAATCTCATCTGTCCATCTTGCTCTAAATAAATTTGTCAAAGCCAGCCACATCAAAAAATCCCTTAACGGTGCAGGATACAAAACCGAAGCATCATAAATAACTGTCCAACTTGTCACTCTTTTTATTCGTATCCCATTTTTAATTCTTGTGCTTGGGCGGCTAGTTCAGCTAACGTTTGTTCTCGTTGTGTGTCAATACGGTTTTTATAATTCATCACATCTTCACAAAGAACCCGACGACGTGGGCCGACCTTGCGAAAAGGAATTTGCCCTGACTCTAATAACTCAACAAAATAAGGACGAGACACATTTAATAAATCAGCCGCTTCAGAGGTAGTTAGTTCTAGTTTAATAGGAACAATTTTGACGGTTTTTCCTTGGCTTATCTGCTCTAAAATTTCGATTACTAGACTAAGTGCGGTAGCTGAAATGGTTACTGAATCAGTTTCTAGCTGATTCGACTTTATTTGTAAAGTATAATACTTTTGTTCTTGCTTTAAGTAGCTCTTCAAAATATCATAGCTTGCCATTGCAAGAGTCTTTTCATCGGCTATCGAGTTGAATGTGTCAGAAGAATGGGAAACTGAACGAGTCATAAAAATTTACTGAATCAGCTAATTAGTCTTTTGATTATACGAAATAAAAGAAACAAACGCAATGAACAAAGATTAATTCAAAAATTAGAGTAATTTCGCAAATTAGCACCAATTATTCACTTAAATCATCTTTTATAATTATTTTATCTTCTTGTCAAGCATAAATTAGTAATATTTAACTAATTACTGCTCAAATTTTTAAAAAATCAATTTACATCTCGTAACACATGAATTCCTTATCATTCGGACATTTTAAAGATTTCAAAAACAGAGATCAGTCATAAATTTAACCAATTGAACACGTCATTTACCTTCAACTCTAACCCAATCCCCTCTAAAATCGGCAATTTTTCATCTTCCCGAAATAACTGCACCCGTTGTTCTGGAAATACACCTAAAATTGTTTCTTCTTTAGCATCTATTAACCATCCTAATTCTGTCCCCGCCATCGAACAAAGTAACAAATTTTCTAACACTTTCGTTGTACTTTGATCTGGCGATAGAATCTCAACTGCCCAATCTGGATAACTCTCAAACCGATTCGCTATGCGTCCTGACTCGGTGCGAGGAATTCTGCGAGAGCGAAACACCGCCACATCTGGTACAATCGCATTCCCTTCAAAAACACAGCGCAACCCCAGAAAAGCAATCGCAACCTGAGATGATTCTGCTAACTCATTCACTGTCCAACAAAACTTATATTGTAAGCGACTATGTTCCCCTTGAGGCATGGATTTTTGACTCACCTTTCCATGAATAAACTCAGAAGCTGGTTGAGTTTCTGGTAAGTATAAAAACTCAGAAAGTGTTAAAACTTGAACTGGTGTTTGTACCATTAATTTTTGTTGATTAAATTTCACCATCTAAAATTTTAGTCTTATCAAATATTGACATCAGTCACTCTTATAATTTTGTTGATTTAACCAAAGCACTAATTCAGACTTCTCGACAATATTTAATAAAGCTTCGACTAAAGATTCTAATTGTTCAGTCGATAAACCTTGTATCCTTTCCAACAACGGAGCTTCTAACTCACCAAACCGAATTCTTAAAAGACGCATTGTCAGAGACAGTACTTCTTCTCGCTTTCCTGTTTGGATAATATCTTGATAAACTGATGATTCTTTCATAATATCCTTCTTTAGAAATTGATAGATTAAATTTGTGTTAAAACGTAAGCCAGCTAAAAGTTCAGTACAACTGGCGATATCAGATTTTTCTTTACTGTCCTTAATTGTACTAATTTTTTCTCCTACTCGTGCTAATAATCCTGAAGATGATTCAGCTTTAGTCAAGGGTGCTAAAGGTAATAATCCTAGATTATCTAAAAATAATGCCGAATCTTGCTCCCACAGACGAATGACTCGATAACGATGAATTGTTGTCTCATCTTGATAAACCTCAGTATAAGCGATCGCTTTTCTCGTTTGTTGAAGAAAAATGATAATTTGTACTACAGGACACTGATATAGTCGTTTCAACTGTACAGCATAATCTAACATCCTCAAAGGAAGAGGCGGTTTAGATCTAGGTAAAGTTTGAAATTCTAAATGTAAAATCCTATTGGAAACTCTAAGAAATGTCAATGAATCAGCAGGAATCGGATCTTGAGATAGTTCAGTTTTAAGAACTTCTATATCTGCGGTTTCAATGCCTAACAACCACTTGGCAAAAGCATCGGGATAACGTTCTGCTAAATATTTACAAGTATTATCGTAGCTCAATTGTGTTTAGGTTTTATCTTCGTTTATTTAATTAAACCATTTTTTATAATTATTTTAGATTCTTTTTAAGCTGCAATCAGTATTATTTAACTAATTCTTGGTCAAATTTTTTAAAAATCAATTTACATCTCGTAACAAATGAATTTCTTCTCATTGCGTCTCACATTTGGCATATTTTTGACACTGCTTGGTAGTCTAATAGATAATGGAATAGCAGAGGCACAAATTATCCCTGACAACAGCCTTGGTGCAGAAAACTCCAGAACTCGACCAGACACGATCAAAAATACGCCCAGTGACGTAATAGAAGGCGGTGCAACACGTGGTAGTAACTTATTCCACAGTTTTCAGGAATTTAATGTTAATGAAGGCAGAGGGGCTTATTTTGCCAATCCCGACGTAATTCAAAATATCTTTTCACGAGTCACAGGGGGAAATGTATCTAATATTTTGGGAACACTTGGCGTACTCGGAAATGCTAACTTATTTTTGATTAATCCAAGTGGCATTATTTTTGGACCAAATGCGCGTTTAGATATGCGAGGAGCCTTTATTGGTGCAACGGCTGATAGTCTAGTATTTGATAATAATTTCGAGTTTAGTACAACTAATCCAGATGCACCACCATTATTAACCGTAAATATTCCAATTGGTTTAAGATTTCGAGAAAACGCTGGGGATATTAGTAGTACAGCAAATATAGTAACTCCGAGTCATTTAACTCTTAAAGCTGGAAATCTCAACATATCTGGAACTCTTGCAGTAGGAGGAGATTTAACCTTAGAAGCATTAGATACTTTAATCATTAGAGATAGTGTAATTAGTCCTTTTATCGCCGCATCAGGTGGAAATTTACTGTTACAAGGAAATCAAAACGTTGACATATATGCGTTGAATCATCCTCAGAGTGGGATTGTTTCAGGAAAAGATTTATTATTACGTTCAACTAATGCAGTCAGTGGAGATGCACATTACTGGAGTGGTGGCAGTTTTAAGATAGAGAAATTAGACGGAAGTTTGGGAGGTTTAGTCAGTTTATACGATCCAATTATTCGTACAGTTGGAGATGTTAAATTTGATGCTTATCAGGGAGCATCATTACATATTATTGCTGGTGGCTCTGTCTATATTCCAGGTACGATTCTCATTACGGGTGTCGATGAAACTGGCGATACATTAGCTTCTACAGTAACTTTATCTGATGGTAGTACGATTAATATTGATGGAAGTTTAGAACCAACATTAGATATTCGTGCAGGAACAACAGCAGTCGGTAACCCATTTTTTGATACAGATACGCCAACAAGTGCAGACATTTTTATTGGTAGTATTACGTTCCATCCCATTTTTGGCAGTGGCGGTAAAGTTTTTTTAAGCAATCAATATTCACCCAATCTAGCCTTACAACCTCTATTTGGAGGCATTACGGTAGGTTCGATTACTACTAAAAATGCGTTTGGTGGTGGTTCTGTTACTATAGATGCGCGTGGTGGAATTACTCTTGTTGGTGCGGTTGATGCTTCGTCTTTGATCGGTAATGGTGGTAATGTGACGCTACTCTCTCAAGGAAATATCAGTACAGGTTCTAATATTTTAGCCCAAGGTTTACTAGGCGGGAATATCACTCTAACCAGCACAGGTGACGTATTACTAACGAATGGTTTAGAATTAAATGTTCGTGGTGGTGGTGGCGGTAATATTACGATTAATGCTCAAAATCTTGAACTAAGAGTAGGAAGTAAACTTAGAGCAGGAATCGCATCGGGGTTAGGTTCACTAGATGCACAAGCAGGAGATATAACAATTAATGCAATAGGGACAATTGCGATCGCTAATAGTAGTTTGGTTTCCAATGCTGTTCTACAGAATGGTAAAGGAGATGCAGGAGACATTGAGCTTAAGACAGGTACTTTAAATATACTAGATGGCGCAGTTTTAGAATCTACCACTTTTGGGGTAGGAAATGCAGGAAAGATAACCGTTAATGTTACTGATACTATGACTTTAAAAGGTGAAGATAGTCAAGGTTTACGAAGTGGTGTAATTAGTCTAGTCTCCTCAAATGGAATAGGAAATAGTGGGGAAATTGAAGTTAATGCAAATACTTTGAATTTATTCGATGGTGCAAGGATTCTTAGTAATGTTATAGGTATAGGAGATGCAGGAAAAATAACCATTAATGTCACTGATGTTATGACTTTAATGGGTAAAGATAGTCAAAAACGAGTCAGTAATATATCTAGCTTAGTGCAATCAGAAGGAATAGGAAATAGTGGGGGAATTGAAATTAGTGCAAATACATTAAATTTATTCGATGGTGCTGAATTGAATTCCAGTACTGAGGGATTAGGAAATGCTGGTAAAATAGCCATCAATGTTTTTGATACGATGACTCTACAAGGAGAAAATCGTAGAGGTTTAGGAAGTGCTGTAATCAGTAGAGTAAATTTTGGTGGAACGGGAAATAGTGGGGGAATTGAAATTAGTGCAAATACATTAAATTTATTCGATGGTGCAAGATTAGATAGTTCGTCAAGAAGTATAGGAGACGCTGGCAAAATAACGATTAGCGTTACTGATACGATGACTTTGAAAGGAGAGTCGAGTCTAGGTATAGGAAGTAGTATATTTAATGGGATTGTTGGACAGGGAAATAGTTATGGAATCGAGGTTAAGACAAATACTTTACTTCTGGATAAAGGACAAATTAGCAATAGTATTTTTGGTGTGGGTAATGCAGATAAAATAACTATCAATGTTAATGGCACTATGACTTTACAAGGCGAAGATAGTCTAGGTTTGACAAGTGCCATATTTAGCAGAGTTGCAGCAGGTGCAAAAGGAAATATTAGTGGAATTGAAGTTAATGCAGGGACGTTGAATTTATTAGACGGTGGAAACATAAATGCTGGTTTAGCAGGAATAGGAAATGCCGGTAAAGTAACGATTAGTGTTGTTGATACGATGACTTTACGAGGAAGCAATAGCGAAGGAAATGTTAGTGGTGTAGGTAGTCAAGTAAGTTTAGGAGCAGAAGGTGATAGCGGTGGTATTGAAGTTAAAGCAACAAATTTGCAGATGTTTGATGCAACTACGATCAGTAGCAGTACGGAAGGATTAGGAAATGCTGGTAAAATAACTATTAATGTCACTGACACGATAATTTTGGGAGAAAGTCAAAACACTAGAACTTCAGTCTCTAGTCGAGTTTTATTGGGAGCAAAGGGAGATAGTGAGGGAATTGAAATTAAGGCAGGTACTTTAAAATTACTAGGTGGTGGTCGTTTAAATACTACTACTGAAGGCATAGGAGATGCAGGCAAAATAATAGTTAATGTTACTGGAAATGTTACTTTAAAGGGACAATCCAATGCAGGTGAGGGAAGTAGTATAGCTAGCGCAGTAACACCTAACGGAAAAGGAAATAGTCAAGGAATAGAAATAAATGCTACTAATGTGATTCTTCAAGACGCTGCCTTTATCATTACTTCAACTGGAAGCAATGGGAACGCTGGCAATATCATTATTACGGCAAAAGAAACAGTTTCTACTTCAGGTGCGAAATTTTTTGGAGAATTAGTTTTAGGAGGAGTTTCTGCATTCACATTAAGTGGAGGAGAAGCGGGAGACATTACCATAAACACCCCTATATTCAACATCTCAGACAGTGCGGAAGTCTCGGCATTTACTCAAGGAACAGGTAACGCTGGCAGCATTACTATTAACTCCCCCCAGATAGTAAATATTGGTCAAAATAGTAAGATAGTTGTTGAAACCTCTAGTGCTGGACAACCAGGTAACATTAACATTACGACAGATACTCTAAATATTGGCACAAATGCCCAACTCAGTGCTACAGCTACCGCCACAGCCACGAATACGCAAGGTGGTGGAAGTATTAATATTAATGCTTCTAACCTCAATATCGCAGGAAAACTAGGTATTTTCGCAGAAACCCAAGGATTAGCCCCCGCAGGTACACTAACACTAAATCCCGATAATGCTAATCCTAACCTTAATATACTTTTTATTGAACAAGGAAAAATATCAGCATCAACCTCAGCTAGTGGAAATGGTGGCGATATTAACATCAGTGCGCCCAATAATATAGATGTTAGTGGAAATGGGACGATCGCAACCTCTACATCAGGAAGTGGCAATGCAGGAACAATAAACTTTAATACTAATCAACTCAATCTAGTTGAAGGAGTGACAGTTACAGCTAGTACAATAGGAACAGGAAATGCAGGAAACATTAATCTTAATGCCACACAAGTTAACTTACAGCAAGCAACCATAACAGCTTTCACTAACGGGCAAGGCAATGCAGGAAGTATAAATGTACCAAATGCTCAAAGTATTAGTCTTAATAACAGCACCATTTCTACTGAAATACAAAAAGATGGAATAGCCACCGAAGCAAGTAACATTACTCTCACTTCAAATACATTAAACCTAGATAATAATTCTAACATCACTGCAAGTACAGCAGGAAAAGGAGATGCAGGGGAAATTACTATTACAGCAAATAGTTTAACCGCACAAGGTAAATCTAGCATTCAAACCAATACTACCAGTAGTAGTCAAGCGGGTGATATCATTTTTATTCTTCAAGATAATCTGACGCTAACTGATAGTACTATAGAAGCAAGTACAGATCCGAGGTCAAGCGGCAACGGTGGAAGCATAAATATTGACCCAAGAACAGTAAACTTAAATAACAACGCCAGAATTAGCGTTAATTCTCAAGGAACTGGCGATGGCGGTAGTATTACTCTAAAAGCCCAAAATCTGCGTTTAAATAACCGTTCTTCTATCTCTGCGACTACAGCAAGTGGCGAAGGTGGTAATATCACCCTTAACATTCCTGATACAATAAACCAGCGCAACAATAGCCCCATCACCGCTACAGCCGGTGGTACTGGCAATGGTGGCAACATTACAGTCAATACTAAATTTATAATTGGCAACGAAAACAGCAATATTACCGCTAATGCTTTTCAAGGAACAGGAGGTAATATTAATATCACTGCTGATGGTATTTTTAGAGGTTTTAATAGCACAATTACAGCAAGTTCTCAACTCGGAGTCGATGGCGTAGTCGAAACTAATACCCCAGAAGTTGATCCCAGTCGGGGTTTAATTAACCTACCTCAAAATATAATCGATCCAAACACCCTAATTTCAAAAGATGCTTGTAGAAGAGGAAGTCAAAGCGAATTTACAGTCAGGGGTAGGGGAGGTTTACCGAGTACGCCCCAACAAGTACAGAGTAGCAATGAAGTCGAAGTCGGTTTAGTTGAACCCGTAGCACAAGAATCAAATATTGTCAATCCCTCATCGGGAATAAATCGTAAAATTATTCCTGCTCAAGGATGGAAGCGAAATCAAACGGGAGATGTGGTTTTAGTCGCTTATCCAACCACTAATTCAGTTAGCCGACAAGTCAATTCACCTGCGTTTTGTGGCAATAATTAGGAGGGCGATGATCATGAATAAATTACCGAAAAGATTTCAGATGAGAAGCAATAATCAGGGTTTGGTAAACAAAGCCCTACAACAGATAAAATCAATTTTAAGATTAAAGAAATCACTAATCTTCGTGATCTTACTTTTCATCCTTTCTCTAAGTGCTTCTTCTGTTTTTGCTCAAAATCATTCGCCCGAAGCTTCTCAACTTGTGCAGCAAGGCAAAGAACTTTATAACTCAGGACAGTATACAAAAGCATTACCCATTTGGCAACAAGCGTCAGAAACTTTTGGCAACAAGAATAAACCTCTTGAGCAAGCGATGTCTTTGAGTAATCTTTCTTTAACTTATCAACAACTTAGTGATTGGGAAAAAGCCAATAAAGCGATTACAAAAAGTTTAGATATTTTACACTCTTTAAAAACTACAAAAGAACAGCAGCGTATTTTGGCTAAAACTCTCGATATTCAAGGGCAATCTCAACAAAAAACAGGTCAATCTCAAGCCGCATTGAATACTTGGCAACAAGCCGCACAAATCTATATAAATTTAGAAGATCGAGATAATAAAACGATTAATCAAATTAATCAAGCTCAAGCTATGCAAGATTTAGGACTCTATCCAAGAGCTTGTCAAACCTTACTTTTATCATTAGGATTAGAAAATAGAGAATGTTATATATCAGAGCCAGAAATTACCACACTTAAACAAGATTTAATCAATAATTATAAAAGCAATATCCAAAAAGCAAAAGCATTCAGAAGTTTAGGAAATAATCTAAGAGTAATCGGAGACTTTCAACAATCACAACAAGTTTTACTCGCTAGTTTAGAAATCGCTCAACATTGGAATTTACCACAAGATGAAAGCAAAACTTTACTCAATCTCGGAAATACCGAACGAGCTTTAGCAATTAGCTCCGCAGAAATTCGAGATATACAACAGTCAGAAACTTATCGAGAACAAGCCATAATTCATTATCAAAAAGCTGCTGAATTGTCTTCAACTTTTTTGCAAATTCAAGCTCAAATCAATCAAGTAGAATTATTGCTCGAACAGCAAAACTGGAAAAAATCAGAAGAATTATTAAGACAAATACACACAAACTTAGAGCGAGTCTTGATTAATAAAGATATTATATATGCCAAAATTAATTATGCTAAAAATCTAATTTGTTTAAAGCAAAAAGAGCCAAATTGTCTTAATGCTCAAAAACCAAATTCATCCAATGTTGATGAATCCTCTTATCAAGAAGCCGTACAGTTTTTAGAAACAGCGTCTCAAGATGCAGAAAACTTACAAGATAAACGGACTCGCTCTTATGCGATCGGTATTATGGGAAGATTATTAGAAAGTCGGCAAGAATGGGACAAAGCCAATAAATATACCCAACAAGCATTATATGACTCTTGGCAGGCTCAAGCATCGGATTTAAGCTATCAGTGGCAATGGCAACAAGCAAGGCTTCTAAAGGCACAGAAACAGCAACAAAAAGCCCTTTTTGCTTATAGTCAAGCCGTAAACACACTAAAATCCCTACGGAGTGATTTAGTCTCTCTCAATCCAGAAATACAATTTACTTTTAGAGAAAGTGTTGAACCTGTTTATCGTGAATATGTAGATTTGCTCTTACAGCCCATTGAAACAACTGAAACATCAACAGAAAACTTACAATTAGCTCTTTTGACCATTGATTCTTTACAATTAGCTGAATTAGAAAACTTCTTTCGACTGGTATGTCTTGATGCTAACCCTGTAGTAATTGACGAAGTAACTCAACAAAATGATCCTACGGCTGCGGTTATTTATCCGATTTTTTTAGAAGACCGTTTCGAGATTATTCTTAAATTACCACAACAAGAGCTACGTCATTACACTACGCCCATTGAGAATAAAAAAGAAGTTGAAAGAATACTCAATAGACTCACTCAATCACTGACTCAGGCTAATAGTCAAGAAACATTACCTTTAGCACAACAAGTATACGACTGGTTGTTACGTCCGGCTCAAGAAGATTTAGCCCAAAGTCAAGTTAAAACGTTGATTTTTGTCCTTGATAGTGCGCTAAGAAATCTACCGATGTCTGTACTGCACAACGGTCAACAATATTTAATCGAACAGTACAGCATTGCCCTAATTCCAAGCTTACAACTAATAGACCCCAAACCTTTTAAACAACAAAATAAAAGAGCGTTAATCGCAGGATTAAGCGAAGCACGAGGAAAATTCGCGGCGCTTCCTTTTGTCCGTCAAGAATTACAACAGATACAAACCCAAGTACCTCGTAGTGTCGAGTTGCTCAATCAAACCTTTACCAACGAAGGTTTTAAGAATACCGTCAATTCTGCACCTTTTTCTGTGGTTCACTTGGCAACTCACGGACAATTTAGCCAAAAAGCCGATCAGACTTTTATTTTAACTTGGGACGATCGCCTTAATGTCAACCAATTAAATAATCTACTTCGTTCCAGAGATATTGAGCGAAATAGTTCTATTGAACTACTGGTTTTGAGTGCTTGCGAAACCTTAACCGGAGATAGTCGAGCATCTTTAGGACTCGCTGGAGTCGCTGTCAGGGCTGGTGCGCGTAGCACATTAGCGACACTTTGGCAAGTAAATGATCAAGCAACGACGATTTTGATGGAGCGATTTTACGGCGCTTTAAAAGATTCAACCCTGACGAAAGCGGATGCACTTCGCCAAGCTCAACTTGGATTACTCAACGATCCTGTATACAAACGCCCGCATTTTTGGGCAGCATACGTTCTTTTAGGGAATTGGTTATAATCATCTATCCTTCTTTTGTCACTCTCCGAATTCAATCAATATTAAAAACTGCTATCCCTCTTGTGTCACTCTCCGAAAAGCGGAGATGTCTTAACTTTGTTGATGACCTTCTAAATTGACATTCCAAATTCATACCGATTAATAAATAGTCCAATCACGCTCGTCGTGCATTTTTTCAGATTTGGAAAAGCAAATTGTTTTCCTCGCTAGTCTTTTAATTCTTGTCCTCAAACGAATATGTTTTTGCTCAATTTTCTGAGTATTTTTCTTGCCAATTTCGTGCTGTTCGGCTGGTAAATTTCGCTCATACGCTCCCCACCCATCTGTATAAGACTTTTTGATGCCAAATGGCTCTAGCAATTCCTTCAGCTTCAGAAAGACTTGATCTTGACGTTTTCCAAATACATAAGCCAGAACTTTTCCCGTCGCGTGAGCTATCGCGTGCCACAGCCATCTTTGATTCTTTTTTTTCTCAACAAAACTCCACATTTCATCTAACTCCGACTCCTCTACTCCTTCTTTGGGACTTTCTTTAACTGGATATATCTCTACTTCTATTGAGTCTGGGTTAATCGTTTCTAGAAAGGCTTGATTGACTGATTGCAGCTTCAACGATTTTTTTTTAATTCTTTAGTAACCGTTGTGGTACTAATTTTAAGCACACGAGCGATATCGCGAGTTCCACTGTTATTTAGACTCATTTCAATAATTTGCTTTTTCACTTCAGGGAGGCGGCCTCTTTCAGTTATGTTAAGACTAAAGGTTACACGAAGACAATCCTGGTTAGAACAGCGATAGCGTTGTTTATTATTATATTTTCCATGTCTAATCACATCGGTACTATGACAAAAAGGGCATTGAACTGGAAGCAAAACGGTCATGATGTCTAAGAAAGCTAGTTGATTAGATATGGTTCAGTCTATTTTATCAAAGGTCATCAACAAAGTTAAGACACCACCGATTCTTTTTATAGTTTCAATCCCGTAAACAGGATTCTGTTAATAGAAAGAGATTAGGGTTCCATTTTCCTACACCCGTTAAGCGTTTCAATCCCGTAAACAGGATTCAGTTAATAGAAAGAGAGATCAAAAGTCGATTGCTGATTTGCCAGTTTATGGTTTCAATCCCGTAAACAGGATTCAGTTAATAGAAAGGCTTTATAATTCGTATAATTTGTTTCTGGCTCCCAATGTTTCAATCCCGTAAACAGGATTCAGTTAATAGAAAGGATTGGGAAACCTATAAACAACAAGCATCTTAGTCAAACGTTTCAATCCCGTAAACAGGATTCAGTTAATAGAAAGCGCACCTGGACTCGTCTGACCAGCCGATTTCCCGTTTCAATCCCGTAAACAGGATTCAGTTAATAGAAAGGGGTCTACCTTCACCGGTAAATGCGCGTTATGGTTGTTTCAATCCCGTAAACAGGATTCAGTTAATAGAAAGAGTAAAAATTCCCTTCAAGTTTAAATGGGAGTTTGCGTTTCAATCCCGTAAACAGGATTCAGTTAATAGAAAGATCCTTTAATAGTAACAGTTAACAATCTAATTAAAGTTTCAATCCCGTAAACAGGATTCAGTTAATAGAAAGAAAAAGAAATGTTAATCGAATCTCTGTGGGATATTATGTTTCAATCCCGTAAACAGGATTCAGTTAATAGAAAGTTCATAGATACTCAAAGACATTGGTTTGAGCATCCAAGTTTCAATCCCGTAAACAGGATTCAGTTAATAGAAAGGAAAGATGCTCATTCCCGTGAATTGCCCAGTGAAGGTTTCAATCCCGTAAACAGGATTCAGTTAATAGAAAGCTTCTATGTAGCTTTTGTTATGATCGCGACTGAATGTTTCAATCCCGTAAACAGGATTCAGTTAATAGAAAGTTACGCTACATCAGGAGCGATCGCTAATTACTCCATGTTTCAATCCCGTAAACAGGATTCAGTTAATAGAAAGGAAAGATGCTCATTCCCGTGAATTGCCCAGTGAAGGTTTCAATCCCGTAAACAGGATTCAGTTAATAGAAAGCTTCTATGTAGCTTTTGTTATGATCGCGACTGAATGTTTCAATCCCGTAAACAGGATTCAGTTAATAGAAAGTTACGCTACATCAGGAGCGATCGCTAATTACTCCATGTTTCAATCCCGTAAACAGGATTCAGTTAATAGAAAGTGAACCAAGTAGTGTAGATTTTCCTGTGGCATACGGTTTCAATCCCGTAAACAGGATTCAGTTAATAGAAAGAAATCGTCTGCCGCACTAAGCATCGGGACATCAACGTTTCAATCCCGTAAACAGGATTCAGTTAATAGAAAGCTCAGGGAGTGTTCTTTGTGCTTGCTGCTGGTGTTGTTTCAATCCCGTAAACAGGATTCAGTTAATAGAAAGTAAATCTAATCCTATGCCATTTCGTGGTGTTACTGAGTTTCAATCCCGTAAACAGGATTCAGTTAATAGAAAGTTACTTATGCCGTAGCCAACCAACATTCTTTATGTATGTTTCAATCCCGTAAACAGGATTCAGTTAATAGAAAGGATGCCTACGATTATGCCGCATTAGACTGCTACGTGAGTTTCAATCCCGTAAACAGGATTCAGTTAATAGAAAGCTTGCAGATGTAATCGTGCTTAAATCTGCCCTGTCAATGTTTCAATCCCGTAAACAGGATTCAGTTAATAGAAAGTGCTGAATTCAAAGAAGGGCAAAAGGCGAAGATAAAGTTTCAATCCCGTAAACAGGATTCAGTTAATAGAAAGTAAATGGGAAGCTCCTTCGGAAAGTGCTTTAAAAGACTTGTTTCAATCCCGTAAACAGGATTCAGTTAATAGAAAGGACAGTAGCGGGAATTGATAATGTTTCAGTGTCTTCGTTTCAATCCCGTAAACAGGATTCAGTTAATAGAAAGGAGTAAAAAAGAACAAGCAATCCCTATTATTTTAAATGTTTCAATCCCGTAAACAGGATTCAGTTAATAGAAAGTTGAAGCGGTGCTATTTTTTGAGCTTTAATGTCATGTTTCAATCCCGTAAACAGGATTCAGTTAATAGAAAGAGTTTATCCTGCTAGATTTAATAATAAATCACTGGACGTTTCAATCCCGTAAACAGGATTCAGTTAATGGGACTTAAACACAAATCAAGCCCAAATAAACCCTAAACTTGCTTTGTAAGAAGCAAAGACATCCCTATTTTGAGTCAGCCAATCGAAGAAACGAAAAGACATCGCTGTCCGAAAAGCCTCTAAAGCTTCAGTAAATGTATTCAAAGGTTTGTTAGCCCATCTCCTTCGTAGTCCCCCAGTTAACTTGTGCCATAAGATGAAAGTATAAGCACAAAATACTAAAATAAAATGACGAAGCAAGCTTCTTTTCCCTCTCACTTGATATTCTCCTAGCCCTAACCACCCTTTCGCTTCACGATAAAAGACCTCCACCCAATTCCTTTGTGAATAGATGCTTACTATCCATTCAGGCGTCACTTTTATTGCCTCAACATTTGTAATCAAATAATCGATATCTGTCGCCTTTTCAAAAGAACTAGCATTCATGACGATGGCAAAGGTTCTTTCTCCTTCATGACGCAACATTTTAGCTGTAAATGTCTTTACCCAAACCGTTTTTGGTTTCTCTAAGTTTAAAACAACTGGTTTAAAACTCTCGAGTGGTATACTTTTTGC
>NZ_PXOH01000065.1 GCF_003007785.1 Aphanothece hegewaldii CCALA 016 | reverse complement strand
AACTTTAGTGGAAGCTGTGGAAAACATTCTCAAATATTTTGGAGAAAAATATACAATTAATTTTACATAGCTACTTATTACATCTCAAGCTTCTAAGCTAAACATCGTAGTCGAGGAAGGAAAACAATTAACGCAAGGAAGTTCACAGGAACAAGCAAAAGCGTTAGCTCTCTCCGTCTATCATTCTCGTTTGAGTGCTTAAGATTTCACACTTGCACCTTGAAAATTAAATACGTTAGTATTAACACTAATCGCGCCGTAGTTTATGTTCTTTTGAACCTCTGTGCTATGCCAAATCTGGGTTAGTTTACCTATCTGCCGATAGGTGTGCTTTCTGACCCTAGTGGCTACCCGCCCTGATGCTGATTTTTATAGCGAAAGCTGTAGAGATGATTAACTCGTAAATTGGGGTTAAGTGTTACTTCAATTCTACGAGGTCGGTGCGCTCCCAGCAATAGGGGTGTGGACGTACCTCTGTGGTGGTCACTCAATCACCTCCGAGCAAGGAGGAATCCATCCTTTTTTTATTTTTGACGGGACAAAGCTAGAGTAAGATCTTTGGAGTTCTGCCAAAATACCGAAAGTCTTTCAGAGACTTACTTTTCACCTTTATAGCGGAATGGTTACATCCTATCTTAGTGTTAGAAAAACACCAAATTTTAGAGACTTGTCAAAATTGTTTCTAGAATTAAGTGTTAATAAGGTTTCTAGCTAATAGATGTTTCAACAACCATTCCGAGTTGGGATGGGTTGAAAGCGTCTTGCGCACAAGAACTAGACAGGAAACCCGCGTTTCAACAACCATTCCGAGTTGGGATGGGTTGAAAGGGGGCTTATGAATTTGGCGAATTTTTGTCCAACCTGTTTCAACAACCATTCCGAGTTGGGATGGGTTGAAAGTAGAAAAGAAATGCTCAGAAATAATGAATATACTGGTTTCAACAACCATTCCGAGTTGGGATTGGTTGAAAGGTCAATTATGTATACCAAGGATTATAAAGTGTTTTAGTTAAGGATGGATTGAAAGGATTCGTAATCAATTGGTTGTGGGTTAACAGTTAAAATTAACTCTCATGTGACACTTAATCTGTCACTAATATTTAAGCGACACTAAATTTTTAAAGCGACAATTAGTAAGTCTTCATGACATTAATGTGTCACTAACGTCAAATAATCTGTCACTGTACAACAGGTACATGATAAGCCGATGATGAGATTTGAACTCACGACCAATTGATTACGAATCAACTACTCTACCACTGAGCTACATCGGCACTGGCAATTTATAATTATATCGCACAAAATAAGATTAATAGTATTAAAACTTAAAACCGATGACAAAATCTAACCCACAAAAACTCAGTCCCGAAAAATACGCACGTCTGAAGGCCGAAGCGAAAGCACCTTATAAAGGACTGCGACAATTTATGTATATTGGTTTTGGAGCTTCTGGTTTAATTGGAGCATTTATATTTTTAGCCCAGTTATTAGCGGGTAAAGATGTTGCAGGTGTATTACCCAATTTTGCCTTACAAGTGGGGGTTGTCGCGTTGATGGTTTGGTTATTTCGTCTCGAACAAGGAAAGTCTAGCTAAAATATCATGAGTTAGTTGAATGGTTTCTTGGGGTGTATTTGTCCTAAAAACGCGATCGGGTGAAAAACGGTAAAAGAATTCATAGCTTTTAGGGTCATTATTCAATAAAATGACATATTTTCCGCTTTTTAGGGCTAAAGCGACTTCGGAAACGGTTCCTAATCCCATACCACAAGCAATAACCACATCTGAAGACAGCACGTTAATATTATTACGAGCTTGACCTAAATCAGTGACGATCGCAATATCTACCGCATCGGATACACTATTCTTATTCCCACTCGGTAAAATACCAATAATTAACCCGCCAGCTTGTTTCGCCCCTCGACTAGCGGCATCCATAACCCCCACAGGACGACCACCCGTGAGTAAGGTCAAATTTGACCTAGCAATGAGTTGACCCAGTTCGTAGGCGTTTCTAAGGTCTTCTGGTGTAGCATTTTCACCAGGCCCCATGACTCCAATAATAACTCGCATTAGATAGATAAAAAAGTAACAGTTTGATTAACTTTTGGTTTGCCAAAACGTCGCCATGCACTACCCCCACGTAAAAAGAGTTCCATCCATCTAACTTCTGTTCCGTCTTGTTTTTTCCATCCCGAACTTCCAGGGGCAAAAGCGAGAGTACCTTCAGGCACTTTGAAGCTACCATCAGAATACACCGCATCGCTGACAATATCTCCGACTCTCACCGTGACTTTGGTTTGGGTGGGTAAATGAATAGAGTCTGCAGGAATAGTCGTTTTAAGATTACCATAACCATCCACCCATGCAATACGATCGCATGGCGGGTCAGGAATCAGATCAAGAGCGATCGCATCACCTATAATACTATTATCCCCTTTGATGATCGATGCAGCAGCAGCCGGAAAAACATCTCGTGAACGAAACTGGGAACCCCCACGAGAAACATTTAAATTATAAATAGCGATCGCTTCGTGTTTAATAAAAGAAAGGCTATAACCTGCCCAAACTCCCACCACTTTTGTACCATTCTCTAACAAAGCATAGGTTAACCCCTCCCCTTCATTATTACTTCTGCCTTCAGGATTATCTTGACGCGGGGCGCAATTATGATAAACTAAACGTTCTGATGGGCCCATATTTAAACCCAGTTGACCGACCCAAAAACCTGTTGCTAAGGTACTAAAAGGGGCAACCGAGAGACAATGAGGGGTTGCTGTGGGAAGATAAAATAACAAACGTTGCACCACTTCAGCGAATGCCGGGTCATTGTTTCCATAGTCAGCGATAATATGAATCAACATAAAGCTTTCACTCAACAGAAGCGACACTCAAACTATATCGCACTCAGTTTAAGAAAAACACGATCGCTTGTTCTCGACGACTAAAAATTGTTAGGATCAGTGAGTTAATGATTTTTTCGTCTAAAAATGTTCTTAAGCGCAGTTAATACAGGTATTGGAGACGATATATTATATTGGGTACTCATCGCCGTTATGATGGTGGGTGTTTTGGGTGCTTTATTACCTGGTTTACCCAGTGCTATTTTTATTGTAGGAGCAATCTTAGTCTGGGGTTTTGTTAAAGGTTTTGCGGTTGTTACTATTCCTCTGGTTGTCACCCTTGTTGTCTTACTACTGAGTACAGGTGTTGAATTATTAGCGACTTATTGGGGTGTCAAAAAAATTGGGGCTAGTCATTGGAGTCAAATAGGTTCAATTGTTGGATTATTTGCAGGTATTTTTGGATTATTACCCGCTTTACCCTTTGGTGGGCCACTAATTGGGATTTTACTAGGTCCTATTATAGGCGCATTCGTCGGCGAATTTCTTTATCGAAAAGATCTCGAACTTTCTGCACGTCTACAACTTTCACTAAAAGTGTGTATTGGTATTGTCGTCGGATCTCTTATCGGGAATATTATAAAAACAATTCTAACTTTAGGTGCGGTGATTACATTTATTATCGTCACATGGCCGTCACTTAGCACTTAAATAAAACGACTAATTAAGATAAACTATACCCCAAATATGAGTTAAAAGAAAAAATTTCAATGAAAAGGCGAAAGTTTGTTAAATACACGAGTCTTAGTTCAGCTAGTTTAATTATAGCTAGTTGTTCGGGTGTTCAATTGCCACAAACCAACACAGAAGAAGATTTTAAGCTAGATAGCAGTAAATTAGAGAAAAAAAGTTTATCCTTAGCTTATGTTCCCAGTACCGATGCAGCCCCCATTATTATTGCTAAAGAAAAAGGAATTTTTGAGCGTTACGGTTTAGCAGTTGGACTACAACGACAAAATAGTTGGAGTGAGATTGAAAAAAGATTATTAGATGGGAAGGTTGATACGGCTCAAGGCTTATTTGCTATGCCAATGTTAGCACAATTGGGCAAGGAAAAAGCCCCCATGATTTCTCTAATGATGTTAAATTGGAATGGGAGTGCGATTACATTAGGTAAAAAAGCTTGGAAAGGTGGGTTACGTCCTGCATCTGAATATCAAAATTTTTTAGAGTTTTCTAATAACTTTAGAGACTATACTAGAAGTACAGGACAGCCGCTAAATTTTGCTACTGAATCGGCTGCTTCTATGGATACCTATTTACTTCGTTATTGGTTGGGAGCGATGGGAATTGATCCCAAAAAAGAAGTAAAATTGCTTTCGATTAATCCATCTCAATTAATCTATAAATTACAAGCGGGAACAATTGATGGTTTTTCTGTTGCAGAACCTTGGAATCAACAAACTGTAGCGCAACAAATTGGTTTTATTCCTTATATTAGCAAAGATATTTGGCGAGGTCATCCAGGAAAAATTTTAGCTTCTATGCAAGGTTGGATTGATAAATATCCAAATACGGCAAGAACTTTAGTTGCTGCTTTAATTGATGCTTGCCGTTTTTGTGATAAGTCGGAAAATCGTCTAGAAATAGCTCAGATTTTATCACAAAGCCAGTATTTGAATATTCCGCAGCCGTTAATTGAAACTTCTTTAGTCGATAAATATTTGTCCGAAAATTGGGAAAATTTTCAGAATGAAACTTTTAAATATCCTGATTTTAATCTGTATCATTTTCAGAATACGGATTATTTGAAAAAGCCTGATCATGTCAATTATCCTTGGCGATCGCATAGTGTTTGGTTACTCACTCAATTAGTTCGTTGGAATGAGCTTGGACTAACCGAATATCCGAAAGATGCTGATCAGATTTTAGATAAAATGTATCCAGTTAAAATATATGAAGATGCCGCCGAAATTTTAAGAATAGAAATACCTAAACAAGCTAGGATTGAACCTAAAACCTCATTTATCGATCAAAGAGAATTTGATCCGAGTCAACCGATCGCTTACTTAAATCAATTTGAAATTAGAACAACATAACACTATTTTTTAATAGTAAAATATTGACAAATCAATAAAAGTATGTTAGGAAAAAGCAAATGTAAGAAAGGGTAGGGGTTTGGTCTTTCTAGCCAATTATTGACAGGATTTGGTATTAATTTTTAAACTTTTTTAGGTATTCCCCGTAAAGCTAAAACATCATCTAAAGTTGAACAATAATTCTTTAAACCAAAACTAGCAGGTGTTACGGTATTTTTATGAGTAAAATGACGATAATCCATCAAAAATAGATCCCATTCGGCCATTCTGATATAAAACACCTTAATAAAAAAGTCTGCTAAAGTCTTAGTTAAATTGAACCGAAAATAGATTCTTTTCCCTAAATAACTACAGATTTTTTCGACTGCTTCATTAGCGGTTACTGGTGCATTTCCTAAGACTAAATCTCGGTTATCGGTTTCTTTTAAAGGATGATCGACTAAATAGGTTGTGACTTGTGCAATATCTTTGGCATGGATATAATGAAAACTACCATCCGCTTTAAACCAACGAATCAGATCGGCATATTTGAGTACATCGGGTAAACCTCCATATAGATGAGAATAGGGGTATTTTTCATCTCCTCCGAGAACTAAAGTCGGATAAAGCGTGGTAATTTTAGAAGCGATCGGTAGTTGATTTAATTTAGAATGACAGATATATTTAGTCCGTATGTAATCTGTACCAATTTCTCCCGCTTCTTTCAAAGGTTGGTTATTGCGATCCAGTATACTTTCAGTCGAAAAATATATCACTTGTTCACAAACGACAGGATCGAGTAATTTTAGTAAAGTGAGGGTTTTAACGATATTAATTTCTTCGGTTTCTTCCCTTCCTCCCCAACTGGTAGCGACTAAGATAGCAACATTAATCGTTTTCAGTAAATCGCTATATTTTTCAATTTCTTTCAGATCGCCCGTTAGAATATGGATATTTGGGCGAGTAGAATAATTAAATTTTAATTTATCGGGATTTCTAACTAAAAAAAATAATTCGTGATCCGTTTGTTGGATCAGTTCGTCTGCGAGATAATGACCAATACAACCGCTAACACCCGTTACAAAAATCCGTTTCATGCCATTCTAATTTAAAAATTAAAGGGTTTGAAAACCAAAAAATAAAGGGTTTGGAAATCAAACCCCTACAATCTTATACTAAAGAATAGATGGTTTGGCAACCAAACCCCTACAATCAATTAAATAATATCGTATTGATTACGCG
Organism: Aphanothece hegewaldii CCALA 016; assembly: GCF_003007785.1. Taxonomy (GTDB): domain Bacteria; phylum Cyanobacteriota; class Cyanobacteriia; order Cyanobacteriales; family Microcystaceae; genus Chroococcus; species Chroococcus hegewaldii. Next base: position 3,832 of record NZ_PXOH01000065.1, on the reverse strand, counting down.
TGAACGGCTAATAATTGATCGACTTGTTTAGCGGTTTCAAAGAAAAATCTAACGTTATCTTCGGGAGTTCCCACCAAAACACCATGACCTAAGTTTAGGATATGACCTTGATTTCCTGCTTTGCGAACTGTATCTAAAATACGATCTCTGATAAAGCTATGGGAACCAAACAAGACACCTGGATCGATGTTACCTTGTACTTTCATCTGTTTTCCTAACCGTTGTCTAGCTTCAGCCATATCAACAGTCCAGTCTACACTAACCATATCTACACCCGATTGTCCCATTCTTTCTAATACACCAGCACTACCACTGATATAAAGAATTAATGGGGTGTCTGGGTGGGTTTCTTTAACCTGACGTATCACTTGTTGTTGATAGGGTAAAGCAAATACATCATAATCTTGGGGACTCATTTGACCTGCCCAAGAATCAAACATTTGTACTACTTGCGCTCCACAATCGATCTGATAGCGAACATAAGTAGCTACCATATCAGCGAGTTTGCTTAAAAACTGATGTAAGACTGTAGGTTCAGAAAAAGCCATGCTTTTGATCACAGAATAGGTTTTTGATCCTTTTCCTTCTACAGCATAAGCAGCAAGTGTCCAAGGTGCGCCAACAAAACCTAAAACAGTTGATTTGTTACCAACTTCAGAACGTAGCGTTTGTAAGATGGTTTTAATAAACGGTAAAGACTCATCGGGTTCTAGCGGGTGTAGCTTGTCTACTTGTTCTTGAGTGCGGATAGCAGGTTCAATAATTGGCCCTTTGCTTTCGATAATATCAAAAGGGATACCAATTCCTGCCAGGGGAGTTAAAATATCGGAGAACATGATCACGCCATCGGGTTGAAATGCACGCCAAGGCTGTAGAGAGATTTCAATCGCAAGATCAGCGTTTTCTGAGCGATCGCGGAAACTTGGATATTTATCGCGCAAATCTCGATATACTTTCATATAGCGTCCTGCTTGCCGCATCATCCAGACGGGAGGACGGTCTAAAACTTCTCCTCTTGCTGCACGTAGCAAATAAGGGGTTTCTCTTGAATCAGTCATGTTCGTATCCTAAACAATTTCTTCCATGCCTTTGTTAGCTTATCATTCTCAGAGCGGTCATTTGGAGTTGTTTAAGAATATTCACGGGGAAACCTTTTTGATATGATAGAGGTTGAATAGACAGAAAGTTTCGGTGCAATAAATAGTTAGGTGGCTTCTTCTTTTGTGATTAATGTTATCAAAGCGTTTTAGGTTTGCAGTAAAATTATGTGAGTAGAGACACTAGATTGAAAGAATATATGGCAAGAGCAAGAGTACCTAGAGGACAAGTTTTTGTAAAAAAGGAAGAGAAGATTTTAGAGACACTGACTAATTTAAAAGCCGTTCATTCAGATGAGGATTTTATTCTCAAGTTTTAAGAGTTGTTCCCCAATGACTGGGAAAAAATAGTTGCGCGCTATGAAGCACACGAAAAAAATACCCCCAAAGGGAAAAGCCATCCAATGCCAAAACCAGAAAAGTATTTGTTAAATATTTCCCACAAACTTAGAGTAGCCTACGCCAAAGATGAATAGCTCAGTCTGATTGTGAAAAACTCAGGAAGCGAGGACTAAAAATCTAGTACATCTTGATCGGCAAACTAAGACAGTTACTGGTGAGATTGAGTTTTTTGCCCTCTTCAGCAAAAAAAGCTTTCATCTTATGAGCTAGGGAAAAAAGTTATAATTTTATTGGTTATCAAGTTTTAAAGTTTCGAGATAGATGGCAACGTAATCGGAGTAAAAATGGTTACAACTCTCAATAAACCGTCGTCACTAATTCATGAGATTCAGCTTGAAAAAATTGGTGATTGGAATTTATTCAAGTTTAGTGAGTCTCTGCAACTGAGAATGGAAAACCTTCTAGAGAAGAAAAAGGCTGATCGGCTGACTTCGGATGAAATCACAGAACTAGAGACAATTACAGAATTAGATCGCATTTTTACTCATATTAATGCGATGTTGGCTGCTCAAAATGTCAATTAGTGATGAAGTCAAACAAGCCATTCGGGAACGCGCTCGATATGTGTGCGAATATTGCCATTCTCTGGAAATGTTAAGCGCAAATCGCTTTACTTTCGATCACGTTATTCCAAAATCTTTGGGTGGCTCTGACAACATTGATAATTTAGCACTTGCTTGTCGTCGTTGTAATGAGAGACGTTACAACTTTGTGGCTGGTGTTGATCCAGAAACTCAGGCGATCGTTCCTATTTTCAATCCTCGTCAACAGTCATGGAAGGATCATTTTATGTGGCGAGATCAAGGCGTTGTGATTGAGGGAACGACACCAGTTGGTCGTGCAACCTGTATTCGTCTTGATTTGAACGATACCCGCTATCCAGAAAACGATTCTATTCGAGAAACGAGACGATTTTGGATAAAAACTGGGTTACATCCTTTATCAGACGATCCGTGTATGAATTGATTTTGTAACTATAGAAACTGCATCAAAAGAAGGAAGTAAATAATAATGGATGACCACGTTCTAAAGCAAGAAATAGCCAAAGCTGATCGAGCGATCGATGAACGCGATTTTGATACTGTAGCTAATTGCTATACAGAAGAAGCCGTATTAGTAGTTAAACCTGGGATGCTAGTACAAGGGCGCGAAGCGATTAGAGTGGCGCATCAGAGAATTTCTGATTACTTTAACGATAGTCTTAAAGTTTCACAAGGTGACATGGTTATTATTGAGGCAGGGGATATCGCATTAGTTTTATCGAAGACTTATATTGTGTCTCCTGAAAAGATAGATTCAGAGTTTTCTACTGAAAGAGAAGCCATTTACGTCTATAAAAAAACGGCTGATGGACAGTGGTTGTGTGCGATTGATAATTCATATGGCGTAGAACTATTGAAAACTCAGGCCTAAGCGTAAAAACAACTATCTAGATCCATCGCAGAGAAAAGTAACGCAACTTCCGAAAGTAGTGATACCCAAGGGATCTGAAAAGCAGTGCGCTTTTAATAAACTTCATCGTGAGTCCCAATCGATTCTAAAAGGATGGCTTGATCTTCTTCATATTCAACGAATTTAAAAATAATTCTTAGGTCATAGCCTACACTACAAGCATAAGAATCTTTAAGAGATCCTTTGTTAAGAGCATAATTATAGGAAGAAAATCTATTTATCTGAGCAATTATACTGTTGATGTAAGAATTACAAGATAAGCCAAAAGGTTGGGGGAATCAATGTATGTCGTGAATGAATGGAAAATGGTATAAGAATTACAAGATAAGCCAAAAGTCTCCCTTTTTAAGGGGGTTTGGGGGGATCACAATGAATTATCTACCATACAATAAAAATTTAGTTCCGAGAGCTAAAGAATTAAGAGCAAGGATGACTTTAGCCGAGAAGAAAATTTGGCATGATTATTTAAGAAACTTTGAACATAGAGTTTATCGACAACGACCAATCGATAATTTTATTGTTGATTTTTATTGCCCGAAGTTAAAATTAGTTAATGAAATAGATGGAGATAGTCATTACGAAGAAAATGCTCAGGAATATGATCGTCAAAGAACCGAAATTTTAGAAGGTTACGGATTAAAAGTTATAAGATTCACTAACGCGGAGGTTTTGACTAATTTAGCAGGAGTTGTTATCTTAATTGAAGAATTGCTCCCCCCTAACCATTGATGACTATCCTCTTTCCTAGTCAAGATTTTTGGTTGTTATCTTAATTAAAGGATTGATCCCCCCTAACCCCCCTTACTGGAGTTTAGACTATGACAAAATAACCCAGTCTTGTTTTTGGGCTAAGATGTTAGCAATTTGGCTAAAAATTGGGT
>NZ_PXOH01000010.1 GCF_003007785.1 Aphanothece hegewaldii CCALA 016 | reverse complement strand
AGTAGAGAATTCCTTTCATTTTCCACTTCTCTTTCAGACTCGACCGTTCAGTTTGATTGGGAGGTAAGTTAGTCTAAACTCCAGTATGGAAGATGCTGTAAATATAAGATAAAACAAAAGGACACCTAATACAGATGCCCTTTAATTTTTTGTTCTAGACAATTTATCTAAAACCGACAGCCGCTTGCCAAACAAACGCAAGCAACAAGAAGAATAGGGGAATAAGGGGTAAAACATCCACTAACGGATCGAAGATTTGGTAAGCTTCGGGTAATTTTGCTAACAGCATTGCTGTATCCATTGATCTATCTACCTTTCCAAGACTTGTTTTTTAAATATTGACTCAAATTGTATCATGATTTGACGAATGATCATTGAGCCAGTGACCAAATTCATCGACGAAGCGATCGCCCTCTATTGCTTCCCGTATTTTCATTGTAAATCGTACTAATTCAGTAATATTGTGTAAAGACAATAAAATATACCCTAACATTTCCCTCGATTTAATTAGATGATTCAGATAAGCCCGTGTAAATGTCTGACAAGTGTAACAAGGACATTTTGCATCAAGCGGGGTAAAATCTTCTTTAAATCGTGCATTTTTTAGATTCCAGCGCTCACCTTGTACCATTGCTGTACCATGTCGGCCAAAACGGGTGGGAATCACACAATCAAATAAATCAATTCCTGATGCGATCGCCCGTGCCATTTCCCGATAAGTTCCTACTCCCATCAAATAACGAGGTTTATGGGGCGGTAATAATGGGGCTGTATGAGCAACAATTTGATGAATTAATTCTGGGGCTTCTCCGACACTAACTCCACCTATAGCATATCCTGGCAAATCTAAGACACTTAAATCTTTTGCCGCTTTTGAGCGTAAATCTAGATAAATTCCCCCTTGTACAATGGGAAATAAGGCTTGATCTTGGGGGCGTTGATGGGCTTCTATACAGCGTTCTAGCCAACGATACGTCCTTTCGGTAGCTTTTGTCACATCGCTTCGACTGGCATTCGCGGGGGGACATTCATCAAATGCCATAATCACATCTGCCCCTAGTTTATTCTGAATCTGGATCGATCGTTCGGGAGTTAGTTCAATAATTCGCCCATCTCTTGGAGAACGAAAAGTAACACCAGTTTCTTTGATGTCTCTGAGTTCACTAAGACTAAAAACTTGAAATCCGCCCGAATCTGTCAATATGGGGCCATTCCATCCCATAAATGAATGTAAACCCCCTGCTTTTTCGACAATACTTTCACCTGGTTGTAGATGAAGATGATAGGTATTGGCTAAAATCATTTGTGCCCCGGTGGTTGCCACCTGAGAAGGCGTTAAACCTTTGATCGTGCCGACGGTTCCCACAGGCATAAAACGGGGTGTTTCAACGATACCATGAGGAGTATGCCAGATCCCGACTCTTGCTTGAGTTTTGCTACATTTTGCGATTAATTTATAAGAAAAACCCATTTTCTAAAAAGGAATATCCTCATCATCATCATCAATTTGGACATCCCATTTAGCTGATAAAACTTGATTCATCATGGTTTCTAGAGTATCTACATCAATAGTATGTCTATTTTCTTGTTCTTCTAGAGGGCTGCTGAGGGGAATCAATCGTAATAAGCGGTTATCTTGAACTAGATCAAAATAGGTTTCTTTTTCGGGTGATTGCTCTAATTTTAAATAGTCGAAACTTTGGACATTTAAGTATAAAGTATGATTGGCGACAATAGTAGATTGTTTAGGATCGGCAAAAACTTCTACTATCCATCCTTCGCCTTCACTTTGGGGTTTTCCATCTAAGGTGTGAATGTATCTAACTCGCCCTAAATCATTGAGCAACCGCCGAATATCATCTTTATTAATTATTGTGCCAAAATCGATTAGACAAGGGGCAGGGAACGAGTGAGATGATTGGTCGTAATTCATAAAAAAATTACCTGTATAAAATTTAGTATAATGCTCAAAAATTTTAAGAAAATAGCTACATACTCTATTTCTATACTCTAGGTAGGCTACGATACAATATTAACGCAAATTGTTTGAATTCTTCCTTAAATTTTCATCGGCTCATGTGTTTAATCCAACTAACAAAATAAAGGAACAGATTCAATCCTTTTTAGGCGCTGTATCTTTTTATACTATTGTACCGTTACCGACTCATTGGCAGCCCAATTATTTACGGGTTGCTCGTTGGAGTAGTTTAATTGGTATTTTGATCGGCGGATTCTTGGGAAGCATTGATCTGATCTTAGCTTATTTAAATTTACCTAACCTCACTCGCAGTGGTTTAATTGTCGCACTTTGGCTTTATCTGACTGGGGGTTTACATTTAGATGGGGTGATGGATACAGCCGATGGGTTAGGGGTAAGTGATCCTAAACGTCGTTTAGAAGTGATGCAGGATAGTCATAGTGGGGCGTTTGGTGTGATGGCTGGTGTTATTGTCTTACTTCTTAAAACTTTGGCTTTAAATGATTTAACCCATATACGAACATTAGTACTGATGGCGGCGGCGGGCTGGGGACGTTGGGGACAAATCATAGCGATCGCTATTTATCCTTATCTCAAACCCACTGGAAAAGGCGCGTTTCATCAACAAAATATCCGTTTACCCCAAGATGTTTTTTTTGGACTATTGCCACTTATTGGAATTAATTTAGGTTATCTCTTTTTTGAGCCGCAAAAGTGGGCGATCGCTTTATTAATATTTGTTTTAGGTTTGGCGATCGCTTTTTTGACTGGATTTTGGTTTCATCAAAAATTAGGCGGGCATACGGGTGATACTTATGGGGCGGTTGTTGAATGGACAGAAGTGATCTATCTTTGTTGTTTAACAGGATTATTTTAATTCGTGGGACGAAGACGAGACACTTTTAAGATAAACTTGCCGCTACCTGTTTCACCAAAAGCCTGAACGCGGATAATATATTTACCTGATTCTGTAATCCGAGAAAATAAGAGTGAATTTGTACTACCATCAGGTCCATCATCATTTTCCGCGACTGTGGTTCCGTCAGCAGAAAGCAAAACAACAATTGCATCAAAATCATCCGAAATCAGATCGACTGCTAATTGATCGCCTTCTTTAAGATTAACTATATAATCTCTAGCAAAACCACCTTCACCAGTAGGAATATCTTTATCAGAAAGGGTATCAGAAACCTCATTAATTGATGTTAGAGGAATTGGACTATATAAAGATTCTGCTTGAGTGGATAATGTTTTAAATCCAAAAAAATATGAGCTTAATCCAAATAACAGCGAAATAGACCAGCGATAGGCTGAAAATTTTGTCATACAAAGACTACAAAGTTTATGTCGAGCTTACTATTTATTATATGTGCAACATTGAGACGGATTAAAGAAAAACGATCGCGCTAAAGTAAGAATTTTTCAATAGCTACTGCTACGCCATCTAATTCTATGGGAGGGGCAACCCAAGAGGCAAATTCTTTAACGGCATCTGGGGCATTACCCATAACTACACTCATACCAGCATATGACAACATGGATACATCATTAAAATTATCACCAATAGTCATGACTTGTTCTGCTTTTAAACCTAAAATTTGTTCAGCTAGATAATAAACCCCAGTACCTTTATTTGCTTTTTGATGAGTCGCTTCTAAAAAGATGGGAGTAGACTGAGTGAGGTAGAGTTGATCGGATGTAAAACGTTGTTGTAGACTGTTCATCAATTGCCTCGTCACCTTGCGAGACTTACCGATAGCGAGAATTTTCGTCGGATTATCGTTATTTTGGAGAAAAGTGATTAAATCTCCCACCGCGATCGCTTCAATGTTAGACCGTTGGGCATAGCGTTTAGTTTCATCATTAATTTGACTCACGTACAGTTGATCATTGATATAAAGATTAATATTGATTTTAGAACGCCATTGAGGTTGTTCTAACTCATGGATCAAATCTTTTGCAGTCGTTAAAGCAACAGGGAGATGATAGAGGATTTTTTGGCTTTTAGGATCTTGTATTAAAGCCCCATTGTAAGCAATAAGTGGTAGTTCGGAGGCAATCGTCTGATGATATTTATAGGCTGATTTGTACATTCTACCAGTTGCGATCGCTACTTGTACCCCTTTAGCTTGTACGGTTTGAATGGCTTGTTGAACTCTTTCACTAATTTGATTATTATGTCCGACAATTGTACCATCTAAATCCAACGCCAATAATCGAATATCCACTCTCTTAACCTTCTGTATATTTCCGTTTCTAGCATCTAGGATCTCTTTCAAATTAGCAAGTAGTTTAAAACACACCAAAACAGGTTATCACTTTTTAAGAAATCAAAATGCTAAGATCAGTAACTGTTCTAAGGCTTATTGTTGACTGTATTTAAGTAAGCTAAATTTTGAAGAGAACGTCTGAGCAATTAGGAGAAAAAGAAAACTTTGAAAAGTTTAGTATCTCGCCGTTTGAGACGATCAATCATTTTCGGTGTATTGAGTACACTTCTCACAGCCCTTCCCGTTAAAGCCGCCGAAGTCATTTTAATTAATTATGGACCCGTACAACTACAACTAAAAATATCTTCTCTAGAAGCCTTCGCCAAAAATGGAACGATTGACGCAAATTTAAAAACCTACCTTAAAGACACTACACCAGCACAACAAGCCGAATTCCGTAAAGCCCTCGTCGAAAAAGCGGAGATCAATCCCATCAGAATTTCTCGTTTTTTTAATACCGAAACTGGCGAAGAGATATTAACATTTTTTGGTGATTATGTCAAGATTCAAGGAGGTACAAACGGAAAATTTGCGTTACGAGGGGCGATTATTCAAGCTTCTCTCGCGCCTGAAGGATTAACGTTATTAAACTTTTTACAAAAGCTACCCACTAACGTAGAAATCAATGTCAATGACGTTCTCAAATCATCTAGGTTAATTAATTTAGTTATCCAAGCAACAGAAACGTTTAGTCAAGACTTAGCCCAATTATCCGCTAGTGAAGCACAACAAAACCCACCCGTCAACTATGGAACATTAACCGATTTACGTCAACCTGGTAGTTATGGCGTAGTAAAAGAACGGTGGAATCTTACGGATGAGAAACGTCAGCGTAGTTTTTATATGGATGTTTACAAACCGCAACACTGGCGTAATGGGAAAACCCCTGTTGTAATTTTTTCTCATGGGTTAGCATCTCGCCCAGAAGATTTTGAGAAACAATTATCTCATTTAGCTTCTTATGGTTATTTTGTCGCTGCCCCGCAACATCCCGGAAGTGATTTCCTTCAAGTGCAAAACTTATTAGAAGGTTATTCTAACGAAGTTTTTTACCGCAATGAATTTATCGATCGTCCAAAAGATATTAGTTTTATTATTGATGAACTCGAACGCCGTAATAATTCTGAGTTTGGGGGACGCTTAAACTTAGAATCAGTGGGTGCGATGGGTCATTCCTTTGGGGGTTATACTGTTCTTGCCCTAGCTGGAGCAACCATTGACTTTGATTATCTTCAAAGTGCCTGCAACAGCGATAATCAGTTTTTCAATCTGTCCTTATTGTTACAGTGTCGCGCCTTAAAATTACCACATCAAGATTATAACTTCCGAGATCCACGAGTGAAAGCTGTATTAGCAGCTAATCCCGTTAATAGTAGTCTTTTCGGACCGAAAGGACTCGCTAAGATTGAAATTCCAGTTTGGATCGGCGCGGGCAGCTATGATCCTGCCACACCCTTTGTTTTTGAACAAGCTAGATCATTTCCTTGGCTCAAAACACAAAATAAATATTTAGGAATGATGCAAGGTCAAGCTCACGTAGATTTTTCGGTTTTAGATGCTGGGCTGACTGACTTGATTGAGACGACCGATATTTTACTTCCTTCACCTAATCTAATTGCCGCTTATGGAGATTCAAGTATGGTGGCTTTTTTTGAAGTGTATATTGCGAATAATGAGGATTACCGACCATTTCTCCAAGCCTCATATTCTGCTTATCTGAGTCAAGACCAACCCTTCAAATTCTATGTTATTACAGGGGCTTCGTCTGATCAACTCGAAGATGAGCTAAAAAAATATAAGTCTGAACATGGTTATTAAACCGTAACTCAAGCCGTTTTGTTAATAAACCAATTAGGGTAAAATAAAGCTGAGAATTTTATACATAAAATTCGTCATTCTCCCTCAAATATATTCAGTTCGTTGAGTGCAAGGGGAAATACAGTCAGAATGCAACAACTAAAAGTTATTGATTCTAACCTGACGATGACCGATACAGGACATACTCAGGTAGGTCACACATTCAAATCAAACGGGACTTGGGATACCAACTCTCATCAAATTGTTGAAGAAATCGATAAACCGAAACTACATTTAGAGTTTGTCAATCAAGAGTTATCAAACGCTGATGCTCACTCAATTGTTACTTGGGCATCTTCAACCTTTGGTGACGGTTTAGTGATGAGTACCAGTTTTGGGATACAAGCTGCCGTCATGCTTCATTTAGTCACCCAAATTATCCCCGATATTCCGGTTATTTGGGTTGATACAGGATACTTACCGTCAGAAACCTATCGTTTTGCGGACGAATTGACTAAACGCCTCAATTTGAATTTAAAAGTCTATCAATCTCCTCTGAGTCCGGCTCGCATGGAAACCCTTTACGGTAAATTATGGGATCAAAATGATCTTGATTCTCTCAATCTCTACGATAAACTGCGTAAAGTAGAGCCAATGCAAAGAGCCTTAAAAGAATTAAATGCTACGGCTTGGTTAGCTGGAATACGCCGTGATCAAACCAACCACCGTAAAACCTTACGCCTTGTAGATGTTCAGGCCGAGCGCTATAAAATTCACCCAATTCTTACATGGAACGCCAGAGATATTTATCAGTATCTCACAGCCCACGATTTACCCTATCATCCCTATTTTGATTTGGGTTATGTGACGGTCGGTGATTGGCATTCTAGCCGCCCGTTGATGGCAGACGATGAAAATGAGCGAAATACTCGTTTTAATGGGCTTAAACAAGAATGTGGCTTACATTTACCTCTAACACCCGAAGAAGCGCAAAGTTTAGATGCTAGTAGTTTGTAAGGCTCGGCAGGGGTTAAACCCCTGTCAACACCGAAAATTGATTATAAAGGAGCCACTTGAATTTCAACTTCTGCGGTAACTTCTGGATGAATTTTGACTTGTGCTTTGTAAAAGCCAGTTTTTCCAATTTCAGGAATTGTAATGCCCCGACGATCGACCTCTTGACCTGTACTCGCTTTAATCGCATCCGCTAAATCTTGAGTCGTTACGGTACCAAAGATTGATTCACCTTCACCAACTTGTTTACGAACGACAAAACGTCCCACCGTTTGTAAGGCGGTTTTCCGTGCTAAAGCGTCTTCGCGTTCTGCAATAATCCGTTGTTGCTCTTTGGCTTTTCTTTGTTCGACTTGTTTAATAATGCCCGGAGTTGCTAACTTGGCGAAGCCTTGAGGAATGAGATAATTAGTCGCATAGCCTGGGGCTACTTCTACCATATCTCCGTCTTTCCCTAGCTTGCTGACACTTTTACTTAATACAACCTGTAATTTTTTTGACATTGTTTTTCCTGCTTTCTTTAGTCTCTTTAAAATAAGCCCAAAACTTACATTGTACATTTTTTTGAGACAAAATAAAATTAAAATTGCTCTTTTTGACCTCGTAAGCGAGCAAAGGTCTGAACTGGATCAGTTGTCCTCATCGCTTTTTGAAGAGATATATTATCCCAACGTAAAAAAGGATTGGTTAATTTTTCGACACCTAACCAAGTCGGAATTGTTGCCTCATTTTTTAAGCGGGCTGTTTGTACAAACCTGAAACGGTTTTGTAAGTCGGTGTTATCTGGATCGACGACTAAAGCAAATTCTAAATTTTTCAGGGTGTACTCATGAGCGCACCACACCCGTGTCGAATCAGGGAGCGATCGCAATTTCGTCAAAGATTTAACCATCTGTGCTGGAGTTCCCTCGAATAATCGCCCACAACCCCCAGAAAAGAGCGTATCGCCACAGAATAACTCACCAAAGGTAACATCGCCTTGAGGGGGAAAATAATAGGCAATATGGGCGCGAGTATGCCCAGGGACGAAAAAGACTTCCAAGACTCGATCAGCAAAAGTAATGCGATCGCCTTCTTTTAAAAAAACTTGTTGACCAAGGATTCTACCACGATCCTCGGCTCCTGCATAGACACAGACTTTGGGAAAATGTTCGATTAAGGCTTGATTTCCCCCTACATGATCCCGATGATGATGGGTATTTAAAATTGCTACTAGCTGTAATCCTTGCTTGTGGAGGACTTCTAGAACGGGTTGTGCTAGGGTAGGATCAACGACGGCGGCGATTTTTTGCTCTTTTTCAGATAACAAAAAGATATAGTTATCGGATAAAGCTGAAAGTCTTGTGATTTCCATGTTTTTAATTTAAACTCAAACCTAACTACTTAACCTAACTTCATACTAAACTGTAAAAAAAACTTTATAGATGTGGTGAACTCTTGACCTTGTTAAGCGAACAAAAGCCCTTAAATATATCTATTATTGTCAGCGATTTATCAAGTACGGGCGCAGGTCGTTGGGGTGGTGCAATTCGTCCTTTTTTACTGGCGCAAGCATTAGAAAAACTCGGACATCACGTTAAGCTATTTGGTCTAGCCTATGAAAATGAAACACCACCCGTAAAAATTGAGGATTATTCTGTTGTTTCGTTACCATGTCCCTATTACGTCGGATTTCCTAAATTTATCGGGGTAGCTACACAACTTATTTCTAAAATTGATGGGGATCTTTTGTATGCTGTAAAACTTAAACCTACCAGTTTCGGACTAGCTTTACTCAAAAAAATGACGAGTCATCGACCTGTAATCGTAGATATTGATGACTGGGAAATGAGTTGGTTTGGGGGCGAGCAATGGAAGTATCAGATGAATTTTAAGCAACTCTATCGAGATTTATTTAAGCCCAATGGACTCTTAAAACATCCTGATAATCCTCTGTATTTAAAATGGATGGAAAGTCTATTACCATATGCAAATATTGTAACGCGCCATACTCAGTTTATAGGAAAACGCTTTGGCGGTGTATATATTCCCAATGGCAAAGATGTTGCTTTATTTGATCCTGCAAAATACAATTCCGAGAAAACTAGAGCTAAATATGGATTAACTGGTTACAAAGTGTTGATGTTTCCTGGTGCGCCACGGCCAAATAAAGGGCTAGAAAGCGTTTTAATAGCTTTAGATAAACTTAATCAACCCGATTTAAAATTAGTGATTGTTGGCGGTAGTCCTTATGATGATTATGATCGTAAACTACTTGAACAATGGGGACGTTGGATTATCAAATTACCTAAAACACCTGTTCAATTAATGCCCGAAATTGTATCGGCTGCCCATATTATTGTTGTTCCGCAATTAAATACACCAACTTCTTTAGCTCAATTTCCTTTAAAGTTAACGGATGGTATGGCGATGGCTAAACCAATTTTGGCTACTAAAGTTGGAGATATTCCCGAAATTCTAGATCAGACTGGGTATTTAGTAGAGCCTAATTCTCCAGAACAATTAGCCAATCAAATTCAATGGATTTTTGCTCATATGGATGAAGCTGAAGCTAAAGGTTTACAGGCTAGACAACGTTGTATTCAGTTTTATAGTATAGAAGCTATGGCAACAATTTTATCTGGGGTGATACAATCCGTTTTGTAATAGGTTTTTATTTTTCATTAATTGGACAAAGAGTCTTAAATATGTCTTCTAATCAATTCATCATCAGATATCTTTTTAAACAGCCTATTTTAGTGGTTTTATCGATATTATTTGGCTTTTCAAGTGCTATTTTTAATGGATTTAGCACAATATTATTAGTTCCTTTATTATTAGCTTTTTTAGGTCAGCCGATGCCTGCTTTAGATAGCGGGCCACCCATTTTACAGAAAACAATGTCTGTTTTTGATGGTTGGTCAGATAGCTCTCGGCTCATAGCGATGTTTGCCATTGTTGTATTAATCATTATTTTACGGCATACTACCAATTATTTAGGAACACTAACCAGTACTTATTTAGGACAAATATTAACAAGAAATATGCAATTAGAAGCTATGACAATGCTTCTAACTGTTGATTTAGATTATTATGCTAAAACTAAATTAGGAGATCTATTTAATCGTTTTGGTTCTGAAGTATATCGAGTGACTGGCTCGATTCAAGCTTGTATTACCCTCGCGCAAAATATTATAACAGTTTTTATTTTTTTGTTTATATTAATGTCTTTATCATGGCAGTTGACGTTAATAGCAACAGGATTATTAGCAACACTTGCTATATTAAATCAATTTTTTCTTAATAGATCGAGAAAGTACGGTCAAAGAGTTTCTATAGCAGCTAAAGAATTAACTAACAAATCTTTAGAAATTATGACAGGAATCAGACTTATAAAATCTGTCGTAAATGAAGAAGCAGAATATCAAGCAATGAAAAAATTTATAAAACAAAGACAAAAGGCTGGTTTTGATTCGACAATGAATCAATCAATTATTAGTCCGATTAATGAAATTGGAGGAATTATTATTGTTTTTCTAATTATTCTGGCGGGTCGTTATATTTTTTCTGGCCAAGTTCAAAGTTTATCGGCAATTTTATTAACTTATTTATTGATTTTATTTAGAATGTTGCCGTTTGTTGGTCAAATTAATGGTAATAGAAATCAACTTTCTAATAACTCCTCTGCTGTTGAAATTTTAGATGATTTTATTAGAACAGATAATAAACTTATTATGAAGAATGGTGAAACACCATTTGTAGGTTTAGAACAAGGGATTCGTTTTGAAAATGTCAAGTTTGCTTATCCAGATCATGATGAACTCGTTCTTCAAGGGATAGATTTATGGATTCCTAAAGGTAAAATGATCGCTTTGGTGGGATCATCTGGTGCAGGAAAATCGACGATCGCTGATTTGTTGCCCCGATTTTATGATCCCACTGGTGGCGCGATTATGATTGACGGAAAAGATTTGAGAAACTATGACTACAAATCCATTAGACAGAATATGGGGATCGTTAGTCAGGAAACCTATTTGTTTAATGCTTCGGTTCGTTACAATATTGCTTACGGTCTGACAGACGCAACCGATACAGATGTATTAAAAGCGGCTAAACGCGCTAATGCTTATGAATTTATTAGTAATCTACCAGAGGGTTTAGATACAGAACTCGGTGATCGAGGTGTGAGACTTTCTGGAGGACAAAGACAAAGAATTGCGATCGCACGTGCTTTGTTAAGAAACCCAGAAATTTTGATCTTAGATGAGGCAACTAGCGCACTCGATACAGTTTCAGAACGTTTAGTACAACAAGCAATTAATGAACTTTGTCAAGAAAGAACCACATTAGTCATAGCTCACCGCTTATCAACTGTGCAAAAAGCTTATTCTATTGTAGTTTTAGATAAAGGTCGTGTCGTAGAAATTGGCAATCATGAGGAACTTTTAAATAAAGGTGGACAATACGCAAAGTTATACTCTATGCAATTTTCTGCTCAAGTCGCTTCACAAAATGGCTATTTAGTCAATGGAAATGAAAACGCAATTGAGTCTCAATCTCAAGCTTATTTGTCCTATGAGGCACGTAGTAGCTTAAATACTTTGTTGGGTTCATTACGACTTGTTGCAGATGGTTTTATTGATACACCAGAAGAACAACATGAATTAATAGAAGAGTCTTGTGCATCGGCGATGCAACTCCTTAATATCATTGAACGTTTTGACGAGAAAAATAAATTTTCTAGGGATTTGGTTTCCCAATCCTAAAAGTTGGCTCTCTCAACCCTGTTTAATGACAAATTTGTCCTTTTTCGACGGATAAAATTTGTGATGATTTCAACCATTGTGGATCGAATGAATTTAGATGAGTGGTTGTGATTAACGTTTGAAAACGATCTTGAATCGCTTCTAATAATTGGTTTTGACGATTAGCATCTAATTCAGCTAAAACATCATCTAACAATAGTAAAGGGGGTTCACCAATAATTTCTTCTAATAGTTTTAATTCTGCTAACTTGAGAGCAAGTACTAAAGTTCTTTGTTGTCCTTGTGAACCATAAGATTTAGCGGGGGTATGATTAATTGTAAATTCAATTTCATCTCGATGGGGGCCAACAACGGTTGTACCTAACTGTTGTTCGGCGAGACGACGCTGTTCAATTTTTTCTAAAAAAGCTTGTTGGACCTGTATTGGATCATCTTCTATCCAGTTCACATTCGGCAGATATTTAATCTGAAGAATTTCGGTTTTTCCACTAATACTAGAATGCCAAGCTTGAGCGAGCGATCTAATTCTTTCAATCACTCTAGCACGTCTTCGAGTGACTCTTGAGCCAGTTTCTGCCAGTTGATGATCCCATAAATTTAATTGAGATACATCACTACTAAATGACTCAGTTTTATCATTTTGATTTGCTAATTCTCTTTTGCGAATTTCTTTAAGTAAAGCATTTCTTTGACGAAGGACTTGATTATATTGTTGTAAAATATGTGAATAAACTGGCTCTAATTGAATTAATAAAGTATCAACCCAATTTCGTCGAACTTCTGGCGCACCTCGTACTAATTCTAAGTCTAAACTAGAAAACTGAACAGCATTGAGAATTCCTAAAAAATCGATATGACGACGTAAAGGCTCTTGATTAAGAATAACTGTTCTGCGTCCAGAACTTCGTAAAATAAGAGCGAGTTCAGAGGTTCCATAACTCCGAGTTAAATTTGCTAAAATTTGTCCAGTCTGGGCATCTTCTAAAATTAACTCACGATCTCGGCTCACTCGATGACTTTTTAGAGTTGATAACAGTTCAATTGCTTCTAATAAATTTGACTTTCCTTGAGCATTGTTGCCAACAATAATAGTTTTTTGTGCCTTAAATTGAACGGTTTGATCAGTATAATTCCGAAAGGAATAGAGGTGAATATTTTTTAAATACATTTTAGAGCAAGAAAAGCCAGATCAGCCACCTTTATCATTTTACACTCAGATAATTAATGCGCTCATTTATAGTTGTGCAATAAATCAGTTCATTGTGAGCAGCGTTAAGCGATGAATTTTGCTATTGTTATTGAATACAGGCTATTTCGCGCTTAAACTAAGCATGACTTCGATCCCTCTTCCACAGCTTATGGGTCAAACGATTCGTCCGTTGGTAGCTTCCTCCATTGATGGAATTACTTTTCATGGCGATCATCTTTTAGCTATTGATGGTACAGAAGGTTATCTATTACAGATCAATATGTTAACCCAACAGACAAAGATCTTAAATTCTGAGCATTGGTCAGATTTTATCGGTGCGAGTGGGTTAGCCGTTATTGATGACACACTTTGGTTTGCTATTGAGGAAAATGTCTATTTTTGCTCATTTTTAGCTAATGATTTAGTTCCTCAATTATTTGTTAAACTTCCCTCACGGGCTAATGGTGTAACCGTTTATCAGTCTACAGTCTATGTTTCTTGTCAAGATCGAGGTAAGATTTTTGTATTCAATCGTGAAACTGGAAAAGAAATTACCCGTTTTCATGCCCCAGGAATTGGGCGAGAAAATTTGACGGTGAAAGGCGAAGAGTTATGGGTTACTGATACACTTGAACAAACGGTTTATTGTTTAGATAGAGCCACCGGGGAAGTGATTTTTAGTGTTTTAACTCCTTTTGAATCACCGACAGGACTAGCTTTTTATTACGATGCCGCAACCGAAAAAGATTTATTGTATGTTTCCTATACTTTTTTAGAACCTAGTATACGGGATAATCCAAACGCCGAACCTCAACACGAATTACTCTATAGTCAAAAAACACTCATTCATCCTCTTTATTTTAAATATTATCCTGAGCATAAATATGCTTTATCCAATGGTTTTTTAATTGAATTATCTTATGTTGAAGAACTCGCCCCACTTTATCCAGTAGATTTAAAAGATGTAGAATGGCGCATTGCTTTACCTGTTGAAACCCATCGTCAAAAGATTAAACACATTGAATCAGTAGGTTTACCTTTTATCGAAGAAATTCAAGATGGACAAAAAGTAGCGGTTTTTAAATTTGAGCAATTAACCCATCAAAAACGTTATATTTTCGGTTGGAAAGTGGTTTTGGAAGTGTGGGGAATTAAATATAAATTATCTCCTAGAGACTGCGAAAAGTTACCCTCTTTACCTCAAGAATTTTCTGAACGCTATTTAGTCGATAATGATGATTTAGCGATGGATACTGAGATTATTCGTCGTGCAGCCGTTGAAGCTATCGGAACTGAAACGAATCTGCTACGCCAAGTTTATAGCATTCGTAACTATGTTTATGATCGTCTTTCTTATGGAATTAAACCTCATATAGATCCACCTGATGTGGCTTTAAAAAGAGGTGTTGGATCTTGTGGAGAGTATTTAGGTATTTTATTAGCTTTATCTCGTTTGAATAAAATTGCTTGTCGTACTGTTGGGCGATACAAATGCCCCCATTTTACCTTTACTAAAGGTGTGCCTTTAGAACCAGATTATAATCATGTTTGGATGGAGTTTTATATCCCTAGTTTTGGTTGGGTTCCTATGGAATCAAACCCTGATGATCTTTTTGAAGGTGGGCCTTATCCATCTCGTTTCTTTATGGGTTTAGCTTGGTATCATGCAGAAATGGCTAAAGATATTCCTTTTGAACGCTTAGTAAGTGAAGGAACTCCAGTCGCTAAAACAACGGTTTCTATCGGTGATTTGGCGATTAATCATGTCAAGTTTACAATTTTAGAAGAATTACAACCACCTGAAATCATTTAATGGCTAGTTTTGAGCATTTTTTTTGTTAACTAAAACTAAATTTATTATTTTTTGTTACAACTAAAATGTCTTCTCAATTTTGACGACCAATAATTCAGATGACTTCAGAGCATTCCGTACAAAACTCGAAAAAATCAAGACGACTAGATTGGATTGATCAAACAAAAGGTTTAGCAATTTTATGTATTGTTATCTTTCATTTTTTCCAAAACTATCCTAAAGATTTATATTTGATTACTTTTTTGGATCAAGAAGGGGCAAAAATAGCTTTAGCGGCTGTTGATTTATTTTTTGTAATTGCTGGTTTTACGACAAGTTATGTCATGATTCTCAAATTAGAAAAATCTAATTTATCTTTAACATCAATTAACTTTAAATCTTGGCTTATTAGCCGTTTAATGAGAATTTACCCCGCTTATTTACTCGCAGTATTCTGTAGTTTATTACTTTTTTATTTTTTTCAACTACTACCGCCGTTTAATCTAAATTTGATTCTTAGTATATTAGGTTTAGCCGACTATCATGCTCAGTCGATTAATCCTGGTTTTTGGTTTTTTAGAGTTTTATTACAAGCCTATTTAATTATGCCTCTAATTTTACCGATCGCTATCAAAAATCCTGTAATGATTCTTTTATTGGGAATTTTTGGTGGTGTTGTTTTTAAAATAATTGGCTTGTCTTTGCCTCAAACATCTTGGCTTTTTCCCTATTATTCGCAAAATAATTCTATCGGTAGTTATTGGTTTCAGTTATGTTTAGGTTTATATTGGGGAAATCTATTTTATTACAAAAATAAGTTTGTTAAAGTTGATTATATTGTTTCTACAGTTTTTTTCTTGGTCGGTAGTTCTTTATTTATACTTTTACCTTTTTGGGGTATTAATGCGACTTATAAACTGGGTGTAGATATTTGCTTAACTCCGCTTTTATTTCTGATTAACTATTTATTATTTACGATTTTAAATGAAAAAATCAATTTAACTAAAATAATTAGTTGGATTTTGGCAGGTTTATCTATTCTAGGCAATTATTCTTATCAAATTTATCTCATTCATCAACCTTTGTATTTTGTTGTGTTTTCTTCACTGACTAAAAGTCTATCTTTAGATGGTTATTTAAAAGTTTTTGTTATTTTTGTAATTTCAATTATTTTGCTGATTGTCTATGTTTTTGGCTTTACTCATCTAGAAAAATGGGTCCAGAAGAAAATTAAATTTATGCTCCCAAACTAAATCAAATTTAATTAAATTTTTTTATTAAACATGACAATTGAGCTAAAATATAATGCAATTAAAGGCTTGTAAAGAGCGATTTTACGATGATTGAAGATGGTTAATCCTCGAATCCATGTTGTTGAAATCCACCAAATATAAGAATAAGATAAAGAAAAGTCATGTTTTGGAAAAAGATTAGTATAATAGTCTCTTTAAACTTGCTCATTCTGGGCTGTTTAGCGATCGATACTCCCGTCGCTCAAAACCCTTCTGCTGAAGTTGTACCAGAAATTCAAGCCCAACCATTAGGACAAATGTTACCTGTCACCGCTAAAGCTAATATGGGACAAGCTGTGATCGAATTAGAAGTCGCTCTGACTCCAGAACAACAAGCAATGGGTTTAATGTATCGTACTTCTTTACCCGATAATCGAGGGATGTTATTTCCTTTTGATGAAGCGCGTTATGCTCAATTTTGGATGAAGAATGTCGCTATTAATTTAGATATGATTTTCTTAAAACAAGGCGTAATTCAAGCGATATATTCTGAGGTACCTCCTTGTACGGCTGATCCTTGTCCAACTTATGGCCCTTCAACCTTAGTTGATATGGTAATTGAACTTAGAGGAGGTCGAGCGACTGAACTGGGTTTGCAAAAAGGCGATAGCATTACCATCGATTTTTAAGTATTTTTTTTTATGGATCATAAATTTAAGAAAAAATTTTTTTTCAGTTAAGACAAAGTTTTGTATCATTCTTTAAATAGAAGATTAGGCGATCGACTATTATTGGGTAATCTAATATCATCAAGAGTGCAGACTACTCCAAGTTAGGCAAAAAGCCAGCGAGGGAACTGCATTTTTAGGTGTTAAAAAACAAATTCAATTCCGTAAATTTACTGAGGGATTAATTTTCTAAAGAAATTATTATATTTTTCCTTTTAGTGAGCTAAATCCTTTCTACCTTTGGATAATTGAAGACTCATCCTTAAGAGGAATCCAACAGACCAACAAGATAGGATACAAAAGGATACTATACCCAATCACACAAATATTGAGTTTAAACAACTATTTTGATTTAAAGCCGTGAAGGAGAGCCAATATGTCGAATACACCCTACTCTAAATTTTTACGTTTTTTGCGCGATGACTTAGCCTTGTCTCATGATTCATTAGCAATGGCGGAACGATCAATTAAAAAGGATCAAGGACCTTGGCCAATGATTCTTTGGCAATATGGCTTAGTTACCTTAGAACAACTGGATCGAATTTATGAACGATTTGAAGAAATTTAAGAAAAAAATAACTCATGAAAAAATCAATTGATAAAGATTTATGTAGTTCTGATTACTATAGGCGAAAACGAAAAAATAAAAGAAGCAGGTTAATTAATAGCCTGCTTTTTTAGATTTTATAGTGTGTCAACGACTTAACCTACGGGTTGTAACTGCAAGACAGTCGCATTGGAAGCATTAACTTTGACCTGATCTTGTTCGTCTGCATCAATAATAATTTTGTCGCCATCTTTGATGTTGCCAGAAAGAATCGCCTCGGCTAAACTATCTTCTAAGCGTCTTGTAATCGCTCTGCGTAACGGTCTAGCTCCATAACTCGGCTCAAACCCTTCCTTTACTACCAGATTTTTAAATGCTTCAGTGACTTCTAAAGTCATTTCACGCTGTTCTTTAATCTGTTTAGCCACTTCATTAAGCAGAATGTCGGCAATTTGAGTAACTTCGGGTTTGGTAAGTTGACGGAAAACAATAATCTCATCGAGACGGTTGAGAAACTCTGGTCTAAAATATTGCTTCATCTCTTCTTGAACACGGTTACGGATGTGGTTGTATTGTGTATCTGCGTCTTCTGAAGCTTCAAAACCAAAACTACTACCGCCTTTTTCGATCACTTTTGACCCGATATTAGAAGTCATAATGATCAGTGTATTTTTAAAATCGACGGTACGACCTCTAGCATCCGTCAAACGACCATCATCTAAAAGTTGTAGGAGAAGATTAA
The DNA here is from genome assembly GCF_003007785.1 of Aphanothece hegewaldii CCALA 016. Classification (GTDB taxonomy): domain Bacteria; phylum Cyanobacteriota; class Cyanobacteriia; order Cyanobacteriales; family Microcystaceae; genus Chroococcus; species Chroococcus hegewaldii. The sequence continues at coordinate 129,136 of NZ_PXOH01000010.1, read as the reverse complement.
ATACATCGGGGTGTGCTTTTTCGATTTCGTCAAAAAGGATAACGCTATAAGGTTTCCGTCTGACTGCTTCTGTGAGTTGTCCGCCTTCATCGTAGCCGATGTATCCTGGAGGTGAGCCGATTAATTTAGAGATGGTGTGAGATTCCATGAATTCGGACATATCGACTCGAATCATGTTTTCGGATGAACCAAATAAGAAATCTGCTAAAGCTTTGGCGAGTTCAGTTTTTCCGACTCCCGTGGGTCCTGCAAAGATAAAACTTGCTGTTGGACGATTGGGATCTTTGAGATTAACTCTGGAACGTCGTACCGCACGAGATACCGATTTAACAGCTTCATCTTGACCGATAATCCGTTCATGAAGTCGATCTTCGAGGTTAATTAAGGCTTCTGACTCGGTTTGCGCTAATTTATTAACAGGAACACCAGTCCATGAGGCGACGATTTGAGAGATCGCATCTTCATCAACAACGGGAATCAAAGACTCAGGGTTAATCATGGGTGATTCCTCTTGAGAGATTTTGAGTTCTTCGCTGTGGTTTTTTTGTTGGATAGAATAGCTCAAATGAGTTCGTGATCCTGCTTCGTCAATTAAATCGATCGCTTTATCGGGTAAGAAACGATCATTAATATAACGGTCTGATAATTTGGCAGCAGCTTCAATGGCAGCATCAGAATATTTTACTTTATGATAGTCTTCGTATTCTTTGCGTAGACCGTAGAGAATCTCAACAGTTTCAACAACAGAGGGTTCACCGACCATTACGGGTTGAAAACGACGTTCTAGGGCTGCATCTTTTTCGATATACTGACGGTATTCATCGAGAGTTGTGGTACCGAGACATTGTAGTTCTCCACGAGCTAAGGCAGGTTTAAGTAAGTTCGCGGCATCCATCGCGCCACCTAATGCACCCGCACCGACAAGGGTATGAAGTTCGTCGATGACGAGGATGATATTGTTAGATTGGCGAACTTCTTCGACAATGCCTTTAAGACGTTCTTCAAAGTCACCCCTAAAACGAGTTCCCGCTAAGAGTGAACCCATATCTAGACTGATGACTTGTTTGTCATAAAGGGTTTCTGGTACATCTCTTTCGATAATTCGTTGGGCGAGTCCTTCAGCAATCGCGGTTTTACCGACACCAGGTTCACCAATTAAAACGGGGTTATTTTTGGTGCGACGACCTAAGATTTGGATGGTTCGTTCAATTTCTGTAGCTCGACCGATCACGGGATCTATTTTACTTTGTGCGGCGAGTTCGGTTAAGTTGGTGCTAAAGTCTTTGAGGATGGATTGACGATTATTTGATCCTGCTTGAAAAGAATTTCCTTGAGAGACACTCGCGGGGACTTTTTCGCTCAGTTTTTTAATGAGTGTGGTTCGTAATTCGTTTAGATCGAGGTTTTGTTGGATTAATACTTTAGCGGCTAAGGTTTCGGAGTCAACTGCGATCGCTAGTAAAATATGTTCTACTGTAATAATTTTATCGCCTAATTGACGAGCTTCTTGGAAGGCTTGTTCAAAAATCCGCTTAACTTTTGGTGTAAATGGGATATTAGCTGGACTGTATCCTGGCCCTCTACCCGTCATATTTTCGATGATGCGTCGTGTAGCGTGTAGTTCAACGCCCAGATCCTTCAGTAATGTTGCCGCGTAGGATGTTCCATCACCGATGATCCCCAATAAAAGTTGTTCTGTCCCTACCACATTATGACCTGTGCGGCGTGCTTCCTCTTGGGCAAACATCACAGCTTTAATGGCTTTCTCGTTGAAATATTCAAACATGATGTTAGGATTTCTGGGTACTTTACGTTTCTTTATATTTCTAACTTTACCGTGATTACATTAGCTCTCGTAGTGGGAATACCCGTAATCATTAGGTGTGGGTCATCAAAACAGGTGATTTTTTCTCCTTTTACTGTTATCGTAGGCTAAGACGGCTAGATTCACAGAATAGCGATCGCTCAAAGTATTTAAAGTTAAATTAAATTATATTAAATCACCTTGACTTTTTTCATGGATAGTGCTAATAAAATTTTGTTGTATGATACGACCCTGAGAGATGGAGCGCAAAGAGAGGGGATTTCTCTTTCCTTAGAAGATAAGATCAAAATTGCCCGAAAGCTAGATGATTTAGGCATTCCGTTTATTGAGGGGGGATGGCCTGGGGCTAATCCGAGAGATGTGCAATTTTTCTGGAAATTGCAAGAAGAACCGCTAAAACATTCAGAATTAGTGGCTTTTTGTTCAACACGTCGCCCGAATGGTGTTGCAGCACAAGATAAGATGTTACAAGCCATTTTAGCGGCTGGTACTCGATGGGTGACCATTTTCGGCAAATCTTGGGATCTCCACGTCTTAGAGGGCATTCAAACCACGCTAGAAGAAAATTTAGCAATGATTCGGGATACGATTGAATACCTCATTAGTCAGGGAAGACGAGTCATTTATGATGCAGAACATTGGTTCGATGGTTATAAAAAAAATCCCGTCTACGCGCTACAAACTTTAGAGACGGCACTTAAGGCGGGTGCAGAATGGCTAGTTTTTTGCGATACAAATGGCGGAACTTTACCCCATGAGATTAGCCAAATTGTCCAGGAAGTTGTCACCGCTTTAAATATTATTCCCGATGATCCCAGTTCACCTAAGTTAGGTATTCATACTCATAATGATTCGGGACTGGCGGTGGCAAATAGTTTAGCGGCTGTCGTGGAAGGGGTCAGAATGGTACAAGGAACGATGAATGGTTATGGTGAACGCTGCGGCAATGCGAATCTTTGTACTGTGATTCCGAATTTACAGCTAAAAATGGGGTATCAGTGTTTAGATGAATCGGAACTGATACAATTAACTCAAACCAGTCGCTTGATTAGTGAAATCGTTAATCTTGCCCCTGATGAACACGCGCCCTTTGTCGGACGTTCGGCATTTGCCCACAAAGGAGGGATACACGTTTCTGCGGTGGCGAAAAATCCTTTTACTTATGAACATATTAAACCTGAAGCGATCGGAAATCAACGCAGAATCGTAATTTCTGACCAGTCGGGATTAAGTAATGTATTATCAAAAGCAGGACATTTTGGGATTGATTTGAATAAAAATGACCCTACTTGTCGTCAGATTTTAGAACGTTTAAAAACATTAGAAAGCGAAGGTTATCAATTTGAGGCCGCAGAAGCAAGCTTTGAATTATTGATGAGGGAAGCATTAGGACAACGACAAGAACTGTTTGAACTCAAAGGGTTCCGGGTACACTGTGATATGTTGCAAAGTGTCGAAATGTCTTGTAGTAATGCGGTAGCCACGATTAAGGTGAGGGTTGATGGCGTAGAATTATTAGAGGTTGCCGAGGGTAATGGCCCCGTTTCTGCTTTAGACATGGCTTTGCGTAAAGCGTTAGTCAAGTTCTATCCAGAAATTGCTAATTTTCATCTAATTGATTATAAGGTGAGAATTCTTGATAGTGGTGCGGGAACTTCAGCAAAAACCAGAGTTTTAGTCGAGTCGAGTAATGGTCAAAATCATTGGACAACGGTAGGGGTATCACCGAATATTCTAGACGCATCTTATCAAGCGGTGGTAGAAGGAATTGAATACGGATTGTTACTCAAAGAAGTTCCCAGTCTAGCAGTTGTACAGAGTTAGAGTTATTCGGGTAAATTGCCAAAACGCTGACGGTATTGTTGTAATAACTGCGCTAGTTCTGTTGCTTGTTGTTGGGATGCTTCTAACTCCTGTTGCTTAGTTTCTAATTCTTGTAAAGCTTGTTGTGCCATTTCTGATGGAGTCGGATAGGGATTACCTTCCGAGTCATACCAACATAGCATTTCTCGTTCATCAATACCTAATTTATACTCTTTTCGTCCAATTCCTAGACCGATTTCGGGCATCCAAAATGGTTCACCGCTTTGTAGTTGGTATTCGCCGTTGGTTAAGCGGTATATTTCAAATGGTGTATGTTTATCTCGTTTTGAGAATTCAGGATTGTAGATTAGATAGTATAAAACGCCTAATCTAGCATAAATGTGCATTTTTTCGCCGTATTCTTGGCCGTAGCTGTGGGAGACCATTTCTAGAACAAAAATCGGTACAGTCTGATTTCTTTCTTCCCACACGACATAGCTAGGGCGATTTTTCCCTCTTTTTCTGCGTTCGACACCGATACTGAGAAATCCATCGGGAATAACTGGGGTTCTGGGATTAGTTCCAGTTGTATGATAGATTCCCATATCTACCCCAAAATACCAATCATTACGATCTTTCCACAATGAATGTAAGATAGCATCTAAAAGATTGGGTAAAAAGTTTTGATCTTCATTATCCACAGGTGTATCGTCAGAATCGGGTAATTCTTCACTGGTTGGTAGACGGAGTGAGGGGTCTATCTGAATCATGGTATCAGAAGTGGCGATCGGATTTTTCTCTTTTTTTATTCTAATTTCTTTTCAAAAGGGTTTGAAAACCAAACCCAAATCATATTAATCAAATTACTTTTCAACTTTTACTCGTTGCGTAATTAAAATAATCCCATCTCCTCGAATTAGAATAGCAGATACCCAATGATTTTCAGGAGTTATGGGGGCTTTAGCTCGCTTAAAAATCCCACCACCTGGTAATAATTCTAATTCTAATGCTTTCGGGTCTAAATAACTTTCCCCTTCCACTTTCTCATCCATTGCCGCACCCGCGAGTAAGCTATCTCCGAGGGGTTCAGTTACAATTACATCAAAATCGAATTCTTGCCCTGCTTTGACTTTATCAGGAATCCGAATCTCAACTTTAGGCGGATTTTGTCCCGATGTAATTTCATTGCGTTCTGATAGAATTTCTTGATAAAGCAGTTTTTGTCCTTGGAATTGCTGACGAGATTTAATCGTTGAATTTAGAGTAACAGGTCTTCCTTTCAGTTTGCCAGTTCCTTGAATGGTTGTCGTTGTCATTGCAATTAATTTATCGCCTTGCTTTTCCCATGAATCTATAGTTGTCGTGTACTTAACTTGACTAAATTGCTCCCAAAATTTGGTTAGTGATTGGCTTAAAGTATTATAGTTTAACCCATCAGAATTCTTAAAATCTGGGCTATATGAATTCATCACCTGCTTAATATTTTTTTGATTAGCGGCTGTTTCCAGTTGACTAATCATATTTTTTAACTCGACGGGGGCATTAGCTGAAGTATTGGCCGCTTGTAATGATTTAGAAATGCTTAAAGTCAGGCCACAACTGAGGAGAAAAGGAAGCGTATAGCTAAAAAATTTAATCAGAAAACGTTGTTGGAGTGAATTAAAATGAGGCATTGGTAATTTGTTGTATCTGGATAAATTGTTCAGTTGTAATAAGTGTTAGTTGGTAGTAAGATTTAACCATTCAATTTTAGTTTAAGCGAATGACTCAAACACCCACTCGGTTACTCATTGCTGCTAGTGGAACAGGAGGACATCTATTCCCGGCTCTTGCAGTAGCAGAACAATTAAAGGATTATGAAATTGAATGGTTAGGAGTGCCTGACCGTTTGGAACAGACTTTAGTTCCAAAATGCTACCCTCTTCATACTATACCGATTGAAGGGTTTCAAACTCGTTTAGGTTTTAAGACGTTACAAATTTTCTTTCGTCAAATTGCAGCAATTTTTCAGGTTCAACAACTTCTCAAACAAAGAAAGATAGACGCTGTTTTTAGTACAGGTGGATACATTGCCGGTCCCACTATTTTAGCTGCACGACTCCAAAATATCCCAGTAATTTTACACGAATCGAATTCTATCCCAGGCAAAGTTACAACTTTTCTGGGACCTTTTTGTAATACTGTTGCACTAGGTTTTCCGGAAACAGCGAAATATCTCAAACGTTCTAAAACCCTTTGGCTGAGTACTCCTGTTCGTTCTCAGTTTCTCGCACCACAACCATTAGATTTAGATATACAATCGGATGTACCTTTAATTGTCGTCGTTGGGGGGTCACAAGGTGCAGTCGCACTCAATCGAATCGTCAGACAATGCGCGGCCGCATGGTTAGCCGCAGGAGCGTATATAGTTCATTTAACGGGAGAAAATGACCCAGAAGCAAATATTTTAAAGCATCCTCACTATATTTCTTTACCATTTTATGAAAATATGGCGGGATTATTGCAACGTGCAACCCTTGCGGTGAGTCGTTCAGGTTCAGGAACTTTAACGGAATTAGCAGTTACAAAAACTCCATCTATTCTCATTCCCTATCCCTTTGCAGCAGAAGACCATCAATTTTATAATGCAAAAGTGTTCGCTGATGCAGACGCAGCTTATCTTTATCGTCAAGATGAATTATCATCAGAATTGCTCGAAAAAAAGGTTTTAGAGTTACTCGCTTCACCACAAAAGCTAGATTTTATGGCAACTCAATCCGCTAGTTTAGCCTATATAGATAGTGCCGAAAGATTGGCTAATTTAATCCGTAATTTACCCTAAAAAGTCCTTAGTTTTACCCGTAATTGGCTCAATAATAGTAATGATTTATAATAGCTTTCCAAGTTGTGGGGTCAACAATCCCACGAGGAAAAATACCTACTCTCTGTTGAAACGCTCTAGTTGCATCATAAGTTTGTAGGTTAAAATAGCCATCAATTGAGCCATCATAATGACCCGCTTGATACAAATATTCCTGCAATATTAATACTAAATCGCCTTGACTCCCTAAACTTAATGTAGGCATACTCTTAGCTTGGATTTCAGTATAAAAAATAAACGAACATAAAATAATCCCCATAGTCTGATACTCTAAAATTTTGAATGCTCTATTTAATTAAGTAAATGAATCTCGTAGATTAACCCAAGTGAATAAACTTAATTTAATTTAACATCAGATTTTAGAATAGAAACAATTTTAATAAGATATTATTTTTCCTTTAAGCATTGATTAAATCCTATTATCGCATTAATATCAAGAATTTGTTGTGTTCTATACCATTTTTAAAATTAGAGATGCAACACGTTTCAATAGGTTTGGATATATTATGTATCAATAATTACTTCTTGCATACGGAACATCAAACACGTTCTAGCTGTCCAACTGTTAAACTAGATCAATTAATACGACAGAACTATCATAATTTTCTCATAATAACTTCTTCACTTCGGCGCTCATGGTCTATATTAAGCGGGTGGAACTATCCCACTTTAAATCATTTGGTGGAACGACTCCTATTCCCTTGTTACCTGGTTTTACGGTTGTTTCTGGTCCCAATGGTTCAGGAAAATCAAATATTTTAGATGCGCTACTATTTTGTTTAGGGTTAGCGTCTTCTAAAGGAATGCGTGCGGAAAGATTACCCGATTTAGTAAATCATAATCATGGCACTCATCGCAATACCACTGAAGCAAGCGTCTCGGTGACTTTTGATGTGTCAGAAGCTGAAGAAAATAACGGAAATGGTTATCATCGAGAATGGACTGTTACCCGACGTTTACGGGTGGGAAAAGGGGGAAACTACACCTCAACTTATTACATTAACGGTGAACTTTGTACCGTTAGTGAATTGCACGAACAATTAAACCGTTTTCGCATTTATCCCGAAGGTTATAACGTTGTTTTACAGGGGGATGTGACGCGAATTATTACGATGAACTCCAAAGAAAGACGAGAAATTATTGATGAATTAGCTGGAGTTGCTGAATTTGACCGTAAAATCGAGAAGACGCTCAAAACCTTAGAATCAGTACGCGAACGAGAAGACCGTTGTCATATTATAGAACAAGAATTAACGCGATCGCTTTTACGACTCGACACAGACCGCATCAAAGCAGAAAAATATCAAAAACTTAAAGCAGACATCCAAAATAAACAACGCAAAGAAGTTGTTTTAAAATGGTACTTGCTCAAAGAACAATATCAACATTTACAAACTCAAATTACCACAGGAGACACCGAAGCAATTCAACTACAAACCCAACTCACTACAATAAACACTCAAATACAACAAACCACAACAGAACTTGAACAATTTAATACTAAAGTCAAAGCATTAGGAGAAGAAGAACATTTATTCCTTTCTTCCCAACTCGTTACCCAACAAGCACAACGTCAGCAACTTATTCAACGACAACAAGAACTAGAAACGCTAATTTCAACCCATCATAATGATGCTGAACGTATCCAACAAGAAATTAAACAATATCACCAGCAATTAACCCAAATCATCAGCGAAAAAATTACTATAGAAACCGAACAATTACCGATTTTATCTCAGCAGCATAAACACTTTAAAGATACACTTGTACAAAACAGAATTCAAGCACAAACCCTCGCAGCAGCATCCGAAGCATGGGTACAAGAACAAACTAATTTATCTCGCAAAATTAATCATTTACAAGAACAACTTAACCCTTATCGAACCGAACAAGCACAACTCAACGAACGATATCAGAGTTTACAAATTACCATCACAGAACAAACGCAACGCTTAAAACTTACGATAAGTGAAATAACTAATAAAACAACTGAAGCAGAAAATTTATCTCAAGATGTCAATAACTTTGAACAAACTTTTAAAGAATTAGCACAACAATTAACCATACAAGAACAACTTCTCACCTTACAACAAGATACCCAAAAACGTCTGCAAAAAGAACAACGAGACAAACAAAGAGAACTCGATAAACTCGAAGCAACCAAACAAGCACAAAACGAAGTACAAGGAACTTATGCGACTCAAATTATTTTACAATCAGACTTACCCGGTGTTTGTGGTTTAGTTGCTTCTTTAGGGGAGGTTAAACCACAATATCAATTAGCTTTAGAAATTGCTGCGGGTGCAAGATTAGGTCATGTTGTCGTCGATGATGATAGTGTAGCATCTGCTGGTATTGCTTTACTCAAACAAAAACGCGCTGGACGAGCAACTTTTTTACCCCTTAATAAAATACGTTCCCAACGATTGCAAGATATTTCAACACTAAAATATGCTAAAGGATTTATTGATTTAGCGGTTAATTTAGTCACCTATCATTCTCGTTATAATGCTGTTTTTGCCTATATTTTTGGGAGTACTGTTATTTTTGAAAATATAGATGATGCGAGACGATATTTAGGTGATTATCGAATCGTTACTTTAGAAGGTGAATTATTAGAAATGAGTGGTGCAATGACAGGAGGAAGTCAACCGAATCGTTCTACTATACACTTCGGTACAACGAATCCTAAAGAATCAGAAGAAGCAGAAATTTTTAAGCGTCGTTTAACTGAAATTGAGCAGATTTTATCGAGAAGTGATGAGTTAATTTTAGAAAAAACATCTCAAGTCAGAAAGCTAACTCAAGAAATAACAGAATTGCGTCAAAATGGTAGAGAAAAACAATTATATTTTGAACAGTTACAAAAAGATATGCACCGTTTGTCTTTAGAAAAAAACGAACTCGCTAAACAGTTATTACAAAATGAACAAGCTTTAGAAAATGCTCAACTACGGTTACAAATTTTGACTTTAGAAATTCCTGATTTAGAACAAAAGTTGCAAGAAGAACAAGAAAAACTATCTAAATTAGAAGAATCAAAAACACACCAAGAATGGCAAGATATTCAAAATAATCTTAAATTAATTGAAGAAAAATTACAACAAAAAGAACATAATTTAAGAGCAAAAGAATCTTATTTAAAAGATTTAGAAAATAGCGATAGAAGAATTAAAGACAAAATTAGAGAATTAGAGCAAAATTTGAATAGTTTAGAAAAACAAAAAGAAAAGAATCTTCAGCAAAAAATTAATTTACAGACTGATGTAAATTCTTTTAATAATCAAATTATAGAAACAGAAACATTATTAGAAAAACTGAATGAGACATTAGGAGAAACCAAACAACAACGAAATCAAATAGAAAATATATTACATTCATTACAAAACCAACAGCAACAATTAACTTGGAAGCAAGAAAAATTAATTATTAATCAACAAGAAAGAAAAGAAGCATTAGAAACTTTACAAGAACAAATTAAACAAAATCAAAACGAATTACCCGAAGTATTAGAAAATTTTTCTGAAAATGAAAGTATAACCGTTCAAATTGAAAAGCTCCAAAATGATATACGTTTAGGACAAAAACGCTTAGAAGCAATGGAACCCGTTAATATGTTAGCTTTAGAAGAATATGAAAAAACTCAAGAAAGAATAGAAGAATTAAAGAATAAATTAACCACTCTTCAAGGAGAAAGAACCGAACTACTTTTAAGAATTGAAAATTTTACTACTCTAAGATTTCGAGCTTTTAAAGAAGCTTTTGACGCAGTTAATGAAAATTTTAAAGTAATTTTTGCGACACTTTCTGATGGTGATGGATATTTACAATTAGAAGATGCAGAAGATCCATTTAATGGGGGATTAAATTTAGTCGCTCATCCCAAAGGAAAACCCGTACAAAGATTAAGTTCTATGTCTGGTGGTGAAAAGTCTTTAACTGCTTTAAGTTTTATTTTTTCTTTACAAAAATATCGCCCTTCTCCCTTTTATGCTTTTGATGAAGTCGATATGTTTTTAGATGGTGCAAATGTCGAAAAACTCTCTAAAATGATCCAAAAACAAGCTCAACAAGCACAGTTTATTGTTGTTAGTTTGCGTCGTCCTATGATCGAAGCTTCTCAACGTACAATAGGAGTTACTCAAGCTAGAGGAGCCTATACTCAGGTTTTGGGAATTAAAGTATAAGATAAATAATATATTCATCTTATACGGCTTACATGACGACAGAAGAAGACCTTAAACAAATCATTAAAAGAGAACTACCGGCACTTTTGCAAGATACAGAAATGCGGCGTATCATTGTACAAGCGGTAGATAAATATTTTGCGGGAAAACAAGAAACTGAAAGTCGTTTTGATCAAATTTTAGCAGAACTGCGACAAGATAGAGAAGAACAGAGACGTAAATGGGATGAAAACCAGCGTATATGGGATGAAAATCAACTCGAAAACCAACGTAAATGGGATGAAAACCAGCGTAAATGGGATGAAAATCAACTCGAAAACCAGCGCAAATGGGATGAAAACCAGCATAAATTGAATGAAAACGAGAAGCGTATCGATCAAACCCTACAAGAAATTAAACGCCTAGGTAATAAGCATGATAGTACGATCGGTGCTTTGGGTGCTAGATGGGGTTTATATACAGAACAATCTTTTCGTAATGCTTTACAAGGTATTTTACAAGACTCCTTTAATGTTGAAGTGGTTAGTATCACCGAATATGACGATCAAGGAGAAGTTTTTGGTAGACCCGATCAGATAGAATTAGATTTAATTATCCAAAATGGCACACTCATCATTGCTGAAATTAAATCATCGATGAGTAAATCCGATATGTATACTTTTATGAAGAAAGTCTTGTTTTACGAGAAGCGACATCAACGTCAAGCAACCCGTAAACTGGTTATTTCACCGATGGTACATCCTGCTGCTTTAACCGTAGCCCAAAATCTAGGAATCGATGTTTATAGTTATGCTGAAGATGTAGACTTAACAAATGGCGCTGCAACTCCCATTAGTTAGAGATTACTAAATTTTTTTGTATATCTTTGGGAAGAGTGATAATTTTATTCTATATTTTGGGTAAACAGAATATAGATATAGTTTTTGCTCCGCTTAGTTGAAAAATGACTTACAATTCTAGACCAAGACAGGTTGTACAAATTCCCCTAGATAAATTACTTTTTTTCATCGCAAGTCTTTACTTTGGTTTAACAGTAACATGGATATTCACCCACCAAAAACCCAAACAAGTAAATGTCGCACCAACTAACACTAACATTTCTCCATCTAATGATGAGTTTATCGCTAATTTAGAGAAATCATTAGCAAAAATAGACCAAAAGACTGTTACCGCAAAAGTAGCTAAACCCTCCCCTCAACCGACATCCGTACCACCAGTCGTTAGGATAGCGCCACCCCCACCCCCACCCCCTATCAGTACTCCAGCTACTCCAGTCGAACGAATTTACATTCCGGTTTATCCCCAAAATCCCTCTTTTACCGCCGCTAAACCCAAAAAATTAACCCCATCAACACCAGCTAAACCAGCTAAACCTCAACTACCATTACCCCAAAAAGTAACCGTATCATCTATTCCCATTCCACCTCCTCCCCCAGTCGTCACCGTAGCCCCTTCAGCTATTCCCACCCCACCAATACAGCCTATTTTTGCGGGTGGTGGTAAATTGGTGGGTATTTTAGAATTAGGAGAGCGCTCATCAGCATTATTTGATGTAGATGGAATAACTAAACGAGTTGCGATCGGTGAAAATGTTAATGGTTGGGTTATCTTGCAAATCAAAAATCAACAAGTTTTTCTGTCTCGTGGAAGTACGACTAAAGTTATAGATGTTGGACAATCATTATAGAGAAAATTTACGCAACTTCAATCACTGTTTTTATGCCTATATGAGTGAGGTTTTTACGCCTTTAGCTTAGTAGAATCCTCACTTATTTTAAAAGATAATTTATTGGAAGATAAAAATATGTGAAATGTTTCGGGGGTTTCTGTGATGAACAACATTGCTCAATCTTTCTATAACTGGTATAAAGAAACGATTCGTAATCCTAAGTATCGTTGGTTATTGATCGGTGCATCTATCCTTTATTTGATTAGTCCTATTGATTTGGCTCCTGATTTTATTCCTATTATTGGTTGGATTGATGATGGAATTATTGTAACTTTACTCGTAACTGAAGTTTCGGCTTTATTAACTCAAAAACTACAAGCGAAAACGAAAACCCCAGTCAATGAGCAACCTGTTGAAGTCGAAATTAAAAGCGAAACTATTGCTTAGAATTTAAATTATTTTTTCAATTAAGATAGAGGGTGGGCGATGCTCACCTTTTGTTTTATTGACTGTTTACTTTATAAGAGGGTTTGGAAACCAAACCCCTACAACTGTATTTGTTATATTTCTGAAAAATTGGTATGATTTGCGGGAGAAGATGACAGTAATAGAGCAAGGATCACATCAATGAACGATGATTTTATGGAAGAAGCGATCGCAGAAGCAAAACAAGGACTTAGTGAGGGTGGTATTCCCATTGGTTCAGTTTTAGTACGTGATGGAAAAATTATCGGAAAAGGACATAATAAACGAGTACAAGACGGTGATCCAATGACTCATGCAGAAATTGATTGTTTGAGGAATGCGGGACGAATTGGCACATACAAAGGAACAACCCTTTATTCTACTTTAATGCCTTGTTATCTGTGTGCGGGAGCCGTTGTACAGTTCGGCATCAAAAAAGTAATTGCAGGAGAATCTAAAACTTTCCCTGGCGCTAAAGAATTCATGGAATCTCACGGTGTAGAAGTAATTGATATTGATTCAGAAGAATGTAAACAATTAATGCAAGATTTCATTACGGTAAAACCTGAGTTATGGAATGAAGATATCGGAGAATAATTCAAAAGCTATTTATGTACTAACTCTAGGGTAAATTCATTTTTTTGAAGTCGTATCATATAGTTTTTTAAATCTAATGCCACATCGTTACCCAGGAAATAACAGCCGAGTAAATTGGGAAAAGCAACAGAAATCAGCATTAAATCGCTTAGATCAATAAAAATTTTGGGATTAATGACCGCACCCAAAAAGACAATGATTAAAAAGCCTATCTTTAAAAAAATATTACCCCGATCACCGAATAGATATTCCCAACATAACTCACTGTAATATCCCCAAGACATCACCGTTGAATAGGCAAACAGAAAAATACAAACGGCTAAGATATAGGGAAACCAAGAAATGACGCTACCGAAAGCAGCTTGAGTCAGTTGTGTGCCATTTAATTCATTAAACCTAGGATCATTATAAGCACCCGTAATCACCATCACCAAAGCCGTCATATTACAAACAATGATGGTATCGATAAACGGTTCGAGTAGAGAAACAATTCCCTCTCTAACAGGTTCGGTGGTTTGTGCGGCTGCGTGTGCGATCGCTGCAACGCCTTGACCTGCTGTATTAGAATAAGCGGCTCGTCGAAATCCTTGTACAATTGTTCCTATGAAACCGCCGGCCAATGCTTGCGGGTAAAAAGCTTCTGTAATAATTTTCCCAATGGCTACAGGTAACAAAGAAATGTTAGCTAAAATGACCCAAATTGAGGCTACAACATAGATACCGCACATAAAAGGAACAATAGTACCTGCAACCGCTCCAATGCTTTTAATTCCGCCTAAAATGACAATTCCCACGAGCAACACCATGATTAGACCGTAAACCCAAGCATGAGTCACAAACCAAGGGAAAACCTGCGCCACTGCTAAATAAGATTGATTGGTTTGAAACATGGTTGAACCACCACCACCGCCAATAATGGCAAGAATACAAAAAAGAATGGCTAAAACTTTGCCGAACCTAGGGTATCCTTTTTCTGCTAAACCTTGCTCAAGATAGTACATCGGTCCACCAGCGATCGTACCATCCGCCCGCAGGATACGATATTTTTGACCCAAAGTACACTCAACAAACTTTAGCGTCATGGCCAAAAAACCCGCGATCGTCATCCAAAATGCGGCACCAGGTCCACCAAGACTAATAGCGATCGCCACACCTGCAATATTCCCTAAACCAACTGTACCCGAAAGAGCCGTCGCTAAAGCTTGGAAATGAGTCACCTCGCCTGGTTCATCAGGATTATCATATTTTCCTCTTGTTACATCAATGGCGTGTTTAAAGGCTCGAAAGTTAATAAACTTCATTCGTATGGTGAAGAAAAATGAGCCAGCTATCAACCACAATACGATTAGGGGCATTCCACCGATACTAAACCCCAAAACAGCCGAAAGAGTCTGATAGATGGCTTGTAAAAGCTGATTTAATAATCCTGTTGGTTCCGTTGCCTGATTCACGGCTAGAGCAACACTCTCGATACTCGCAATGAATAGGACAATGTATAACCAAAATCGTTTCATAAGATGTTATGAGAATAATTAAAAGGACAATAAGTGCATAACATCCTACAAGAAAACGCCCAATGATTTCGTCTAAATTAAACTTTTTTATATTTATTTTATTTTTGCTCTAAAACATCATGAGTTGACTTTAAAGACAAAATCATATCTACTTGACTAATGGCTTGAGTGGGCATGGTTGAAGTAATCGCTATACCTTTAATTGAGTCTAAAACTGCCCTACTTTCAGGATTTATTAAGCTTTCGATACCATTGGATGAAGTTAAAGCTTTATGGAAAGAACGCTCAAGATCTAGATAAAAATAACCAAAGTTTTTTTCAGGTAAAGACGCGGTAATCTCTTTAAAATTTTGACTTTGGGATAATGAATTACTCGATTGAGATTGTAGAACGGTTTGAAAAGGCATGGCTACCGTCATAGCAATTGCTTGATTATCTAACCAACCATAACTTAAAAAGACTTCTTGATTAAATTTTGACTTCCATTCTGTAATATTTTTTCCATCAATATCAGTGGTGTTGACTTCCATTTGTGGCAGAAAAATGGATAATTGTTTTAATTTATCGAAGGTATTTTCGGCGGTGGCGCGATCGCTAGTTTGCAACACCAAAACTCCCCCAATTCCCAGATTACCTAATGTGGGTTGATTGGAGGCGACTAAACCTAAAGCAAATTCTTGATCCATCCAGCCAAAAACATCTTGATCAGCATTTAGATTCGCCATTTTAAAATTATCTCTAATCTGTTTAACAAGGCTTTGTATTGTAGAATCAGTATTAGATTCTTTGACTAGATTTATCCAACCTTGTTTGATTCCTTGACCATTCATAAACATTAGAGTTTCTGAAGGTAAATAAGATAAAAGTTGTGAAGATGAGGGCTGAATGTTGTTCGGTGTAGGTGTTTCAGTAGGATTTAAGTGAGCCATAGCTTGTAAATGTATGCCTGTTTCTTCCACACCCAACAAGAGAACTACTGAATTTAAAGATGTGATATTTTTTAGGGTATTAACAGGTATTTGAGAATCAGGGGGCAAGCTGGCTGCACTTTGATTGACTAGCTGATCATAGTCATCTATATAAGTTTGAATCAGAGGATTTTTTAGCGTTCCCGATTGAGATAAAAGCTCTTTAACTTGGGGTTTATTTCGATAAGAAGGTTCTCCTTTTTTGGTATTAATCGCTAGTTCAATAACACTTCGATTGTCTGAGTATAAAAGATATTTTCCCACAATAGCCGAATAAGAAAGCTCACTATTGGGCGATGTTCTTTCAATAATTGTAAATCCTTGGTATTTTGTTTCAGTAAAGGTTTGATTGGGTTGATCTTTCAATTTTTTGGCAAAATTAGCCGCTTTTAATTTATCTCTAATTCCCATAACAAACAAAATTTGGGCTTCATTTTGAACAGACGGAAGAACAGCAATTGCGATATCTTCGATCCAAGGTTGTATATCTTGAGAATAGTTAATGTCTGATGGCGATGATTGTGATGTGAATTCGTCTAAACTGTGACGTACTAGCTTTTGAGCTTCTGGTGTGCCAAAGTGGGTCAGTTTTGACCAAGTTTGAGGATCGGTGTTAATGTAAGTAGTGACGATCGCTTCATCAGGAATCACTTTAGCCGCTTCGACGGGTGTAAATTGTTCCCAAGGCAGACTAAAACTTAAAGCACTCGGAAAACCATTAAAATAAACGTATGCTCCCCCGGCGGTGGCGAGTGTGAGAAATCCAAAAATTGAAAGAAAGCCACAACCTGATTTTTGACGAGACATTGTTAGTCCTCTTTTTGATAAGGATATTAATTCGATTTGAAAAATCTGACTTCTATTTCTAGGGTAGATTAGAGTAGGTAGGATGAAAGTGATTTGGATCACTCGTAAAAGATAAAATAGTGGTTAATCCTGCTTTTTCATTACTGTGTGTCGTTTTTTTGACTTTAAACATGAGCAATCCTTATAAACTGTCTCTAGCTTTTGGTATTTTTCCTTAGATTTTTGACCAAGTTCGCATTGAGAAGATTATTCTATAAGTAATGACTGAGCAAGCACCGCAATAAAAGCAGATGACCAATCAAAAACTCGTCTTTTGCGATCGCCAATCATTAAACAGGTTAGGGGAGCTTGTGGATGGAAGAATTAGAGCGTTACTATAAAGCACTGGGGCTAGACTCTGGAGCCACTCTCGAAGAAATAAACCAAGCTTATAAAGATTTGGTGTTTATTTGGCATCCCGACAGATTGCCAAAAGATAATGAGCGTCTTTTAGAAAAAGCCACCGCTAAATTACAAGAAATTAATCACGCACGGGATCAATTGCGTTTAGTGTACCAAAAAAACGGTAAATCTCCAGAGAAAGAGCCGTCATCTCAAACGACTTCGAGTAAAGCTCAAAAAACATCCAATGCGACACAGAAGTCGTCAAATCATACGTCTAAAGAGAGATCAAATCATTCGGCTAAATCAACCCATTCTCATCAGACTTATCCGTCTTCCCCTTATCCTCGGAACCATGATTCGACTTATTCTCATCAGACTTATCCGTCTTCCCCTTATCCTCGGAACCATGATTCTTACGAAAACCACTCGGTTAAACGCCCTTATTATCGAGATTATAGTAAGGCTGACTTTCGAGGAGCCAATCTTAAAGAAAAAGATTTATCTGGAAGAAACTTAACTGAAGCGGATCTTAGTCATGCGGATCTTAGTGACAGTTTTTTGCATCAAATTAATTTAGAAAAAGCCAATCTAACAGGCGCTAATCTGTTTCGGGCTAATCTTCTTGGGGCTAATCTTAGAGGGGCTAATCTACAAGAAGCTAATTTAATTGGTGCTGATTTCAGTGGTGCTGATTTAAGAGAAGCTGATTTACGAGGCGCGAAAGTTGGCTATGGTAAAAAAATTATGGTCAAATTAACGGGAGCCTTTTTAAAAGGAGCGATTTTACCCGATGGTTCAATTCATACTTAAGGATGGGAGAAAAACTATATCGACAGAAATTCTCAATTAATTAGAGTTGTTGCAAATGAGAGCCGAGAACGTCTATCATGGTCAAGTAGGCAGCACTTTTTAAAGGGTTATCGCTTATGCCTCCATATACTGCATCGTCCCTAAAAGCTGAACTAAATTCCAGAGGGTGGCGTTTAACACCTCAACGGGAAAAAATTCTGCACGTTTTTCAAAATCTTCCCAAAGGAAATCATTTAAGTGCTGAGGAATTGCATCTCCTTCTCGAAAAACGAGGAGAAGGAATCAGTTTATCGACCATTTATCGTAGCGTTAAGTTAATGTCTCGTATGGGAATTTTGCGAGAACTCGAACTAGCAGAAGGTCATAAACACTATGAACTGAATCAACCTTATCCTCATCACCATCATCATCTAGTTTGTATTCAGTGTAATAAGACCATTGAGTTTAATAATGACTCGATTCTCAAACACAGTCTTAAACAGTCTGAAAAAGAAGGATTTCAACTGATTGATTGTCAGTTAACTGTTATGGCAATTTGTCCAGAGGCCTTACGGATGGGTTGGCCGTCCGCTTTACCGAGTAATTGGTCTTGCAGTCGTGCAATTATGTCGGGTCATGCTTCCCATATGCACTTGCTAGATGATGAAGAAGACGAATAAAAACTAAACTGATGTTTTAAGTTGCTTTCATCAAAGCCTTTTTTTTCATCAGTTGCAGAATGTTATAAAAGCCATTGGCTCGTGAGGGCGTTAAACTCACTTTTAGACCAGTATCCTCAATAAAATCGGGCGTAATTTGTATGATTTCTTGAGGGGTTAGACCGTTCAGTCCTTCAATTAAAAAAGCAACTAACCCCTTAACCAATTGTGCATCCGAGTCGCCTTTATACCACATTTTCCCATCTTTTAAATCAGCCGTAATATACACCTGAGAGACACAGCCATTCACTTTGTTATCGGGGATTTTATCTTCTTCCTCTAAGGGTTCTAGTTTTTTGGCATACCAAAGAAGTTGCTCATACTTCTGTTTTGGGTCTGTACGACGTTTGAATTTTTCAACGATGCGCTCAAGGTTTGGAGGTAAAGAAGGGGCTTGCTTCGACATTTTTTCGCTTGTGGAAAGTGGGCATGACCCACCCGACCAAAAATTGTTATGTAAATTTATCTTAACATTTCACTTAGGAATTAGTCTTCTAATAATTCTAATTCGGTGAGTTCATCGAACATGATTGGGTTAAACTGAATTAAGGAATGTAAAGAAACCAAAGATCGAATCAACGGTAAATTAGAATTGAGCGATGTTTTCATCAAGTTTTATTAAGAATAAAAACATCAATTAAACAAAACTACATTTAAATACAAATTAAACAATAATTATTTACATAAATATACAAAAAAAAATGGCTCAATTCAAAGAGATGTAAATATACTTGAACATATGATGCAAAGTTATCTTTGCTACATTCATTCTTTCATTCAACGTATTATTCATGACGACCACCTTACGTTCGCAAGATAACTATTCTTTGTGGGAGCGTTTTTGTCAGTGGATTACTAGCACCAACAACCGGATCTATGTCGGCTGGTTTGGAGTAATCTTGATCCCCACTCTCCTAGCCGCTACTATTTGCTTCATTATTGCTTTTATTGCTGCTCCTCCAGTCGATATCGACGGGATCAGAGAGCCTGTTGCTGGTTCCTTACTGACAGGAAACAACATCATCTCTGGTGCAGTTGTGCCATCTTCTAACGCTATTGGTCTACATTTTTACCCCATTTGGGAAGCAGCATCCTTAGATGAATGGCTCTACAATGGTGGCCCCTACCAGTTAGTTGTATTCCATTTCTTAATTGGGATCTTCTGTTGGATGGGTCGTCAGTGGGAGTTATCCTACCGTTTAGGAATGCGTCCCTGGATTTGTGTTGCTTACAGCGCTCCCGTTGCAGCAGCCACCTCCGTATTCCTCATCTATCCCATTGGTCAAGGCTCATTCTCTGATGGAATGCCCCTAGGAATCAGTGGAACCTTTAACTTTATGTTCGTGTTCCAAGCAGAACATAACATCTTGATGCACCCCTTCCATATGTTAGGTGTAGCGGGTGTCTTTGGTGGTTCTTTGTTCTCTGCGATGCACGGTTCTTTAGTCACTTCTTCCTTAGTTCGTGAAACCACTGAAAGTGAGTCTCTCAACTATGGTTACAAGTTCGGACAAGAAGAAGAAACCTATAACATTGTTGCTGCTCATGGCTACTTTGGTCGTTTGATCTTCCAATATGCTTCGTTCAACAACAGCCGTTCTTTACACTTCTTCCTCGGTGCTTGGCCTGTCGTTGGTATCTGGTTTACCGCAATGGGTGTCAGCACGATGGCCTTTAACCTCAATGGTTTCAACTTCAACCAGTCCGTTCTCGACTCACAAGGTCGCGTAATCGGAACTTGGGCAGATGTTTTAAACCGTGCTGGTATCGGTATGGAAGTCATGCACGAAAGAAATGCTCACAACTTCCCCTTAGATTTAGCTTCTAATGATGCGACTCCCGTTGCTCTAGTTGCTCCTTCTATTGCAGGATAAGCATTTTTTCGCTGGTAGAATAAAAGAACGCTCTCTCTTTACTTGAGGGCGTTTTTTAATGGTTTATAAGCGTTTTTGACGAATCATTAGACTAGCAACACCAACAGCAACACCAAGACCTAAAATGCTGCTCGGTTCAGGCACAGACGTTAAATCACTGAGCAATGTTGTGACAATTTGACTATAGTTGCTCGTCCGTTCTTCGATTAATCCAGGAAAATAAGTATTAATAAAAGTAAGATTATCGTATTGTGGATTGTGCCAAGTTGCGCCACCTGGAACAATTGGATTACTGGTTTGAGTATAACCATCGAGATCACCAATCTCCCAGTTAGTCGCTTCTGCTACGAGAATAGGAATAGAAGGCACTAAGGTTTCAAAAGATTCTTGATCACTACAGCATCCCGTCCCTGCTGGATATTCTTCATTTAAACCAGGATTTGTTCTCGCATCAATGCCTAAATCTGCCGCAATATCAAGCGCTTGATCTCTAACCCAACCTAAAGCAGGATCATCGGCTGCATTAAGTCCAGCATGAAAATACATATAGTCACCAAAAACAATACTATCGAAATTCAGCATAGCGATCGTATTTTCGATTTCATTTGAACTCATGTTGTTCGCATAGTAACTAGAGCCTTTTAAACCCACTTCTTCGGCACCAAAAGCAAGAAACGTCAGAGTATGTTGGGTCGGAATCATACTAAATCGTTCTGCTAGTTCTACAATTAAGCCAACACTAGAAGAATTATCGTTTGTCCCTTGTAAAGCCGAGCGATCAATGGTTGCGCTACTCGGTGCCGTATCATAGTGCGCCCCTATAATAATTTGCTTACCTGACGTGCCTGGCTTGACCGCTACCACGTTTTGTGAGCTAATTTGATTCCCCTGGCGATCTGTTGTATCAAAGGGCTGCTGGTTCACTGAATAGCCATATCCTTGAAATAATCCTTGCAGATAATCGGCTGTTACTTGCTCTTTTGCTGAACCACTCGATCGTCCGGCATGATTGAGAGAAAGTTCTGTTAAAATCTCGGTTGCTCTAACACCGTAATTACCGAAAGTCCCCGCTAGAACTTCAGTTGGGGTAAAAATGAAAGGAACTGTAACCGTTAATAATGCCCATTTTAAGGGGTTGATCGTGATAGACATTGTTGAATTCCGTCTAGGAGATGGAGCCTTTACTGTTAAATGAAGTTTAGCGAAAAAAAAATTTTTTAACTCTTAAGTTTTCCTTTAATATGTTGAGTATTCGGGCGTTTGATCCTCTTTTCTAATGACTTCTAATCTTATTACTAGACTCTTTGAACCCAGAAAATGGCCGCGTTTTGATTTGGCTGTTATTTTAACTGTAATCGCCTTATGTACTGCGATCGCCTTAATTCTCTGGCACGGTGATCCAACAAATCTACAGGTTAATCATTTTAGCTGGGCAGGGGAAAAAATCGGAGTACAAGATCGTTATTTTACTTTAGGGTTCAATCGTCCTGTTGAGCGAAAAAGTGTCGAAGAAAATTTAGTGATCGAACCGCCATTACCTGGGACAATGAGTTGGCGAGGAAATCGACTATTTTATACTTTAACAGAATTACCTTTTTATGACACTCAATACAAAGTACAGTTAGTAGGCGCGAAAGAAAGATTTAGTGAGAACAAACTTAATTTTTTTAACGGCGTTTTTTACACTCATGATCGCGTCTTTGCTTATATCGGTTTACAGGGAACTGAACGCGGTAAATTAATTCTTTGTCAATTAAAACCAGCTAAAGATAAATTCACAATCGTTAAAAAAACAGTCTTAACACCCAGTGATCTCGTTGTCACCAATTTTAGAATCTATCCTGAAGGCAATAAAATTTTATTTTCAGCTTTTGATCCCTATAGTGGAGGGTTAGAAGTTCCCAGACAGCAACTTTTTACCGTAACAACAGGAATTAACTTCAAAACAACGGAAGAAATTACCCCCAGTGGTAGAATTAAAAAACTTTTGGATGCTCAAACTTATCAAAATCTTAAATTTGATTTATCCAGTAATGGTAAAACTATTGTTGTACAACGAGTAAATTATAATAATCCAGCAGATGCGGGATTATGGATTATTCTAGAGAATGGTGAACTTAGACCGTTAGGAATACGAGGTGATGAATTTTTGATTTCTCCTAATGGTCAAAAAGTCGCTGTTTCTCAACCAGGTGGAGTTGCAATTCTTCCTTTAACCCCAGATGGAGGAGCACCGCAGTTTTTACCAGGATATGAAAAAATTTTGGATTTTAATCAAAACGGAACAGAAAAGGTCATTGTTAAAGTCAATCCTGATTATAGTCGATCGCTTTATTTGATCAATGATGCGAATGAACTCAGAGGATTATTTAGAACGACGAATTCAGTTTTAGGGTGTCAGTTTGAACCTAGACAAGAAAAAACGTTGTATTGTTTAAAAACCGATTTAGTTATTGGGGAGGATAATCGAATTAAAGAAGAACCTTATTTAACCATTGTAGACATTGCAACAGGTCAAGATCTGCCTTTATTAGCTTTACCGAATTATCAAGATGTTCAGATGAGTTTGTCTCCCGATGGCGTTGCTTTATTATTTGATCAAGTCGTGGCAGTTCCGATGAGAGAAAACAATGATTTAATGAGTAGAGAGGGACAAGCGATCGCTAATGGTCAATTGTGGATTTTATCTTTACCACAGACCGTCAATTTTAACATCACCCCAAAAATTATTTCTCAAGAACTTAATGCAGGTTTTAAACCTCGTTGGTTCCCTTAAAATTATTCAATCAATCTAATTAGGTAATTGCGGTGAAATTTGGTCAATGGCTTGGTTTTATTGTCTTTTTAGTTTCTCTTTATGTATTGTGGCAGATTCGACAATTATTGCTACTGATTTTTACATCGATTGTTTTAGTTGTTGCTTTAAATCGAATTGTTAAGAGAATTGAACGGTTTGGCATTAGAAAAAAAATAGCAATTTTGCTCACCCTATTTCTTTGTGTTGTTACTGCAATTATATTTTTTAGTTTAATTGTGCCACCGTTTATCGAACAATTTCAAAAGCTCATTGAATTAACACCTAAAGCTTGGGAACAAATCAGTAATGGACTAACAATCTTAAGACAACAGCGAACAAAATTAGAATGGTTGCCGCCTATTCCTCCTTTGGGTGATATTATTCAACAGCAATTACAGCCATTAGGTAGTCAAGTTTTTTCTAACTTTATTGCAATTTTTTCTAACTCTTTTACGATTGCTTTTCAATTTATCTTCGTGATTATTCTAACGATTATGTTTTTACTTAATCCGACTAAGTATAGACAATCTTTGATTCAATTATTCCCTTCATTTTATCGAAGACGCGCTGATGAAATAATGACACTTTCCGAAGAAGCTTTAGGAGGATGGTTAATCGGAATTGTAATTAGTTCTACTTTTGTTGGTCTTTTAAGTGGTACGGGTTTATTTTTTCTCCAAATTAATCTTGTTTTAGTCCATGCAATTATGGCAGGATTACTTAACTTTATTCCCAACATTGGCCCGACAATGAGTCTAGTTTTTCCTCTAATGATTGCTTTAATTGATTCTCCTATTAAGATTGTACCCATTATAATTTTATATTTTTTCATTCAAAATATCGAAAGTTATTTATTGACTCCTACGGTGATGGCGAAACAGGTTTCTTTACTTCCGGCTATTACCTTAATGGCACAAATTTTCTTTGCACAAATGTTTGGTATTTTAGGATTATTATTAGCTTTACCTCTCACAGTTGTTACTAAAACTTGGTTAGATGAGGTTTTATTTAAAGATATTTTAGATCAATGGCAACTAAAACCTAGTTTTTTAGCTCATCAAAAACATGAAGATCAATCATCTATCTAAATTATTTCTGGCTACTTTATTGGTCACTGTTAGTTTTCCGATTCCTTTAAAAGCACAAAATAAAACAGTACTCGAAAACATACAAGAAACAGGATTAATTCGAGTCGGTATTCGTGAAGATGCTGTGCCTTTTGGTTATCGGAATGCCGATAATAATCTTTCGGGATTATGTCTAGATTTTGTTAATCAGTTAAGAAGACAACTTCAACAGGAATTAAAAAGAAATATTTTTACCGTTAAAATATTTCAATCAACTCTTTTTAATCGTTTTGATCTTATTGAAGATCAAGTTATTGACTTAGAATGTGGCCCCAATAGCATTCAAACCGAACCCAGTCAATTTGTTTCTTTTTCTAAGCCATTTTTAGTAACAGGAATACAATTTTTAATTAGGAAAGATGATCAATTAAAGTTTAATGTTAGAGGCACACTCGAAGGAGTAACTATAGGCGTTTTACGCAATACTTCAACAGAAAAATTTATTAGAACCCGTTATCCTTTAGCCACAATTCAACAATTCCAGGGAACCACTGGAAGAGTGAGAGGAATTCAAGCTTTACAACGAGGAAGAATCGACGCTTTTGTCAGTGATGGAATTTTATTAATCGGTGAAGCGACTTTATTAGGTTTAGATTTAGAAAAAGATTATGTAATTGTTCCCACACAACCTTTAACTTGTGAATATTACGGACTAATTTTGCCGAAAAATAACCCACAATGGCAAAAGTTGGTTAATGAAACGATCGAAATCGCTCGATCGCAATTAATTATAGCCGACTGGTTCAGCATTGTTGATTCTTACATTCAAGAAACAAATGTCAATTGTCCAGACATTAATCCACAGTAACGCATCTTTTCTTTATCGTAAATTTACGGAGATTGACCAAAACTTGTTATAAAATTTACAGATAATATCCCAAAAATTACTTAGAATGATGATCAATCTAGAAAAAGGATGCGGTATGGAAAGATTCATGCACCAATTATCGGTTTTAATCATCAGCACCTCACTAGGATTATTTTTCCTCTCCACCTACTCGCTTAAATCAGATCAAGGTAATCTTAGTGAAACCTTATCGGAGAAAGCTTCTGTAATCTCGGATTTGTAACAATTATCCCTCTTCTAACTCCTAGATCGGAAATTAACACCCCCAAGCTCCTAAAAAATGTGAAAAAATGTAAAGTAAAGCATTTATAGTAGACGGTCATAGTTATGGTGTTATTCGGATTTGGTAAAAAGTCGAGTCTTCCTAAACCAGAAGAAGCGTTACCCGGACGATCGCAAACGATGGCGGTTCCAGCCACTCATTACGTGAATGGACATCCCCTAAAGCCTCCTTTTCCCGATGGGTTAGAAATGGCGATGTTTGGTTTAGGCTGTTTTTGGGGTGCAGAACGCAAATTCTGGCAGTTAGAAGGTGTATATACGACGGCTGTCGGTTATGCTGCTGGTGTTACCCCTAACCCCACATACCATGAAGTTTGTACGGGCATGACGGGTCATAATGAAGTAGTTTTAGTGGTTTATGATCCCAAAGTAATTAGTTATGAAGCACTCCTAAAAGTTTTCTGGGAAAGCCATAACCCAACTCAAGGGATGCGTCAAGGTAATGATACAGGAACCCAATATCGTTCAGGTATTTATACTTATTCCGACGAACAAAAAAAACTAGCCGAAGCGTCGCGGGATATGTATCAAAAGTCTTTAACTGCTGCTAAATTCGGCACAATTACCACAGAAATTCTGGATGCTCCTGAATTCTACTATTCTGAGGCCTATCATCAACAATATCTGGCAAAAAACCCAAATGGTTATTGTGGGTTGGGTGGCACAAACGTAGAATGTCCAATTTCTCTTAATGTTCAGTTGAATTAAGTTTTGTTGCGGTGGGGATTTCCCACCCGACATTATATATATATGTCGATTACATTTCCCCTCAATGTAGAGATCAAAGGAAAAGGTTATCCAATTCTGTGCTTACATGGTCATCCAGGTTCTAGCAATAGTTTAGCAGTATTTACGGATCATCTGTCCCAACACTATCAAACTTTAGCCCCTGATCTACGAGGATATGGCAAAAGTCGATATCAAAAACGGTTTAGGATGCAGGATCATCTAAGTGATCTCACGGCACTTTTGGATCAATATCAGATTGAGGAATGTTTATTACTGGGATGGTCTTTAGGCGGTATATTAGCCTTAGAATTGGCTTTAGCTGATCCAAAACGTTTTAAAGGTTTGATTTTAATTGCGTCTGCGGCGCGTCCAGTGGGCAATCATCCACCGATTAGATGGTATGATTTGGTATTTACGGGCATTTCTGGCTTAATTAATGCTGTAAAACCAGGTTGGAAATGGAATATCGAAACCTTTGGTAAGCGATCGCTGTTTCGTTATCTCATCCAACAACAAACCCCACAGGCTTACAATTATATCGCTTCCTACGGGACTCCCGCTTATTTACAAACCTCTCGCGCTGCTGAAAAAGCACTATTTAAAGCGTTGGGCATGGGCTACAATCGTTTAAAAGATTTAGACTCTTTAGAGATGCCCTGTTTAGTTTTAGCAGGAGAATGCGATCGTCATATTACCAGTCGCTCAAGTCAAGAAACAGCAGAGAACTTAAAAGATTGTACTTGGAAATGTTACCCCGACACAGCACATTTATTCCCTTGGGAAATTCCGGAGCAAGTTTTACAAGATATTGATCGCTGGTTAAAAAAAGTTAAATATTAGCCCGTGATTTAATTGTTTAAGGGTTTGGTTTCCAAACCCCTCCGATTTATTCTAATACCGTAAATTCGAGAACATCATGAGTACCACCGCGTAAAACCGAATCAGTTTGTTTACCTCGTAAACGTTTACCTAAAAATGATTCTAAAACGCCTTGAATTGCACCTAATGTATAAGTACAATTGCGGGGTGATCCTTGAGGTTCACCAGCCGAGCAAATGGTTTCTTTAGTATAAACTTGATAGACATCGCCGACTTGAAGAATTTTATCAATGATACATAAACGAGTCCCTTCTTTCCCGATCGCATCATTAATTTTAACTTTAATTTCTTCCATCGTCATTTGACTGGCTGCATTCTCTAAACCGAGAGATTCTATCAACTGTTTTCCTCGTTTTCTACCTGCTGCAACTAAAGCGATCATTGCTGCTTTTTCACCAAGTGCATCTTCTAAACCAACAACAATTGCTTTTGTACAAACAATACTACTAAAATCGCCTAAATCTGGCCGAAGAACTTCTTGCATAACTGCCATAATATGCTACCTTATTCTATTATTACTATAGCTTTAATGAATCTTTCCTAGATTCAGTCTTGGTTACTATATTAATGGCTTCTTTATTTTGTTGAAACTGAGTATTTACTGATTTTTTAGAAATTTTTTAATAATGTTTTTTATTTAACTTTTGTTAAAAAATATAAACTATTTTAAATAATTGAAAACCCCTCTTAAAAGAAAAGAGGGGCTAAAAGGAAGAGGTTAATTATTGCGGTTTTTTTCCTTAATTCGTTCTAAATCCGATTGATTTAGACCATTAAAGAACATGGGTAAAAACTGTTCGACAAACATTTTGGGATCTTTTTGCCAAGCTTTTTGAGCCATTTCAATACGGAATAACTGCAATTCTGGATTAAAAACCGTTTCGGGAATGTGTTTCATTAAATATTGAGTCCGTTCCCAAAGTGGCATTGTTTCAGAAATTTCCATCAGATGCTCAATACGTCGAAACTCTGCACCCATCATGATATCACTAGATTCATAGGCAGCTTGTTCTATAGCAAAATAGCGACGTTTAGCTAATTGAACTTTTTCTCTTGTTTCTGGGCTTTTTTGCGCCATTTTAGATAACCAACGATTTCCCCAACGAACATGACCTGCTTCTTCTGGGAAAATACGTTCAATGGTTTCTCTAATTTTAATATTTTCCTCGGTTTGAGGGGCTTCTTTTAAAGCTTCAATATGAGCCGCGAAAAGCTCACAGCCTCTTTTTTCGGTGGCGTTAATAGCCGCTAAAGCCGCAATAATGGTATCATCTTTATTGGCTTCAGTTGGATAAGCTTCTTGATCAAGTAGCTTTTCAAAGGCATCAATATAAGATATTCCAGTAGGCTGACCTATATCTTCGCCTAAATCAATCAATAAATCAGTCAACCACAGAGCATGACGAGATTCTTCAACGATATGATTAGATATATCTCGAATTAACTCTTTAGGTTCACCGTTGAGTCGTTCAATGAGTTCTGTTAAATCTTTACAGCTACGTTGCTCACTATAACGATAGCGGTTCAGAGTCATTATTTGCAGTTCACGCTCTTTCACGACTCGTTTCATAATATCGCGTGCGCTGAGGGTGTTTCTAAATTTGCGGGGATAAGAGACTGTCATAATGGCGTGTATGTAGTTTTGTTACACTAACTAATATTTTAACGAGGTTTTCTCTGTTCAAGCCATAAAAATATGTCCACAGGTAGAAATAAAAATAGAATAAGTGCGTCTCTAAATTATGGGTGTGCTTTTCAAGGTTTTAGGAACTTGTATACCCAATAAAGTTACTCGAACAATCATAAATAAAGATAGTGCCAACCACAGAAGATAACAACTTTGTAACTGCCATGCAATCATCGCAATGGGAACAAATCCCGCTAATGTTGCTACTAATGCCGTATTGCGTAAAATCGCCCCTTCTGCTAATCCTAGAAAGTAGCCATCTAACATAAAAGCCAAAGAACCAAAACCTAAGACCGGTAATAGCCAAGGTAAATAAGGATGAAGACATTCTAAGATTTCTGAATGATTCGTTAAAATGCCGAGTAAAGAATCAGGAAAAAGTAGACAAGCCACCGCAAAACTAATACCAATCATTAAGCTTGTTTGTGCCGATATTTGTAAAAGAGGATATAACTGTTCATACGCGCCTTTTCCTTTAAACATTCCTGCCATACTTTCGGTGGCATAAGCTAACCCATCAACCAAATAAACCGTTAAAGTAATCACTTGTAACAGCAAAGCATTTTCAGTCAGCGTCATTGTTCCCATTGCTGAACTGAGATTAGTAAACAGTGAAAAGGTTGATAAAAAAGCAAAACTTCTGATAAAAATATCACGGTTTAAAATCAGTGTTTCTTTCCAGTTAGAAGAAACCCAAATTTGACTTAAGATAGCTCGAAATTTGGACAATTCAAGTTCTTGTAAGATAAAGACGAAACCAACCAGTAACATGATATATTGACTGATTGATGTGGCAAACCCGGCACCTGTACTCGCCCAGTTCCATCGGATAATTAAAAGATAATCTAAAAATATATTTACGCCATTTCCCACCAGAGACATCCAGAAAACCTTACCACTTTGTCCTCGTCCTAAAAACCAACCCAGAAAAACAAAGTTGAGTAATGTTGCTGGTGCGCCCCAAATTCTAGCATTATAATAAGCGATTCCTGCTTCTTTGACATCGGGTGTTGCACTGAGTAAAGCAAAACCGATGTGACCCAAAGGTTGATGTAAGATTAAAAGAATAATACCGATCACAAAAGCAAGTAAAGCATTTCTTAAACCCGTTAACCACATCAAAGTTTCGTCATCGCTTCCGACGGCTTGGGCTGTAATTGCTGTCGTACTCATCCGCAAAAAACCCAAAGTACGATAGAGATAATTAAACAAAATAGTGGAAAGAGTGACACCTGCTAAATAGTGAATTTCTCCTAAATGTCCTAAAAAAGCCACACTCAAAAAACCAGACAAAGGAACTAATAAGTTAGAGAGAATATTAATAAATGCCAGTCTGTAAAAATCTGTGCGTAAGTCTTCCTTGTCGAGTGTTAGTGCGGTGATTGAACTCATATTAATTATGGATAGTCTTGCTTTCTAGTTATAAGTTTAACTAAAGGAAAATGGAATGAGAGATTTACACCAATTCCCCAAGCGATCGCAAGCATCCATCCCGCTAGGACATCACTAGGATAATGTACCCCTAAATACAAGCGTGTCCAGCCAATCCCCACAACGAAAAGCCCTCCAACAATCATAACCCATTTACACCAACGAGTCCCCCAACTGAGATTGACTAGCGCAACGAATAACATCATACTTAAGCCTGAATGTCCACTTGGAAAAGAGTAATCAGAAGGAAGAGGGAGAAAAATACTCCATAAATGAGGACGGGCGCGATGAAAGACTAATTTAGTCGTAAATACGATGAAAAATGAACCAAATACCGTAATGAGAAAATATACAAAGCGATGCCACTGTTGACGAAAGGCTAAGACTAAGGCAATAAATAAAACCGTTGGTATGATTCCTTTTAGATATCCAAACTGAGTAAAAAAAGAAGCAAAAATATCGAGTTGAGGTTTTGCTGTGTCATGAATTGCTGATAAAAGCGGCACATCAAAAGGTAAACCTTCTCCATTTTGGCTAATGGCGACAGCGAGTAACGCAAAAATTTGTAAGGGTAAACAAACGCCGATTAGAAGCAAGAAAAAAGGAAACTGATTACGATTATTAGATGAGATTTGTACTTCAGTTGTCATTGTTATGCTTGTTTTTGGGAGTGTTGATCCTCTTTTAATCTAAAAAAGCTGATTCAAAAATGCAATTAGTTTTTGTTTTCAAAACCATCAATCAATTCATTTAAAAATATTGTGTCTTAATAGGATATGGGGAGCATTTATCCTTTGAATGGCTATTTAATTACGATTGTAGGGGGATAGTTGTCACTGTATATCATGGATGACGTTAATTTACTTTGGCGCGGCTTAAAAACTATTTTAGCTAATTTTTCTCGTTAGAGGAGTTACCGTTTAACCCCTCTTTTTATTATAGAACAAAAATACTATTACATTCCCATAACCTCATAACCACCATCAACATAGATAATTTGCCCTGTAATTCCGCTAGACAAATCACTACACAAAAACGCCGCCGTGTTTCCTACTTCAATTTGTGTTACCGTCCGTTTTAAAGGGGCGACTTCTTCGACATGATGAATCATATCCAAGATACCACCCACCGCAGAAGAAGCTAAAGTTCGTATAGGCCCTGCGGAAATACCATTCACTCTAATTTTATGCGATCCCAACTCAGACGCGAGATAACGCACACTCATTTCTAACCCTGCTTTGGCTATTCCCATTAAATTGTAATTTGGAATCACTCTAACACCACCAATGTAAGTCAGAGTAACAATACTTCCCCCATCACTCATCAACGGTTTAGCTGCTTTGGCCATGCGGGTTAGTGAATATGTACTAATGTTGAGAGACTTAAGAAACACATCACGAGAAATATCGCTAAAATCACCCGTTAACCCTTCTTTATCAGCAAACGCCAAACAATGAATCAAAATGTCTAATTTGTCCCATTTTTCGGCAACAGCAGCAAAAGTAGCGTCAATTTGCTCCTCAGATTGGACATCACAGGGAACAATAAGGGAAGGGTTAAGCGGTTCAACGACTTCTCTAACTTTTTTTTCAAACCGTCCCTTTTCATCGGGTAAATAAGTTACACCAATATTCGCACCTGCTTTGTGGAGTTGCTGCGTAATTCCCCAAGCAATCGATCGCTCATTAGCGATTCCTGTGATTAAAGCATTTTTCTTTTTTAAATCTAGCATAGTTTTGACAAACAATATTTTTGTGCGCTTTGTCCCCGCGATCGTGGAATGGATAGGTATAATCAAGATACAGAAACGGGGATAAAATTATACCGATAAAGATATTGTGAGGCAAAAAGTCCCTAAAACCGCAAGACAGTTTTTTTGTTTTGTCTGATCTCAATATTGAATTTAAAGCCGAATCATGTTTTAAATTAACTATTCACTATGTTTGTAAAGTCTGATGGACGTATCCTTAATTCAAGATAAACCTTTAGCAGATGTCTTTCGTCGGATAGGTAGTGGCAATTTTCCCCCCGTAGTGGAAACTTTTGAACGGGGTAAAACGATCTTTTTCCCTGGAGATCCCGCAGAAAGAGTCTATTTTTTACTCAAAGGTGCTGTAAAATTATCCAGAGTGTACGAAGCAGGAGAAGAAATCACCGTGGCACTATTACGCGAAAATAGTGTCTTTGGGGTACTCTCTCTGATTACGGGTCAACGCTCGGATCGATTTTATCACGCGGTTGCTTTTACACCAGTTGAACTTCTTTCAGCCCCAATTGATCAAGTAGAACAAGCATTAAGAAATAATCCAGATCTGTCGATGTTAATGTTACGCGGTTTGTCATCAAGAATTTTACAAACCGAAATGATGATCGAAACTTTAGCTCATCGTGATATGGGATCTCGTTTAGTGAGTTTTCTTTTAATTCTTTGTCGAGATTTTGGCGTTCCGACACCAGAAGGGATTAGGATCGATTTAAAATTATCTCATCAAGCGATCGCAGAAGCAATTGGATCAACTAGGGTCACTGTGACTCGTTTATTAGGTGATCTTCGACAAGAAGATATGATTTCAATTCATAAGAAAAAAATCACAGTACATAATCCTGTTGCTCTTAGTCAACAATTTACCTAGCCTAAATGGTATTGATCGCCCATGACTAGCGCCTATATTCTGATCGCCTCAATTCTTATATTAGGAGGGGTGTTAGCTGCATTGGGTGATCGCCTAGGCAGTAAAATTGGTAAAAAACGGATGCGAATTTTTAATTTACGTCCTCGTCAAACGGCTACAGTCATGACGATCGCCACAGGAATTGTGATCGCTTCTTCTACTCTCGGTTTACTTTTTGGTTTGAGTAAATCTCTTCGTCAAGGTGTTTTTGAACTCGATCAAATTCTCAGTGAACGTCGTGCGGCAATTAGACAACTTGAAAGCGAACTTAAAAAAGCAAGACTAGATAAAGCTCAAATTCAAAAAGAACTTGAAGCCGCAAAAACTGAACAATCATTAGCAAAAAAACGTTTAGTTAATATTAATCGTAATTTCCAATCATCCCAGACACAACTCAAAACAGTTACCTTACAACTTTCTACCGTACAATCTGATGTTGCTACACTCGTGAAAGAACGTCAGCAACTCCAACAACAAAAAACTCAGTTAACCAGTCAAAAAGAGCAATTAGCCACACAAAAAAATCAGCTATCGACTCAATTAAATAAACTTCAAGAACAGGTGAAAACCAGAGATCAAGAAATCATCAAACGACAACAACAATTAAGGCAACAGGATCAATTACTCGCACAGCGTCAAAATCGTCTTCAATCTTTAGAAAAAGAACAAAAACAACTTCAGACAGCAATTGATCTTAAAGATGATCAAATTGGACAACTCGATCAAGCGATCGCCGAAAAAGACATCAATCTTAAACAAAGAGAAGCTAAACTACAAGAATTAGAATTACAACTCAGTTACTTTAGACGAGAAGTTGAGATTTTAGAACAATATTATCAAACCTATCAAGATCTTAGAGAGCGAAAAATTGCCATTGTTCGGGGACAAGTTTTAGCTTTTGGTGCTTTACAAGTTGTTAATCCTGGGGATGCTCAATCAATTGTTGTAGCTGTCGATCAAATCTTACAACAAGCTAATTTATCAGCCCTTCAAGCAACCCAACCGAATAACCCTAATTCTAAATTACCCATCGTTAAAATTACTAAAGCACAAGTCGAACAATTAGTGCAACAATTACAAGATGGACGTGAATATGTCGTCAGAATTCTTTCGGCTGGTAATTATGTTTTAGGAGAACAAGAAATTAGAGTTTTTGCCGATGTTGCACCTAATCAAAGAATTTTTGAAGAATCCCAAGAAATTGCCGCCGTTTCTATTGACTCACAAAATATGTCTGAAGAAGATTTACAAAATCGTTTAGATACACTTTTAGCGGCTTCACAATTTCGGGCGCGACGTGCAGGTGTTTTAGGAGATATACAAGTTGAAGATGGTCGGTTAACTTCATTGATCGGTTTTATGGAAAAAATTAATCAATCCGATGATACGATCGATGAAATTAAAACGATCGCTGTCGAAAAAACTTACACTTCTGGCCCTTTAAAATTGCGTTTGGTTGCCATTAAAGATGGGGAGATTATTTTTAGTACATGATAATTTTAGGTTTTGATCCAGGAAAAGATAAATGCGGTGTTGCTGTTGTGGGAGACAATCAACAAGTTTATCAACATCAGGTGATTGCTGCTGAGGATACTTTAAGGGTTATTCAATCTTTATGTGAACAGTTTTCAGTTCAGTTATTAGTGATGGGTAATCAAACAACTTCTAAAGCTTGGAAAGCAAAAATTGAAAATAGTATTTCTCTTCCGATTGTTTTAGTCGATGAGCGTAATAGTTCTCTAGAAGCACGCGATCGTTATTGGGTAATGTATCCTCCTCAAGGATTACAGAAATTGATTCCCCAAGGGATGCGTCTTCCACCTCGTCCGATCGATGATATTGTGGCAATTTTATTAGTAGAACGCTATTTACAATAACTACATTTATGTTCTAAGCAATCACAAAAATATCGTTATGAGTCATAGCTAGTCCAGTACTCAAAGTAGCAATTTTGATTGGATCTGCGGCACCAATTCCATCAGAATCATAAAAGAGAAAGCCTTTTGTACTGTTGTAAATAAATCGTTGATTAGCCGTTGTAGCTGCCGAACCAATAAAAAAGCGACTCGCCCCAATTGAGGAATTAGAAACAAATTGATTACCAAAACCAGCATTAGAAATCGCTATTGTATCATCAACAACGCTAAAATCGGTAATTATATCTGTCTTTTCATTAGGATTATTAAAAGTAAAGCGATCTGCACCTATTCCACCAGTAAGAGTATCATTGCCAGAGCCACCTACTAATCTATCATTACCAGATCCACCAATAAGATAATCTTTGCCAGAAGAGCCAATTAAATAATCTTTACCCGAAGAGCCATCAATAGTATCATTGCCCGCTTTGCCATTAATAGTATCATTACCAGAAGTGCCTACTAGGGAATCATCGCCAGAGGTAGGAGGCAGTTGAGTGCGAGTATCTGCTAATCTTAAAGTGACGGAATTTGCACTAGGAGAAACATCGTAATTTGTTCCATCAGCTAGAGTAAAGGTAAGATTGACAAGACCAATATCATCGTTGATTGTGTAGTTTGGATCACTCGGAGGAAGGTCAGGATCATCATAAATTGGTAAGCTAATTGTTGCTATATTTTGTTCCACTTTGAAGACAAAACCACTATTGTCGGTTAATCCTCTAACAAATCGTCCACCTGTAAAAATAGCATTAGGTGCAGGTGGTAAAATATCAAATTGTCCCAAAGAACGGGCAACCCCACTACCAATTGTGATATCAACGCCACCAGAAGGAATTGAGCCAGAAATTAGTCTGATAGTAAAAGTGGTTATCGTTCCTTCGTCCTCAATTAGAGTTGTTGGTGTTGCCTCAATGCTAAATATGGGATTAGATGAAGTGACCAACTGATCGGCTGTGAGCATGATGTTTTAATATTGATTGTAGTTTTTGATTTTTTGTTCTAAATAAGATTTTAGCTCTCTCAGTTGCAATAAGCGTCTCTAGTTGACTTTTTAGAATAATTTGTTAATTTTATATTAAATAAACTTATATTAATATAAGTTTCTGACTAGATGATAATTAATTTTTTTATATATTCGCTTCTGATTTTTTAAAGCTTGCCTAAATTCACTCTTTAGCAAAATTTTTACAGATGATTATTGTTACTTTCCAACAACTACAACAAATGAAAACTCACGCTCAATTAACTTATCCTGAAGAGTGTTGCGGGTTACTGCTCGGAAAAGTTACATCACAAGGGAGTATTTTAATGGAGGTTCGAGAGACGGAAAATAGTTGGACAGATGAGATAGGAGAAGAATTATTCACTCAGACTGGTAGTAAACAAGATCGTTTTTATATTGCACCAGAAGTTTTATTCAAAGTTCAAAAAGAAGTACGCGATCTTAACTGTTCAATTATTGGTGTCTATCATTCTCATCCCGATCATTTGGCAATTCCTTCAAAAATGGATCAAGAGATTGCATGGCCTGAATATTCTTATATAATTATTGCTCTAAACTCCGAAAAAGTTACAGATATTAACTGTTGGAAGTTAGATCAAGATCATCAATTTCAATCCGAGATAATTATTTTAACTGAAATCTCCGAACAATAAGGCATAGACATAAGCTAAAGCTTCATTAGAAATGGAACGAAAACCCGCGCTATAAGTCCACCAAAAATGAGGATCATAATCCTCAGCTAGATGAGCGATCGCACCGACTTTTAGATCAGGGGAAAGTCTTTTCTGATAAAGTAACCAACTTCGGCGAGTATGTACATCAAAGGAGTAAATATTAATCGATTTAATCTTAATCTCCGAATGAGTTAGCCAGTCTTTTACAGTTTTAGCAGCCGTAGCAGTTCGATTCGTTTTCGTTACAGGAATAGCAATCGGAATAATTTTATTTTGAGGAATACCTAAAGCGGTTAAAGTAGCTGCTGTGAGTTCAGCATAATTTTTATATTGACTTAAATAGAAACCTCTATCTAAGGGTAGTCCAGTAGTAATAATAACTTGATAATGTTCTTGGTTGTATTCTGTAACTGCGCCTTTAATCACTGAATCACTCACCCATCCTTCGATTAATAAGGCATCAGCTTTGATGGGAGATTGTACGGCTAAAAAAGAATGAATTTGCGTGACAACAATCATGGTTAGGGTTAATAAAAATAAAACCAGCAAGAACCATCCTTTTAAAGTCAGTGTCCATTGAGGTTTATATTCTAAAAGTCCCCAAAGTTTAATCATTTTAGGCATTTGTCATTTAATGTTCTGATGAAATCCCTTGACTGACTTTTTGTTGTTTTAGATAGTCGAAAACGGATTTATCGCCAATATCGGGGGGAATGGGTTGAATGACTTTTCGCATGGCAAATACGAGGAACAGTATAGACCAAATGCTCAGTAAAAGTTTTTCGGTTGTTACTGGGAGTATGCCGAATAAATGCCCTAAAAGAAGTAAAGGTACAAGTGGTGTTAAAATTTTCGTTTCGAGACGATTAAAACAAAAGGCTTCTTTAAAATAAATTCCCGTCAGTGCCGCAAAGGTAAAACCAATTCCCAGTAAACTAAAAGGATGAGTATAAATAAATTCAGCTACGGGTGTCGATGTCTTAAAAGTCAAAACGATAAAGGATATAGTACCAATACCGAGAAATAACTGTAAGAGTCGATGCAAAGGAATAAAATAAATATGAATGGTGGCTAAACTGAGTGCTAAACCACCCGAAAATACAAAAAATAGTGGTGTTAATAGCTGTAATATTTCTGGATTATTCCCGCCCCAAAACACTAAACTACTTCCTACTAAAAAACTGAGCGCGGCAATCACTAAACCACTTCGATATAAAATAACACCATTACGATCATGATCAGTAATTGTGAAATTTCCGAACTGTCCTTGATAAACTTGTGTCTCTACTTCAGCTAACATACGTTATTTTATTAAGCTAATTAACTACTTTTAGTATAGCTAATCGCCCTGAAAACCTGCGAGCAATTATTAATTATTTTCTCAATTTTTTTTATAATTAATATTAATTTAGCAAAACTCGCAAAAAAATGGTAAACTGAGATTATACTTAGGGGAGGTCTGTCCAATTGCAGGTTTTTGTCTATGGAACCCTAAAACCGGGGGAACGAAACTACCCCTATTATTGCGAGGGAAAGACGGTACAAGAAAGAGAAGCATACACTAAAGGAAAGCTATTTCATCTCTCGTTAGGTTATCCGGGGTTATTAGAGGGTGAAGGAAAAGTAAAAGGAATTTTGCTTACTTTTAGCGATAAATCAGTTTTGGAAAAGTTGGATGAATTAGAAGATTATCACCCCCTGCGATCGCCACACTTGAACGAATATCAACGAAAACAAATTCAAATTTTTAGTCTTGATGATGAATTTTTAGGTGAAGTTTGGGGGTATGTGATGACACTAGAAAAAATTCAGCAATACCGAGGAAAACCAGTCAGATCAGGATGTTGGACAGAAAAAGAGGAATATTAAACACTGGCTCTGGTGCGATTTTGTTCTAGCATGGCTTCTAAACTGGAAGAAGTCACACAACGACGCTCAGAACAATAAGCCATTTGGTTTACTCCATTCATCATTTTTACAGTCATAACTCGTATGCGAAAATCATCTGTAACAAACCAACTTCTTTCTTGACCTTGATTGCGTTCATATTCAGTATCAATGGTTAAAACCCCATTTTCATCGAAGTGATAGACACCGATAACAGGTATTCCCTCCACATAACCTTTATTGCGTAAAAACTTACCTTGTTTAGGGTCATCAAGATTGGGGACATCGACTAAAATAGCCGCATAATTCGGATTAGGTTCTTCATTATCCATATTGCTTAACCAAGAAAAACTCGCACCACCACTGACTAAAGTCGGGTCAACATTTTGTGCTTGACAAACTTCAATAACTCTGGGGTCATCTTTTTCGAGGACAGTAACCATTAAATTCGATTCTCCGGACTCATCAGAAACAGAATCAAAATGATGAACCGTTCTTGTGCTGTACCAGACTCCCTCGCTTTTGCGGAAAAAGTCCATCATCGTCATGGGTGAAATTAGCTGCATAGGTCTAGTTTAAATTAAGAAAAGTAAACAAAATTAGAGAAATGAATCAGACAAATTCTAGGATAAAGGACATTGGTTATTTTTATGGGTCTGTATCAACAAAACTTCAGATAAACGTTATGTCTACTTCCGTTCAGTCTCACAACCTTTCACCATCCGATATTTTACACGCTTACCAACAAGGTCAACGTTTATCTCAACTGAATCTACAAGGAATTGATTTAAGCGGTACAAATTTAATTGAAGTGAATTTAAGTCAAAGTAATCTGAGTCATGCCAATCTAGAAAATATCGATTTAAGAGGGGCAAACTTACAAGGGTGTAATCTGAGTCATGCCAATCTAAAAAATAGTTATTTATTTCGCTCAGATTTACAAGGATGTAATTTAGAAAATGCCCAATTAGAGGGAGCTAGATTACAATTAGCTCGTTATGATTCTAAGACCATTTGGCCAGAAAATTACGATTATAGAAATATTAATGCAGTCGGTCCGAAATCTAATCTAAATGGTGCATTTCTGAATACAGCCAATTTAAGAGGTGCTGATTTAAGAGGTGCTAATTTAAGAGGTGCTTATTTGAGTGGTGCTGATTTAACAGGGGCAAATTTAGAAAATGCGGCCTTAAGCGGAGCAAATTTACAAAGAGCAATTCTAACGGGTGCTTATTTAAGAAATGCGCGATTAATGGGTGTGGAATTACAAGGGGCTGATTTAAGAGCAGTCGATTTTACTGATGCAATTTTAGAACAAATCGAAAGTATCGCGGGTGCAGATTTTACCTTAGCAGTTGGATTAAGCGCAGAAACGAAAGCTATGTTATGTGGTTTTTCTTCCCAAGAATTAGGAACATGGAACTCTTATACTCGTGCGAATACGGCGCAAAGTTTAGGATGTTCTTGTGATGGATAATTTAAAAGTTGATAGAATAGAAATATTAGTTAAAAACTTGAATATTTTTTATAAGTTTTATGACTGTTCAACCGAGCAACCCTATCATCAGACCATCTGAGCAAGAAGTATTAACAATTAGTGAAATGAGGAAACGTTATCCTCAAGAGTGGCTACTGATTGCGGATACTGAATCAGATGATGATTTTAATATCATTAAAGGTGAATTGCTTGCTCATTCTTCTAATCGAGAAGAGATTGATCAAGCTTTGCTGAATTATTCTGATGTTAAATCACTAGCAATTGAATATACTGGCCCAATTTCTGAAGATTATGCAGTAATCCTGTGACAAATAAAAAGATTTATAAACTATCTCGCTATGGTAACTTACTAATTGTTAATGCAGCGATCGCTAATAATATTGACATCAGAAAAGTCAAGCTTTTAGTAGATACGGGATCTAGTTATACCGTATTACGTTCAAGTTTACTTCAATCTAGCTGAAATACGTTTTCTCTAAACCTCATCAACATCTTTGGAACTTTTAGACTCGTGCGAATAAGGCAGGGTTTTCTATTTAAAAATTTGGTTCAAAAAATTGAATAAAACTTTTTTTGAGTAATCCTTCTTTTAATTTTTTATCACCTGTCCATAATAAACCTTTTAATTACAGTGTTAAAGCAACATGAGGCGTATCATTTTCATCAATGTCTTGGCACAAATGACGAGCTATTTCTAAGCTATTAACCGATATTAAATCTTCTTTAAAAAGAGTTATTTTTTTGATTATAATTTTATAAGCATCAGAGATTTTATCAGAAGAAAGTCGACTATATTTAACGATTTTTTCTTTATAGTTAAAAAGTTCCACTAAAGCTTGTTCACATATAAAAAAGTGGAACTTTGAGGAAAAAAGGATGTAAACAAATTTATTATCATTATTCAGCAAAGCTGAAAAAATTATATTTGTATCGACAATAATAACGGAAAAAGCAGACATGAAAACTATCCCAAAATTCTTGTTTTTAACTTATCCCACACCGCTTGATCAATTTCATTCGCTAAAATTGCTGCTTGTTCTTCAGTCAGTTGGCTTTTTCTTCTTATACTTTCGCGCTTTAAGATAATCAAGAATATTTTCTAGAGTTGCTTGATCGACAAACTGCTTATTTAGTTTGATGATAATTTCTTCATCTTCTACTAAAACTTGGTAAAATGGCTGCTCTATCATAATTTCCTAAAATATTATGAATA
The DNA here is from genome assembly GCF_003007785.1 of Aphanothece hegewaldii CCALA 016. Lineage (GTDB taxonomy): Bacteria > Cyanobacteriota > Cyanobacteriia > Cyanobacteriales > Microcystaceae > Chroococcus > Chroococcus hegewaldii. The sequence continues at coordinate 88,030 of NZ_PXOH01000010.1, read as the reverse complement.
CTTACAAGTATAGCTCAGTTTTAAAGGCAACTCCTCCTTACTCAGCATCGGATAAATGTCCATCTTCCATATAAATAAGACGATCGGCAATATCTAAAATACGGTTATCATGAGTTACTAATAAAATTGTACAATCTTGTTCTTTTGCTAAACGTTGCATTACTTCTACAACATCTCTACCAGACTGTTTATCTAATGCTGCGGTGGGTTCATCTGCTAAAACAATTTTGGGACGACTGACTAAAGCACGTGCGATCGCTACTCTTTGTTTTTGTCCTCCAGATAAATTATCTGGATAATAATTAACCCGATCTCCTAACCCTACAGATTCAAGCATTTGTACAGCAATTTTATCTATATCTTGGGCTAAATATTCATCGTGCAATTCTAAAGACATTCGCACATTTTGTTTAGCAGTCAAAAAAGTCAATAAATTATGTGCTTGGAAAATATAACCAATTTGACGACGAACTTCTAACATTTTCCCCTTACTAATATCGCGCATTTCTTGTCCCAAAATAGAAAGACTTCCCTCTTGTATTGTGCGAAGTCCTCCCATTAAACTAAGTAGCGTTGTTTTTCCTGAACCAGATGGCCCAGTCATAATGACAATTTCGCCCGCTTGAATATCTAAATTAATATCATATAAAGCTTGTTTACGAAGATCGCCTTTACCGAAATAGTGATCAAGATGTTGAATTCTAATCACAGGTTCAGTTGATTTTTCTTTAGTTAATTGAATCGATGGTGCTAATGTAGTCATAAGAATTAATGCCAAATCAAGAGAAATTAGATTAGAAAATATCTGATGGATCAGCCGTTTGTAACTTCCGCATCGCAACAATACCAGATCCACCACACATAATAATGGTTAAAATAAGAACATTAATAGCTCGTTGTTGAGTCATTATAATTGGTAAAAGAGTGGCTGAAGAAGCTAAAGAATACAGCCCGAACGAAGCAATAAAACCAGGAATAAAGCCTAAAATAGCAAGAATTAAAGCTTCTTGCATGAGAACCCCAATCAAATAACGATCGCCGTATCCCATCGCTTTAAGAGTGGCGTATTCAGGTAAATGATCGGAAACATCTGAATAAAGAATTTGATAAACAATAACAATACCGACAATAAATCCAACCACTGTACCGAGAGTAAAAATAAAACCGATCGCAGTACTATTAGCCCAATAAGCTTTTTCTCGTTGGGCAAATTCATCCAGTGTTAAAACTAATACCTCATTTTTCGGTAACAATTGTTGTAAGTTTGCTTTAACAGTTTGTTGAGCTACATTAGGTTTAACTTTAATCAACCCAACATCAATTTGATAGGGTTGACGATCGGGAAATATGTTTAAAAATGTCGAATCACTGGTAATAACATTACCATCGGCGGCAAAAGATGCCCCTAAACTAAATACCCCAACAACCTTGACTTCTTTGTGATTAAGCTGAATTGAAACTTGATTATTTTTCTTGAATAATTCAGCAATTGGCCCATATTCAACCCGTCCCGCTTGGTCATATAAAACTTTATCTAGCATTTTTAGATCGTTTAAATGCTGATTAACCTCTGGCAATTTGAAAATAGATTGAGTTGGACTTGCACCAAAAACTAAAATCGGTCGGTCTACAGTCGTGTCGGGATTTCTCCAAGGAGCAGATCCAATATAAAGAGAATTTGCTGATTGAATTCCCTCAACTCGCATGGCTTGATATAAGCGTTCACGAGAAAAACTTTTAACCGCAAAAATGGTTTCAAACTGAGGATTAATTAGAACTAAATCAGTATCTAAAATCTCATGGGGTTTAATTGAAGCATCAAACAACGCATTTTTAAAACCCAACTGAGTAAACATCAATAAATCAGCAAAAGCAATACCCGCTAAAGCAATAGCCAAACGGCTTTTTTCTCGAGAAACCTGTAGCCAAGCAAGGGGTGTTTTTCGTAAAAATTTCGGTAACATAATATTTAAGGCACGATCGCAACTTGTACTTGAGAATTAGTTAACCTTTTCACTTTTTGACCATCTTCGGGACGTAAACGAATCCGAACTTCAATTACTTTGCGGTCTAAATTTTCTCCTGGTTGGTTACTAAAAACATCCTGCTGATCCACTTGTAAGCCGATTAGACGAACGTTTCCCCGTATTTCCCCCTCAAAAGACTCTCCAGTAATTACAGCCTCTTGTCTGGTCCGTATTTTGCTAATATCGCTTTGATAAACTTCCGCCACGACTTCCATTTGTCCTGTTTCTGCGAGATCAACCACACCGTTATCGCTTATTTGTTCACCTGGGCGAGTATGAATTTTAATGACTTGTCCAGTGAGGGGAGAACGGATATAAACTTGATTGAGTTCAGTTTGGGCTTTTTGAACTTTAGCTAGTGCGGAATTTACTTCGGCTTGGGCTGCTTGTACGTCAACTGAGCGAACTTCTGCTACTTTATTTAGAGTTGATTGTGCTTCTAAAGCTTGTTGTTTTCCAGTCCGTTCAATGCGTTCTAAATTAGTTCTTGCTTCTTTGATTTGTTGTTGTCCAGTTCGTTGAATTCGGTTTAAAGTCACTTTTGCTTCATCGAGTTGTTTACGACTGGTTTCTAAACTTAACTTTTTTGCATCAAAATTAGACGCAGAGATCGCCCCTTCTGTATAAAGCTGTTGATAACGAATAAATTCTGCATTCGCGTTACTATATTCTGCTTCTAGCTTGCCGATGGTTGCTTGTTGTGCGGCAATATCGCCTTCTAGTTGGGCTTCTAAGCGTCGTAGAGTGGCTTGTTGTGCGATCGTATCCCCTTCCGTTTGTGCTTCGGTTCGCCGTACTGTAGCCGACTGCGCCTCAATCTCACCCGTTTTTGCACCTGCTTTGACTTGAGCAAGTTTGGCTTTGGCTATCTCTACATCTTTTTGCGCTTCTGTCAAGTTATTTTGTAAGCGATCGCGGCTATCTAAAATGGCGATGACTTGACCTTTTTTGACTGAGTCTCCTTCATCGACGAATAATTGTGCCATGCGATCGGAGTCGTAATTTAAAGGGGTAGAAACGCTAATAATTTCAGTTTTTGGCTCAATTCGACCTAAAGCGGTAATTCGTGTCACTACAGGCGTTGTCACAACGGGTGGCGGGGTTTCTTTTTGCCCGACCTGAGAAACGGTGTAAATAGCTGTAAATCCGGCGAGGGTTGTTCCGGCTAGAAGTAACCCGACTAATATGGGATTGGTCGTTTTAAAGGCTTTTAATGTCATTGCTACTCCTGCTGTTTAATCATATTTTTTTTCTTCGTGGGCGGTGATCAGTTCCCCTAACAATTTCAGGTGTTCGGTTAAAGAAACATGACTATTGCCCCATAGTTTTTCGATAATTAATCCATTAATCATGGTCAAAACTAACCAAGCGATCGCAGGATCTTTGACTCCAATAACATCTATTACGGCTTGATGATATCGTTCGTCTATTCGCTCAAAAAATTGAGTTTTTTCTCCCTGTTCTTTTTCCTGTTGTTGACAATATTCGATCCACAAAAACATCTGTTTAATACAGTTGGTTTGCTGCGTCTCCATGAACTTTCCTAAAGCTTCTAACTTGGCGGTTAAAGTTTTGGCTTTTTTAATTTCGACAGTCGCTTTAACGACATCTTGTTGACACAGTTCTTCGACTAACTGCTCAAATAACGCCGCTTTGCTTGGAAAATAGTGATACAGCGTTCCTGTTGATACTCCCAATTCTTGGGCGAGTTCTCTCGTGGTTAGTGCTGCGTAACCTTTCTGGGCAAAAAGATCAAAACTTTTTTGCAGTAGTTCTTTCTTGTATTGCTCTGTATCAACGATTTTTGGCATATGTTGAACAATAGTTGTTTTATATCGAACGCTCGTTATCTTTATTTATAACATAAAGATTTGTCAAAAAATAGGGGTGTTTATACGGAAATTAAGTATGTTTAGGCGATCGCATTAGCCACCAACCCAGTACAATAAACAGTACACCACCAACGGCGAGAAAAGTCCAATTGTAAACCGCATAGTTAGGAACTTGTCGCACATAATGGATAGCGAGTAGATGATGGTCGATAATGCCTTCGATGAGATTAAACAAACCAAAACCAAAGAATAACTGTCCGATAAAAGAAGCGAGAGACGGAATTAAAATATTAGATCGTGCATCATGCCATAACAAAAAAATACCAATTAAAGTAACTAGCCAAGAAAAAGCATGGAATAGACCATCCCACGTCATATTAATATGTATAGCCTCGATGGTTGTTGGTGGAACCCAATTCGATACCATTTGATGCCATCTCAAAATAGTATGGAGTAAAATCCCATCGACAAAACTACCCATACCAACACCTAAAACAATTCCTGCGATCGACGTTTTTCTGCTTTGCGTGTCTTGATTCATCATAATAAAAATATCGAGGTTTGAGCTTTCTAACCTAGTAATAAGAAAAGGAGAAAATATAATAATTTCTCCTCTGTAACACCCATATTCAAAATCGATTATTGGTTAGGCATTGGATGGAAAAGCAGATCGGGATAAAAATAATTGATGTAAATCATCAACACTGCGATCGCAACAAGGAAAAGAGTTAGTAGTACTGGCGCAAGTGAAAGATATCGAAGTAAACCATTATTGTTCTGCATTGTCGAATCCTCATGCTGTTTAAATAATCGGCAATTGAGTTTTATTCTAAGAAACAAGATTATATTTAATATCTTTCTAATGTCATAGATTTTCCGAATAAAAAAAACAGATCTCGCCGTTGTAAACGTGCAAAATCTGATTGAAGTTTAAAATGTATCACGAAGAGCGAAAAAATCGGCTTGCTTAAGGCTTTAGCAACACTTTAACGCAATTATCAGTTTTATTTTTAAACATTTCATAGCCCTGTTTAGTTTCTTCTAAAGACAGAGTATGAGTAAAAACATTAGAAGGATCGATCTCGCCTTTCATAACGTGGTCTAATAATCGAGGCATATACTTTTGTCCGAACATTTGCCCCATACGGATCGTCAAACCCTTATTAAAAGCAGCCCCCATTGGAATTTTATCGACAAAACCAGCATAAACCCCCATCACAGCCAGAGTACCGCCTTTACGACAAGCTACGATCATTTGTCGGAGAACATGAGGGCGATCGGTTTCGAGTTTTACGGCCTGTGCTACCTTATCATACAGTCCCATCGGCCCCATACCGTGTGATTCCATGCCCACCGCATCAATACAGGCATCTGGGCCACGACCGCCAGTCATTTCATTGAGGGCTTCTCCTGCATCTATTTCTGAGAAATTGATCGTTTCTGCGCCACTTTTTTTGGCTAACTGGAGACGTTCAGGAACTTTATCAATAGCGATCACCCGTTCTGCCCCTAATAGATAGGCACTCCTGATGGCAAATTGACCAACTGGGCCACATCCCCAAACAGCAACAATATCACCTGGCTTAATATCACAGAGATCGGCAGCCATATAGCCTGTGGGAAACGCATCAGAGATCGGCAGTAACTTTTCTTCTGGTAGATCATGAGGAACTTTGAGACAGCCAAAATCAGCAAAAGGAACGCGCACATATTGAGCTTGTGATCCCGCAAGACCACCAAATAAGTGAGAATATCCAAAAATTGCGCTCGTACCATGACCAAAAAGCGGCTCTTGCATCAACCCGTTAGGATTGGAATTATCACACAATGACCACATCTGACCCTGACAAAAGAAGCAATGACCACAACCAATAATCGAAGAGACAACAACGCGATCGCCTATTTTTAATTGCTTAACTTCTTTACCAATTTCGACAACTTCTCCCATGAATTCGTGACCAATAATATCACCCGCTTTCATTGATGGAATATAGCCATCATAGATATGTAGATCGGAACCACAAATCGTTGTCGCAGTAACTTTAATGATCGCATCACGGGGGTTAAGAAGAGTTGGATCGGGTACGGTTTCTACACGTACATCATTTGCGCCATGCCAACAGACTGCCCTCATTACTTTTATCCTCAGTAATAAAATTAATTTATTACTAACGCGATCGCTGTTATCTAATTACCTGTCAACAGACAGAAAAGCCGAAACTGAAAAGGTTAACTTTTGAGTGAGCGATTAAAGTTTGTTCACTCGGTAACAGGAACCAGAATTCGTCCTTGATGACCAGCACGGTTATACTGATCTAAAGTTTGAGTTGCAATTTCTTGTCCTTGGTGAACCGTTACTAAAGCCACACAAGAGCCGCCAAAACCAGCACCCGTAAGCCTTGCGCCGAAAACGCCTGGAGTTTGTTGTAAGATAGTGACTAATTGATCCAACGCGGGTACAGAAACTTCGTAATCGTCGCGTAAACTGGCATGAGAAGCATTCATCAATTCGCCAAAGCGGAAGAGTGTGACTCCTGATAGCACTTCCAAAACGCGGTTATTTTCTGTCACCACATGACGAGCGCGTCGGCGTAATGGTTCGGGTAATGTTTCTAATTTATTTACATCTGTAATATCTCGTAATGCTTTGACCCCTAACCTTTTTGCAGCTTCCTCACATTCAGAGCGTCTTTGATTATAACCGCTACTGGCTAAAGAACGGGGAACTCCGCTATCGATCACGACAATTGCTCCACCATCGGGAAAAGGCAAAATCTGACGTTCTAGAGTACGGGTATCCAAAAACAACAAATGAGTCGTATCAGCAAGACTAGAAGCCATTTGATCCATGATGCCACATTGTACACCTGCATAATGAATCTCCGCTTGTTGGGCGAGTTGGGCAATTTCAACATCATCAATGTTGAGGTGAAGGAGTTGGCGCAACCCACGTAAGAAAGCCACTTCTAGAGCCGCACTGCTCGATAAACCTGCTTCGAGCGGTACTGTTGAATAAACATAAATATTTAACGCGGGAATCGTGTAACCATTCTGTTGTAATAATAAGATACAGCCAATTAGATAACTAGCAAACCCCCAGGGAATTGAATGAAGATCGCTCAGGCTCACATATTCGTCTAAATTCCTTGAGTAAAAATGATAATGACCATTATGACTCAATCCTAACTGTACCGTTGTTGTCTGGGGAATAGCGATCGGTAAGACGAAGCCATCATTATAGTCAGTATGTTCGCCTAATAAGTTAACTCGTCCTGGTGCGCTGGCGATCGCGTCAGGTGATTGATGAAAAAACTCTTGAAAATTCATAAAATTAACGAATTAAAGGTATGGGGCGTAATCTTCCGTTGATTTCTACGCTAGGAAAATTAGCATCAAATGTTAAATTTTCTAAGTTACCATCTTCTAAAAGAACAAATGTATCCTCAATCTTTGCCCCAGGTAAACTAGGGTTCCAAGCTACTGCCATATTGGGTTGCAGGATCTCAGTAGTTGTTGGAGTTGCCACGATTTCTCGTGCGAGATAACCCGTTATTCCTCCTTGGTGATGTTCTCGAATCGCGTTAGGGAATCCTTGTTGTTCGTAAGCTAGAGCGAGAGCATGATAGATTGTATTCAAAGATGTCTCAGACTGGCATAAATTCAAGGCTTGCGCTTCAATTTCAGCCACTTGGCGATGTCGAGCCACTTGTTCATCCTTCGTCCCCAGAGAGTCGAAGGAAACAAAACGAGTTAGATTCGCATACAAACCAAAACCCCTAGCACAAAAGACTAACATAGCTTCGCGTCCGATCGCTTCTTCCGTAGGAGTGGCGTGTCGATAAAGCGGCAATCGTCTTTCACCTGCTACTAGAGTTAAGGCAGGATGTAAACCCCGTTTCCATAAGGCTTCTGCTCCTGCCCCAGCTAACTGATATTCTGTCCAAGTGGGTTGAGCCGCTTGTAAAACTTCTGTCATCGCTTCACTAGCTTTTCGGCAAACTTGACGATATCGCTCTAATTCACTTGACAAAAATCTTAATTTGTGGTAGTACAAGGAACGGGGCAATTGAGATTCTAGGGGGAAAATGGGACGCTCGCTACAAATTTTACCGCCATGTGTCGCATCTCGCACAAAAGATTCACGACTAGCCACCGCAGCCCAAGGGTAAACAAATAGCTTGAAATTAGCGGGTAATTCCTCATCGATGAGGCGTTGTGCTTCAATTTCATCCGTCAAAACCCAGGCATCTTGGGGAGTCACTAAAACTTCAGCAATTCCCGTTTCGGCAGTGAGTAGTACACTATTAGACGCACCAGCCGTGATCCAAGCAAACCAATCAGTACCCCGTAGTCGTAGCCCTTGTAACTCATTTTCTTCGAGCATTTGGCGGACTATTGTGAGTTTATGCGAGACTTCTGCGAGGTATTGATTCATAATTTTACTGAGAAACGGCGGGTGTCATTTTCATCTGACGGGTTGGTGCGTTGGCTTGATTATTAAAGGTTTGAGGGACTTGGGCGAACTGATAGTTAGTCGCCGCACTAGCCGTATTAAAATGTTGTCGAATGATGGGTAAGCCCCCGTTAGCCACAGATATAAGGTCAGGATATTGACCAAAAGCGGCCTCTCGTTGGAAAAGGGCGGCATTTTCTAAATGAGCATTAACACCGCCTTCCGCCATGTAAGCTTGATCAAACTGTTCACCTTCAAGTTGAGACAAACGAGTCATAGCCGCTTGAAATTTGGGTGCGGGTGTAGTGGGTAGGGTTACTCCTACTTTGGGCGCGATTTGCATTAAGTTACTTTTAACTTGCTTTTGCTCTTGAATTTCTGCATTAGCAAAGGCTTTAACCTGAGCATTATTAGACTTTTTCAAGGCTAATTCACCGAGCATAATATTACCGAGTCCGCCTTGACTCGCCTCTTTCATAAACATTTGATCGATTTCATTCATTTGGGTGTTAGGGGTGCTTTGCATGGGAGTGCTTCGATTTGTTTGAGCAATGACTAAACCATCGTTAGGCTGAAAAATAGAAAAGCCCCACGTGAATAATAAACCAAGGACAAAAAGAGTAATAATCGTTAAAAGACGTTTCATCATGATTAAGTTTCCTCAATTGAATAGTAATATTTACACTTGTACAGGCTCTGAGAGATTTACAACAACCGCTTGTAACTCTTTCGCTTTTTCTTCTGGAAGGGCATCATTAACAAACATTCCAGCAGCAAGCTCGGTTCCTGCGAGATACTTTAACTTCTCACGGGTGCGGTATGGTGGATAGAACTGGGCGTGTAAATGCGCTTCAGGATGGGCATTCCCATCGGTGGGAGCTTGAAACCAAGCCATCAGATAGGGGAACGATCGCTGCCATAAGCCGTCATATTTGAGGGTGACTGTTTTTAAGGCTTTAGCGAGTGATTGACGTTGCTCCCGACTAAGCTCAATAAAACTTGGTACGGCTTGAATAGGGGCTAACCACACTTCATAAGGATAACGGGCGCAAACTGGAATAAAGGCGATCGCATATTGATCTTGATAGATAATTCGTTGCTGATCTTTTATTTCTTTTTCGATCAAATCTTCAAGTAAACCGCGTCCTTGTTCTTGATAAAATTTTTCTTGCTGCTCCAACATCCGCGCACACACGGGAGGAATCAAAGGATAAGCGTAAATTTGCCCGTGAGGGTGATGTAGCGTTACGCCAACTTCTACCCCTTTATTTTCAAAAGGTAATACATATTGAATTTGAGGGATTGAACCGAGTAGACGAGTGCGATCGCCCCAAACCTGTAACAGTAAGTCTAAATGGTCTAAAGTTAACGAACCGAGGGAGGCTTCAGGATCTTGTGTAAAAACTACAACCTCACAGGCTCCATTTGCGGGTAGTGTTTCAACAATACAGTTAGGTGGATTATTAGCCCCTTGGGTTAGTGATGGAAAACGGTTATCAAACACCGCCACATCATAATCACCTTGGGGCAATTCTGTGGGAAACTCAGGATCAGTGGTTGGGGCTAGAGGGTTGTATTGAGGGGGTGGCATAAAGGTTCGCCCCTGACGATGACTCGCATATGCTACCCATTCCCCGCGTAAAGGATGCCAGCGTAAATGAGGATTAGCTTGTACTGGCTCTTGACTCGGACTAGGGGCAGTGAGACCCTCCGCAATGGGTTGCCGACTGTACAAGGTTAGCGCTCGGCCATCCGGCTTCAGTAGCTTTTGACTGTACATTTTCTTCCAATGACCAGGATTCGCTCAGTGTAGCGTTTCCCTTGATTGGACAACCTCTCCCCAAAGTTGCATTAGCGATCATCGTAAGATCAAACTTTGGAGTGCGATCGGCATATAATAACCCGTTAGCTTCTTGGAAAGTATCGGTAAACTGCGTATAGCAGAAACCACTAAATATGTCAATACAATTAACAACTTGTAATAAAGAAGTATAGCGTTTCTCGAGTTCCGAAACCTGCCAACTTCTGGTATATCCCCAAATTTTATCGGCTTGTGGATCTAGTGGACGGCTGTAGGCGATCCCCCCAAACTCTGTAAGCATGATCGGTTGTCCATTGTGAGGGAAGTTATCCAGCGTCAGAACTCGTCCCCCTGGACGTTCGCGCTTGAATAAGTCAGATAACTTCATTTCTGAGCCGTAGCGTTGGGCTAACCGCAATGGTTCGTTATCATAGTCATGAATCGCCAAAATATCAGTATCGGTGCTTTCCCATCCATCATTTCCAATTACAGGACGAGTCGGATCGAGGGTTTTCGTCAAGTGATACATTGCCAAAACATAATTTCTGTGTGCTTCAGTCTGGATCAGGTTAGGAACGCCCCAAGATTCATTAAAGGGAACCCATGCCACAATACAAGGATGGCTCAGATCCCGTTCGATGACTTCTGTCCATTCTTGAGTCATGCGTCTAACGGCTTTTGGGGTAAAACGATAGGCGCTGGGCATTTCTTCCCAAACCAATAAACCTAAGACATCGGCCCAATATAAAAAGCGAGGATCTTCGATTTTTTGGTGTTTGCGTACCCCATTAAAGCCCATTGCTTTGACTAATTCTACATCGCGCCGTAGGGCTTCATCACTCGGAGCCGTCATCAGTGACTCAGGCCAATAACCTTGATCGAGGACTAAGCGTAAATAATAAGGACGACCATTGAGGGTAAAGCGATCGCGTTGTATTTCTACGGTTCGCATGGCGGTGTAAGATCTGACGTGATCTAGTAGTTCGCCATTATCCCAAAGTTGTATTTCAGCTTGAATGAGAGTTGGTTTTTCTGGACTCCAGAGTAACTCATTGCGATAGTCATCAATACCTGGATCAGAAAGGGCGATGCGTCGGTGAATCTCTCCGTTTAGTAAAGTGTAGCTATCATTGACCAGTACTGTCTCGCCAACGGTGAGTTTTATTTTTACTTGTAGATTATTCAGTTGTTGTCCGACAACAAACGCCTCAAACCCAATTTCCCACCGTTCCATATGCGGTGTCCAACGAATGCGATCAATATAGGTTTCACCAACCCATTCTAACCAAACCGTTTGCCAGATGCCAGAAGTGCGAGGATACCAAATACTATGAGGTTCTAATTGCCAGTCTTGTTTCCCGCGAGGTTTAGCCAGATCACTTGGATCGTCTTGCGCCCATACCGTTACTTTGGTGGTCTTGCTATTATTGAGGGCAGAGGTAATATCAAAACTGAAAGGGGTATGACCTCCCTCATGTTCACCCATATAATGACCATTTACCCACACACGAGCGCGATAATCTACCGCCCCAAAGTGTAGTAATAGTCTTCCTTCACCCGTTGGCGTATCAAATTCTCGCTCATACCAACAGTTCGGATGTAACCCAGTATCAGAGATACCACTTAAGATAGATTCCGGAGCAAAGGGAACTTCTATATTATTAGTCCAGCGAGTAACATCGTCTGGTTGTGTCCATCGCTCTTGATCATCGTAGGCAAATCGCCACAACCCGTTTAAACTGTGCCAATGCGATCGCATTAATTGTGGTCGCGGGTAAGCACTAATTTTTAATGCGTCTTTTTTTAGCTCTAGTAAGTTCATCAATATCTAACCCAAAGTAGCAAATTCAAAGTAGCAAATTCACATGACAGCTAGTCCTAATCTAGATAGATCAGCACACCAAGTTAATTATTGTTTCCTGACCGTGCTATTATGGCATATCAAACGGTCAATGTAACTACTTTTTTTTGATTTTTTTGTTAAGTAATTTGTTGAAATTGTGCATCGTTTGTAAGGTTTGTTAAGTATGATTACTTAATCAATTCTTGGGTTGATTGATGAGCTTGCTTAAGTATAAGGATTTTGAGCGTCAACACCAGCCCTTAATTGAGTCTATATATTGATTCTAAAGGATTTTAACCGACTTTGAGTAGGGTAATTTCTGAAGCTAAAAATAACGGTTTTTATCACTTTAAACTTCAATCTTTCGATAGAAGCAATAAAACTAAATAGAAATTAAGGTTAATTCATTAGCAGATATTAAAAAAAAAGACTAAACCTTAAGTGTCCAAAAAAGAAAGGTATCCATTCTGCTGAATTGTTTGATGAGACAGAACTAAAAGTGTTGCTTATAAAATAAGAATAATTAAAGGGGAATTATGGGAAAAGAAGAAGTAAAAATCAATAAGAATGGAATCACGAATGAGCAATCGGTTTCGGAAATTCAAGCCAAAATTACCAAACTAAAAGACTTATCATCGCTTAATTTATCATCACCAAACTTTTCTACATCTAGCTCAAGTCTTCAAAGAAAAGAAGGTCAAGCTTTACCCGATCTAGTCTGCATCTCCCATTTACGCTGGAATTTTGTCTATCAACGCCCCCAACATCTCCTCAGTCGTTGTGCAAATAAACAGCGAGTATTTTTCATTGAAGAACCGATTTTTAATGCAGAACCTATTAAACAATTAAAAATTAATCAAGATAAAAGCGGGGTAATTGTCGTCGTTCCACACCTCCAGTCAGGATTAGACGAAACAACGATTAATACTAATTTACGACAGCTAATCGACAATTTCTTTACAGAACAAAAAATCAGTAAGTACATTTGTTGGTACTATACTCCGATGGGGCTTGAATTTACTCGCCACCTGCAACCGGAAGTAATTATTTATGATTGCATGGATGAATTATCGGCTTTTAAAGACGCGTCACCCGTCCTAAAAACCTATGAAGCGGAACTCTTTAAACGTGCTGATCTCGTTTTTACGGGAGGACAAAGCTTGTATGAAAGCAAAGTCAAGCAACATCCTAATGTTTATGCTTTTCCCAGTAGTGTTGATGTTCCTCACTTCGCCCAAGGTAGGAGAATTCAAGAAGATCCCATCGATCAAGCATCCATCCCTCATCCTCGTTTAGGGTTTTTTGGGGTAATTGATGAACGTATGGACATCGAACTATTAACAGGAATTGCAGATGCTCGCCCTGACTGGCATTTGGTTATTATTGGGCCAGTAGTTAAAATTGACCCAGAAACTTTACCCAAACGGGATAACATTCACTATCTCGGTGGCAAAGATTATCAAGAATTACCCAAATATTTAGCGGGCTGGGATTTAGCAATGTTGCCCTTTGCGCGAAATGAATCCACTCGTTATATTAGCCCAACTAAAACACCAGAGTATCTCGCTGCTGGTAAACCCGTTATTTCTACTTCAATTCGGGATGTAGTCCGGCCTTACGGAGATTTAGGATTAGTTAGAATTGCCGACACGCCCGATGAATTCGTGGTTGTTGCCGAAAAAGCGATGCAAGAAGATACGGCAGCCCTCGGATGGTTAAATCAAGTTGATACCTTTTTAGAACAGATTTCTTGGGATAGAACGTGGTCATCGATGATGAAACTACTCGATTCTACCATTGCTACTCGTCAAGATAAGCGAATTGATCAGATCCCGACTTCACCTAACATTATTACCAGAGATTATGTTTTTGATTATTTAGTCGTTGGGGCGGGTTTTTCTGGAAGTGTGATCGCAGAACGTTTAGCAAGTCAGTCGGGCAAAAAAGTATTAATTGTCGATAAACGTAACCATATCGGCGGGAATGCTTACGATCATTATGATGAGCATGGTGTTCTTGTTCATAAATATGGGCCGCATATTTTTCATACCAACTGCCGCGAAGTCTTCGATTATCTGTCACAATTTACCCAATGGCGGAGTTATGAGCATCGTGTACTTGCGAGTGTAGACGGTCAATTGGTTCCCATTCCGATTAACCTTGATACTATTAATAAACTTTATGGCATGAATCTCAATTCCTTTGAGGTGGAGGAATTCTTTAAATCTGTTGCCGAACCGAGAGACGTAATTCGCACTTCAGAAGATGTTGTGATCAGTAAAGTTGGACAAAAACTTTATGAAAAGTTCTTTCGCAATTATACCCGCAAACAATGGGGACTCGATCCGTCTGAGTTAGATAAATCGGTGATTGCCCGTATTCCAACTCGTACTAATCGAGACGATCGCTATTTTACCGATAGTTATCAAGCAATGCCATTACACGGTTTTACGCGGATGTTCGAGAAGATGTTAAACCATCCGAATATTAAAGTAATGCTGAATACGGACTATCGAGAAATCGAAAAAGGAATCCCTTGTCGTGAGATGGTCTATACTGGCCCAGTGGATGAGTATTTCGATTATCGCTTTGGTCAGTTGCCCTATCGTTCCTTGGAATTCAAACACGAAACTCATAATACTTCTGTATTCCAAAGCGCACCAGTAGTAAACTATCCCAACGATCATTTATACACGCGCATTACTGAGTTTAAATATTTAACAGGTCAAGAACACGCTAAAACCAGCATTGTCTATGAATTTCCACAAGCGGAGGGCGATCCATACTATCCCATTCCACGCCCCGAAAACCAAGAAATTTATAAGAAATACCGCGAACTTGCAGAAGCTACACCAAAAATACATTTTGTCGGTCGGTTAGCGACTTATAAATATCTCAACATGGATCAGTGCATAGCACAAGCTTTAGCAATTTACAAGCAAATGAGCGTTAAAGTTTAATTAAATTAATATTATGGCGACTCTAATAAACTCAAAACAGCCTTTAGAAATTTGGGCGGGTGTCGAGTGTACCGTAAATCGGGTGGGTGATGAGTATTTCGACCAACTAGAACGCAACGGCCACGCTAAACGAATCGAAGATCTAGAGTTATTTGCTCTCATGGGTATAACCGCGATGCGTTACCCTGTATTATGGGAAAAAATCGCCCCTAATGGCTTAGATTCGGCTGATTGGTCTTGGGCTGATTTGCGCCTGAAACGGTTACAAGAACTCGAAATCCGTCCGATTGTGGGTTTAGTTCATCATGGAAGCGGCCCACCTTGTACCAGTTTAATTGATCCAGAGTTTCCCGAAAAATTAGCCTTATACGCGGGTGCGATCGCTAAACGTTATCCTTGGGTAATGGACTATACTCCGATTAATGAACCCCTTACAACAGCGCGGTTTAGTGGATTATATGGTCATTGGTATCCTCATGGGCGAGATAATTTAACCTTTGCTCGTGCCTTATTGGGTCAATGTCGGGGGATTATACAGGCAATGCGGGCAATTCGTCAAATTAATCCTCATGCCAAAATGATCCAAACTGAAGATTTAGGGAAAGTTTATAGTAGCCCAATTCTAAATTATCAGGCTGATTTTGAAAACGAACGCCGATGGTTGAGTTTCGATCTTCTGTGTGGGAAAGTGACACCCGATCATCCGATGTGGCACTATTTACGCTACTGTGGGATTACTGAAACTGAGTTAGCGTGGTTTTTAGAGAACTTTTGCCCTCCAGACATTATGGGCATTAATTATTATTTAACGAGCGATCGCTATTTAGATGAGCAAATCGAACAATATCCGACTCATTGTCACGGTGGAAATGGAAAACATCAATACGCTGATGTCGAAGCGGTTCGAGTTCGTGCTGAAGGCATAACGGGGCATTATACCATACTTAAGGAAGTTTGGCAACGCTATCAATTACCTCTAGCGGTGACAGAAGTTCATCTCAATTGCACTCGTGAAGAACAGTTACGCTGGTTATATGAGGCGTGGAATGATGCCCTTAAATTACAACAAGAGGGAATAGATATACGCTCAATTACCGCTTGGGCAATACTTGGGAGTTATGATTGGAATAGTCTAGTAACACGCTCTGTTGGTCACTATGAATCAGGGGTTTTTGATCTCCGTGCGCCCCAACCCAGAGCAACCGCACTCGCTCGGCTCATCCGCAACCTTACTACTGGAAATGTGCCCACTCATCCTATTTTAGATATTCCTGGTTGGTGGCATCGTTCTAAGCGCCTGTTATACTCCCAGTCTGTACCAGATCCCATTCGAGTCAGACCATCCCCTCGCCCACTACTAATTATTGGTGCAACGGGTACATTAGGTAAAGCTTTTGCCCGACTCTGTGAAACGCGAGAAATTAGTTATCGCCTACTTTCGCGTCACGAAATGGATATTACTAACCCTGCATCTGTAGAAACGGTTTTAGAACAATTTTTACCTTGGGCGGTGGTAAATGCGGCGGGATATGTGCGAGTTGATGATGCAGAACGCGAACCCGATACCTGTTTTAAGATTAATACAGAAGGGGCAGCAACATTAGCAATGGCTTGTGAGCGACATGGTGCTATTTTACTGACTTTTTCCTCAGATTTGGTCTTTGATGGTACCGGATCTATTCCTTATGTCGAAAGTGACGCAATCGCTCCAATTAACGTCTATGGACATAGTAAAGCGATCGCAGAAGAACGAGTTTTACAAGCTCATCATAACGCCCTGATCATCCGTACGAGTGCTTTTTTTGGTCCTTGGGATGAGTATAATTTTGTCACTCTGGCTTTACGTCAACTCAAAGCGGGACAACCTTTTTTAGCCGCCGAAGATGTTTTGATTTCGCCGACCTATGTCCCCGATCTCGTTCATGCTAGTCTAGATTTGTTGATTGATGGTGAGTACGGGGTTTGGCATCTAACCAACCAAGAAGCGATTACTTGGGCTGATTTAGCTAGAATGGCAGCGAAAGAAGCTAATATTAGTGTTACGCCGTTGGTTACTTTGCCGATGCGAGAAATGAATTTAATCGCGCCTCGTCCCTCTTACAGTGTTTTAGGTAGCAATAAAGGTCATTTACTGCCCTGTTTAGAAAGTGCGATGTCTCGTTATTTTAGGGATTAAATTAACCCTGATAATCGTTTCCTGAACCGTATTTCAGACGCTCAAGCCATCGATGATAATAATATTTTTGTTGGGGAGATAATTGATTTTCTAAGCCTTGAAAAGATTTAGCAACTGGATATAAACCACTATACAAAGCTAAATTAAAATAATGTAAAAGCCAATCGGCTAGAGGCATTATTCCCACATCTGGCAGCATTGGAAATACTAATTTAGGATTGACTAAGGGTAATGTTTTAGATAAAGAGGAAAATTGTACAACATCTTGTAAGAAGGGTTTTAAGACATCATCTCCTAGTTGATCCATCACTTTAAAAACGCCACTCATGAGATCATTAATTTGATTCGGTGCAATTTTTTGATTCATTTTGACCATCATGGTACGTTGAAAAAGCCAAGTAACGGATATATTAGGTTGATAGGGTTGTAAGGTAGCCAAAGATTTTTGATCTAAAGTATCAATTTTGAGGGCTTCATCAATACCAAAAGTTAATCTTTTGAGATGTCGCACCATTGCCCCAAAACCCCCAAAACTAACTGGAGATTGACTCCCGCTACTATCTCCGACGGCGAGAATTCTTGACCAAGGCATTTTTAGAGGACTTTGGCGATAGGATGGAAAAAAGCCAAATAAAAAGCGTTCAAAGTTTAATTGTCCTAGATCGACTTGTTGGTATTCGGGCAATAATCTTAGATATTCTTCCATGAGAAATTCTAAGCTGAAACGCTCCGGATGAGGATCGAGATAGGTAAATAAATAGGTTGTTCTACCATCTCTTGCGGGGAAAGCTTCCCAAAAATATTGACATTGATGCAAAATTGGTGTAAAGGTGGCGATTAAATCCCCAGTCTCATTATTAGGATATCCTTTAGCGCAACTTCCCACGACTAAACAAACTCCATCGGGTTTTACACCGTTTCTCGCTTGTTTAGCAATAGGTGAAAAATGACCCATTGCATCAATTAATAGACGAGTTTTGAGGATTTTATCCCCTGCTTGGAGTGTAACCCCATCAGGATGAACGGTTACTGAGGTAAAAGGGGTTTTCTCAAATAAAGTGCCACCAGCTTCGACAAACTTTTGTTTGAGTGTCTCTAATAAAAATACAGGATTAACCCCAATATTGAGAACATCTTTGACCCATAATTCATATCCTTGATGAAAACTAACTCTAGCAGGATTGTATTGAGTTGCGATCGCTTGTTCTAATTCTGCTTCCGATAATAACTCTAAATCTAAAAAAATCGTTAATTCTTGGCGTGAAATATTCCATTCTTGATCTCTACCTCTAAGAATACCTTTTTCAATCAGACAAATTCGCCATCCTTGACGCTGTAAAGCCGCAGCTAGTAAGATACCAAGGGTTCCACCACAAATAATCACATCATAATTCTTCTCGCCTACAGAAATGTTACTATTTTCGACAACGAGGGGAACAGAAACAACATTAGAATCATCATTGCGCTCATAAGACCAACGCTGGTCGGCGAAGCGCAGATAGTCTAAGGTTTGACCAGGAATTTGTCTTAAAAATTGTTCAGTCAAAGACATAAAAATAAACTGAATTAAATAGTGTCACTTTCTATTAATCAAACCTATACTACTAAAAGATGCGTATGCTTAAAATCGCTCATTCTTTATTCCTTTTTCGATCAATGCGACACTCTGGAATCCTACCGAAAACCAAAGGCAAAAACAAATATCAAAAGTTTCAGGTACGCCCCATCGTACCAGGTGAAAAACAAAAGCAGAATGAGCGAACGATTGGAAAGCACCGCCAGTCTATCTTTATCATGTCTCTAGTAAGTCTAGTTTTACTCGGTGGGGTGGGGAGTCGTTTAGCCTATTTACAACTGTATCAAGGCGATCTAAATCGAGAAAGAGCAGAAAATAATCGTGTCCGTATTTTACCCAAGCAACCCGTTAGAGGCAATCTTTTCGATCGCAAAGGTAAAGTTTTAGCCACCGCTCGTCTGACTCATGCTTTATACTTATGGCCAAGAGTCCAACATCAACCCGACTGGCCCGAAAATCTACAGCGTCTCTCTGATATTTTAAATATTCCTGCATCAGAAATCCAAAAACGGATTGAACAGACCGACGATAATGGTTCTACTTTGGTCAGAATTGCACGAAGTCTCACCCCTGCACAAATTACCGCTTTAGAGGAATATCGAGATCAAATTAACGGAATAGAAGTCGATGTTGAAACCTTGCGACACTACCCCAATGGGAAAAATGGGGCGCACGTTTTAGGATATACCGGAGAACTCAACGCTCTTGAATTAAAAGAACGCAAACCATTTGGTTATCGTTTGGGTGATGTCGCTGGAAAAATGGGCGTAGAAGATGCTTATGAGAAGCAACTTCGGGGAGAATGGGGCGGTATTCAGCTAGAAGTCAACGGCCAAGGGAAAGTGATGAAAATATTGGGGCAAAAAATCGCTAAACCGGGTAATGATGTCACTTTATCCCTAGATTTAGACTTACAAAAAACGGCAGAAGAAGCACTAGGAAAACGTAAAGGGGCTGTGGTAGCGATGAACCCGAATACGGGAGAAGTTTTAGCGATGGTGAGTTATCCTAGCTTTGACCCGAATGTTTTTTCGACTCCCATTACAACTAAAATTTGGCGCGAATTACAAGGAGAAGGCAACCCTTTTATTAACCGTTCCTTACAAGCTTTTCCCCCTGCATCTACTTTTAAGGTTGTCACCGATACGGCCGGTTTACAATCAGGGAAATTTCCACCAAAAACTATTTTACATACTGCTGCTTATTTGAATGTCGGTGGCACAAGATTCGGTGAATGGAATCATGCAGGTTTTGGCTCGATCGGTTATGTTAGAGCTTTAGCCATGAGTAGTAATACCTTTCATGGTCAAATTGGACGAGGTGTAGGTGGTCCTGCTTTGATAAAATGGGCGCGTGACTACGGTTTTGGTAGTAAAACAGGTATCGAACTTGCCGAAGAAACCCCAGGACTCATTGTCGATGCAGAATGGAAACGGAAGAACTTTAATTGGGACTGGACGGATGGCGACACCGTAAATATGTCCATCGGTCAAGGTTTTACCCTCGCTACACCTTTACAAGTTGTAAGGATGTTTTCTGCCATAGCAAATGGCGGTTATTTAGTCAAGCCTCACTTAACAAAAGATAATGGGGATTCTCAAAAATGGCGAAAACCTCTCAACCTCAAGCCAGAAACCATTAAAACCATACGGGCTGGGTTGCGGGCTGTGGTTTCTGAAGGGACTGCTAGAAGATTAGATGTTCCTTATCTACCACCCATTGCAGGTAAAAGCGGTACAGCCGAAGCCCCTCCGGGTAAATCTCATACTTGGTTTGGTGGGTTTGCCCCCTTTGATAAACCCGAAATTGCTGTGTTAGCTTTCGTCGAACACTCTGGAGGGGGTGGGGGTTCTACTGCTGGTCCGATTGTTTTACAAGTACTGGAAACTTATTATAAAGCTGGGCCAAGATACGAAAAGAAAGAAGACGGAAAAACTCCAACAACGAATAAACCGACGACAACAGTACAGCCGCGCAATCGATAAATTTAGGATAAACTGGTCATCACTCGACCAAAACTCCATAATTTTTTGTAATAGGCTTGACTAATTGGGTCTTTTGTGCTATTTAGTTCATCAATGCCGATCGCATTTCGTCCCATTTCTTTTCCTGAACTGTGGATATAGTGGTTATATCCTAAATAGAGTGCCACATGATTAACCCGTTCTATCCCAAAAAAAATAAGATCACCAGCTAGTAATTCATCTCTCGATATTCTTTGAGTAAATGCTTCTTGTTGATAGGAGTCTCGCGGTAGCCAAATTCCCGAATGAGCAAACGCTGATTGTATGAGTCCCGAACAATCATAGTTTGGCCCAATTGTACCACCCCAAAGATAATAATTAGGAATATTATTAGCGGCTTTGGTAAATGCAATGATATTAGGGAGATGATTTTCAATTTCTCTTCGAGAAAAAGCGATCGCTTGATAGACTGTAGTAGCGGGTTCTAATGCGTTAATTTGTGCAAAAGATAACCAAGCACAGTAACCATCTTCGCATAATTGGACTTGTACCGCGTTTTCTGTGATTGTATCGGCTAAAATCTTAAGATGTCGTCCCTTTGCTGCTTGTGTTGCTAGTTCTTGACACACAGAAGAATTATATAAATCTAAGTTAGTTTTACAGCAATACTCGCCGTTAGTCGATGGAGGGAATTGGATCGGTAAGACCATATAATTTTGAGGTAAGCCATTCTTGTTCAATTTATCATGTCCTTTTTCCGCCCCGACGATCAACTGACCCAAATTGGGACTACTATTTTAGAAGCAACTTGGAAAGAATTCCCTACATTAGATCCTCAACAAATAGCTTTAACTTGGGTTGTGTATGATGCTCCCGTCATTGTAAATACAGGTGGTGCCATTTCCTCTGAGGAATTTTGGAAATATGGAGTAAGAGGGTTTGGTTATCGGGGTGATGAGCGTATTTATCCCGCTAGTCTGGTGAAATTATTTTATCTTGTTGCGATTCAAGAATGGTTAGAAAGTTCGATGGTTCCTGAAACACCCGAATTATTGCGATCGATGCGAGATATGATCGTAGACTCTAGTAATGATGCTACCAGTTATATTGTAGATGTTTTAAGCGGTACAACGAGCGGGCCAGAATTACCGCCCGGTCCTTTTGAAACTTGGGCATATCAGCGTAATATTGTCAACCGTTATTATAAATCTTTAGGTTGGGCAGAATTAGACGCGATTAATATTAATCAAAAACCTTGGGGAGATGGGCCATACGGACGAGAAAGAATGTTTTTAGGCGAGTTGATGGATCAACGTAATATGCTCACCTCGAATGCAGTTGCAAGATTACTGCATACTATTGTCGGGGGTATTGCCGTTTCATCAGTGCGATCGCAACAAATGATGTCATTATTAAAACGTAGTTTAGCACCAGATGAATTAGCCAATAACACGAATGAGGAAAATCAAGTTACTGGCTTTTTAGGCGAAGGATTACCCGAAAACGCTCAACTTTGGTCAAAAGCAGGATGGACAAGCCAAGTTCGTCATGATGCTGCTTATATTGAAATTCCCGAATATTCTCCCTATCTTTTAGTCGTTTTGACTGAAGGAAAAGCCAATAGTCAAAATAAAGCCATTTTGCCCTTTATTTCTCGTAATTTGGTCGAACAAATGGGAAAAATTTAAGGAATGGCTTTAAGTCAAACTTCTAAAAAGAAAAAGTTGTTCTCAATACTCCTACTCCAGTGGTTGAATTGTCAGAATCACCCTCTGGATTAAAAATCACAAAACCACCTGGTGTAACACTAATATTATCAGTCACCTTGAAATTATAGTAAGCCTCGATTTGATAGGGAGTAGCGAGAGAATCAATATTAGAGGTTCGGCGTGTTGCCCCGTTACCTGCTGTCGTGCGATATTGCGGTTGTCCGAATAATAAACCTGCTGTATTGCCTTTTTTGAGGGCATCGGGAAAATACAAGCCCGCCATCCAACTAGAGAGATGGGTATAAGCTGATCCTCCTGAACCTGCTTGATCTACAAAAAAGTAAGATCCGTAAGTCGTGAAGTGGGCAAATGAACTAAAACGCCAAGTTAATGTCGCACCAACAGCATTAATATTAACAGGAGTCGTTAGGGGTAAACCTCCTAATACTCCAGTAGATGATCCCGCTAAACCTGTAGCCAGAATATTAATCTGGTGATAGCTAAAAGAATAATTTAGACCAATATCTAGACTGCTGGTCGGTTTCAAGGTTAACTGTGTCGCGGCGATATAACTCCCGTTGAATAAACCTGCACCCAGAGGCGTTCCGGGAAAACCTTCATTGTTAGGTAATGCAGCATTAACAGAAGCATAGAGGGCCCGAAAGTCAACTTTAGGATCGGGAGTGAAAATAAAACCCGCCGCCGTTGCGAGACCCGTTTGGGAAGTTCCCCCAGAGACTCTGAGTACTGGGTTGACCGCACCAAAACGAGAAACAGCACCTTGTCCTTCACTGGCAAAAGGTACGATCGTAGGAAAAGCATCGGTTGTTTCTGCCAAGGGAGCGACAAATACTTTGAAGTTATTAGCGACTGGAAAGAGATATAACAATTTATAGAGACAAACACTATTGTTACCACATCCTTGAGATAATGTCTGTGGATTAAACCCCGGGAATTGCGGCTCATAACTGAGTTTTGTCATCGAATCGCTCAGGATTGAACTATCATTAGGAAATAGCACCTCACCAATACTAGAACCACCCCCTGCACGAGAGTTGAAATTATAAGCTTGTAAACCTGTAATTAGTGCATCTTGTCCAGTGAAGCTAGTTACTAAATTGAGCCGTACTCGATTATTAAAAACAATCTGGGCATCGTCTGTATCGGGTTCGCCCCCCGTTGCTCCTGCTATTGAAAAGATAACTTCTCCACTGAGTTTAGTCGTTGTAGAAAATTGGTGATCTTCCAAGAAAGCCACTCGCTGCTCTAAATTATCGACTCGCGTCCCTAAAACGGCGAGTTCTGTTTCAAATTCTTGGGCTAAACGTTTCAGTTTGTCGATGTCTTCTTTTAAAAGACTAACGCCTTCTTGGATCAATCGTTCTATTGTATTAAGACACGCATTTAACCCCGCCGCAAATTCCCAACGGCTTAAAGCACGATTTCCGCGAAAGGTGCGATCGGGATAACCAACGATACAGCCATAGCGTTCTACAAGGCTTCTGAGGGCTTCGTATGCCCAGTCATTAGGCGATATGTCCCGCAGTTCAGAAACTGAGGTAATTTGAGCCATCGATTGTTTAGAGGGGATGACTTCAGAGGCGATCGCACTCTCAGTTACCCAACCTAACGTAGTAGCTAGAAAGGATAAGACAATTTTTTCACCGATAGAAACGAGTTGTAATTTATTCACGATTACTCCTTACACCAAACGCTAATTGTTCTTTGATAAAAATCAATTTAAAGTATTGATTTAAACCCTAATTTATCAAAATGCTTTAAATTATTCTTGTTTATATTATAAAGAGTATTGTTATTATTTACGCTCATTAATATATGATAAATATTGATAATTTTAATTATTAAAAATCTATATTAGCGATTCTTTTAAATTAAACAAAAAATAGACCATTGTTGGGCTATCATTGAGCATATTGATTAACAAAAATTATGCCAAGGTTAAAAAAATTTTTTGATTTTACTTAAAGACTTATTCTTTTTTTGCCATTATTGTTACTTAAACGGCTTAATTCCTTGTGATAGAATTCCTAAAATTAAATGGCTAATGGTTCAAAAAGACCGTCAGCCAGAGAGGATTATATGGATTTAGGATTTGTTTGTCAATGTAATGCGATTAATTGCACCTACAATCACGAACAGCAATGCAATGCGGGCGCAATTAAAGTTACTTTTGAAAATGGGTTAGCTGAGTGCTATACATATACACAAAAGAAGAGAAAAGTCAAGCAGGTCGGAATAGAAGTCGGCGAAGTTTCTCAGTGCGATGTGATTGACTGCACTTATAATCATGGACAGAAGTGCATGGCCGAAACAATCATCGTCATAACCCTTGATGATGTAGCAAGATGTGTCACTTACAGCCTTTAGAAAAACCAGCCATAAGAATGTAGACCTTTACCCAATAAATTTACACCGAGATAACACACCCAAACCACCACGAAACCACTAGCCGCGAGTATTGCAGGTTTGCGCCCTTGCCATCCTCTAGTGATGCGAGAATGGAGATAAGCGGCAAAAACTAACCAAGTAATAAACGCCCAAGTTTCTTTAGGGTCCCAACTCCAATAAGATCCCCATGCTTCATTTGCCCAAACTGCACCCGCAATAATACCAATGGTGAGCAAAGGAAAACCTAAACCAATAATGCGATAACTGATATTATCCAACGTATCAGCAATACTTAAGCGTTGTGGCGAAAGTGTATTGATAGTAGTCGTTGTATTAACCGCAGTCATCACCGCCGTATTTCCACCTACATTTTTAGCGTTTAAGGTTGTATTAGTAGGTTGACTAGAAGAAAGAGAATTTTTTAGACGATAGCCACCTGTACCGACGGAACTCCCGCGTAACTCAATTTCTTGTCCCCGTGTTACCACTAGAAAAGCGATCGCTAATAAAGATCCCACCATCAAAGCCGCATAACTAATCATCATGACACTAACGTGCATCATGAGCCAGTTTGATTTTAATGCAGGAACTAAGGGCGCAGAAGCTTGCATATCTTTGGGCAAAGTCAAAGCAGCAAAAGCCGTAATAGCCATCGCTACAGGTGTTGTGACGACACCCACTAAACGACTCTGACTCATCCATTCTGCGATTAAATGAGCCACCGTAACACCCCAAGCTAGGAAGAAAAGAGACTCATAAAGGTTGCTGATAGGGAAATATCCTGCTTCTAACCAACGAGCGCCGAGTAATGCAGCAATGCAGAGACTAGCAATACTAACGCCTGCGGTTCCAAGCATTTGAAGATAGGCAATACGTGGAAAGGCTGCACCTCCCCAATAAACTAGCATGGTGATAAACAGAATTAAAAATGAGGCGTTGTCGAGATAATTTTGTAATGTAATTAAATTCATAGGACTAGAGTTACATCAGTTACATGAGCTACGGTTCATGAAAGGCTTACTCATACTATCCTATATGTTTTTCGGGCTTCTTTTTGTGTTTGGTGGCGATCGCTTTTTTTAGGTTTTATTTCTAAACCCTCATATAATTTTGATTAAAATGTATGAATTTGGTCTCTAAACCCTCATAAAATCTATAACAATGCTCAAATCTTATCCGCTTATTTCTCTATCATTTGCTTTTTTCTTATTACTAAGCAATTCTTCAAATGCTTTGTCTCAAGACAATTTAACCTCATTAAATAAAATAACCTTTGATCTTTCGGGAATTTCTGCTGATGGGTTAGTCGGATCTTCAAATAACTTAAGATCAATTGATTATGAGTTTTGTATTCCTCGTGATGAGCAATTTTTATCAGAAATTATCGCTATAGATCCTATTATTCAATATTATCCTCATAGTCGAGGAAGAATCGGCTGTAACAACAATGAGTATCTTTGTATTGGGAATACTCATAATCCTAAATGGAAGGAAATTTTACAGGCAATTGCTAAATTAGATTATGTGAAAAAAATTGCTCAGACTGACTGGGAGTAAAAATCTAATAATAAATTAAATAGGGTTTGGCAACCAAACCCCTACATCAAATCTAATGTTTAATTAAATAGAGCGCAAGCCACCGAACCTCTACATCATTAAATATTAATTAAACACCTGCACCAACTTTATTACCTTCTTTCATGGGAGAGGAACCATCGGGTTGAAGAGTTTGTCCTTCAATAAAAGAACGAAGCATCCAAGCTATCTGCTCATGTTGTTCCATCAAACCTGTCAAGAAATCTGCTGTCCCTTGATCATGAAATTCTTCATCACAAGCATCGATATGCTCCCGTAAATTGCGGATAACTTGTTCATGATCATCAACTAATTGACTAACCATTTCTGTCGCTGTAGGTAATACACCTGGTGTTTCTTTAATAGAAGCAAGCTTAAGAAAACCATCAGCAGTACCGACAGGATAGCCGCCTAATGTTCTAATTCTTTCGGCGATACTATCAATATTTTCTGTTAGAGCGTTATAGTGTTCTTCCCAAAGTTTGTGAAGTGTTAAAAACTGTGGCCCGACTACATCCCAATGAAATTTTTTAGTTTTAATGAGCAGTAAATAAGCGTCCGCTACATCACGATTTAATAAATCAATGACACCTTGTCTTTGCTCTGGAGTAAGTCCTATATTAATTTTACGCATTGTTCTACATTTTTTATTGCTACTTCACTTATCAGTTAAGCAATCTTAACAACTGGTTTACATCAATCTAAAGTTAGGGAAAAATCATATAAAGACTCTACCCAATTAGAGAGAAAATTAACTTTTAATACCGCTTCATTTTAGCCAGCGATATTGATAAGATTGATCTTGAGCGCCCCAAACTTGTTGACCATTTGCATCAAACCCACGATCCCAAGTTTCCATCCCAGATGAGTTTAGAATAACCGTATTTGTAATTTTTACCGCCCCTCTTACATTTGCGGGACATCCTTGTGCTGGTGTTTCTCCTTTATATCCGTCTGCAATAGGTTTTAGGAATACACTACAACCCGCTTCAGCAAGATCATTCAGTTTTAATTGTCTTGTATTTTCTGGTTTTTGACAAAATCCGATAAAAGTTTCTGGCTGTTTAATTTTATAAGATTTTGATTCTATGGTATTGGGTTCTGTAGCTGGTTTAATATTTAAAATACGTTGACGATAAGGTTCATCAAGTGATTCATTTAAAGCTTGTTCTTGATAAAGATAAACCGATTTTGGCTCATCTATTACAGTAACAGTACAAGTCGTCATCCGTACACTCGATTTTTTTGGATTTGCTGCGGCTTGTGCGCTAGTATCCATTATTCCAACCAGATGAGATACGACTGATTGTACATGAGATTCTACTGGCAGGTTTTGAGCAAATACAGGGCTAATTGAATTTAAAAAGACTAAGGGAAGAGTTAAAGATTTAGCCAGAATTTTGTTATTCATCGAATCATGATCTATCTCTATCAAATAATTATTTTATCCTAAATCCATAGAAATTGTATGGGTTTGATACAGTAAACAGTAATCAATAAAAAAAACTTTCATACCTCAAACTGTAGGGGTTTGGTCTTTTTACCCATATTTCGTCATTTTCGCCACAACATAAAATAATTGAATTTTTTCTACCTCTTTCATTAGAGAGATGATGAGACGGTCATAAACTTTTAACCTACAACTATATAGTTAAGGTTAATGGCTGATGAATGTCACCTCCATAGTGCCAAAAAACGCATTAGGTTCAATTTTAATTTTCCTGTGTGTGCTGATCTTTGTCGGTTTTCTGGGTTATTTTCTGGAACTTTCCCTACCAACAAGAGCGCCTAAACTAGATAATACTTATACTCCTTTTACCCAAACGACACCCCAAGAAATCGGCTCCTATGATGTGTTGGGTTACACTATTAATAAAGCCGAAGCTGACAAACTGTTGCAAACCGAGTCAGGGGCTGTAAAACTTGCGCCAGAGAATGGGGCTATTTCCATCACAGAAAATTTAATTAACTTAGGTCGTGATAGTTTTTATCGTGAAACCTTTGGTAATGAATATTTTTTTACGGATATACTAGGTGCTATTGATGGCCCGATTAATTTGGTGAGTATGGGTAAAGCGATCGCCGCCCTTAAAGGTAAACCAACAACCAATCTACAAATCACCCTTGACAAAGATGTTACCGTTGGCGGACGCTATTTTAAAGCAGGAACCGTCCTCAATACAGGTTTGGACGTGAGCGCTGGTTCTCTAATACCGTTGGGAATGCAGGTTCACAAAAAAGGTGCTAAGGTGCGAGTCGGTCTCACTTGTGCGGTTTGTCATGCCACTCTAGATAAAGATGGACGCATCATCGAGGGCGCACCCAATATCGATATTAATACAGGTTTACTACAAGCCTTGGCCACCAATTCCGCCGCGATGTTTCGTCAGACTGGAGTGAACCCAACTCTTATTCCTTCCGGGGAACATACTTATATTAATACCTCTGGAGAAAAAGCTCGTTTACCAGACCCAAAAGCTTTAGAAGATGCGGTTGATGCCCAGTTACTAGCGTGGCCACCGGGTAACTTTGATTCATCAGGCGACAATAAAAATAATCCCTCTCAAATACCATCATCTTACACCTTCGATGCTTGGCCTTACGGTTGGAGTGGTTTTGCTTCGGTAGGTTGGTTTCATGGGCTGACATCGCTTAATAACAACGTTCATGCGACTAACTCCGACCCAACAAACGCTTCTAATGCGGCTAAATATCTACTAGGTATTGACAAAGAAACCTATTTAGGCGTACCTCTGCAAAATGCGGCTAACCCGAAATTTCGTTTACCAGAAGGGGCGAAACCTTCGGTATTCTTTGAAAAAAACGACCCCACTCCAGGTCGAGTCGGCATCAACGAAGTGGTTAAAATGCCTGGATTTCCCAAAGGTTCAATATTTATTCTTGATGGGTTGATGGCAAGTTCTCCAGGATTTCCAGTGGGAGCGCAAATCAACGGAATGTCAGCCTATCAAAATACTCTTGCTCCTCCACCTGTCAAGACGCAAGATATCCCATCTCTACAACGGGGTGCGGCTGTATTTGAAAAAGCCAATTGTAATGAATGTCATAGCGGGCGATATTTTACCAATCATGATGTTATTCGGGCCCAAGAGGTGAAAACTCAACCTTCACGAGCATCCGCCCTCGCTAAGTTTCCTCAAATCTTTATCGCGCCCGAAACCTATCCAAGTAATATTTATGTACCACTTCCCACCGATCCACCAGTGGTCTCCGTTCCTCTGGATATTACTCCAAAAGATGTACGAGATTTAGCATACGCTATTAGTGATCCAGCAGGGGGCTATAAAGTACCAAGCTTGATCGGGCTGTATTTGACTGATCCATATCTACATGATGGGGGTGTGGCGGCAAGTTCACAAGCATTGAAACAAGAGTCTGATGGTTTTTATACGATCGCAAATCAAGAAGAAATAGGATTAGCGGGTACATTGATGCGTAACATTACACCAGATCCAGAAGCGAGTCTGCGGGTATTAGTTGATCGAAATCTTCGACAAACAGCAGTTACAGTCAACCGAGAAAATCCCGATTTACAGGCCACAAACGTCGATGGTAGCGGACATGAATACTGGGTTGATCTACAGGCTAATTTTACACCCCAAGAGCAATCAGATTTGATTCACTTTTTGCTCTCTCTTGATGACGAACCAGCAGTATTGCCATCAGTAGCGACAACATTTCAATAGCTTTCTAACCTCTTTTTTGGTGTTATTCATACTTTACGGTTGAAATTAGATATGGAAGATTATGATGTAGTGATTATTGGTGCAGGACATAACGGACTGGTGTGTGCTGCTTATTTACTCAAAGCGGGATATAAGGTCTTGTTACTCGAAAGGCGAAGTATTCCAGGGGGAGCAGCAACAACAGAAGAATTGATGCCCGAAGCGGCTCCAGGCTTTATGTTTAGTCCCTGTGCGATCGATCATGTATTTATCCATTTAGGGCCTGTTATTCAAGATTTGGAACTAACTAAATACGGGTTAAAATATCTTTTCTGTGATCCCGTTGTGTTTTGTCCTCACCCCGATGGTAAATACTTTTTGGCGCATCGTTCCGTCGAGAAGACCTGCGCTGAGATTGCCCGCTATAGTTCCCGTGATGCTGAAAAATATAGGGAATTTAATGACTTTTGGCAGCGAATGATCGGTGCAGTTACGCCCGTGTTTAATGCTCCCCCAAAATCCATAGTAGATATTGCTGGCAATTACAACATTACTCAACTAAAAGAACTTTTCTCCTTAGTCGGGTCAACAAATCAAACGCTAGACTTAGTACGAACTATGTTTACGAGTCCGTTGGATCTTCTCGACGAGTATTTTGATTCAGAATTTCTCAAAGCACCCTTAGCTCGGTTAGCATCGGAACTAAGCTCACCACCCTCTCAAAAAACCATGACCATCGGCTCAATGATGATGGCCTTGCGTCATAATCCAGGAATGGCACGTCCCTTGGGGGGAACGGGGGCGTTGACAGCAGCACTCATTCGATGTGTCCAGAGTTTAGGGGGCGAGATCCGTACATCACAATCTGTTAAACGTGTTCTAATTGATGAAGGACGTGCGATCGGTGTACAATTGACTAATGGTCAAGAATATCGCGCAAAACGGGGAATTATTTCTAGTTTAGATGCCAAACGACTGTTTTTACAGTTGATCGATCCCGCCGATGTCGATGCGGCCGATCCGAAGTTACGAGAACGGGTTGAGCGACGCATCCTCAATCACAATGAAGCGATTCTAAAGATTGACTGTGCCCTGAGTGAACCTCCCCGCTTTGTGCATCACAATCATCAAAATGAATATCTAATTGGTGCGGTATTAATTGCTGATTCTGTGACTCAAGTAGAGCTTGCTCATACAGAGCCAGAAATAGGTAGAATTCCTCTTGACGATCCATCTATGTATGTGGTAGTGCCAAGTGTACTTGATCCATCCCTGTCGCCAGAAGGAAAACATACACTGTGGATTGAGTTTTTTACCCCCTATCAAATTGCAGGAGCCGAGGGAACGGGTCTAAAAGGGACAGGGTGGACGGAGGAATTAAAAGAGCAAGTAGCAGATCGTGTTCTAGAAAAACTCGCTGAATATGCTCCTAATATCAAATCAGCCATCATTGCTCGTCGCGTTGAAAGTCCTCCAGAACTGGAAGAACGAGTCGGAGTACTCAAGGGGAATTACTATCATTTGGATATGTCTTTCGATCAAATGATGTTTTTCCGTCCACTT
This sequence comes from Aphanothece hegewaldii CCALA 016, assembly GCF_003007785.1. Lineage (GTDB taxonomy): Bacteria > Cyanobacteriota > Cyanobacteriia > Cyanobacteriales > Microcystaceae > Chroococcus > Chroococcus hegewaldii. The sequence continues at coordinate 56,456 of NZ_PXOH01000010.1, read as the reverse complement.
CCTGAGTTAGCCAACTATCAAACACCAATTGAGGGTTTATTTCTCACAGGTGCTGGTACTCATCCAGGTGGCTCAATTTCGGGAATGCCAGGGCGAAACTGCGCTCGTATGTTTCTACAAACTCAACAGCCAATCGTCCAAACGTTAGCGGATTTAGGCGATACTCTTAAATCTACAGCAAAGTCCATTTTTAATCAACTGTAAGGTTATTTTGTATCGATAAATGCGGATTTTAGTAGATTTATAATAGTTACTGTAACCTGAGTTTTCGATAAAATTAGCCTGCATAGCCAGTGAATGAATTCACTATCTCATAGCTAAAGTCCATTAAAATGAATTTTTAAGTCAGAAAGATTAGTCGGTTAAAACCGATTTAAACTATAAGACAGGGATTTTAATCAAGGAGCGTACTAATTACTCACTATAGAATTTATTCCTTGATTATTTTAAACAAAACTCAGGTTACTGTATTGCTGCTATTGTTTCATCAGACGTTTTCTCTTAAAAATCTTTTTTAAGGCTTAATTGTTGTAAGCAGCTTTGATTATTGGATTCTGTTGCTACTAAAATCTTCTCATCATTTAAAGTAGTTATAGCTGTAATTGTGGCTGATAAATTTATTTCACCCTGAATTATTCCTTGAGCATTTAATACAATAATTTCACCCAATGAACTCGCTAAAATATATCCCCAAGATTGGGCTAAAACGAAAGAGGGTTTAAACGGTAAGGGAATACGAGTAATCTTTAAAGGTTTTAATTTAATTAAAAGTCCTAAAAATGGTTTATTTGTTTCTATAGCAAATATTTCATAATCAGCAACTTTACTTAAGGTGACTAATTCAATCGCTAAAGTAATTGAAAAAGCTTTAAATAAATTTCCTCGACGATTAAAGATTTGGAATAAAGTATGCTCACTTGTAGATTGATGAATCACTAAACAATGTGATTGATCTAGCGTAATAATTTGTTGAATTTTTCCTTCAGTAATAGTAGATTTAATGAATTTGAAATCTTGCAATGAGTAAATATTAATTTCTTGGTAATTTAAAGCGATCGCTATCCATTTTCCCTTAATATCTATACTACTAATTAGTTGGTTTGCTGACCATGTTAATAATTTTTTTAGTTGTTCTTGTTCTACAAAAAAATGATATAGTGTATAAAGATTAGACTCTTCAGAAAAAGTAAATATATAAACAGTATTAGAACTAAACTCTAATTTAATAATTTCATCTTCAAAAGTTATTTTATAATCATGAAAAAATTCTAAATCTGTTTTATCATAATAAAATTGAACCATAAGCACATTTTTTTCTACCCAATAAATCCAATTTTGCACTACAGATAAATTGGTAATTTTACGACTCAAATAAACTTTCTTAATAATCTGAGAAAAATTATTTAAACTAGAACTAGAAGACGGGATAAAAAAAATATTATCAGATGAATTGCCTAATAACTCTTGCTCGGCTAAACGAACTGCTTCTAACATTTCTTGACTATTAGTAAAACGTCTTTGCGGCAACTTTCGTAACGCTTTTTCAATAATCGTTTGTAAAGAGAGAGGAATCGTATCAGATAAATTAAATGATTGACTTAAATGGGCTGCCATTAAATCTTTAGGAAAACCCGAAAAAGGACGCGAACCAACTAATAATTCATATAATAAAATACCTACCGCATAAAGATCAGAAGCGGCAGAATATTTCCCATAAAATCTTTCTGGTGCCATATAAGCTGGCGAACCTGTATAACCCCCGCTATGATAGGGTTGTAATTGTTCTTCTGACCATCGTGCAATCCCAAAATCTGAAAGTTTAGCAATGTATCCAGTCGAAGTAATTTTGAGTAAAATATTCTCTGGTTTAATATCACAATGAATAATTTTTTTGCGATGAGCATGGACTAAAGCGGATAAAATATCTTGAACCAGTTTTAAGATTAATTGAAGTGTAATTTTTTGTCCTGATTCCATTAACTCTCGTAAGGTTCCACCCTCACAATAATCCATTACTAAATATCTACCACCTTGATGATGTTCTATCCCATGAAAAGAAATAATATTCGGATGCTTTAAACTGACTAAATAGGACAATTCCCGTAAAAATTTCCGAGTCGGAAACTGTTTTATATCTAAATCTTTCAGGGCAAAAACTTGCCCATTTTCTCGATCAATCCCACAAAATACTTTACCAAATTGTCCTTGTCCAATTTGTCCCAAAGTCCGATATCGAGAACGTTGCATTAACTAAAAAGTATCGTAGTGAGTGTTTTTTTGAAAAGGATGGGTATCCTAACTACAGAATCTCTAAAATTATCTCTATTTTAGTCCAGTTTGGGAAGGTGTTAACTCGATGTTAGGCTCTCTTTTTTCTCACCAAAGTATTTTAGGCACTCGTATTGATGCGACAAGTTATGAAGATGCTTGCGATCGCATTCAAACATGGTGCGAGCAGAATCTTTCTTGTTACATCGTAGCGGCTAATGTTCATGTTGTCATGACGGGCTATTGGCGCAAACGCTATCAACGCATAATTAATCAAGCTAAACTAATTACACCCGATGGAATGCCTCTCGTCTGGGGAATGCGACTACTGGGAATGAGACGACAACGCCGTGTTTATGGGCCTGATCTTATGTTAGCTTGGTGCGATCGCGCTGCACAATTAAATATTCCGTTGTTTCTCTATGGTGGCACCGAAAACACCTTACAAAAACTTAAATTTAATCTCCTTAGACAATTTCCAGACTTGACAATTGTCGGAACTTATGCACCGCCGTTTCGTTCTTTGACTCCAGAAGAAGAAGCCCGCGATCGAGCTATGATTGAATCTTCGGGAGCTAAAGTAGTATTAGTGGGTTTGGGCTGTCCAAAACAAGAGGAATGGATGTCTCGCCAACAAGGATTACAAGCGGTTATGATTGGTGTTGGTGCGGCTTTTCGTTTTCATAGTGGGGAAGTTTCCCAGTCGCCACGCTGGATGATGCAGATGGGGTTAGAGTGGTTATATCGTCTGGTTACTGAACCTAAAAGACTTTGGCGACGCTATTTAATTAATAATCCGAGTTTTTTGCTGTTGTTTGGGTTACAAGTATTACACCAAAAATTTAAACCCGTAAAGAATTTTTAACAACAATTTAATTATTTGACTCAGTTGGGGAATGCTAATCATAGAACAACCCAAGGGAATTAGGTTGATTCAGGAATATTTAGCCTTTAAGAATGCCCAAAAAAGCTCAATGATGAAACTTAAGACTAAATCTTATTCTTTTTCCGAGGACATTCGCGCATCTCGTCCGTTCCAATGGGTTCGTCATCCGACTGAACAAGGGTATCGAGTAGCAATCTTATTACTCAGTGATATTCTAGCGTTAGCAGGTGCTTGGCAGATCGCCCGTTACTTAAATCAGTTTTATTCTCCCTTACCCCCTCAACTCGTCTGGTGGAGTTGGTTTGATATACCGAGTTTATTCTGGGTTTTTGTGGGTTGTACGCTGCTTTTATTTGCCAAAGGAAATTTATATAGTGTTCCCAAAAGTAGCCAAAATTATCTGAGAACCGTTAAACTGATCAGTTCTGTCTATCTTCTTTCTTTAGTTTTAATCTATTTTTACGATCCTAAAGTTGATCCGCCCCGTTCACTTTTTTTTACGGCGTGGTTTAGTAGTGTTGTCTTTGTCTTATTCGGTCGTCTTGTGGCTACACTCATTTTAGGACAAATCCAAACGCGAAAACCCAAAAAACCGATTTTTATCATTGCGTCTGCGTCCCAACTACCGAAGCTAATTCAAATTTTACAACGACGTTCTCAATATCAGGTCGTCGGTGTAGCTTTAGCCTCAACCGCTAATTCATCAACCACATTAAACAGTATTTTAGCTTCAAAGGCGGTAGAAGTTTTAGCAGAAGATCTCCCTCAAACCGACTTGGCATCGGCTTTATATTGGAATTTACGCCGCACTGGGATTACATTACGCTTACTTCCCTCTAGTCGAGAAATTCTGTATCGTCGGGGTGTTTCCGAAATTATGGCCGGGCTACCCACACTCAGGGTAGAAACATCTTTGTTAGTAGGTTGGGACTATCGAGTTAAGCGTATTATTGATTTTATTGGCTCTTTTGTTGGCATTATTTTACTCTCTCCTCTCTTTTTAATCATCGCTTTAATCATTAAACTATCGTCCAAAGGCCCAATTTTTTTCCGTCAAGAACGAACTGGGTTACAAGGAAAAACTTTTTATATGTGGAAGTTTCGGACAATGGTGAATAATGCTTCTCAACTCCAAAGTCAACTCGAAGCCCACAACGAAAGCCAAGACGGAATTATGTTTAAAATGAAGAATGACCCGCGTATTATTCCCTTTGGTCATTTGATGCGTCGTACCAGTATAGATGAACTACCGCAACTATTTAATGTTTTAATGGGTCAAATGAGTTTAGTCGGCCCGCGTCCTTTACCTCTGCGCGATGTGGAAAAGTTCCAAGCTTGGCATCACATTCGCCATCAGGTTGTACCCGGAATTACAGGACTATGGCAAATTTCGGGACGTTCTGATATTCAAGATTTTAATGATGCTGCACGATTAGATTTATTTTATATCGATAATTGGTCGTTGAATTTAGATTTAGATATTTTAGTGGAAACGGCTAGAATTGTTTTGTTTGGTAAGGGCGCTTATTAAGTTTTGTATCAGCTTTTAAAAATATTTTTAAGTTGAGTCAATTAAAACTAAATGTTAGAAATGATGAGTAATTGGGAACACTAGGATTAGATAACCTATAACTACACTTCTTTAAAACCGACAACGCAAAGAGGAGATAGGTAGGGTTCAGTGTAAAAGTTAAATTTAACTAACAAAGTTGTTTGTCATGGAAGAAAAACAATTTATTAAAAAACTATTCGACAAAAATTCAGATTATAATAATCCAGATCAGGCTATTGCTACTGCAAATCTTTGTAATACAATTTCAAAAGATATATATACTGATAGTCAGCGTTTTATCTATGAACTTCTTCAAAATGCCGATGATGCAAGCAATCAACATAATAAGCTTGATGTTCAAATAGATTTTGTCGGTAATTATGTCATTATTTCTCATAAAGGAGAGCCTTTTTCAAAAATTGATATTGAGAGCATTTCAAGTGCGGGTGACGGAACAAAAACAGGTTTTAAAGGAATTGGCTTTAAGTCAGTTTTCTCTCATTCTAACTATGTAATTATTAAAAGTAATAATTTTTGTTTTCGATATGATAAAAATTTTTGGAAAAACCATTGGAATAGCAATTGGGTAAATCAAAAGATTTGGCTACATGAAAGACGAACTAAGAAAAAAGATGATCAGCTAAAAATGCCTTGGCAAATGATTCCAATTTGGACAGAATTACCACTAGAATTAAAACAGCTTTCTGCTTTTCAGCAATTTAACGTCTCAACAGTTATTCAATACGATCAAATTGAAGAAATAAAACAAGATTTATCTAATTTACTATCTAATACACAAATTGTACTTTTCTTGCGGAGTCAAGAAGTTAAAATTACAGTAAATAGTAACGAAAAACTGACGATTGAAAAAATCAAAACTGAAAAAACTACTGTATTAAAGAGAAACGGTAACTTACAAAGCGAATGGCTCATTAAAACAGAACAGTTTAATATTCCAGAAAAAGTCCAAAAAGAAATAAATGCTGATGAAAAATCACCAAAAAGGCTAAAAGAAGCTTTGAGTACTGAAATTTCGTTTGCAATTCAATTAAAGGAAAATAAATTAAACGCAGTTAATAAAGAAAATAGTTTAATATTTACTTATTTGCCAACTTCTATTAACTATAATTTTCCATTTTTAGTTAATGCAAGTTTTTTAACTGATGCGGGAAGACAACATTTACATCAAGATGTTTTTTGGAATAACTGGATTTTTGAGCAAATTCCTTTAAAGTTTTTTGCATGGGTTGCTGAACTTGCCAATAAAACAAGTGAATATAGTCAGCAAATCTTAAGAATATTACCTAATAGGCTAAATAGCTATGGTACTTTAGAACAAAGTTATAATCGAGGCTATCAAAAAGCTCTTGAAACTATTGCTTTCCTTCCAAATTTAAGTGGTGATTTGCTAAAAGTAAGTGAAGCTATTTTTGATAAAGTGAGTATGTCTGAAGTTATTAACAAAACAACACTTATCAATTATCTCAATCATAAGTTAGCTAAAAACTTTACTATTCAGTCTTTTTTACCAGATTTAGAATTAATAAGTACATTAAATAAAATAGGTGTTATAGTTTTTGATCTTGATGATTTAGAAGGTTTTATTACTTCTGATATTTTTATCATACAGCATCAAGTTCATGAAAACTTTAACTTAATAAAATTTTTATTTGACCAAGCTAATCATTCAGGTAATGCAGAAGAATGGAAATATAAAATTAAACATATAAATTTTATATTTAATGAAAACTGCCACTTATGTAAACCAATTAATTTACTTTTTGGTCAACATTCTAAAGTTACAAATGAGGAAGTAATTCATAACTCTATTTTATCTCAAATCAAAAATAATCAAGCTATTTATAATTGGCTTTTACAACTAGGAGTAAAAGAGCCAACAGATACAGCTTTTATTGATCTAATAATTCAACAGCCAGAAAATTTTATCAATCATTCAAATGCTATAGAAACAATACGCTTTATTTTTAATATTTATAAACATAATCTTATTACAAGCTCGCAATTTGAAGAATTAAGAAAGGTACAACTTATAACTAAACAAGGTACTTTATTAAGTTGTGAGAAATGTTATCTATCTAATTTCTACGAACCTGAATTAAAATTAGAGCAAATCTATAATGATGATATCTATGTTTCTGAAGATTATGTTGAAAGTCAAAATGATAAAATAGAATGGAAAGCCTTTTTTATAAAAATGAATGTAAAACAGAACATTGAAAGTTATGAATTAAATAATCCTTCTATTTTATCTTTAAGTTCTAGTTTTGGAAATGAATATTTTGATGTAAATAAAGGTTATCTTTCTCAAACATTTATTAAACGATATAATCGTTATGGTTTTGATTCTCATAACCAAATTTCATTTTTTAGAAACTTGAGTTTTCTAGAAAATACCTTAAATAATCATACATTTGCTAAAATTTTTTGGAATAGCGTTATTTCTACACAAGAACTAGAGTTAAATTATTTACTTGTCTTACCAACTTTATCTTATGGATTAGGCAAAAGATATAACTACTTTACAGAGACAATAAACGAAACATATTTTCAATGGTTTGTACATAATAAAGATTGTATCCCAACAACACAAGGTAGATGCTGTCAACCTAGATTTGTCTATCTAAATACTTCTGAAATTAAAGAAATAGCGGGAAAGTATTTACCTGTTTTTGATTGTGATTTTATACTTTCTTCTGAATTGTGTAGCTTTTTTAAATTTACCGAAAATTTAAAGCTTAATGATTACCTTACCATTCTCAAAAATATAGTTGATGATACACTTTTAAGCGATGAAGAGCAAAAAGAAAATAAAAAAAGAGTAGGATTAATTTATCAAAAACTAGCTTTAATGGATTTGCATAGTTTTGACCAAGAAACAATTAGAATATGGGGAAGTCAAAACAAGCTTTTGTCCAAAGATGGTAAGACTTTTTTCTATCCTAAAGACTTATCCATTGTTACAGTTGAAGGTTTTAATGCTCCCAATTTAGCATATATCGAAGAACAAAGTTCCGAAATTATTGAATTATTGCGTTTGTTTGGAGTTACAATTATTGATACAGTAACTCCTTTGATTCCTAATAGTATAAAAGAAATGGAAGATCTAAAGAGTAAACTTATAGATATTTCGCCATTAATTGCTGTTATATCCATTGAAAAATCTAAAAAGCCTAAAGAATGGAGAACAGAACATAAACGAATTTATAAAAAACTTACAAATGTTCACTTCTTTAAAACTACTGAAATTTATTTATCATATGGAAATGAATCTGATAAACAAAAGCGAAGTTCTTGGGTAAAAGAAAATGATTTTTATTATGTTGGTAACTGGTACAGTTCAAGAGTGTTGGATGGTTTAGTTGATCCTTTAGTAAAATTTTTAGGTATTCGATACGCTGAAAGACTTTTGCTTGTACTGCTTTTAGAAAAATTTACTGATGGAATAGAGTATTTGAAGGAAAAAGGTTATGATGTTAATCTTATTCCTGAAGATTGTTTAAATACTAAAGAATCTGAAATGAATACAAGCAGTCTTGGCAGAGTTTATAACCTATCTGATGAAGAATTAGGAAGAAAAGGAGAAGAATTTGTTTTTGATGAATTAAAACGAATTTACAGCAAAAAATATACTTCTTCTATAGAAGAAACAAATACGGGTTTCAAGATAGGTAGTTTTGTAGAAGTTATTTGGCGTAATATTAATGGAAATACAAATGCAGACCACGATTTTAAAATTGTGGAAGATGAAAAAGAGCTATACATGGATAGTAAAGCAACACCTTACAGCAAAAATAATGAAAGTAAAATACCTTTTTATATATCAAAAAATGAATATACTTTAATGGAAAATGCAGAAAAATATTTGATTGCTAGAGTTTATAACGTTACAACAGAACCAATGGTTGAATTTATCAAATTAGAACTAGATAATATTGATTAATTGTAGGGGTTTGGTCGCCAAACCCATTCAAGATCAATTTTATTTTTCTCAGTAATAGATTAAATTTTTTGAATGAACAACAGCCTAAAATGGAATATCATCTAAATCTTGTTCTACATTTGCGGCTACGGGTTGCGAGGCTGAAAAGTTAGTTTCATAAATTGGCTCATCAAAGTCTTTTTCTTTAGCGGGTTCAGTGGTTTTGTTTTTATAAGCATTCATGGGGACCACTTTTTCGGTTTTTGGTGAGGCTGTAGCGGTGCTGGTTGGAGTATAGCTGCTTTCATATCCCAGATGATCTAAATGATAAATATGAGAAACGACTAACTCGGCGCGTTTTTCTTTGTATCCTTCAGGACGATCAAGTACATTCATCGAGAGACGGCCTTCAATAATAACACGATCGCCTTCTGTATATTTTTCGGTAATTTCCGTAGCTAAATTGCCCCAACCCACGACTTTCAATGTAGAGGAAGGTTCTTCGGGTTTTTGTCCTTCAAACTCGACTAACATCTGTGCGATCGGTGTTTGTTTATCTTGAGTGTAACGTAATTCTGGACTCCGAATAATTTTCGCCATTAGTACAAAACTATTCATAAGTGACCCGTCTCCTAAGTTTATAGGGTATAAAAAATCTACTCTTTCTATGATAGAACAAGTGTACGAGAACAGGGAGAATCTAAACACTGATAATCGTCCCTTGTTCTTGCTCGATAAATTGCTGAACCTGTTGACGATAAGATTTAAGAGATTGTTCAACCCATTCTCGGTCTTCACTATTCGCATAGAGATGTACTAAGGGTTCCCCCGCATCGGGTAAAATTAACACCCAATTATCATTATGATGACTAATAATTTTTACTCCATCAATTAACTCTAAATCTTCTGTCGAATGAGTTTCGATGAAATTACGCATCAAAGCCCCTTTAATTTTCCAAGGACACCGAACAGTCGTCGATTTATGGCATATTTTCGGTAAAACTGCGCGAATTTGAGCCAGCGATCGCTCTTGAATGGTGAGCATTTCCAAGAGTTTCGCAATACTAAACATCGCATCAAACCCAGGATGGAGATAGGGAAAAATAAAACCCATATCACCACTTCCCCCTAAAACCACATTCGGGATAGATTGAGAAGCCTCCATCAATGCGGTAGGATTGGCTTTAGTCCGTTTAATTTTACCATCGTGGCGACGAACAATCTGTTCTACTGCACTCGACGCATGGACAGGAACAACGATCGTACCTCTGGGATTAGCGGTTAGAATGGTATTCACCATCAAAGCGGTTAATTGTTCGCCTCGGATCGGAATGCCCCCCTCATCGACTAAAATAAATTGTTCACCATTAGCTGAAACCTGTACGCCTAAATTGCCTTTGAGAGCTTCTACCACTTGTCCAAGTTGATAGAGAAGGGTTTCCCGTTCCTGAGTCGATAAAGCTGCTTGACGTAAACTGGCATTTAAGACCACAGCATCACAACCGAATTTTGTCAAGAAGTCTGGTAAAATTGCACCCGACACGCCATAAACATAGTCAATGACGATTTTTGAACTACTATTGCGAACCGCTTCGACATTCAACTTGGCTTCAAAAGTATTACGATAGGTATCAAGAATATTGGCAGGATAGGAAATAATACCGATATCCTGAATGCCAACTCGTCGTAAATCTTCTTTAAAATAGGCTCCTTCAATTTTCTTTTCTTTAGCCTTAGAAAGATTAATACCTTTAGAGTCAAAAAATTCGATTAATAAAAAATCTGGCCGGTCTGGATGAATTCTAACATGGATGCCACCGACCACACCCAAACGAGAAGTCATGGTACGTGCAATGGGAATAGCCGTCGCTTGCAGGTTTTGGATATGCACACCCACCGACATCAACCCCCCAATAATAGAACGGCTGACCATACGGGAGACACTGCGCTGATCTCGTGATACCATGACCATTGAACCTGGTTTCAGGGTTGAACCATAAGCTGCACCCAGTTTAACGGCAAATTCTGGCGTAATATCAATATTAGCTAAACCTGAAACGCCACGTTGTCCAAATAAATTACGTTGAGCGGTACTACCCCAAATCAGGTTAATATTTAAGATTGCTCCAGACTCGATGCGTTTACTCGGCCATACCCTGACTCCGTTATTAATTTGCGCTTCTTCCCCGACGGTTGAAAGTTGTCCAATAACGGCAGCTTCAGCAACTTGGGCGCGTCGTTCGATGCGTGTTCCTCTGGCGATCGTACAGGCGGTGAGTTGGGCCTCTTCTCCAATCATAACGCCATTCCAAATAATCGATCGCTTAATTTGGGTTCCGCCTCCAATGGTGACGTTATCGCCAATGATGGTTTCTCCTTCTATAATCACATTGGGACCAATACGGCAATTATGTCCGATCATTGTTGGTGATTGAATCTTAGCCGTTGCATCAATGTAAGTATTACTGCCTACCCAAAGTCCTTGTTTTTTTTCTTCGTAGGCAAAATCTAACTTAACTTTACCGTGTAGGGCATCGTATTGCGCCTCTCGATAGACTTCTAAATGTCCAACATCACACCAATACCCCTCGGCGATATAGCCATAAATTGGCTCATTTTCGGCTAAAAGTAAAGGAAATAAATCTTGTGAAAAATCTGATTCTTCATTTTCCTTGATGTATTGCAAAACTTCGGGTTCTAGAATATAGGTCCCAATATTGACGGTATCGGAAAAGACTTCGCTCGTCGAGGGTTTTTCGAGAAATCTTTGAATTCTTTGTTCTTTATCGGTAATCACTACCCCAAAATCGATGGGATTTTGTACACGTGTTAAAATGATAGTGGCTTTGGATTGTTTGCTTTTGTGGAACTCGATCGCAGCATTTAGATCAAAATCGGTAATACTATCGCCACTAATCACCAAAAAAGTATCATCCAATAATTCTGCAATATTTTTGACACTTCCTGCTGTACCAAGGGGTTGATCTTCTTCTACAGAGTATTTCATCTTCACCCCAAAATCACTACCATCTTGAAAATAATCTTGGATCACATCGGGTAAATAATGTAGCGTCGTGATAATTTCCGTGATATTGTTGCGTTTGAGTAAGTTTATGATATGTTCTGCGATCGGACGATTTAAAATAGGAACCATCGGTTTAGGCAGTTCACAGGTTAAAGGACGTAATCTTGTTCCTGAGCCCCCAGCCATCAAAACTGCACGCATAAGCTTTTCATCCTTTCCAACTCGCTCTTATTTATCTATCTTCTCCCATTTATTCAGCTTTGATCTGTTCTCAATGGTTGATTCATTCAAATTTTTCTTGAAGTCTAAACCCATCACGAATAGAAAATGGCTCGCTCAGTAATTATAAATTCCTTCAATCGTTGCATAATTCGATTCTCAAACTTATCATGCTATAATCGATAATGTAACTTTTTGTAACAATTTTTAATCTTACTGTACTTGCTAAAAGCTCACTCATGTTTTATTTTTCGTCAACGGCACACTTTTTAAAGTAGCTTTTTTAAATATATTAGCTACTCTAGATCGGCACTCAGTGCTATTTATATAGGGTTAATGCCTCACTTAACCTGGCCTTAATTCTATTGAGTTATTAAAACTAAAAATTGATTATGGATGTTAAATCAAATCAACAGCGAGCCATTATTACAGGGGCAAGTAGCGGAATAGGTAAAGCCACTGCTTTAGCCTTTGCCAGGGCGGGAATTGATCTCGCTTTAGTGAGCCGTTCTATTGATAAACTCGAATTAGTAGCTTTATCAGCTAGAGATTTAGGTGTGGAAGCGAAAGCCTATGCGATCGATTTAGCTGACCTGACAACAGTTAAAGAAAATATCGCTAGGATCGATGATGATTTTGGCCCGATTAATATTATAGTCAATAATGCTGGAATGGGTTATACTAACTTGCTGAGTGACACGTCCTTATCGGATTGGCAAGCAGTATTAAATCTGAATTTAACTAGCATTTTTGAATGTGTGATGGGTATATTGCCCAAAATGCGTCAACGAAAAAGAGGAACTATTGTTAATATAGCCTCGATCGCGGCGCAAAATGCTTTTGCTGGTTGGGGGGCATATTGTGTCAGTAAAGCGGGTTTAGTCTCTTTTTCACAAGTTCTAGCCCAAGAAGAAAGAGAAAATCAGATCCGTGTAATCAGTGTTTGTCCAGGTTCAGTCAATACACCCATTTGGGATACTGATACTGTACAAGCTGATTTTGATCGCTTAATGATGTTAACTCCCGAAACAGTTGCCCAAGTAATTTTACAAGCAGTTCTTTTACCAGAAGAAGCAGTTATTGAAACAATAACCCTGACTTCTAGTGCAGGAACCCTGTAAAACCGATTTTAATTCATTCACCTTAATTTATTTTTCTTACTATGACCATAGCTTCTAACGGTTTAAATCGCCCAAATTCTTCTCCTGATGGTACTAACAGTGATTCTGGGAATAAATTAAGCGAACGTGTGACGACACGCCCCGATCGTAACACTCATAATGGACAAGTACCGCAAATTCAGGAAAACCCCGAAGTCAGTAAAGAACACCTGATGGATGCTGTACACACCATGTTAAAAGCAGTTGGTGAAGATCCCGAACGCGAAGGACTCCTCAAAACGCCAAAACGAGTCGCTGAAGCCATGCAATTTTTAACTCAAGGCTATCACCAATCTTTAGAAACCCTCGTCAATGGTGCAATATTTGATGAAGGTCATAATGAAATGGTTTTAGTCCGAGATATTGACTTTTTCAGTCTGTGTGAACATCATATGTTACCTTTTATGGGACGGGCCCATGTTGCCTATATTCCTAATCAAAAGGTTGTCGGTTTAAGTAAACTAGCGCGTATTGTCGAAATGTTTTCTAGACGCTTACAAGTACAAGAACGCCTCACCCGTCAAATAGCAGAAGCAGTTCAAGATATTTTAGATCCCCAAGGTGTAGCGGTTGTCATGGAAGCCACCCATATGTGTATGGTAATGCGGGGAGTACAAAAACCGGGTTCTTGGACAGTTACCAGCGCGATGTTAGGGGTATTTCAAGAAGAACAAAAAACCCGTGAAGAATTTTTGAATCTAATTCATCATCGACCCAACTTCTTCTAAGATTTGTGTAGGGTGGGCTTTGGGCCTGCCCTATCCTTGTTTAAGGAGTTTGATTTGGGCTGATTCTAAAATAGTATCTCGAATAAAAGAACTCGCCTGGATGATTTCTATTCCAATTAATTCTCCAAATTCATTTAGTTCAGCCGTAATATTTGGGCTAATCTCTAAGCTATCTGCTTCGGCTTCATCTGTAATCGTAAGATGAAGAATATCTTCTTTTTCAAAATAAACCATTTTTGTTTTATTCATTGACAAATCTTCCAGTTCTAAAACGATATTGTATTTGTTGGCGTGTTGTAGTGTGAATGGTTACAGGTGTAATGGATTGCTCGTTAACTTCATAAGGAATCATTACTAAACTATTGTTGTGTTTTCCTACTGCAATCATACGATCGCTAACCGTGTCATAATATCTTTCTCCTGAATATCTGAGAATTTCTTCAATTTTAGCAAGGTCAAATTGTCTTAGTCTTGCTCGATATCTTAGATAATCTGACCAAATAATATCAGGCATCGTTATGGTATTACCTAATTAAACGATATCCATTTTAAAGATAAGATGGGTAATGACAAGCGTTTCTGTCTCACTTCATATTAAACAAAATTTATGGATGTTAAAGCGGCTGTGGCTTTAGAAGCGGGTAAACCTTTGAGTATCGAAACAGTGCAACTCGAAAACCCGAAATCTGGCGAAGTCTTAATCGAAATTAAAGCGACTGGTATTTGTCATACTGATGCTTATACTCTATCTGGGGCTGATCCAGAAGGGCTATTCCCCGCAATTTTAGGACATGAAGGGGCGGGGGTCGTCGTCGAAGTGGGTGCAGGTGTGACGAGTCTTAAAGAGGGCGATCGGGTAATTCCTCTTTATACTCCCGAATGTCGTCAGTGTGAATATTGTCTTAGCATGAAAACGAATCTTTGTCAAGCAATTCGAGCCACCCAAGGTAGGGGAGTTATGCCGGATGGTACGAGTCGTTTTTCACTCGATGGGCAAATGCTACATCATTATATGGGAACGTCTACCTTTGCTAACTATACAGTTTTACCAGAAATTGCAGTGGCGAAAATCAGAGAGGATGCGCCCTTTGATAAGGTTTGTTATATCGGATGTGGTGTGACAACGGGAATAGGTGCAGTCATTAATACAGCGAAAGTCGAACCGGGTTCTAAAGTGGTCGTTTTTGGCTTGGGTGGAATTGGTTTAAATGTACTGCAAGGGGCGCGAATGGTTGGGGCTGATATGATTGTTGGTGTTGATATTAACCCAAATCGAAAAGAATTAGCCGAAAAATTTGGCATGACGCATTTTGTAAACCCCAAGGAAGTTGAGGGAGATTTAGTTAAATATCTGGTAGATTTAACGAAAGGTGGCGCGGATTATAGTTTTGAGTGTGTCGGTAATGTAGACTTGATGCGTCAAGCGTTGGAATGTTGTCACAAAGGATGGGGTGTTAGTACCATTATCGGGGTTGCTGGTGCAGGGCAAGAAATTAAAACACGTCCTTTTCAGTTAGTCACGGGTAGAGTCTGGAAAGGTACGGCTTTTGGTGGGGCTAGAGGACGAACAGATGTACCAAAAATTGTCGATTGGTATATGGATGGCAAAATTAATATTGATGATTTGATTACTCATGTCATGCCCTTAGATAAAATTAATGATGCGTTTGAGTTGATGCACCAAGGTAAGTCTATTCGTAGTGTGGTAACGTTCTAAATATGAATGAGTTAACAATTCGATCGCAGTCACGGTGTTTTGAGGGAATGGTGATGTATTGTAGTCATTTTTCTCAATGCTGCAATATAAATATGAATTTTGCGGTGTATGTGCCTCCGCAAGCAAAAACCCAGAAAGTCCCCATTTTGTATTATCTATCGGGTTTAACCTGTACTGATGAAAATTTTACGATTAAAGCAGGGGCGCAACGTTACGCGGCACAACACGGTATTTTATTAGTTATTCCAGATACTAGCCCTCGCAATACGGGAATACCTGGTGAGGATGATGTATATAATTTAGGAAGTGGGGCGGGTTTTTATCTAAATGCGATCGTGGAACCTTGGTCACAGTATTATCAAATGTATAGTTATGTGACGCAAGAATTACCCGATGTGATTCAAGCTAATTTTTCAGTTGATGCTACTCGTCAAAGTATTTTTGGTCATTCGATGGGGGGACATGGTGCGTTAATTTGTGCCTTGAAAAACCCTGAAAAATATCGCTCTGTGTCTGCTTTTGCGCCGATTTGCGCCCCGATACAGGATGAGTGGGGACAAAATGCGTTTTCTGCTTATTTAGGAACGGATTTCGCGTTATGGCAAGAATACGACGCAACGGAATTAGTCAAAAAAACGCAGTTATCCTACCCGATTTTAATTGATCAAGGAATGGATGATACATATTACATTCAAAAACAACTTTTACCCGAAGTGTTTGCGGATGCGTGTCAGTCGGTGGGACAATCTTTAAATCTCAGATTCCATGCGGGTTATGATCACAGTTATTTTATGATTGCGACTTTTATTGAAGATCATTTTATCCATCATGCAAAGGCTTTATTATCTTGAGTTACAAGAAATATGAGAAATAATAGAAGATAAAAAATTAATTTGGTGATAATGTTAGTTCCATAGACCACCGTGAAATAAATTTCACGGCTCAAAGCTCAAGTCTATTAAAATAGACTAGCTTCTTAATGATGAGTCGGTTTTAACCGACTTATGCTGTGAGACAGAGAATTTATTCTCTGGCAAGGTTAATATACTAAAAATTATTTAATTAGTAAGTTTGATCTGAAGTAGTCTCAAATTATCAGTTTAGCCGCTAATACGATCGCTTGTGGAAAAATACGATGTTCTTGTACTTGTATTCTAGCGTGTAAGGTTTCGGGGGTATCATCGCTTAAAATAGGGACAACGGCTTGCATTAAAATTAGTCCGCTATCGACTTCAACACTCACCAAATGTACTGTACATCCAGTAACCTTGACTTTTGCTTGTAGTGCTTGCTCAATCGCATGAATCCCTTTAAAACTAGGTAGAATACTGGGGTGAATATTGATCACATGATTGGGAAACGCATTCACTAAAACTTCTGTAACAATTCGCATCCATCCCGCCATAATTACCCATTCCACCTGATATTCTTTTAATATATCAACGATCGCCGTGTCTAAATCTTCTCGTTTTTTATAGTCTCGGTGATTTAAAAATACAGTGGGAATATTCCAACGATCGGCCCGTTCTTTAACTTTGGCATCAGGTATATTGTAGATTAGGACTTGAATCACTGCATTGAGTTCTTTATTTTCGATAGCTTGTGCGATAGCTTCAAAGTTACTACCACTTCCTGACGCTAAAACACCTAACTTGAGGGGTTGTTCTAAAAATAATTCTGCTTCACTTAACTGAGGAGAAATCAAACTAGGGGTAAAATCGGGAACAGCAGTCATAGATCATTCATGATGAAAAAACAACACAACTGGCTTGATCAGGATAACATTGTCGCTTGGATTTTCCTAGCCCCCGCTTTAATCTTACTCAGTATTTTCGTTTTTTATCCAATTATTTATCTAATTTATCTCAGTTTCACACGTGGTAGTTTTACAGTACGCGGTATTCATTGGGTAGGACTTCGCAACTATATTAGACTGTTTAGTGATCCTGATTTTTGGCAAGTTGTCAGGAATACGATTTATTTTACAGTAGCGACGGTGATTCCCAGTATATTTATTCCTTTGGGGTTAGCGGTTCTGTTAAATCAAACCATACCATTACGCGGGTTGTTGCGGACTGCTTTTTTCTTGCCTTCTATTACTTCTATTGTTGCAGTTGGTTTAGGGTTTCGTTGGCTATTTCAAACCGATGGCCCTGTTAATAATTTACTATCTTTATTGGGGATTGATCCGATACCTTGGCTAAGTAGTACCGTTTGGGCGATGCCTGTTCTAATTTTACTCAGTATTTGGAAACAATTAGGAATTAATCTCATTGTATTTCTAGCGGGATTACAAGCGATTCCCATTTCTCGGTATGAAGCAGCCGAATTAGATGGGGCGAATGAATGGGCGAAATTCTGGCATATTACCTTACCAGGGTTACAATCAACGATGATTTTTGTAGCAATTACAACGGCTATTTTTACCCTCAGAAGCTTTGAACAAGTATACGTCATTACGGGCGGTGGCCCACTGAATTCGACGAATTTACTGGTATATTTTATCTATGAGAAAGCTTTCGCCGATTTTGAATTTGGTTATGCAGCAGCAGCAGCAACGGTGTTATTAGGAATGGCTTTTCTTTTAGTTTATTGGCAATTACAAAGTTGGCGCGAAGAAAATTAGTGAGAAAATCCTCTGGGTTTACTCCTAAAATACTTCTTTTGATACTTGCTTATTGCTAAATTATAGATAAGACCACAACCAATATTTTTCAAAAAAAACAAAATTATATAAATTATCTTAGCTTTATTTGAACAAAATCATAGCTATTTTTTATGATAAAAGTCTTTTATTCTACTTTATTCTATTTTTTTCTATATATTAAGAAAATAATTTCTATTTTATTTGGGACTGACATGAAAAATTTTATCGAGTAACTTTTAATTAATAGCTCAATTGTTAATTGTCTTTATTTCAAGCAATTGACTATTAAATTAAAACCTTTACAAGAGTAGTGAAATCCATCATGAAAAAAATCATCTTTGCTCTATTAACTCTAACAACTGTCAGCACTTTCGCAATTCCTGTAAAAGCTGATGAAGTAAATATGCAAAATACTCAACAATTGAGTACTCAAATAGGTAATAACAATCGCAGCTATCAACGCAGTGAACAGAACATCCGTTCCTCTGCACAAAAGAGATATCACCACAATAACATTAATAGTACTGGTAGTGTTCAAGATCTCTACCAAGACTCTTATCAAGAAGGAAGCCGTAACATCGGTAGTCAAGTTAACAGACAAGAAATTGAAATGCGAACTCGATATAGACGCTAAATTCAGTTAACTCTCTATTCGATCAAGATCTAAAAAGGCGGGTTGACTCATTTATCATATAACAAATTGATCACCCGTCCTTCATTGAAACAACTTTAATCTATTACTTAAGATTATAGAGGTTAAGCCATGAATTGGAAATATTTCATTTGGCTTACTGGAGTACCATCATTTTTATTAATTGGTACTCTTGCTCAAGCGGGAGAAATGGAAATCCAAACGAGAAATGTAAATATTCACCGTACACAAAACGGTACTACTTACATCAATACAGAAAAAGTACAAGTGAATTCCTCACCCTCTAATGTTCCTTTTCGTCGAATTCCTTATCTTCGGCGAGAATGTCTCAGACAAAACCTTGTCCGTCAGTCTAGTAGACAGATTAATCAGTTTAGCCATGTCAGCAGTCAAACAATCAATTCTTATAACTGTCGCTAGATATAATTTGCCATTTTTGCTTTGAATGAAAGGTTTTTTATGAAAAAGAGCAATTTTTCCTTTAGTCTACTCATCTTGACTTTAGTCAGTGGAACTTGGTTATCTCATCCCGTGAATGCTCAGTGTCTCCAAGCCGATGTTTCTGTGCAATACAACATTAGTGGTTCACGGCAACCTACAAAACGTACCAATGATGTAGTAATGGAAAGTGAACCTGGATGTCGGGGAAATGCCAGCGTGACTACAGGAGTTCAGGGGAATATTGGTGGGACAACACCCGTAGAACAACATCGAATGGTACGTCATCAACAAAGAGGACAAGGTAACCCGACTGGGATTAATGGCTCAACTGTCCAAATCCGCTCTAATGTTGGTATTGATGTTTATGATCCTTCGGCACGCTATCGAAAGTAGTGTGAATTGATTAAAAAGGTAAATATTATGAATCTTTACCGTCTGGTTTTAGCGACTGTCTCAACTTTCTTGCTTGGTTTGGCATTTTATCCAGTGCCGCAGTCTTGGGGGCAATTCCAGACGGAGCGGGTTCAACAGCAAATTCAAGCAATAACTCTTGAAATCGATGCAGCTACTTTAAAATCTCCTTGGTGGCTTAGGATTAATACAACAAATTCTACTTTTATTAAAGGACAAATTACTTTAAATGGTAAAGTCATTCGTTCTCTAACAAAGACTAACGCGCCAATTAATATTGCTCCTTATTTAAAAGTCGGCATTAATAAAATTATCATTTCTGGAAAGTACTACCCTGCCAATGTTTCCATCATCATTGAGTTAAATGCTTCAGAGACAGAAATCACGCAGCAAACCGGGGGTAATGGTTTATTAAATCAGCTTTTAATTCTTGAGGTTAAATAAAAATTATGTTTGGAAAAATAAATCAAATTAGTCTGGTAAGTACAGTTTTATTAAGCTTAATGGCTTGGCCAACTGATGCCAAAAACGTAATCATTCAAAGGATAAATCAAAATGTGAGTGTCTCTGGAAATAACAATCAAGTTTATCAAATCATTAATCAAACAATTATCAACAATCCTCGAAGAAATCAAGTTAATCGTGATGATAAAAAAGAGAAAAACAATCCTGGTAGAGCTTTAGGTCACAGTGAACGGACACGTCAATGTGAAGATAATAATAATCATCATTCAGATTAAATAGTATGAGCGATCGCCTTACGATAACGGTAAAATGATTGTAAAAGTCGTTCCTTGATTTAAGACACTTTCGACACTGATTTGTCCGTGATGACTTTCGACAATAGTTTTGACGATCGCAAGTCCTAACCCTGAACCTCCCGAATTTTCTTTTTTATGAGTCCGAGAAGGATCAACGCGATAGAAACGGTCAAAAATATGGGGTAAATCAGTTTCAGGAATTCCCATTCCAGTATCTTTGACTTTAACCTGTAATGAATGGCGATCTCGAAGAGAGCCGCGAAGGGGTGCGCGTTTAATTTGTTGTAACTCGACTTCTACTAATTTGTCTTTCTCTAAAGAGGTGTGTTCGATCGCATTACTAATTAAATTCGTAAATAATCGAGCCAGTTGATCCCAATCCCCTTCTAGTGTATAATCTTCATCTGGATTCGTAGACGTTGAGAGTGGACTACGAATCTGTAAACATAAGCTGACATTCTGATTTTCTGCCATTTGGCGTTGTTCTTCCATCACTTCGATGAGTAACGCATCTAAAGGAACTGACTGAAAATTGGGCTGTACAATTCCACTATCGGAACGGGCTAAAAATAACAAATCATTGACTAAATTTCCCAGTCTTTGCGTTAGTCTTTCAATAATCTTCAGTTGTCGTTGTTGTAGTTGGGGTTCACTTTGGGGATATGCTAAGGCCATTTGTACATTAGTTTGAATCATCGCAATAGGATTTCGTAACTCATGGGATGCGTCGGCGGTAAATTGTTTTAAGCTAGAGTAAGAATCCTTGACGGGCTGCATCGCAATACCAGATAAAAACCAACCACTCGCACCGACACCAATAATCATGGCACTAATCCACAAAAACAAGTCTAAAATTAGTTGACGAATGGGTTTAGTCACTTCAAACCAGGGATGACTAACACGCAAATAACCTAAAAGAGTGTGTTCTCGTTCAACTCTCGTGGTAACTTGTCGTAATAAATGATCATCAGAAAGATAAATCGTCTCTCCATAACGGTTCGGATGTAGGGGAATGTTTAACGGTTCAGAAAAAGTAGACCAAAGCAATTGACCATTAGGATTAAACCATTCTAAATCAATATGATCATCCTCTTTTGGTGTGGTACTGCTGCCAAAAGTCGCCTCTAAATTAACCTGATATCTCGGTATACTTTGTAAGACAATCGATCGATTAACCACTTCCACAACGTGTTTTAGCGTATCATCAATGCGCTCGACGAGGGTATTACGGACATAAAAATAAACCCCTGTGGCAAACAATAGCAGCAAAATCGCCGTTACAGTCGTGTACCATAGAGCAAGACGACGACGTGTCCTCTGAAACATACCTACTCATCTTGAGTTTTTTCTTTCATATTACGCATAATTCTAGACAGTTCGGTTTTTTCATCAACCGTAATTCGAGTCGGTGAACCGCTAATGATACGCTCATAATTACGGAATGAATCTCTAATTTCTGGCCCGTCTTGATTAATTGTATATTCTCGTATCCCTTTATCATGCCATGAACCGCGCATTTTAAAGACGTTTAGGGCGCGTGACATTTCTCCTTTTATTTCCACATATTGCAGCATTAAAATTGTATCCGTAATCGTAGATATATGAGATTCTGTAATCGAATGCGCCCCCATAAATTGATCGGTTGTATTTGTAAAAAATCCCGTAATTTCTTCTTGTTTAGCAAACCCCGTTACACCGATCACAAACTGACGAAATGCGTTATTACTCACTCCTCTAGCTAATGCAGAAAGAGAATCGATCGCAATTCGAGAGGGTTTAAACTCAGCAATTTCGGATTTAATCATCTGTAAATGATCTTCTAATCCTGCTGATTCTGGATAAGAACAAAGTAGCTTTAATAAACCTTTTTTTTCCATTTCTTCAAAATCAATGCCCCACGAAAAAGCATTTCTAGAAAGTTGCGCCCGCGATTCTTCGTAAGCAAATAAAATCGCTCGTTCACCGCGTCTACAACCTTCTTCTAAAAACTTACTTACTAAAAGAGTTTTTCCTGTTCCTGTTGCACCAGTGGCTAAAATAATTGAATCTTTAAAGAAACCGCCCCCGCACATTTCATCAAGGGTTTTTACACCCGAAGAAATTCGCGCATTAGAAGATCTTTGAGTAAGTCGCATAGCCCCCAATGGAAAGATATTAATTCCATCATTAGTCATGGTAAACGGATATTCTCCTTTCATGTGGGTAGTGCCGCGCAGTTTCAGGATTTCAGCCGTCCGACGACGACGTTCTCCTTCTAAAACATTGCGAAAAATAACAACATTATCGGAGACAAATTCTTCAACACCAAAACGCGCTACTTGTCCGTATTCTTCGACACGTTCTGTGGTCATAATTGAGGTTACTTCGAGTTTTTTGAGACGAGCAACTAAACGAAAGATTTCGCGTCTTACAACCGAAGCGGCTTCATATTGTTGAAAGACGGCTGTTACTGAATCGACGGAAACCAGTTTCGCTTTATATTTTTGTATTGCGTATTGAATGCGCTCAATTAATGCCGATAAATCAAAGCTTCCAACGACTTCTTGTCCTTCAGGATCAGGAGAAGCATCTAAAATAAATAATTTTCCTTCTTCAATTAAAGCGGGTAAATCCCAACCAAAACTATAAGCATTTTGAATAATATCAATAGGTGATTCTTCAAAGGTGACGAATAATCCTGGGAAATCAAAATATTTGATACCGTGATAGAGAAACTGGATCGCCATCAAGGTTTTTCCGGTTCCTGATGTTCCACTAATCAGAGTCGTTCTTCCTGCTGGTAATCCACCATGACTAATTTCATCAAATCCCTCAATCATTGTCCGAATCTTTCGGACTCCTAGGGGGTAAATTTGTTTCTGTTTTCCATTCGGAATCTGTTGACTCATTGTTTTTTATCAGGATTGATCAAATTTTCTTATTCAAATCGAAAAAAATTGTTAATTTATTCTAGTACAATTAGTCAACTTTGGTTTTTACCCTAGCTTTCTAAGTCGCGTTCGCGGATCTCTTCATAAAGTAAATCGAGTCCGATGAGGACTTTTTCTCGATCTGAAAGATCACCGATAATTTTGCGAACGGGTGGGGGTAAAACCTTGGCTAAAGTAGGAGTCGCTAAAATCTTGTCTTCTTCGGCTAATTGCGGGTTTTTTAAGACATCAATGACTTTTAGCGCATAAACACCTTGAAATTCTTCTTCTAGGATGTTTTTTAGGGTTTTTAAGGCTCTAACTGAATTGGGGGTGTTCCCGGCTACATATAGCTTCAAAACATAAGTTTTTTTTAGGCTATTCATAAAATTAAATTATACAATATTGGGGTTGTTGAAGTCGAGGTTAATGATGACCTCATTTTAGAAGATTTTCAATCAAGGCTAAATAATAACTCATAAGGGATATCTTCACGAGGAATAGAACGTCGATACATTTCTCCTAAGTGGGCCAGGATATCAATCAAAGCGAGGCGATAATCTAATAAAATTTCTTCGCTTCTTCCTTCAAGTTTTAATTGTTGAGAAAAAATATCTATTAATTCCATATGAATTTCTAGAATTTGTGAGACTGACACATCAGCAAAAAAAACTTGATTGACAAATTGATCAATTTCTTGATTAATTGAAGATTCGGTCGAAAAATAATTTAGAATGATTTCCCGATAATCATTTTTAAGTTGTTTTAGTAGTTCTTGTTTATCACTTGTCGACAGATTTCTATAAAATAATTGAGGATTTCTTTTATAGTATACGCCTAAATAGCCCAATCGTTCTTTAAGTTTTTCGGCTAAACGTCGTTGCTGTAAAAGTAGGAAGCTTTGCTTGTCCTCATATGAATTTGCTCGTGTTTTTAACACATTTTGCTCGGCTAAGGAACAATTAGGACCTAAATGAAGAAATTGGGCGATCGCATGATCAATTAATGAGCTAATTTCTTTAATTTTTTCCTTTTCTATCTGTATTTCGGCACGGTGATAAAAATGAGTTGGATGCTCTCCATGAACAGATTCTATACTTAATTCATCGGAAATAATAACAATCGGTAATAGTAAACCTTCCTCATACAATTGGTTAAAAAACGGTAAAAAGGAAGATTGATTATAAACAATTAAACAATCTATTTTTTCTTTGTGTTCTTCAAGACAATTGATGAATTCATCTGGAGATTGAATAAAATATAAATCGTATCGCTCCTCATTCAGTAAGGTTCTTAAAGACTGAGTGAGGTCAGGATCAAGGACAAATAAATAAATTGTGAGTCGAAAAGACAAAGGTATCTCGCTAAAATAACAAACAGTAAATCAAAAAAGATTAAGTAATGTTTCAGAACTGTAAATCACAGTCAAAAATGTGGTAAGCAATCGGAGACGCGAAGAAAATAAAACTTAATGCTTCATCTGAATTAATTGTAATTAATTGTAATTTTTTTAGATCTTCTTTCCCTCTAGGAGAGTCATAATAAAAGTTGAAGAACAGAACCGAAAATAAACGGACTTGTTCTCTCCTCGTTTTTTTTAGTCACTCAGAAATGGGTTTTTCATGGTTAAGCCTAAACTTTACCTCAATCATTTTAGTCAGCAAGTCCCCGTTTGTGAACAAACGGCTAACTTAGAAACTGTGCTGACCACTCTACAATCAGGCCAACATGAAATGATAATAGTGATCGACCAAGACAAACGCCCAAAGGGAGCGCTCTATTGTCGGCACTTGCTCACCCATTTTGTTGACCATTGGCAAAGAATCGGGACTCCTCAAAACAAATCTCCTATCTTTAATCTTAGATCGCTCATGCTTCCTCTTGCTACCCTAAACGAGAAAATGAGTGTTGATGAATTTTTAACATTACCACAGTCCGAGGAACAAAACAGTAATTCAAATACGATCTATGGTCTTGTAGATGATAAGGGCGTATTTGTTGGTTTACTCAATAGCTGGAGTCTTTTAAAATCGTTTTCGGTTAAAAAAGACGCAAAACACCCCTCAGACTTTTCCCAATGGCCAAACCATCGTTTAAATCAATTTTTGCAAGAATTTATCGAACAATTCCCACTCCCGATGATGCTTCATAGTGAGCAAAATCAGGTAGTTTATCAGAACCAAAAATGGTTAGAACAAATTGGGGAATCGATTTTGATGGGTAATATGAATGTAAGTCCCTTGTCGCTTAAGGCGGGAACTTCCCTAAATTCCCCCCTATCCCATTATTGGTGGAATTCTTTACCTGATCCTTTATCGAAAATTCAGGCCGAATGTTTAAAAGAAAGTGAATCTTTAGTCGCTCAGTTTGTCCCAGCTTCGGCAAAAATAGCAGTAGAAGAATCAGTGCTACAATTAGCAGAACAAGTAGCGATCGCCTCAAATGAAACCCCAACTAAAACTAACAAAACGATCTGGCAATTTAGCAAAATTCCGTTACATTTTTCCGAGCTAGATTTTTCCGAGCAATACCCTAAATCATCGCCAAATCTAGATTCTGCTCCATTATGGCTTGTTTTAGCAACAGATGTTACTCAACAACAACAATGCTCCCAAGAATTAGCGATTAAAAATGCCGATTTAGTGTACTTAAATCGTCTCAAAGATGAGTTTCTCGCTTGTATTAGCCATGAACTGAAATCCCCTCTAACCGCAGTTGTTGGGTTATCCAGTTTACTCAAAGAACAAAAAATCGGTGAACTCAATTCCCGTCAGGCGCATTATGCGGAATTAATTTATAAAAGTGGTCGTCAATTAATGTCTCTTGTTAATGATTTACTCGATTTAACGCGCCTAGAAACTGGACAATTAAAACTTAATCCAACTGTTGTTAAAATTCAACGCGCTTGTCAACGAGCTTATGAATCATTGCAAGATAAACATAAAGGAAAAGACGATCGCATTAATTTTAGTTTAGACATTGAACCTGGTTTAGAGCAATTAGTAATCGATGAATTGCGCTTACAACAAATGTTAATTCATTTGTTAGATAATGCCCTGAAATTTACCCCAGAAGCTGGCGAAATTGGGATTCGGGTTAATCGTTGGGAAAATTGGATTGCTTTTACCATTTGGGATACAGGGATCGGTATTCCCGAAGAATTTCAACATCTAATTTTTCAGAAATTCCAACAATTAGAAAGTCCTCTAACTCGACAATTTGAAGGAACAGGATTAGGACTTGTTTTAACCCAACGTTTAGCTAAAGCACATGGGGGCGATATTTCTTTTATCTCAAAAGGAGGCGAAGGAAGTCAATTCACCTTACTTTTGCCACCTCATCCCCTGCCGCAAAATGTTGATTTTCAAAACAATTCTACATCAGGTCAACCTAATTGTCCTATTGTTTTAGTTATTGAGTCAGCAGCGCGTTTAATTAATGAAATTACCGAACAATTAAACGATTTAGGCTATCGAGTGATAATTGCTCGCACGGGAACTGAAGCACTCGAAAAAGCCCGACAAGTTCGACCCCATCGCATTTTCTTAAATCCTTTGTTACCCTTATTATCAGGATGGGATGTTCTAACTTTACTTAAATCTGATCCCCGTACCAGTAATATTAAAGTAATTGTCACGGCTTTAAGCGAACATCAAATCTATAGTGAACAAAAAGGGGCTGATGGTTTTGTTACCCTTCCTGTCGAAAAAACAGCCTTACAAACTGTTTTAGATCAATTAGCCTTAAAAACAGCTTCTTTTCTCAAAAATGTGACGATTTTGCGTCTTTATCCCCACGCTAAACCCGTTGATTCTCATTCAGTAATTCATTCATCGGCTTTAGATTTGCTTTTTAATAGCCAATTTGCTGAACTTAATTATCGTCTTTTAGAAGCAGATAGTTTAGAACAAGCGGAAATTATGGCGAGTGTCTGGAATGTAGATGTGGTGATTTTAGATGATTTTATGACAGAAGACCCTAAATCTTATCTAATGGCTTTAAGCGAGTGTGAATCTTTATCGACTATTCCGCTTATTACTTTAGATGCAACGGTAACAGCTTGTGCGAATCAAATTAGTAACCTATTCGTTTTCCCTTGTCTAATCCCTAAAAGTGAGAATCAAATCGAACAATTATTACAAGTTATACAAATTGCGATCGAGTCTTGATATCTATCCTTGGTTACAATTTTTTTTAACTTCCCGTCTTATAACCAAAACTCAGGTTAGAATAATACATCTGATTAACCTTCTCACTGCAGGAGGGGTACTGTGATACTCAATTTTTCGTTTAAGTTAATTGCCGCAAAGGGTAAGTTAGTTTGTTACTTTTCCCTTTACAAAACCTATCGCGTCGTTAGTACTGCCCCTGTAGACGTACTTTGGCAAAAACTCATTAATTTAGCTGATGCTTCTTGGAATCCTTTGATTGCTAGAACAAACGTACCACGTGGTTTAATTCCGAAACCTGGTTTAATTTATCAAGTTGTGACTCGCTTTACTCCCTTTCCAATTCAGTTTTTTGTCGAAAATGTACGCCCTGGAGAGTTACTTAGTATCAGAGTTTTAGCCATTCCTGGAATGGAACAAAAAATCACTTATCAGGTAGAGTCTACCCTATGTGGTAGCTATATTTCCTATTCTGTCACCCTACGAGGTTGGTTATCCCCTTTTATTTGGTGGTTAATTCGTCCCTATTCTGCCCGTGTCGCCGCCGAATTAGCCCAAGCTGCTGAAAGAGTGAGTGTTTAGTTTAGGATAATTAATTTCCGTTTCGTTCACTGTCACGACGGATTAAATAGTCTACAATTCGATCTAATCTTTCAACGGCGGCATTAAGTGAGGGGACTTCTTGAGTAACCAAAGTATCCACCGTTTGAGAGAGATTATCGACTGTTTGAGCTAAATCCTCTACTGTGTTAGTTAATCTATCTACAGCTTCTAGGGTAATACGTTGAGTTTCGATAACAGCTTGTTGACTAGCTCTGAGTTCTTCAAATCCAGCTTGTTGACTGTTTCTGAGTTCGACAAGTCCTGACGCAAAAGCTTTCATTGTCTCTGTTATTTCCGATAAAGCTGCATTAATCCCTCTAATCGATTGACTATGCTCATTAACCGTTGTTTCTAGCTGTTGTAATCTTTCTTCTGACATTTAGGTTTAACTCCCATCAATTCTGTTTTTTAAACTAACTCATTTTAACTGTAGCATCCTCAACAAACACAAAGAAACGGGCTGATATGAGATACTAGGTTTGAGGTCAATCAAGCGTCAAAAGAAATCAATGCGTATCTCTGTCAACTGGTTAAAAGAATTAGTCAACTTAACCCTAACCCCTGAAAAATTAGCCCTTACCTTGACGGTAGCAGGCATTGAAGTAGAAGATATAGATGATCGTCGTAAAAACGCTGATGGTGTTGTCGTTGGTAGAATTTTAGAGCGTCAGCCACATCCCAACGCTGATAAATTAAGTGTTTGTACGGTTGACATTGGGCAAGAGAACTCCTCAACGATTGTTTGTGGTGCGCCCAATGCGAGGGCTGATATTTTCGTTCCTGTGGCTACTCTAGGAACTTATTTACCCGCGATCGATCTTAAAATTAAATCGGCTAAATTGCGCGGCGTTCAATCTGAAGGGATGATTTGTTCTCTGACTGAATTGGGTTTAGAAAAAGAATCAAATGGTATTTATATTTTCCCTGATAGCACAGAATTGCAAATTGGTCAAGATGTTCGCCCCTTACTCGGTTTAGATGATGTGATTTTAGATATTTCTCCCACTGCTAACCGCGCCGATGCGTTGAGTATGATTGGAGTAGCACGGGAAATAGCCGCTTTAACGGGTGCAACTTTATCACTTCCTGAAGTAACACCTATATCTATTCCAGACAAAAAAGATTTACTTAAAATTACCGTTGAAGATGAACAAGCTTGTTTAGCATACATCGGAACTGCGATCGAAGGCGTAAAGATTGCACCGTCTCCGAAATGGTTACAACAACGCTTACAAGCAGCAGGTGTTAGACCGATCAATAATATAGTAGATGTAACGAATTATGTCTTACTTGAATGGGGACAGCCACTTCATGCTTTTGATCAAGATAAGTTAGAAAAATTGGCGAAGGGTGAAGCTTTAAATATTGGTGTACGGTTTGCGACTGAGGGTGAAACACTTCATACTCTTGATGGACAAACTCGCAATCTAAAACCACAAAACTTACTGATTACTGCTAATGATACACCTGTTGCGATCGCGGGCGTAATGGGTGGCGAAGAAACAGAAGTCGATGAAAATACCCAAAATATTATTCTAGAATCTGCATTATTCGATCCGATTACAGTGCGTCGTTCCTCAAAAAGTCAAAACCTACGCAGTGAGTCGAGTACACGGTATGAAAAAGGCGTTAACCCTAATGCTTTAGAAGATGCGGCTAATAGAGCGATCGCACTTATTATAGAACTTGCGGGCGGTACTGTAGTAACTCAATCTATCGCCGATGCTCGTGCTGATTATTCTAGTCGTTCCATTGAATTACGTCTAGACCGTTTACATCAAATTTTAGGGAATGTAGAAACAGGAAAAATTGCCGCATCCGATGTAGAAAGAATACTCACCGACTTAGGATGTCAGTTAGGGAATGTTCACCAAACGCCTAAAATTTGGTCTGTAACTGTTCCATCTTATCGTTATCGAGATTTAGAAAGAGAAATCGATCTTATCGAAGAAGTCGCCCGTTTATATGGTTATGATCATTTCTGTGATACCTTGCCATCAAAAACTGAAGCGGGTGGTTTATCCTTTGAAGAACAGATACAACGTAAGCTTAGAGAGTTATTTCGTTCCGTCGGTTTAACCGAATTAGTGCAGTATTCCCTCGTCAAACCCGTAAAAGATGAAGTTACTCTAGCAAACCCGCTTTTTGCTGAATATTCTGCCCTCAGAACTAACCTACTTTCTGGTTTAATTGATGCCTTTGAATATAATTTAGCACAAGGAAACGGGGCATTAAATGGCTTTGAAATTGGTCGTGTTTTCTGGCGTACTGAAGATGGAATTGGTGAAGCCGATCGCATTGGTGGTATCTTAGGAGGAGATCTTTTACCTGATGGAAACTGGGTAAGAGGCGGAAAAAATGACCCGATGACATGGTATCAAGCAAAAGGTATCCTAGAAAGTGTCTTTGAACGTTTGGGGTTAACAGTCGAATATCAAGCAACCACCGAAGACGAACGCTTACACCCAGGTAGAACCGCATTACTATCATTAAATAAGCA
Source organism: Aphanothece hegewaldii CCALA 016 (assembly GCF_003007785.1). GTDB lineage: Bacteria > Cyanobacteriota > Cyanobacteriia > Cyanobacteriales > Microcystaceae > Chroococcus > Chroococcus hegewaldii. The sequence goes on along the minus strand of NZ_PXOH01000010.1, from coordinate 25,868 downwards.
AAATTTGGGCATTTTTGGTCAACTTCATCCCCAACTACGACAAGAAAAAGGTTTCCCTGATGCCGTATATGGGTTTGAATTAAATTTTGATGTGCTATTATCGGCTTTAAATAAAGACGAACAGATAACCCCTCGTTTTAAAGCATATTCGACTTATCCCGCAGTAGCTAGAGATTTAGCCTTTTTTGCCCCTCTCAAAATATCTGTTGCAGAGTTAGAAAAAACGATGAAGAAAGCGGGAGGAGAACTTTTAGAAACAGTGCAAGTCTTTGATGAGTATAAAGGGGCAAATGTGCCAGAAGGAGAACGAAGCCTAGCTTTTAGTTTAGTCTATCGGACAAGCGATCGAACTTTGACTGATACCGAAGTCGAACCCGTACACAACAAAATACGCGAAGCTTTAGTTAAACAATTCCAAGTCACACTTAGAAGTTAGGAGCTAATAAAAATATGCCAAAATACATCATGTGGGGTAGCTACTGCGAGGATGTAATCGAAAAACGTGCGCCCTACCGCCAGGAACACTTAAACGGTTTAGTTTCCCAAAAAGAACAAGGAATCTTAGTCACATTAGGCCCGACCAAAGATGTTACTAAAGTCTTTGGAATTTATGATGCAGAAAACGAGGAAATTGTCAAGAAATTAATCGAAACCGATACCTATTGGAAAAATGGTATTTGGACGGAATACGAAATTAAAGAATGGATACAAGCAATTTAGGGTAAACTAGACGATTTTGAGGGATTGGTTTATTTAACTGATCCCTTCGGATAAGAATCGATGACGATTACAATCATTCAGCATAAAAATGTAATTATGTCAAGAGATTTGGTAGTTTATGTTAAAACATCTAATACCTTTGAGGAAGTTCTTCAACGTCTAGGGAATCTTTTAGGAGTGACTTTTATCCCCCAATATCATCAACCTTGGCCAACTGCTTGTTATTCAGGATTATGATTAACGCTTCGAGTCGTTGGAGATTTAGACTATGAAGATGATATGGGGATACCATTTTCTCAATACGATTATCAGATTTTTGTTTTTGCCTATCTGACAGTTCAAGAACGCAAAATTTGGTTTAACCTTGAATATTATATGGCTATGTTTATTTATATGAGAATAGATGAAAAGTTAGGCTGGAAGTGTATGCTGGTTGAAGATGCCCAAAGATTATTAGCAAAAAATTAAATTTCTTAAAAATTCTCTAAAAAACTAAAAAAGAAACATTTATGATTAATCGTGAACAATTAAAACTTGAAATTGATTCAATAGACGAGAGACATATAGAAGTCTTGCATCGCATCATTCTGGCTTTAAAGCAACCATTATTAACTTCTACATTAACGGAAAAAACAAGCGAAATTAATCCTTTAAAGGGTAGTGTCACCTTTGAACATGATTTGGTTTCGCCGATTGATATGTCATGGGATGCCGAACAGTGATCATTCTTGATACCCATGCTTGGATCTGGTGGGCAAACGAGTCTACAAATCTCTCCTCAAACGCTTCTAAAATCATTAGTGAAACAGATTTAATTGGTATTCCCGCGATCTGTTGTTGGGAATTAGCCATGCTTATAACCAAAGGAAGAATTGGACTATCAATGGATGTGCAAGTCTGGATCGACCTAGCACTTCAACGTCCCAAAGTCAAACTACTACCATTAACTCCTGAGATCGCTGTACTTTCAACCCGATTACCTGGAGACTTTCATGGCGATCCATCTGACCGCTTAATTGTCGCTAGTTGCTTAGTTTACAAAGCACCATTAGTCTCAAAAGATGAAAAAATCAAAAACTGGCAATATTTACAGGTAATTTGGTAGCTGTACCTATGTTTAAGTCAATTCATTTTTTAATGATATTCATAAATCGTACTTCTTTGCTGGAAAGAACGATCAATAAGAGGAAATTGTCAAGAACTTAATCGAATCCGATCCCTATTGAAAAAATGGCATTTGGACGGAATACGAAATAAAAGAATGGATTCAAGCGATATAATGACCAATTGACCCACAAGAACCACAAAGAATCTATAAAATTAGCATAATTTGCTAAAAATTCCTTCTTTCAATAGAGAGAGAGAGAAAAAAGGAAGTATCAAGTATATTCATTACAGTCAAAAAAATCTAATCGTATTTTTTACTTGTGGAGATAGTTATGTCCGAAACAAATGGTGTGATGATGCAATATTTCCACTGGTATATTCCAGAGGATGGTTCACTCTGGAATCAACTAGCGGAGTCGGCAGAAGAATTAGCCGAAGCTGGGATAACATCACTTTGGTTACCTCCTGCTTATAAAGGTACCGGTGGCGGGTTGGATGTAGGCTATGCAGTTTATGATCTATTTGATTTAGGTGAATTTGACCAAAAGGGTTCTGTACGAACAAAATACGGCACAAAAGAAGAATATTTACAAGCCATTCAAGCAGCCAAAAAAGCAGGAATTAGGATCTATGCTGATGTTGTTCTAAACCACAAATTAGGCGCAGATGAAGAAGAAGAAGTTGAAGCAACACCTTTTAATCCAGATAACCGCAATGAAACCGTAGGCGAATATCAAAAAATTAAAGCTTGGACTCATTTTACCTTCCCAGGTCGCGGCGATAAATATTCTAGTATGAAGTGGCATTGGTGGCATTTTGATGCGATCGATTACAACGTTTATAATGGCGAGGAAAATGCGATTTATTTGCTCAAAGGTAAAGAATTTGAGGACAATGTTGACCTAGAAAAGGGGAATTACGATTATCTGATGGGTTGTGATCTCGATATGCAAAACCCCGAAGTTTCTGGCGAACTAAAATACTGGGGTGAATGGTATGTCGATACGACTGACGTTGATGGTTTTCGTTTTGATGCGGTTAAACACGTAAAAGCCGAATTCTTCAGCGAATGGCTGGATCACGTTAGCCATTATGCCCAGCGTGATTTATTTGCTGTGGGTGAATATTGGTCTTATGAAGTCGAGGCACTTCATAGCTTTGTTGAAGCAACAGGCGGTAAAGTGACGTTATTTGATGCACCACTTCATTACAATTTTCATGCAGCTAGTCAAGCTGGTGATAGCTACGATATGCGTCAGATTTTCGATAATACCCTTGTTCAACATCAACCGGCGCTCGCTGTTACACTAACTGAAAATCACGATTCACAACCCCTACAATCGTTAGAATCAGTCGTTGAGCCTTGGTTTAAGCCCCTTGCCTATGCCTTGCTCTTGCTACGACGTGAAGGCTATCCTTGTATTTTCTATGCTGACTACTACGGGGCCCATTACAAGGATACTGGCAATGATGGCAATGAACATGAAATTTGGATGGATAGCCATCGCTGGATCATTGATAAATATTTGTATGCCCGAAAAACCTACGCCTACGGTGAACAATACGACTATTTCGATCACGCCAATACAATAGCATGGACACGCTTAGGTGATGAAGAACATCCAGGAGGAATGGCAGTCGTTCTAAGTAATGGTGGAGATGGTACGAAATGGATGGAAGTTGGGCAACCGAATCAAACGTATATTGATATTACCGAACATATCAGCGAACCTGTTACAACTAATGACGAAGGTTGGGCAGATTTTCGATGCAATGGTGGTTCGGTTTCGGTTTGGGTTCCACAGTCCTAGTTATTTTCCCTAAAGATACTCATAAATTGTACTTCTTTGCTGAAAAGGACGATCGATTGATTGAATGGCTTGTTGCAGGGTATCGACTTCCATACAAGTACCACCCTGCGCCCCTGCCATACTGGTAATATGTTCCTCCATCAGTGTTCCACCAATATCGTTACAACCCCATCTGAGGGCTTCTACTGCCCCATTTAAGCCCAATTTTACCCAACTGGGTTGATGATTGGCTATCCAGTTTCCTAGATATAATCGGGATACGGCAGTGAGTAAAAGGGTATCGGCTAACACGGGTTGATCGCGTCCTACTCTATTTCTCAGGGGTTTTGGGGCTTCTTGTCCGACAAAGGGTAAGAGAATAAATTCAGTGATACGGGTGGGATAGCCTTGTAAAATTGAGTTTTGTTGTAGCGATCGCAATTTATTTAAATGACTAATTTGTTGTTCTTTGCTTTCGATCTGACCGCATAACATTGTACTGGTTGTTGGTACACCTAAACGATGTGCTGTACTAACAATTTCTAACCAAGTTTCGCTATTAATTTTCTCTGGACAGATCACTCGTCTTACAGCATCTTCTAACACTTCGGCGGCGGTTCCGGGCATCGATCCTAGCCCTGCATCCCGTAAAGCAGTAATCACATCCTCGTAACTAATTTTATCTTCTCTGGCGATAAACTGAATTTCTTGCGGTGAAAAGGCGTGTAGATGAAGCTGTGGAAAGGTTTCTTTAATTGATGTGACCAATTCTAGATAAAAATCTAAACTCGTTCCATTTCGTTTTGCTTCGGGGTTTAAACCGCCCTGCATACAAATTTCTGTGGCTTTTCGTTGTACTGCATCCGATACTTTTTCTAAGATTTGAGCAATATCTAACCAAAACGCGCCATCTTCTCCATCATCTCGCCTGAATGCACAAAAACTGCAATGTTGTTCACAAATGTTACTAAAATTTACATTGCGATTAATGACATATGTAACAGTTTCACCGACTTGTATAGCACGAAGCTGATCGGCTGTCTGTTGAATTTCTGTAATAATATCTGGATCGGTTTGTTGCAGTAAAATTAGTCCTTCTGGGGGTGATAAATCTTTACCGCTTCTAACCTCGTTTAAAATCGTTCGGGTGGTCTTTGTTGCGCTAATCACGTTGATCATCTTTATTCTTCTTACACCGATTGTAGAAGAATTTCGATTATTTTTCTTGTCGCAAATTACTAGGAACACTGACGGGAGAAAGATTACCAATAACTCGCAAATTTTGAGAACGCAGTAACTCGGTAAAATTTAAAGGACGATTTTCAATTTGGGCGACGGTTTCGAGGGCGGATAATAAATGACGAGCGGCTTCTGTTTCGGTGTATCCTCGTCTTATGGCGACTTGAATGGCGGACTCATCTGCATCAAGTTCTTTTTTGATACTGCGGTTACTACGCCAAATTTGATTAGTGGCGATCGCAGTTAGTCCACCAGCAACAATAATTCCCACTGCATCACCTTGACTAATTTCGATTAAGAGTCCTAATAAACCTGCTGCCGTAATGGCTTGATAGATATTAGGTTTAAACCATTTAATACCGATTAAACCACTAACCGACCTTAAAAGAAGTAAATCACGCTGCGATCTAGATAAATTTTGCCATAGATCGAAGTTAATTAAGATCGGTCGTGTTCCTTGTTGCCAAGGCATCGGGAGAGAAGTTTCAATAACTTTAGCTTGTTGAGGTTGACTGACTATTTTCGTCATCATTCGCCCAGAGGCAGGCATTAAGTCGAGTAAATGACTAATTTCGGCATCTAGATTCATGGAAAATCGCTAATCGAAATTTGTACAAGATTCATTACTGAGTATAATGGCTTTCGGAGTTGATATCTTTTTTTAAACATTTTTCTAATAAATTGATTTTATAAGAATACCAAAATCGATAGGGATGCCACACTTGAGAATGATAGCGATCAAAGACAGGTTGATTAAGATATTGCCAAACGGGATGACAGATTTGTTTAGCTTTCCATAACATTGTGAGAAGATCTCCAAAGTAATATTTTTGGTCATCCTTCCCGTAGTCTGTGAGAGAGGATTGATTATCTATTTATTAATCTGGCAGATCTAGGCTAGAGTTACTTACATGAGAATTACTGAATATTTTAGAAATAGATTCTTAAGGATCAGTGTAATTACGAATTTTTTACCCAAGGGTGTCGCAATTTCTTGTAATATCGATGGTAATGGTGCCACCAAAATCAGGTATCGGGGCGGCAGGTTTAAAAAGCTTGACACGAACTTGTTGCACTTTTTCGAGTGAAAGAACCTCATTTGCGATCGCTGTGGCTAATTTTTCCACTAAAGCAAATTTAGACGTTTTGATTAAGCGTTGTACGATATTAATCGCTTCTCGATAATCTACCGTATCCGAAATGCGATCGCTTTTTCCCGCCTCAGATAATTCTACCCATAAGGTGAGATCTACTTCAAACCATTGACCTAAAACTTGTTCTTCTCTAAGATAACCCGTATAGCCATAACAGCGAATTCCAGTTAAATGTATCGTATCCATCAGTTAGTACTCGGTGAAGAAGAGGGAGAGGGAGTAGGGATAGAACATTGATTTTGTTCTTCTGGTGTGGGGCTAACGATCGCATTTTGTAACCCATCGATCGTAATCGTTCCCTGCAATGATTGTAGATCAACAGGAGAACAGACCTCTAATTTAACTATATTACTTTGCTCAGATGGCGGCTCAATCACTTTAACAACGCTATTAGGGGGCAAAGGAATAGAAGCAGTCACCTGGACATTATCAGTGGTTGTAGCCGATTGTAAAGTAATTTCCGTGATAGTTTTTACGATCTGTCCCGATGTCAGGGTTTCAAGAGGTAATACAGCAGGAGAAATAGAAGGTGTTGGGGTAGACTCAACTTCAACTGTCGAAAATGAAGTTCGCCAAAAATAAAAACCAGCAAGACTAGCGAGTAATAAACCTAACCCACCCAATAATAAAGGCGATATTGAAGACTGACGAGGAGAAACCGCAGGAGCAGGTGTCGCTACTGGAGTAGAAAGGGGTACGGGTGAAGTGACTCTCGGTTGTACTGAGAATGAGGGTTCTGTGGGAAATTCTGATGCTGCTTCTGCATCGTGTTCGGTGTCATAGGTTGCTAGAGGGTCTATTTCTACAGGCTTTGGTCGAGATTTTGATGTAATTTCTTCATAATTTAAAGGTTGTATGGGGTTGATGGCGTTTTGAACTTTACAGTAAAATAGAGCGATCGTTGAATTATCATGACCATTTTTTTGATTAGCAATTTCAATTAAACGTTGTCCGACTTGAGCGACGGTTTTTTCGCCAGTTAAAATGGGTACAATCTCACTATCCCAATATTGTTCGACTCGATCGTAATCGCTCAAACCATCCGAACAAAGTAGAAAGATACAATCTTCATCTAAAATATAACGCTGTACAGTGGGATTAAGGGAAGAAGCCGAACTCATGCCTAAAGCTTGCACTAATGCCCCCGCATTGGGGTATTGAATAGCATCACGGTAGATAAGATAGCCTAAACGAACTTCTCTAGAGGCTAAATCATCATCTACTGTAATTTGGTGACAGCCTTGTGACGTAATGCGATAGACTCTAGAATCGCCCACATGACCAATATACATTTGATGTTGATGGGCTAACGCCATGACTAGGGTTGTACCCATGCGTCGTCTTTCTTGACGTTTTTCTTGATCATTACGCCGACTAATGGCATCATTCGCTTTACCAATTGACTGATTTAGGGTTTGGGTGAGATAATCCCAATTCCAGTTAGACTGATTTTTGAAAATATGAGTAAGGTCTGATTGCAGTGTTTTAATTGCAAGCTGTGAGGCTATTTCTCCGCCTTCTTGCCCGCCAATTCCATCACAAACGATCGCTAAGGTGGTTTTTTGTTCATCGAAGCTTAAAGCGGTTCCTGATGTGGGATAACAAGCATCTTCGTTATGTTCCCGCATGGTTCCTGTATCGGTGCCAGTATAAAGATGATACGATCGCTGTTGTGATGCTGCACAATATTGTAGGGCTTGATCTATTATTGCTTTTAACTGATTGGTGTTTTGGATTTTTTCTGAGGCGAGATCTTCACACAGTCCTTCTAAAACGTTTTTGATTTCAGGGGATGATTGAGGTATCCAATTAGACCAGACTTGAGCGAGTTGTTTTAATTGTATAGGATCAAGCTCATCACGGTCTATGGCTAATTCAAGAATTTGTACTGTTGCACCATTTACTCGTAATAAAGATGGTTCTAAGAGACTAGATACAACGTGTCTTTCTTGAAAAGGTTGCCAAAGATGGGCGATTTGCCATATCCAATAAAGTTGACGGATGGGGGTAGCATTGGGCCAAAATTGAGTGAGGGGCGGTATTAAATCTGGATCTTGTAACTCTCCAGATGGGTCTATGGGGACTGTACCATATTCGAGCATCCAAATCGACATATCGAGGCGATCGTCAGGAGTCGGAATATAGCCGTATACTTGAGGAACGTGCCAACGATAGGGAAATAATTTTAGATAGGGGAGAATATAAGAAGGAAATTCATCGGGCGCTTGCGGTGCTAGTACAGGTTTGGTATCCAAAACGACTTGAGGTGCTTTTACTAAATATCGATCTTCGACTAATTCTTCGAGTCGATAATAGGTTTTAACCCAATCTCCTAACATCCTTAAATACCGCCGTACTAATGGTGTACCGCATTTGTCACAACATTTATTAGCTAAGGAATTGGGGGCTAAACAAGTTAAGTTTTGACATTGAATGGTTACCGCCTTTTGTTCCATGACACTCTCGAATTTTTGGAGCCATAAACAGATTGTAATCGGTCTTTAGACATTTCTTAAAAAGACTAATATCTGAATTTTAGATTTTTTTGGCAGAAAGTAGATTTTTCAGGTTGGGCGTTAGGTGCGTCTGTCGCTACAAGAAAAACACTGGGCATCGTTTAACTGGCTTTTTACGTTTTGTACAGTCTGATACCGTTTGCTGGTGTTTTGCTCAGATAAGGCGATCGCATTTTAATTAATTCATTCAATCGAAAAATCAAAAATTAACATTTATAATATTATTATAAGACCATTTTTCACAATTATTTAAATGGTCATAATGTAGAGGTTTTGGTTTCCCAATCCTCATTTATTGTTATTTTATTTATATATATTAATTAAATTTATGGCTAATAACACACGAAATCGATGGGACATCAAGCGTTTTATTGAAACGTTGAATTATTTTGATATTATTCCATTTATTGGAACTTTCCCCAAGTGGTTGTGTTTCAATAAATCAGAGCAAAAAGGAAAAGAACAATCAATGGGTGTCATTTTAGTTTTAGGTTCAATGAGTGCCGTTGGGCAACAAGTGATAAGTCAACTGTTAGCAAAAAATTATCAAGTTAGAACAATTGTTCAAGATGTTAATAAAGCTCAAGAATTATTCAATGAAAAAATAGAAGTAATTCAAGCTAATGAAAGTAATTTTGACTTAATGAAACAAGTTAATGGAATAATCTGTTGTTTTGATTCTTTAAATTCTGATGAACAACAATTACTTAAAAATAGTGTAGAACTTTTTCAAGGACAAAACAGAGCAGGAGAAAAATTACTTTTTGACTTTACTAAACCTAACGAAAATATGCGATCGCTTTGGGGTGCGGTGGATGATGTCGTGATGGGTGGAGTTAGTGAAAGTAATCTAAGATTTGTGAGAGAAAGGGCGATTTTTTCGGGAAATGTTTCTATTGCTAATAACGGTGGTTTTGCCTCGGTAAGAACTCGAAATTTTAATCCTCCTTTGGATTTATCAAATTACGAAGGAATACAACTTAGAATAGAAGGTGATGGCAAACGTTATAAATTTATTACACGTTGTGAGGGGAAATGGGATGGTTTAAGTTATTGTTATTCTTTTGATACGATTTATAATTTTCCGCAAACGCTCCAAATTCCCTTTAAAGAATTGATTCCTGTTTTTCGGGCGAAAACGGTGAGCAATGCGGGTGAATTTGATTCTAGTAAAGTGTATTCGTTCCAATTAATGCACAGTAAATTTGAATATGATGGCGCATTGAATCCGCGTTTTTCTCCTGGTTTATTTGGTTTAGAAATAGAATCTATTAAAGCTTATGGTGGTCAACAAAATACCTCACAATTAATTGTAGCGACCCCAGAATATAATACAACAGTAGAATCTATCCTAAAAAATAGTGAGTTAATTTATACACTCATTCATTATTTACCCAGTACATCAATTAATAAAGTTAGTCAATCTTGTATTCAAGCATTAGAAAATCCTCAACTTGGCTGTTCAACTATTAACTTATAATTTTCACGGTGCATCGTCCCATTGAGGGGTTAACGTCTGAAAATCATATTGTTTCGCGCCTGGATGACAAAGAATACAGCTTTGATGACTGATGGGTTTTGGAAGTTCAACGCGAGGATGAAGGGCTTTAAAATATCTAGATTGTGCTACATATGTAGGTCTTGGTTCATCGATATTTAAGGGACGAGAATAAGCATTTAGATAATTCCAAATTAATAATTGAGAAACGCTAATCAGTTGATTTAAAGAAACTCCATAATGTGCATCTGGTTTTTCAATCAATCTACGCCATGTTTCGGTTGGTAACACTTCTGGAGGTAATGCGATATGACAAGCTGAACAGGTTTCGACATATAATGCTTGTGCTTCTTGATAACGTGGTGAAGCGGGGTCTACGGGTCGATAACCGCTTGGGAGTGGGTTAACTGCGATCGCTAATCCACACCCTAATACTATCGTAAAACAAACGATCGCCCCAAACAAGAAAACAGATTCAAGACGATTGAAGAATTTTTGAAAATAAAACATTACTTACCATCTGCCTTAATAGTCACTATTTTTACTGTAGACGCTACAAAGCAGATTTGTGGTTCTCATGCGGCGACTTTTTCGATGGGAACCGAGTCTAAAAGCTTGCGTACAATTGTTTTAGTCTGACGACCACTCACGGGAATAATACGATGAGAAAATACATAAGGTACTAAAAACTTGACATCATCGGGAATTACATAATCTCGATGTTCGAGGAACGCATAAGCTTGGGCGGCTTTTTGTAGTATTATTGTACCACGCGGACTAATTCCTAGACGTATCTCATCATGATGACGCGATGCTCTAACTAAATCTAAAATATATTGCTGAAGTGTCGCAGTAACTTTGACTCTTGTAACTTGTTGTTGTAATTCTCTCACATCTTCTAGAGAAAGACAGGGTTTTAATTCATCTAAATTTATTTGTCCTTGATGCTTTTGTAACATCATCAATTCTTCTTTTTCGGTGGGATAGCCTAAACTTAGAGAAACGGTAAATCGATCCATTTGGGCTTCTGGTAGTGCAAATGTTCCATGATGTTCAACGGGATTTTGAGTCGCAATCACAAAAAATGGCGTTTCTACAGAACGAGTTTCCCCATCAATAGTGACTTGTTTTTCTTCCATCACTTCCAGTAAAGCGGACTGAGTACGAGGAGTAGCGCGATTAATTTCATCAGCGAGTAAAATATTACTAAAGATTGGCCCTGGCAAAAATTCAAATTCTCTTTTATTTGGGTTCCAAATATTAGTACCTGTAATATCCGTTGGGAGCAAATCGGGTGTACACTGAATTCGTTGGAATCGTCCATTAATCGCTCGTGCTAAAGACTTTGCTAACAGGGTTTTACCGACTCCTGGGACATCTTCTAGTAAAGCATGACCTCCACTGAGCAAAGCAACAATCACCAAATTTATCGCATCCGTTTTACCGACAATCGAATAACTCAGATGATCAATTAAATCGTCTATCTTTTGTCTCATAGATCTAAGGGTTTTTCATTAGTCTATTGTTAAGTTGCCCAATTCTGACCGTAGAGTTCACACTTAAACTGCTAAAATTTTTCTTGCTTGGTCACAGTCTCTGATGATTTGGGCTTTTAGGGCTTCTAGAGAGGGGAATTTTTGTTCAGGACGCAGGAATTTTTCTAAGCTAACGGTGAGAGTTTGTCCGTATAAATCCCCTTTCCAGTCTAATAAATGTACTTCGATTGTGGGTGAAGAGCCTTCTACTGTGGGACGACAACCTATATTCATGACTCCAGGTAGGGAAAATTCGTCTTTTAAACTGACTTTGACACAATAGACCCCAAAACGAGGTAATAATTTTTCGGCGGGTAATAACAGGTTAGCAGTGGAAAAACCGATCGTCCGTCCAATTTGTTGTCCTTTGATGACAGTACCCATTAGACTGTAAGAACGTCCTAACATTTGGCTGGCTTGTTCCATATCACCATCGGCTAAAGATTGACGAATCCGAGAACTACTGATACGACTATTGAAACAGGTTAAGAGTGAAGTAATTATAACTTCTGTATTATATTTTTTGGCGATCGCTTTTAACTCTTCGGCGGTTCCCAAACGTTTATAACCAAAGCGAAAATCTTCGCCAACGCTAACCCGTTTCGCAGCAAGTTTACCGATTAAAATTTCTTCGACAAACTGCTGAGGACTCAAAGACGCTAATTCTTGATTAAATGGAATTAAAACCAGTTGTTCAATGCCCAATTTCTCTAAAATTTGATTTTTTTCGGGGAGAGGGGTCAAAAGTTGCCGTTTTTGACCACTAAAAAACTCTTGAGGATGGGGACAAAAAGTAACAACGGTCGAATGAAGGGACGTTAACGTTAAATTAGAAGACAAAATTGGCTCGAAAACGCACTGATGACCCAAGTGTATGCCATCGAAGTTACCTAAAGCGATCGCATTTGGTGTCAAAAGAAGAGGAGAAGTCAGAGAATTTACAATCTGCACGCTTTACATTTTTACACAATAAATGTCTTATCTTAACTTTAACAGTCTATCCTAGTCTGAGCGGGGGATGAGTTCGATCGATAAACCTTCTCTAGCCAAAATCGTATGAGGAAAAGCCAAAGAAGCTTGTTCACCAATTTGATCTAAAACAACATCATCATGAGCCGGATCGTGATGAAATAAAACTAACTGCTTAACTCCTGCTGCTTTAGCAATTTTAACCGCTTCTTCCCATGTCGAATGACCCCAACCGATTTTTGTCGATCGTGGATCATAATATTCTTCATTAGTATAAGTTGCATCAATAATCAATACATCGGCATTAAGGGACAACCGAAGCACATTTTCATCTAACCTATCGGGAAAATGTTCTGTATCGGTGATATAAGCAGCGCTCAAACCTCGCCAATTAATCCGATAACCGATCGCCTCCCCAGGATGATTTAAACTAGCAGTATCAAGAGATATATCGCCGAGTTGTAATGTTTCCCCTGCTTCTAAGTCATAAAACTTTAAATCGGCTTGCATAATCTGAAGCGGAACGGGAAAATTAGGGTGTAACATCTGAGCATGAAGACGCTGTTTCATGGTCGCACAATTTGGGGCTGGTGCGCCATAAATCCTAAACTCATTACCTTTGACGAAAGCAGGGACAAAAAAAGGAAAACCTTGAATATGATCCCAGTGAGAATGAGTAAAAAATAGATGGGCTTTTACAGGCATTTGTGACAAGAGAGATTGTCCTAAAATCCGTATTCCTGTTCCTCCGTCAAAAATGAGTCTTTCACTGCCGACTTGCATTTCGACACAAGAGGTATTACCACCATAGCGCACGGTTTCTACTCCGGGACAGGGAATACTTCCTCTAACTCCCCAGAATTTGATGTGAAATCTGTTGTCTATCATAAGCGAAGTGTCGAAGCAAGGAAAACTGGTTAAGTCAAAACAATCAAAAAACTTCGATTATTCTATTAAAACATCAAATTTTTGACAATGTACCATAGCTTAACTTCAATAGTCAGCATTTTTCCGACAGATCAGACTAAATATTACAAATTGCAGGATTTTTTTGTAATTTTTTTCACACAGATGTAATACAAACTATTTTTTTCTACAGTTGTCGGTTTTAGTGGGTGCATTGTAGTGCAATGTCTTTAACTCTTTCCTGATACTCTTCATTTTTCAGTACTGCAGTACTTGACTCTAAAGAAATGGGTTCTAATAAATTAATCCAAGACTGACACCCTCCGTATGTAGGATCATAGGGAATGTGTAAAGCTTCGGGTAATAAATAAACTCGCAGTAAAAGTAGGTGTAAAGGTTGTTTTGGTTTCCAGTTTAAACGATCGCTGACTAATTTTTCATTCCAGATATGATAGGGAAGCAGTTGATTAACGATGTTTTCTTCAGTTACGGTTAAAATATCGGTAATTTGCGCCCAACTACTAATTTTAATCGTGTCGGGATGCCAACCAGAAGCTACAGGAGTTACGTTTGCTGCATATTCGGGTTTAAGTAATTCTGGTTTTTGGTGTTCGTAGGTGGGATAGAGTAATACTTGTTCGTATTTAATGCTAAATTTGCCTTTTTCTTCTTTAATTCCACCTTTACGCAATAAGAGTATTGTTTCGCCCTTTTCTAATGCTGTAATTGCGGTATCCCATTCTTTGAGTGCGTGGGTTAGTCTTGTAATGGTTGATTGCATTGATTGAATTCCAAACTCGCTTATGATCAAAGATAACCCATATAAATTGTGTTCTGAACAATCATGACCCTAGAAGCACAACAACTGATAGACTTAGCATTAAAATCAGGTGCGTCTCATGCTGAAGTATATCAGTCTCGTTCTTTGTCTCGTCCTGTTTTTTTTGAAGCAAACCGTCTTAAACAGCTAGAAAGCGCCGAAGCGGAGGGAACTGCTTTAAGATTATGGAAAGATAATTCCCCAGGGTTAGCGGTTGCTTATGGGGAGGTTGAACCCAAAATATTAGTAGAAAAAGCGATCGCCTTATGTGATCTTAACCCAAAAGAAACGATAGAATTAGCAGATGCTCGTACAGATATTCGTCCTAATGTGGGTGAGTCGATCGCTACAGAAAAATTAGTCGAATTAGGAAAAGATGCAATTAATCAAATTCGAGATGTTTATCCAGATGTTATCTGTAATGCTCAATTAGATAGTGAAGTAGAAACAACACTTTTAGTCAATTCCCAAGGTTTACATTGTGAGTATACAGATACGTCGGTTAGCTACTATGTGGGTGTGGAATGGGTAAGAGGTGAGGATTTTTTAGGGGTTTATGATGGAGAATATACCAGAGGGAAAATTAATCCCCATGCAACGATTCAACAGTTATTACAGCGTTTACAATGGGCTAAATCTAATGTAGCGTCTCCAACGGGTAAAGTTCCTGTTTTATTTACAGCAAATGCAGCAACAATTTTATGGGGTACTGTTGCATCGGCACTCAATGGAAAGTTAGTCAAAGAAAAGTCTTCCCCTTGGAGTGATAAACTAGGCGAAGGTGTTTTATCGGATTTAATTACGCTGTCGCAACAACCAAATTTATCACCTTATGATTATCCTTTTGATGATGAGGGAACACTAACTCAGTTTTTATCGTTGATGGAAAAAGGAACCGTAAAACAATTTTACTGCGATCGGACAACGGCTAGATCTTTAAACACCGAAACGACAGGTAATGGTTTTCGTCCAAGTTTAGGAAGGTATCCAACTCCTGATTTAGTTAATCTCGTTGTTGAACCTGGAATGGGTACTTTAGAGAATCTAATCGAGCAAATCGATCATGGTATTATTATTGATCAAATTTTAGGCGGTGAACCGGATCTATCGGGTGATTTTTCGATCAATATTGATTTAGGTTATCGAGTGGAAAAGGGAAAGATTACAGGACGAGTTAAAGATACGATGGTTGCAGGGAATGTTTATACGGCACTCAAACAAGTTATCACACTCGGAAGCGATCGGACTTGGAATGGTTCGTGTTACACTCCGTCTATCATCGTGGATGGTTTATCTGTGATTAATTAGTTACTTTGCTTTCCATGTGCCACCATAACGGTAATGAGGATTATCTTTCGCTAAAACCTCCCAACAGGAAGGACAAACTAACCGCCATTTTCCACTATCATCATCCTGTATGCGGTAACGAATTGTAACAAGTGCTTGACATTTTTCACAAGCTTTCAATTTTAAATTTTTAATCATGCTTCTATTTTCAACCTCATGACGTATATCGAAAGGGTTTGGAGACCAAACCCCTACTATTCAGGAAAATAATCAGAATTTAGAAGCTCATCGGGACTATAAGGACATTTTTCAGGAAATACAGTTGTAGAGAGTTGTGTTTTAGAAATTGCTTTTTTTCTTGCTTTAGCATAAACAACATCAATTCTTTGCAAAAAATAATTATAAAGTGTTTTTGATGAAAAAAGTAACTCTAATTCATAACGAAAATTATCAATTTCATCCTTCCAACCTTCTCCACATCGTTCTCGTTCTTGTATCCAATAGGAGTATAGCAAAAGATGAATCAGTAATTGTCGTAAATAGCTGTCAACTTTGTTTCTTTGCTCATTTCCCAATGCTTCCATCTCCTCTATTAAATGAGGTAAGTCTAAAGACTCAATTTCTTGACGCTGTAGTTGTTTAAGGGTTTCATCGAGCCAAAGAACGTAATCTTCATCGTATAATTGTTCAATGGCGTACTTTAACTGAGTTGTCATTAACCCACCTCTTAAAGAAGATTTAAAAGAATTTTAAAAGAGCAAATCCTAAAATTAAGACAGCCAAAAATCCCCAAGCTAACCAATCAAAATACTTATCAATCCATACTTTAATTGTAGCTCCTTTCCAATAGATTAATCCTGCAACAAGGAAAAAACGAAAACTACGTCCGAGAATAGAAGCTAAAACAAATTGAAAGAAATCAAACTTAAAGACACCAGATGCAATGGTAAATACTTTATAGGGAATAGGTGTAATAGCTGCGACTAAAACTCCCCAAAAACCCCAAGTATCGTATAAAGTTTTAACTTGATTAAAAACTTCCTGATGAGGGTCATATAAATTGAGTAACCATTGACCTATTGTATCAAAGGCAAAAACTCCGATCGCATATCCGGCTATTCCTCCTAAAACTGAACCGACTGTACAAATTGTCGCAAACTGAAAAGCAGCTTTAGGTAACCCGACACAAAGTGCAATTAGTAGTACATCTGGTGGAATGGGAAAACAAGAAGACTCAACAAAAGCTAAAATAAATAATGCCCAAACACCATAAGGCGTATCACTCCAACTAATGACCCAGTTATAGGCTTTTCTTAGCATATCAATAAAATATAAAAGTTATACATGATTAAATTTTATTTAATATAGCAGATTTTCTGACAAGTTGATTATTTTGATTTAATCTCCCATTAAAATTATTTAAGGGTTTGATTTTATAGACTTACTTGATCATCAATATCGGCTAATGTAATTTGTAAATCAAGTGTATTTAAAATTAATAGATCATTTTCATTTTTATATTCTTTGAAAATCCATTAATTTTCGCTTGTTTGATAATATTGGTCAATTAAAAGATATTCTTTAACGGTCAAAATTGTACGATAAGCAGCGAACTTTTCATCTTTATCAAAGCTTCGAGTAGATTTAGATAAGACTTCTGCAACAAGCATCGGATTAGTAATTGTATCATTTCTTCCTTGGGCTAATTCTACTTCTCCAGCAACAACCATTACATCAAGATAAGTATAAATACGTTTTTCGGGAATCCATACTCGTAAGTCAGTTACAAAAACTTCATAGGGCTTTCGTTTTAAAGCAGAATACAATTCTGAAAATAAATTACCAGTAATTTTATTATGATTCGGGGTTCCACCTGGCATAAGAATAATTTTTCCATCGATATAGTGATGACGTTCGTCTGAAGCAACTTCTAATTCTAGATACTCTTCGGAAGTATAATTTGTTTTTTCTAAAAGCTTTTCAGGTGCTTGCATATATTTTTTACCGTAAATCAAAAGGTGAGCCTTAGCCCACCCTCGTTTAATTCTATCGATTGATCGATAATATGTATTTAATGCCTAAGTCAAATCCAGCCTATCTTAAGCTTGGAGTTTTGAGGCAAATATCACTAGCAACACCACTAAACCTAGAAAGCGTCGGAAGTAGTTCACCCCTTGAAACAGTTCTAACCATGCCCAAGTAAATATACTCCCAAAGGCTAACGTGTCTAAAATTAGATAAAAATTGCCTTCGGGAACTATGAATTTTAGTAAAGTTGCTCCCAACCAAAGTAAGATAGGTAAATTGGGCTTTTGAGCAATTACAATATTGCCCTCGTCATCTCGAAAAGTTTTATCAAATAGAGTATTGTCCATCGTTAAATCATGCACCAGAATTAATAATTGTTCTAAAATCTGTTAGCATTCTAATAAAGTTTTAAGATTTAAGACCTACTTCTTAAGAGAGATTCACTAGTAATAGATTTCATCAAGCAGAAGAAGGCAAGAATTTAGGGAAATCGCTTCTTCAGAGAGATTCATTAGCTAGGGATTTAATCTGTATGTAAGAACTTAGAGTATTTATTTAACACCATACTCAGAAATTTTAGGCTTATATGAATCGATTTATACTCTATTGGAAATTAGCTAGAATTGTTATATTAGTAAATTAAATTTTTAGCTCAAAATAAAACATAATTATCAAAAAAAATCTGAGGTAAAAACTTGAAAACTTACTCATTGCCTTTTATTCTGTGCTTATCTTTGCTTAGTCCTCTAACACCTACGCATTTTTTACAGATTTCTCCAGTGATGGGTCAAGAAGTATTAGACCCTCAGAAAAAAGAATGGATTAAGGTAGAACTTTATTTTGGTTTATCATCAAAAACAAGAGAAATTAGTGAGCAAGAATGGCAACAGTTTCTTAATTATGAAATTACGCCACGTTTTCCAGAAGGATTAACGGTAATAGATAGTTATGGTCAGTATTTGCATTCTGAGGGGTGCCTCGTCAAAGAAAGAGCAAAAATTGCCATTATTCTTTTAAAACAACCGTTGAATGAGCAAAAAATACAAGAAATCATCGAATTATTTAAAGAAACTTTTCAACAAGAATCCGTTTTGAAAGTTATTACACCTGTACAAGCTGAATTTTAATATAAAGAAATATAAAGCTTGACGGAAAAGCAAAAACTTAATCCTGAAGACAATATTAGAGATTCAAAACCTTAAATTTCGGATTGCAGTTAGGTGATAATTATGACATCAGGAATAATGATTAAAGGCAAATGGACAACTAACAGAAATTTAGTAGATTCGAGCGGGAAATTCATTGAGATACCGACAACGTTTCGCTCTTGGGTAAGTGCAGATGGACAAAGCGGTTTTAAAGCAGAACCAGGACGGTATCATCTCTATGTTGCCTTAGCTTGTCCTTGGGCGCATCGTACCTTAATTATGCGAGAACTTAAAGGATTAAATGATATTATCTCACTTTCTATTGTCGATCCGATTATGAGCGATCGAGGATGGAAATTTTCTTCAAACACGGGTGCTATTCCAGATTCTATTAATCACGCTCAATATTTGCAAGAGATCTATCTCAAAGCTGAACCCAACTACACAGGAAGAATTACAGTTCCCGTGTTGTGGGATAAGCATACTCAAACCATTGTCAATAATGAATCTAGCGAAATTATGCGGATGTTTGACGTAGAATTTGCTCATTTGGCAACACAGAAAATAGATTTATACCCAAGGGAATTACAGCAGAAGATTGATGAAACCATTGAGATAATTTATCAAATCAATAAAGGTGTCTATCGTGCTGGTTTTGCCACTTCTCAAGCAGCTTATGAAGAAGCAGTAAGGGAACTATTCGAGCATTTAGACCGATGGGAAACCATTTTAAGTAAACAGCGATATTTATGTGGAGAACAGCTTACTGAAGCTGATATTTGTTTGTTTGTAACGCTGTATCGTTTCGACTCAGTATATTATAGTCTTTTTAAATACAATTTAAGGCGAATCCTCGACTATGAGAATCTTTGGAATTATCTAAAAGATCTCTATCAAATTCAGAGGTTTAGAGTAACTTGTAATATGGAACATACGAAACGCGGTTATTACACCAGTATGACTGAAATTAATCCCAATCAAATTGTACCACTGGGGCCAATCATTGATTTTGATGAACCGCACGATCGCATCGCGCTTTTACAGCTTTTAATAAAAAAGGTGAGCATTAGCCCACCCTAATTTAATTCTATCGATTAATTGAGATTATGTACCCGATGTCCAAGAGTTAATATAATTAATTTGTTCAGCAGTAAGGCTATCTATTGAAATACCCATCGCTTTTAATTTTAGAGCGGCGATATCTTGGTCAAGTTCAGTAGGAATAGAATAAATTCCTGGAGCAAGTTGACCTTTATTTTTGACTAAATATTCACATCCTAAAGCTTGGTTAGCAAAACTCATATCCATTACTGCGCTGGGATGTCCTTCAGCAGCAGCAAGGTTCACTAGACGACCTTCACCTAAAACGACAATTGATTTACCATTGGGTAAGCTGTATTGTTGGGTAAAGTTGCGAACGTCTTTAACTTCGGTTGCTTTTGCACCTAATGATTTAAGGTCAATTTCAATATCAAAGTGACCAGAGTTACACACCATCGCACCATCTTTCATCATCTCAAAATGTTCGGCGCGAATCACGTGCATATTACCAGTAACAGTCACAAAAACATCACCTTGGGATGCAGCTTCAGACATTGGCATCACCCGGAAACCATCCATCGCCGCCTCGATCGCTCTTACGGGGTTAATTTCGGTTACAATCACGTTAGAACCCAGTCCACGCGCCCGCATTGCCACACCTTTACCACACCAACCATAACCGGCAACAACAACGGTTTTACCAGCTAATAGAACGTTGGTGGCACGAATGATACCATCTAAAGTAGATTGACCTGTACCATAACGGTTATCAAAGAAATGTTTAGTTTCTGCATCGTTGACGTTGATAGCGGGGAAACTAAGAACACCATCTTTGAGCATTGCTTGTAAGCGAACAATTCCTGTAGTGGTTTCTTCGGTGGTACCAATAATATCGCTGAGTTGATGTTTGCGTTCTTTTACTAGAGTTGCCACAACATCGCAACCATCATCAATAATAATATTGGGTTTGTGGTCAAGTGCAATTTGGACGTGACGGTGATAGGTGTCGTTGTCTTCGCCTTTTATTGCAAAAACGGGAATACCGTAGTTAGCTACTAAACAAGCTGCTACATCATCTTGAGTCGATAGGGGGTTGCTGGCGATAAGAATAGCATCTGCACCACCCGCTTTAAGAGCAATAGCAAGGTTAGCGGTTTCTGTAGTGACGTGGCAACAAGCAATTAGGCGAAGTCCCGCGAAAGGCTTTTCTTGGGCAAATCGTTCGGTAATTTGACGCAAAACGGGCATTTCTCTAGCTGCCCAGTCAATGCGCTGTTGACCCATAGACGCTAAAGAAATATCTTTGATATCGTATTTTTGTTTAATAGGGGTAACGGTCATAAAAAAGTATCCTTGATTAATGGTCAATATAGAGTTAACTTAACTTAACATCTTCTTAGATATTTTAGAAGTCTTTACGACATAACTCATCTGTGTGTCAAATATCATTCGTAGTTCATTTGAGCCTTTACTTGAGATAGAGAGTCTAAAGATTAACATTTGTTATCTTATGTAAAGAGAGTAAACTTCAAAAACCATGCCATCTTTTAGCAGACTCGCTATCCGCAACCATATCGGGACTTTAATGCTAACCTTGGCGTTGGTTGTTCTCGGTGTTTTCTTTATTTTTCGTCTTCAAGTTGACCTTTTGCCGTCTATTACTTATCCCCGTATTGGTTTAAGAGTCGATGCGCCTGGTATTTCCCCAGAAGTCGCCATCGAAGAAATTACTAAACCCCTTGAAGAGGCTATGAGTGCTACAGAAGGAGTGATACAAGTGTATTCAAGCACTCGTGAAGGTAGAATTAGTCTAGATCTTTTCTTTGCATTAGGGGAAAATGTAGACCAAGCTCTCAATGAGGCGACTGCGAGTTTAAGTAGAGCGCGATCGACTTTACCTGATAGTATAGAGGAACCGCGATTATTTAAGTTTGA
Source organism: Aphanothece hegewaldii CCALA 016 (assembly GCF_003007785.1). GTDB lineage: Bacteria > Cyanobacteriota > Cyanobacteriia > Cyanobacteriales > Microcystaceae > Chroococcus > Chroococcus hegewaldii. The sequence continues at coordinate 4,175 of NZ_PXOH01000010.1, read as the reverse complement.
CCCGTCTCGGCTACCTGTATATGAATTTGCTTTAAGGTCATCTACTTTAAGTCCTTTAGATTTGCGAATTTTTGCCGAAGAAGAATTAAGTCGAGAGTTAAGTATTGTTTCTGGTGTCGCTGCGGTTGATGTTTCTGGTGGCGTTAATGAAGAGGTTCAAGTTAATCTTGATTTACAACGATTACAAGCGGTTGGTGTTGGTTTAAATCAGGTTTTAAGCGCGTTAGAAGACCGAAATTTAGATACAGCAGGTGGGCGTTTAGAAGGAGAAGCGGGAGAACCTGTAACACGGACAAGAGGGAAGTTTCAAAGTATTTCAGAAATCGAAAATTTAGCTTTAAATGTTAACTCAGAGCGGATTTATTTAAAAGATGTTGCTAATATTGTAGATGGCTCCGAAGAGCAAAGAATTTTTGTTTCTCTCAATGGTAAACCTGCAGTTAAAGTTAGTATTCAAAAACAACCTGATGCGAATACAATTGCTGTTGTTGATAATGTAAAAAAACGTCTTGCAGAGTTACGTTCCAGAGGTTTGATTCCAGAAAATATCGATTTTGTTGCGACAACTGATGAATCGATTTTTATTCGCAATGCTATTAGTAATGTTATTTCTTCGGGTTTAGTCGGTGCAGCATTAGCGGGTATTACTGTTTTATTCTTTTTAAAATCTCTACGTCAAACTTTAATTATTTTAATTGCGATTCCCCTAGCTTCGTTGACAGCTATTATCTTAATGCAGTTATTTGGTTTATCTTTAAATGTATTCAGTTTAGGGGGATTAGCTTTAGGGGTTGGTATTGTTGTTGATAACTCAATTGTTATGTTAGAAAATATTGCCCTTTATCTGCGTTCTAATCATCCTGATGAAGTGATTCATGCAGCCGAACAAGGTAGCCAAGAGGTGGAATCTGCTTTAATAGCCTCGACAGCGACTAATTTAGTTTCTGTTGTTCCATTTTTATTGATTGGTGGCTTCTTTTCGCTTTTATTTAATGAAATTATTTTAACGATTAGTTTTGCGGTTGCAGCGTCTTTATTAGGGGCGTTAACGGTTGTGCCGGTGTTGAGTTCGCGGTTGTTTACAATTAAAGCAACAAGTGGTATTTCTAAGTTTTGGTTACTGAAAACTTTTAATCAGAAGTTAGACGGATTTGAGCAAGTTTATACAAAGTTTTTAGCAAAAATATTACAATATCGTTGGTTGACTTTAATTTTAGCTTTTATCATTTTGGGTGGTAGTAGTCTTTGGATGTTTCAACGAATTCCTCAAGAAATTATTCCGAGAATTAATACAGGTCAAGCTAATCTTTTTGTTCAGTTTCCCCCAGGCACGACGCTAAAGCAAAATGTAAAAGTGATGACAGCTATTGATCAAATTTTACTAAAACAACCTGAAACAGAGTATGTTTTTACGACCAGTGGAGGTGCTTTATTTGGCAATAATTCGACCGAAAATTTATTACGTGGTACTAGCACAATTACTTTTAAAGAAGGAACGAATGTAGAAAAGTTTGTCGAGCAAGTCAATCCAAAATTAAATCAGCTTAATTTAGTCGATATTCGAGTACGTTTAACACCAGGACAAGTGAGAGGAATTATTTTAACTAATTCTCCCGTTAATAATTCAGAAATTGATTTAATTTTACAAAGTCAAAATGAAGAATTATTAAATAAAGTAGGACAAAATGTTTTAAATTTATTAGATGAAAAAGTAGACTTAGCACGTTTTCGCCCTAATGCTGATCCTCAAGAAACTGAAATACAAATTAAACCTGATTGGACAAGAATTGAATCTTTAGGATTAAGTGCAAGAGAAATCGGAGAAACAATTCAGACTGCAATAGAAGGCACTATTGCTACTGAATTACAAAGAGGAGATCGCTTAGTAGATATTCGCGTGCAACTCGCCGAACAAGACCGAAATAATATCGGCCAATTGGCTAATATACCTTTATTTCTTGCAAATAATTCACCGTTAAATCTACGAGATATTGCAAATTTTACCGAGGGACAAACACCAGCAGAAATACAAAGAATTAATCAGCGTCAAGTTTTTATTATTTCAGGTAATTTAGCCGAAGGAGCAAAATTAAGTGAGGCATCCGCGCAAGTTCAACAAGTAATTTCAACGATTAATTTTCCAGAAGGAGTAAATCTTTTACCAAGTTCTACGGCTGAATCAACACGTCAATTGCAGTCATCATTTAAAATATTAGGCGGATTAGCTATTTTTCTCGTTTTCGTTGTTATGGCAGTTCAATATAACTCACTCATTGATCCTCTAATTATTATTTTAACCGTACCTTTAGCCTTAGCGGGTGGTATTTGGGGTTTATTTATTACCCAAACTCCGATTAGTGCTATGGTGGTTGTTGGTGCAGTTTTATTAGTAGGAATTGTCGTTAATAATGCGATTATTATGGTAGAATTAGCCAATCAATTAAAAGAACAATATAACCTCAGTCGTCGTATCGCTATTCTAAAAGCAGCCCCACAAAGATTACGCCCAATTTTAATGACAACAATTACAACTGTTTTAGGTCTTTTTCCACTCGCATTAGGTTTAGGTGCAGGAGGCGAATTTTTACAGCCCCTAGGAGTTGTTGTCTTTTCAGGTTTGTCTTTAGCTACTCTGCTAACTCTTTTTATTATTCCTTGTTTTTATATTTTGTTTTCAGGTAAGTAATATTATTTTATTTTATGAAGATAATAGATTGAATGTAGGGTTAGGAAAACCAAACCCATAAGATTTGATATAATTAAATAAATAATAAACTTTGTATAACTTATGCTAAAAACGGTCGCAGGAATTTATCAAAATGGACAAATTGAGTTAACTGAACTTCCTCAAAATGTGAGCGATCGTACTCAAGTTCTAATTACTTTTTTTGATTCTAGTAAAATTCATTCAATTAAATTACGCCAACTGATTGAGCAGTTAGAAACGATCGCAGGTATTGAGCAAGGTTTTGAGGAACTCAACGCAGGGAAAAATCGCTCTATCGAAGATTTTGTTCAAGAAATGCAGCAAAAATATGACATTTCAGGTTAAAATCACCCCCATTGCAGAATCTCAGATTGAAAAAGTTTATTGCTGGTATCGAGAGCAAAACCCTGACTTTGCTGATCGATGGTTTCGAGGATTGATGAATAAAATTGCCACTCTACAAGAGAAACCACAACGGTGTACTTTAGCAGTTGAAAGCGAGATTTTTTGAGAAGAAGTGCGTCAACTTCTGTATGGAAAATCTAAAGGCATTTATCGAATACTTTTTACAATTCGAGAGCAAACAGTTTATGTCTTGTACATACGCCATAGCGCCCAAGCTCCACTTACATCGATTGATTTAGAGGAACTAGATAACGAAGGCTAGAATAAACAGAATTCAAAAAATTTAAACTTTTCTCTTTAACCAAGAAAAGACATCATCAACAGTAATCTCTAATTCTAAACCTGATAATATAGGTAAAAGCTCCCCACCTGAAAACTCAATCGGAAGCTTTTCAGGTTGAAAAACTAAAATAATTCGTTCTTCTGGATCGACTAACCACCCTAACTGACTGCCATATTTTAAACAATGTAAAATATTACGAATAACTTTTGTTGTTTTTTGTTGTGGTGAAAGAATTTCTACAATCCAATCAGGATAAATATTAAAAGCATTCTCGATTTCTCCATTGTCATCAAAAGGAATTCGCTCCCAAGTAAAAACAACCGCATCAGGAACAATTGATCGCCCACCAAAAGTACAACGAAGTTCAGGGAAAGCCATCGCAATTTGTCGATCTTCTGCAACTTCATTAATAGCATTACAAAACTTTAGCTGAAGTCGAGAATGTTTTCCTTGAGGCATCGGTTTTTGAGTAATAATACCATCAATAAACTCACGCGCTGGTTTAGTCTCAGGAAGTTGTAAAAAGTCCTCTAGACTTAGTTGAGGAGTGATGATTGAAGTAACCATCTAAGCTAATTTCTTCAAGTTTCTGCTATTCTAGCAACAATATCCCAAAAACAAAAAGCACCCCATTTACTGGAGTGCCTTCTGTTGGAATCTCAAAGATTAACCATTGATTGCGGGTGCGCTTAGAGGTTCAGCAGAAGCTAAATCTAAGGGGAAGTTGTGAGCATTGCGCTCGTGCATTACTTCCATACCGATACCTGCGCGGTTTAATAC
>NZ_PXOH01000064.1 GCF_003007785.1 Aphanothece hegewaldii CCALA 016 | reverse complement strand
ACTAAGGCGATCGCTGTTCGAGTTTTCCCTGCACCAGTCGCCATGACAATCAAAGCTTTGCGGTCTAGATCTGTCTCGAATGCTTCTGTAACACGACGAATCGCACGAGTTTGGTAATAGCGTTCGGCGATGGTTGGTTTAATAGAGGCTTTGGCTAAAGACTTGCGCTTAGTCCGACGCTGTACAAGCAATTCCAACTCTGTTTTTTTGTAAAAGCCCTGCACTTGTCGCGGGGGATAATTTGTATCATCCCATAGCCAATGCTCGTAACCGTTGGAGTAAAAAATAACGGGACGCTGACCAAATTGTGCCTCTAAACAATCAGCATATAGTAAGGCTTGTTGTTGCCCGATACGGGGATACACAAAACCCTGACAAATATGGACAGCCTTCAACTACACAAATTAATTATGATACCGATGAACTAATTCAAAAAGGCTGTCCATATTTGTCTAGTTTCCTTCCAGGGGGTCGTTTCGAGTTCGCTTGGCTTCTACGAGTCCCAAAGGCTTACCATCGTCGCCCCAAAGTACATAATCAACAAAACCTTGCTCTGATGAGTTTGGCATTCCCGTAACTTCAAACTCTCGGTCACGGGGTTGGTCGAGCGGCCATCCTACTTCTTTGAGCAATAGATCGATGAAAATATCGCGGGTTTGTGCTTCCGAATAGTCGTGGGGATCTGGTTGACTGGTGTTGGCTTTCTTAACTGCTGCTATAGAAGCTCGTAATTGCTTTAGTTCTTCATCTAGTGCGTTCTTATCTGCTAGAAGTGTGGAAAGTTTTTCATCGCGCTCTTGAAGTTGAGTTTCTAGTTTCTGAAGTTGTTCAATAGTTTGTTTAGGAACTGGTGCGGTTTTGGGCAGTACATTGGGGTCGAAGGTTAGTTTAGGATCTGGTTGGCTGCTGCGTCCATAGGTATGGGCTAACCAGTATGTAACATGGAATAATTCTTGTACCGCAATGGTGGCATCGTTAATCGAGATCGGTTTAGAGCTATGAACGGCCTGATTACCCAATTTGATAATAATGCGCGCTTTATTAAATACTGCTTGACCCACTAAAGTTTTAAAGGTGGGTTCGTGAATCAAGGCACTCAGATTATCTTGATACGGTAAGTTTAGGGAATTATCGTGTTTATATAACCAGTTTACGGTTAACTCTAAAGCACGACGGGCATAAAAACAGGCGGTTCGGGGGTCAGGATAAGCCAGTCTAAAGGCTTTGTAGGCTTCTTCGTAGATTTCAGGGAATTCGGGCTTAAGGAAAACAAATTGATTCATAATTCCCGTCTACTCCGCTCAATATTTCAGTTTTACTAGATCTAGTTTGCCCAGATTCGATTAATTGATCTCATTTTTAGCTAAATTTACAATATGATTAGGATAAATTCCGAAAATTAAATGGATTAAAGGATGCGTAAACAAGTTATTGAATATACATCAGAACTGGATGCTGTAATTGCTCTTGCTAAACAGTTAAATGTTTATGAAATTAAATACCAAATGACTTCAGAAGACTTTTTTAATAAGTATAGTCAAGGAGAGACTTCTGATGATGAGGTATTTGTCGAATGGGCGGGGAATTATCAACATTATCTAGCTCTACACCAACATTTAGAGAGCAAACTCAAAGATGTCGCGTAAAATTATCCAAGCGTATTTAGATGAAATTGAGCAACTTTTACTCAACTGCTCTAATGTATATGTTGAAGAATATAATGCGGTCATTTTAACAACACAGAGGGCTAATCTCCGCATTAGAATCCGTTTCGCTCTCAGATATTTACTGGCAATCAGTGAGATTTTAGTTGTGGTCAATAATCAGGTTACATACATTGATTACCGCTATCATTTTCAGGATGCACAAAATAATTTAATTTTTCGCTATGATAGTACACCTCACTTTCCTAACTTATCTAGCTTTCCTCACCATAAACATCTTTTTGATGATGTAATTGCCTGTGAAAAGCCTCATCTAGCCGATGTTTTACAAGAGGTTATGGAGTTTTTAGAGTAGGAATCTGAAATTTGCATGGTTGCCACACGGTTCACAACTCTCCTCGGAATGCACGATGTTGGAGGGAAGCAAAGAGAGCATCAAGTTCTGACAGTGAAGTGCGGTGAACGGCTTTAAGTTTTTCTACTGCTTCGATACGTTGGGCAAATTCTTGCTGAATATTAATTGGTGGACAGAAAATTGTAAATTTTCTAATTTCTTCAAGATTGATAGTTTTTTGTGCCACCCCGCGAGCAGTACGGTCAGCTTGCTGCTTTAATGGTGGTGATGCAAGCATCGCACACAAAAATTGTGAATCTATAAAATTTGAGTCGGGTTTGATATGAGCAATGTGACGCTGAAAAGCGAACTTACGTTGAGTCTTAACAATTGCAGGAACGCCGTATGAGCCAACAGTGGAATAGAGAACGTCGCCGACTTCAATCGGGCATCGCCGTGTTAATTCTTTGTGAGTTTCACTAGAAATAAATTTTGCTGTATCAAATGTTATTTCTCCAGTCACAATATTACTTACAAATAAAAATGGATGACCTGATGTACTCCATTTTGGAGGCTGGTGAGTTCCATCAGTAATTCGTTTACAAACTGTTGCAAGAGGTACAGTTTTTACATTCTTATGATTTGTAATTGGATCGCCGAACATCTCAATAAAAATAGCTTGGGTGAGGGTGTCGAGTTGAGCGATCGCCTGCCGCCGTTTAGACCTAAGTTCTTCTGCGCGATCAAGTATTTTTGCAATTCGCTTTTGTTCTGATAATGGTGGTAGAGGAATCAATAATGCTTTTAAAATTGTAGAGTTGATATTTAACTGAGCAACACCACGCGCCCGCCGTTCAAGTGCATTGGCAATATTGTTCAAAAAATAACGTAGATAATTCGATTCTAGAAGGTTAGGATTACGGGGAGTAACACCAGCAATAGCCTGATTGGTCGCTGCTTCTAAATCCAGTACTGCTGTGCGACCAACTGTAGCAAAAATCGAAATAAGTACAGTACCTTTGGGAAGTAGTTTAGCCGCGCTATTTTCCAATCCTTTGCGAGAAATTGTTTCTTCGGTCGATGTAATACGTCCTTGCAACATATCACCGATTTTTACCCACGGAATGCCACCATCAAAGTAAGCTGGATTAGTACGAGATGGCGTACCTCCAGCCGTTACTTGGCACAATTCTCAAAGAGGTAAATGTTTCCATTGACTCATCCCAGCATCCCCTCTAATTCATTTATTTCGATAACACTCCCTTCTATTTTGCCAAATTACTAAAGATGTTTTTGGGTACACGATATTTATAGCTGCTTTCGATTAACATCAAATGATAATTGAGAACGAGAAAAACAGACATCAAATTCAATAAAAAAATTAACCTGACCCAAAATCAAAGGGAGATTTTTTGCTTGAGTCCAGGCAAAAACAAACCGCACAGGTTCAAACTGTCCAACTATCGCCTCCGCCAACACAACCCGCGCCTCATACTGGGATAAATTACCCGTCAAACTTAAAGCAGTTGTCTGACGTTCCCACTCATAACCCAGAGCTATCCCCAAGTCATAAGGCATAACATTCACAGATGCGCCAGTATCTAGTAACCCAGAGCCCGTTACAGAATTTTGCTGATGAAACAAACAAAGCGGTAACATTGGACGAAAACCCGCCTCTCCCAATCCTGGATCTGTAGAAATATAAGTATATCGATTAAGGTCGCTCATCATTCATTTTTTGCTCCTAGAATCTTCTAGAACTTTCAGCATCACATCAGCCGCTTCAAACGCATCAATGGGCGACCAGACAGGATAACTTTGCTCTCCTTTAATTAAGTCTTCTTCCTTTTGCGCTAACTCAGAAACAAGCACTTGGATAACATACAATTTATCCGCTCGATTTAGCTTTCTTAAATTAGTCAGTATTTCAGGTGAAACCATATTAAGCCTTCCGATAATTTGAAAATATTAGTCAAGATTAGGAGCGTTCTGTTATCTATTATCTTGTAAAAATTCTGTATAACTGCGCTTCATATATAAATTGCCTCAGCCAAAACGCGCTCCCGAATCCGAGATTTAAGCCCGTTCTTCGTCACCAGATCAACCTTTAAACCAAAAAGTTGACTTAAATAATCCCTAAGTTCCACTAACATAATAAAAGTTGGTGCTATTTCATAATCAACCAAAATATCAACATCACTTGCTTCCGTCTGCTCACCTCTCGCATAAGACCCAAACACACCTAGTTCAGTAATTTGAGATTTTTCACACAAAGACTTTTTGTTAACTGATAAAACTTGCCTGATTTCATTAAGCGTTTTCATAGCATTTTATCCCAGTATTTTCTTCAATTCTGTCATTCCCTGCTGAATCTCTGCTTCAAGCTTGGCCAAATCATCAAGGATATCTTTTGGTGCGCGATGCTCCACCTCTTCATGCACTACTTCTTTATAACGATTCAAACTAAGATCATACCCCTGAGATGCAATATCAGCTTTGGGTACACAAAAACTCTGAGCAGTGCGTGGTCGCTCTCGTTCCGTAGTATTCCGCAGTTGCCAACGAGTCAGCACATCTGGCAGATTATTCTTAGTATGTTCCTCTGCTGTTAGCGCAGCCGTTGGTACAGCACCTAATTTATCTTCAGCAAGCAAAGGCGTTCTTTTATCGTCCAAACTCAACCCGTCAGCATCCACATCGTAGAACCAAACAAAATCAGTTCCACCTGAGTTCGTTTTAGTAAATAGCAAAATCGCCGTCGAAACACCCGCATAGGGCTTAAATACACCACCTGGTAAAGAGATCACCGCATCTAGCTTCTGCTCCTCTACCAATAAACGACGTAGTTCCTTGTGTGCCTTAGAAGAACCAAAAAGTACCCCATCTGGCACAATTACCGCCGCCCGTCCTCCAGGTTTGAGTAATCTTAAAAACAGAGCCAAAAATAATAACTCAGTTTTCTTGGTTTTAACGATCGCCAATAAGTCTTTAGCCGTGTTCTCATAGTCCAATGAACCCGCAAAAGGCGGATTGGCCAGAACTAGAGTATATGATTCTTCATCAGTTGAATGTTCCTCTGATAGCGAGTCTTGGTAGCGCACATCTGGGTTTTCTACGCCATGCAGCAGCATATTCATACTGCCAATACGGAGCATGGTATTGTCAAAATCGAACCCGTGAAACATCTGATGATGAAAGTGTTCCTTCAGTTTTGCATTGCGGAGAAGTTCTGGGTGATGTTGCCGCAGGTATTCGTTAGCGGCCACTAGAAAGCCGCAAGTTCCACTAGCGGGATCACAAATGACATCCCTAGGACTCGGTGCAGTTAGTTCCACCATCAGCCCAATAATGTGGCGCGGCGTGCGAAACTGCCCATTTTGTCCAGCCGAGGCAATTTTGCTTAACATATATTCGTAGAGATCGCCTTTAGTATCGCGTTCTTCCATCGGCACACCGTCTAGCAAATCCACCACTTTAGACAATAGCGCAGGTGTCGGAATCGTAAAGCGGGCATCTTTCATATGGTGCGCGTAAGTCGAATCATCCCCACCCAGCGCTCGCAGAAAAGGGAAAACATGATCGTTGACTACAGCAAACATCTCCGACGCGGCAAAGTGCTTGAACCTCGACCATCGCAAATCATCGTAGGAACGTTTCTTGATATCTTCACCCTCTGGGAAGATTCGGCGTTCCATCGGTCGCTTGAGTCGGTTGGCTTTGTTCTCTTCTAGAGTATGCAGGTCGTCGAGGCGACGCAGAAAAAGCAGGTAAGTAATTTGCTCGATGACTTCGAGAGGATTGGCAATCCCACCCGACCAGAAGGCATCCCAAATGCGGTCTATTTGACTTTTAATTTCCCCTGAGATCATGTTGTGTTTTTTTATCCAGTGAACCAATGATTCTGAAAAGTTTTTAGGCAATGCTAGTTTTAATAGGTCTTTCCAGATTAGCGGGAATAATGACTCCAGACAACTTTTATAAATAAATTTCAAAGATTACAGTTATAGAGTTCCCGAAAAGATTACTAAAGTACGCAGAAGTCAAAAAAATCGTCGTTATCGGTCTAGAAAGACTCAACTACTGCCAAGCAGCGTTATTAGCGCAAGAAGAGAGATACATTAAACATTGAAAGAAGGGGGACAACCTTCTAAAAACAGATTAATTATGATACCCATGAACTAACTAAACAAGGTTGTCCCCCTTCTTTCCAGTTTTTTTCTAGGAGCAAAACGCTTGTCACGTCATGCTTTGATCGGGTTAAAAAAGGGACTCGCCTTATCCACCTCTATATTCTTTGAATTGGCTCGTTTTTCCTGTGATTTAGCTCACGCTGCTCGTGTTTTGTCGCAATTTTACTAAAAACTCGATTGCCATCATGTTCAAGAATTTCACTAACTTCAGTGCTAAAAACCGCTAATTTGGCAAAGAGTAAGTTTTTCCACTCTCCTGAAAGACTAGGCTGTTTTAGTTGATAATCAACTTGATTATCGGTCGTGAAAATCACCTGCTCCCTTTCTAATTGCGAAGGAGCAATCAATTGTTGAATACTTTTGATTAACTGTATAAACTGCTGTTTCTCTTCTAAATTTAAAGGATGTTTGAAAATAATTTTATGCGTATGCTCGGTCATTCCTTCATCATTTTTTTGTTGATGAGTGGGGCGAATGGTCAAATCATTTAACGAGTATTGCTGTTTCATGATTCTTCAAAGATAGGGTTTAAACTCTGCTCCTAGAAAAAAACTGGAAAGAAGGGGGACAACCTTGTTTAGTTAGTTCATGGGTATCATAATTAATCTGTTTTTAGAAGGTTGTCCCCCTTCTTTCAATGTTTAATGTATCTCTTCGATTTAAAAATGCAAAAGCCCCTAATTGTACTGGCTGTTTTTGTAAAGCCAGTAAACGCTGTGCATTCAAACCATTATTGAGAATGTCTAAAGCACTATAAACATCCGTCCCATGATAAAATTTTAGTAAATTTGGTGACACCTTAGTTAACGCTTTTAATCATTAATTAGAAACATTTTCTTCAATTAATTCCTCAAGTTTTTTGAGCAAAGTTTGAGCTTTTTTCCATTTTTGTGGATCTTTCCAAAGTTGAGCATTTTTAAGTCGTTGATAGGTGTCACTTAAAGTTTTTTGAGGCGTAATAATGGGAGTCGATGCAGCCTGACGTGAAAGCGTTGTTATTTCTTCTTTAATTTGGCTTAGAGATAAGTCTTGAGTAACGGCTTTTTCTAATAATTCTTTTCGCTGTTGTGGGTCTTTGATTTGAGCGATCGCTTTAGCTTTGGTGTAGTCAATTTCACCCTGATTGAGTGCTGCTTTAATCTCATCAGGAAGCTTGAGTAAAGGCAGGCGATTGACCCGAAAACTATTAGGGGTAAACCGTCCAAGAGCCGTAAAAATCGACTCTAGCTGTAACCATTGTTCACTGTGCATAACGTTATGCACAGATTCCCGTTTTGGATGAGCCGTCAAATTAATGAGCGCAATAACTTCATCAGATGTAATCTGTAGTCGATTAGCCAGCAGTTGCAGAATCGCTTCAGTTTCCTCTAGGGGATTGAGGTCTTCCCGTTGTAAGTTTTCAAGTAAGGCAATCTCCCAGGCTTCATCATTACTAAAAGCTCGAATAACAACAGGAACGGTCTCAAGGGTAAGGGTTTGAGCGGCTCGATAGCGTCTTTCTCCAGCAACAAGTTCGTAATGCTCATCATCTAGAGGACGAACAATCAAAGGTTGTAAAATCCCCTGTTGTTGAATAGAAGTAATCAGACTCTCTAGCTTTTGGGGAGCAAAATACCGTCTCGGTTGTTGGGGTGGAAGTTGAATCGATTTTAGGGAAATCGATTGAGGCGGTGGAGCTTCGTCATCGGCTCCAAAAAGTAGATCGATGCCCTGGGTGTTGATCTGATAGGGTTGTTTTGGTGTTTTAGAAGTCGGCATTAGCGTAAAAGGAGAGCTTGAGCAATATTGTTTAACAAAGAAATCGTCGGGTGTTTCGGTTGATAGAGGGCAAGGGGTAAATGGGCTTGAACCGCATCAGCAAAGGCAATTGAGCGAGGAATAGGATCAAAGACTGGCGCGAGGGGAGAAAGTTGCTCTTTAATCGCTTGTAAACTCAAAGTATCCTGTGAAGTTCTAGAATCATATAAAGTTGGGATAAATCCAGCTAATGCCAGAGATTTATTGGGTTTCTTTTTCACTCGACTAACGGTTTTAAGCAGGAGTTCTGTACCTCGTAGGGCTTTGTAATGAGTTTGGATGGGAACTAAGACATGAGTGGCAGCAACCAGGCTAATGTAGCTTAAGATGCCCAGAGAAGGCGGACAGTCGAGCAGGATGTAATCGTATTTCCCTTCCACAGGTTCTAGCGCGTCTTTAAGGCGAAGATCTCGCAAATCGGCAGTGACTAATTCAAGTTCGGCACCGCTTAGATCGATATTAGCAGGAACCAAATCAAGTCCATGAATCGAATGAATCGGTAAAGGGGCATCGTGAAGAATCGAATGATACAGAGTTTGGTCAAGTTCTGAAGGTTCTAGTCCCAGAAAAGTCGTCAGGGAGGCTTGGGGATCAATATCGACTAAGAGAACTTTTTGCTGAAGTTGACTGAGAGAGTAGCCCAGATTAAGGGTAAGGGTGGATTTAGCAACACCACCCGCTTGATTGAAAATAGCAATGATTTTAGACATATCTATCCAAAAGATACCTGAAAAGGCAACAAAAAGAAATAATTCTCGAAAGCTTAATCAGATTAGGGTTAGAACAATTTTGACTCAAAAATCTAAAAAATCTAGAACCCGAAACGTGAAATTTATTAAAACCGTTGAAAGCCTAAACAATAAAGATTTGCGGCTTCTTCAGACAGTAAGAGTCCCTTCACATTATTTAACACCAGAAGGTACTAAAAGGGTAGTGATTTTAACTGGCTCAAAACGGTATTAAAGAAAAAACAGTTGTTGAGGAGATTCGATGATAGCAGTGACAAGACGGCGCACGTCTACGAATTTATGGTCAAAGCTTTTAAAAAAGTTCACGCTTAGTCAGGTTTTGCTTTTCAGTTGGGCGACGATGATGCTCAATTTATCGCAAATGCTGCTCAAAACGGGCAATCTTAGTCCAACTGCACTGATTGGCTACTCGATTTTTCTCGTCTCGATTCTGATGTGTGCCTATCTGTATGCGTGGTCAAGTCCACGCCGCCAACTGGTACGTTTACAGCGATTACTAGATCGAGTCGGACTTTGGCCAATTGCTTGGTTAGTTAGTTTTCTCGTTTTCCTCCTAGATGGCATCAGTGTGCCAGTATTTGCGGGAACAACCACACCAACGCCTTCTCTTTCTTCTGGCTTTTTCTTTACCAATATCCAAACCAAGATTAACGGCATTTTTGCGGGGACGAACGCGGCGACGATTGTTCCGATTACCAAATTTGGCTTTGGTGTCCTACAAGTGCTGTTTATTGTCTATATCGCTTGGGCGGTGTCTAAGGTCATCGGGTCATCCCGCGAAGAAGAGGATTGGAAGCAAGCGGCTAAAACACCATTAATCGTGGCGGCGGGTGTCTTTGGTGGTGATTATGCGATAGGACTGGTCTAGAACTGATGCCATCTTACCGCAATTTAGATAAATCGCCCCGCATCTTTTTTATGCCAGGAGATCAGATCTTTCCCTGGGCAATTATTTTTGGATTGTGTTTTGTCATTTTAAAAAAAGTCTTGGGATTGTCGTGGATTTGGGTCATCGTTACCAGTGGCTGGGGAATGGCAACTTGGTGGGTTCTGACCTTTGGCGGGATGTACGCTTTCTTCGGGCGGTTAGTCGAAACGCCGAACTGGACAAGAGCGATCGTACCCTATCAACCCGTACTGTCGTCTGGGGAAGCTCAAAGTCAGCGAAAACGAAACCGTCGGTTATTAGATGAGTAGGTCAAGAAAATGGTCAAAATCGGCTCAAAAATCATTACAGACCCACTTCGAGGGAAAAAGCAAAAGCTAACGCCCTTTGAAGATAACTTTCACTTGTTGACTTTCCTTCAATATCTAGATGGTGGTCGAGAAGTAGGGGCAACCTTGTTGCAGCCCCATAAAAAAGAAAGTTTTCGGGTGGTTTTTGGGTTTCGTTGCCGAGGAATTGCACCGATTCTCTCTGAAGAAGAAGTATTTAATGTCTTCGCGGGGATCAAGTCATTGAATGATCTTCCTTTAGG
>NZ_PXOH01000063.1 GCF_003007785.1 Aphanothece hegewaldii CCALA 016 | reverse complement strand
CATTTCTATAGTAACTTTGATTTCTTTAAATGTCACTACATATTGATAAAAACTGCATTTCGATTCGCTCCTAAATAATGGTCATAAATCGTATCGACTGAGTTTCCACAACTATCAGCTAAAAGTTTTAAATCAACTCCCGCTTGAGCTTGAAGTGTAATAAAAGTATGACGGGTTGAACTAGGTTTTAAATACTGAGAGATTTTACCTTCTCTGGCTAATTGCTTAACAATTCCATCAATCAAAACTTTTTCACCGCGTCTAACAGTATTTTTTCCATACCATAAGTCATTTAGTTGAAAGCGTTCATATTGTTGCTCGTTGATATTTAGGAAAACGTAGTCATTATTGTCTGTTTTAACCTTATTACTTTTAATTTTATTCAAGAGGTCAGTAAGCCTTTGATATCCTTTTGTTCTAAAAATTCGGATAACTTTGGTTTTCGGTTCTTTGGTGATTTTTGTCTCTGAGGAATAGCTTTCATCAAATACGATTGATTCTTTTTTAATATCATTCCACTTTAAGGCGAAAGCTTCACCCATCCTACAACCTGTTAAAAATAAAAACTCAACCAAATCAGCGATGTGTGCTGTTTTCTTGTTAGAAGATGCCCTAAAAGCATTTAAGATTATGTCTCTTTCTTCTAGGGTAAAAGCGCGATAATCTTCTTCTTCTAAAAGCTGATTAGATTTTTTGGTAATTCTTAAATCTATCTCTTTAAGTTCATAAAAATAATTTTTGGTAAGTGTTTTTTTTCTAACGGCTCTATCTCCCATATCAGATAAAGCAGAAAACAGCCTTTTTATGTTGATTTTACAAGCACCTTGAGCTAATAGGTCTTGAGCGATTTTATTAACTAACTCTGCGCTAGATGCTTCTTCTAAATAGGGTTTAAGCCAATTGAAATACATCCGTTTGTATGTGGTTAAGAAAGTGGTTTCGGCAATTTTTCCGCATTTAAACTTCCAGTTGATGTATTCCTCATACAATTCCCCTAGCTTTACCGCTTGGGTATTTTCAAGAAAACTGAGATTAACTTTAAAGCCTAGATATTTCCCCAATGTTGGGTCAAACAAGTTATCAGGGTGGTCTAGATCGATTTGAATTTTTCGGCAGATGTCTAAAGCCCATTGGCGGTTATCAGGTTCATCCGTCCTGTTGAGGCTTTTGTAAAATTGTCTTCTGTTGTAGTAAGTTTGTGAAACTTTGGTGCTGAACTGTAAACGTAGTACACCTTTGTCGGTTCCGATTTTGACATCCATAATCTCTAGTAGATTTCTAGTAAATTTCTAGTAATTACTACTCCCAAAATCAGTCTATTCCTTATTAGTCCGTTAAAAATTCTTTAAGTTTGCGTTCTACCGTAATCGTTAAAGATTGAATCCTATCTAAAAAAAATTTACCTTTAATCTTTGTAAGTCTTGTCATTTATAGTTTTCAAGCTTTCGAGTGAGGTGAGTTTATCCCGCCGCGTCATCATTCTTTTAGCCACAAGATTAAGAAATGTAACAATTATGCTGTCATACCATCATGACAGCTTGACAGGGCAAAAAAAAACCGATAAGTTAAAGAGGCATACCCGGGTAACACCAATTAGAGTGATATGCAAGATAAGCAAAAAGTCACACTATATCTTCCCCCAGGAGTCCATCGTCAACTAAAAATTAGAGCGGCTATTGATGAAGAATCAATGTCTGCCGTTGTAGAGAGGGCGATCGCCTTTTATTTAAAGTACCCTGATAAAGTACAAGAGATAGAGGAAGCAACCTATGGCAAAACCCATCAAGTTCATGTTTGTCCAGAATGTGAAGCAGCGATGGTGATGAGAGAGGGAACCCTAGTTTCTTTGAAGCATCAGCCAAGTGTCATAACAGACGACTTCCCGATCGAAATTCCAGAACCAGTCTGTACAAAAGAAAATGCTTCTGGAGAAGCGGAGTTAGTTCCCTGCTAAAGTAAAAGTTTAGCCCCGCTCTCACCAAATCGAATCTTGCCAAATCGAACCGTTGAACCATTACACAAGGTCGATGCCATGAAAGAAGAGCTCAATATCTTAGTTCAAGCTCAATACCCCCTGATCTACCTCGTCACATCCGAAGAGGAACGGGCAGAGCAAGCAATTACAAAAATAGCTCAGATGAATACACAACATCGGCGAGTGTATGTGTGGACGGTAACTCACGGAATAGTGGAATATGGGCAACCCAGACAAGCGACACAGCATAATACTGTTTCTCCAGAAGCAGCGATCGAATGGACAGTAAGACAAAGAGAAGCAGGAATATACATATTTAAAGACTTGCATCCGTTTATCACTTCGGCGGCGGTAACGCGTTGGCTAAGAGATGCGATCGCTTCTTTCAAAGGAACAGAAAAGATTATCATCTTGATGTCACCCTATCAAGAGATCCCCATCGAGTTAGAAAAAGATGTTTCTGTCATTGATTTCCCTCTACCCGACTTAACCGAACTCAATCAAGTTTTAACCCAACACCTAGAAAAAAATAAAACTCGTCGCATCACCACAGAAGTACGAGAAAAATTACTCAAAGCGGCACTTGGATTAACCAAAGACGAAGCAGAAAAAGTTTATCGTAAAGCTTACGTTAAAGCCAGTAAGCTAACGGAAGAAGAAGTCGACATTGTATTATCAGAGAAAAAACAACTAATCCGACGCAATGGAATTCTAGAATTCATCGAAGAAGACGAAACCATTGACGCAGTGGGCGGACTAGAAGAATTAAAAAAATGGCTACAGCAGCGTTCTAACGCCTTTACCGAACGCGCTAGAGAATATGGTTTACCCCAGCCCAAAGGGATGTTAATCTTAGGTGTACCAGGCTGTGGAAAGTCACTCATCGCTAAAACCACATCTCGCCTATGGGGTTTACCCTTACTTCGGTTAGATATGGGGCGAGTCTATGATGGCTCAATGGTTGGTCGTTCTGAAGCAAACCTTAGAAATGCCCTCAAAACGGCTGAATCTGTTTCACCTACTCTTCTTTTTATCGATGAATTAGATAAAGCTTTTGCAGGTGGTACAGGTTCTGCGGACTCCGACGGCGGTACTTCAAGCCGTATCTTTGGTTCATTCCTCACTTGGATGCAAGAAAAAACATCACCTGTATTCGTGATGGCAACGGCGAACCGCATTGAAAGACTTCCGGGGGAATTTTTAAGAAAAGGACGATTTGACGAAATATTTTTCGTCGATCTACCCACTCCAGACGAAAGACAAGCTATTTTTAATATTCACCTTAGCAAACGTCGCTCCGATATCACACGCTTCGATCTAGAGCAGTTAGCCAAGGTATCTGATGGATTTTCTGGTGCAGAAATAGAGCAAGCGATCGTAGCTGCGATGTATGAGGCATTTGCCCAAGACAGGGAGTTTACCCAACTTGACATCATCGCCTCGATCAAATCCACCTTGCCCCTATCGCGTACCATGACTGAACAGGTTACAGCCCTTCGAGACTGGGCCCGCCAACGGGCAAGACCTGCCTCAGCCTCCGTTGCTGAATATCAGCGAATGGAGTTCTAACAGACTTTCATCCTGCTCCCAACAGGTCGAAAGGCTAGCAATAAAGCTAGCAGCACTCACAAAACACCGCTATCATCTCATAAAAGGCGGTACATTTAAACTCTCAAACTCTCAATTGTTGTTGTTCATTGTTGTCTACCGGAGGAAATTCCAATGTCTCATTTCAGCACTTTACGGACTAAAATCACCGATTCTGAAATCCTCAAAGCTTCCTTAAAGGATTTAGGTATCAACGTTAAAACCGAAGCTGATGTTCGTGGCTACAACGGTCAGCGCATTCGTGCCGACTTAGTGGCAGTTCTAGAAGGTGAATATGATCTCGGTTGGTCTCGCAATAGCGACGGTTCCTTTGACCTCATCGCTGACTTGTGGGGCGTTGCTAAAAAACACAACCAAACCGAATTGATCAACTCAATCAATCAAAAATATGCTGTTAACAAAACCTTAGCAGAAGTTAAACAGCGCGGTCTAAACAACGCTAACGTGAAGCTAGTTGTTCAAAACTAAGATTTATAGCGCGTTCCCAAGCCGAGGGGTTGACCTGCATTCTGGTTAACCCTTTTTTCTGTGCGTTTTTTTGTAGGGTTTTGGTCTGGGGACCCGATTTATGAATGGATTTGGTATAAATTAAAAAAAAACTAGAAAATTGCCTGAAAAATTGTTATTATCGCCGCACTTTTGGGAATTCTATAATAGAACAAACAAATTTAAGTGCAGGTAAGCTTTGTCTTTATTTAGCTTAACGAACCTTTCAAAACGGAAGGTTTTGTGATTCATCATACTACTGTTTCCATCGAAGAGCTAGTTCAAGAGATCAATACAGTCAATCATGCTTGGAAAGTTGCTAGTCAAATAGAAATAGCCGATAGCTTAACAACTATTGCTCAATCTCTGGGCAACCTGAAAACACGTCTACAGGTGCGACTTTTACGCAGTTATGCTCCTGAAAAAGTTTATCTACAACTCGACTTAGATACACAAGGAGAAGAACTTTACGGCCTTATTTTGTGCGAACCTGTAGAAAATTATTGGAATGCAGCGCATCTTCCCGTCAGGATAGCTCAGTCAGTTTTAACACCACAAGAAATTAAAAAATTTACTCGAATTTAATCAGGAAAATTTATGGTGAATCTTCTCAGCACTTTTTTGTCGATTGTGTGGCAAAATAGTATTTTTCACGTGCTAACTTTAGGCTTGTTAGTAATTGCTATTTGCTTTGAGGCTCTTTCAGTTAGAAAATATCGAAATGATTATAAGAAAGAAACAAAGCCAATTAAAGAAATTATTAATGATTTAAAAAAAATTAAAGCTCAAAAACACAATGGCTACAGTAGTAATGTAACAATTTCAGACAAAGATTCTTCGTATATAAATTGGATAAAAGAACATTTTGCTGGAAAGGTGGATGAGCAGAATAATTTTATCGCAAAAATGGAGAATGGTCGCTTTATCTTATTACAATATCCATTAGTTTTAGCTCGCTCAACTCCTAGCAGTTCTTTACGATTTATTCCTAGTATTCTCGTTGCTCTGGGAGTCTTAGGAACTTTTTATGGAATTCAAGAAGGATTATCAAAAATTTCCCTCACATCAGTTGGTCAAGATAGTTCTAATTTACTTGCTTCTAGTGTGCAGCTTCTGGAGGGAATGAAAACAGCTTTCTCAACATCTCTAATGGGATTAGGTTCTAGTAGTATTTTTACTATTTTTTTAGCCTATAAAGAAAAAGATAGACGCTCTGATATTGTCGAGCTACGGAGTGAATTAGATAAAATCGCTTTTTTAGAAACACCTGGACGACTTTTATACCATTTAAACTTTGAAGCAAATGAAAGAGCCGCAACACAACTCAGCGAAACGGCTCAAACGCTTAAAGAAGGTTTCAATAACTTAATAGAAACGCAAAAACAGCTTAGTCCTCAAGCTATAGGTAGTGCAGTTGGACAAGCGATGTCACCTGTTTTCCAAGAAATCAAAGATGAACTAGCAGCACTTAGAGAGATTAAAGCAGACCAAGGACAGGAAATGTTGAGGCAATTAATCGAAGAACAAAGAGAACAATTAATCAAACCGATTATTGCAGAACTTGAAAAAAGCGCACAACTAACTCAGGAGGCATCGGGAGCAGTTAGAGAACTTAGCAATAGTCTTGCCGCATCAGTTGATACAATACAACACTTTCAAACACAAACATTAAATGAACTACAGAATTTTGCAAGTGAATTACGAATCATCTTTGAGCAATTTCGGACTGAAACTCAGGGAGTATTAGAAAATGTTTCAGCAGAACTAAAAGTTGCTGTTAATTCCAGCATACAAGCAATGGATGGTCAAAGAAATGCTTTTGAGATTAGTGCCACCCAAACAGCAGAAACTTTTCGTTTAATTCGAGAAGATTTACAACAAGCGTTACAGACTCAATCGGAAATAGAACGACAAATGCTTCAAGAATTCCAAGAGCGTACCGTAACTATTATTACTACCACTGGAAATGAAGCATCACGCTTAATGAATGAAGCAAGAGAAAATTTAATCGCCACACTTTCAAATATCGATACTTTATTGCAGCAAACGCGAGTCACAGTTCAGCAAGAGTTAGAAGAATTTCGTCACAACTATCAAGCCGCTTTACAAGAATTTTTTTACAACCAAAATCAATTACTAGAAGGAACATTAGGAGAGCAACGTCAAGGATTAAATACAGTCGTGCAAAATTTACAATCTGTTTTTGAGCAAGAAATTCAAAGAAGACAAAATGTAATTAAAGAAACCGAAGCTAGTTTAAATCAAATAACTAATACGGTGAAAGTAGTTAGTAATTTAGCTAGTGCCGTTGGTTTAACATCAGTTGAAAGATTAGCACAGATTAAAGATATTACTCATGTTCTCGGTAATGAAAGCCAACGAATTGAAAAGGCGTATGATAATTTAATTTCTCGTTTAAATCAATCACTTGAAATGAGTAACCAACATCTAACAAATTATTTAGAAAGAGCTTATGATTCAGAAAGACAATTTTTCACACAGGCTGATGAAGCAACGGCTAATATTTCTAATCGACTATTACAAGCTGCTAACTATCTTGTATCGGCTGAATATAATCGTCGTAATCAGGAGGAAATTTAATCATGAATGATTGGTCAAACTGGAGACAAGATTCAGCAGTAAATGATCAAGAAGATTCGAGCGTTTTACTTTCAATTGGCGATCTAATGTCTGGATTACTAATGATTTTTGCACTTCTCTTCATTACTGTATTAGTTCAATTAAAAGAAATGCAGAAAACACAAAAAATTGTAATTGGAACAGTTTTAGACGCTTTAAAAGACAATAATGTAGATGTAAAAGTTAATCCAGAAACAGGAGATGTGAGTATTAGAGATAGTATCCTTTTTGATGAAAATAGCTCTGAGCTAAAACCAGAAGGCAAAAGATTTCTGCAATCTTTTATTCCTGTTTATAGTCAAGTAATTTTTTCTAAACCACTTTTTGAAGAAGAAATTACAAGAGTAATTATAGAAGGTCACACAAGTTCCGCAGGAAATTACGAAACGAATTTGAAACTAAGCTTATTACGTTCATATTCTGTTGCTGAATATATTTTTTCACCAGAAATGAAATTTTCAACAAAATCACAGTTGAGTCAAAAAATCATGACAGCAGGAAGAGGTGAAATTGAATCTCAACAGAAATATGACGAACCATCAGACAGAAAAGTAACATTTAGATTTCAATTTAAAGGAGAAAAATTTTTAGAAAATTATCAAAAAAAATAATTTTTAGAGTTAATAAATAAAATTATTATGTCTTATTCTTTTCGAGTCTTGTCCTTAAAAGATCCTACTGTAAATTTTCCTAGCAAAGTTAATCAGTTAAGTAAGCATTTGTTTAATTCAAAAATTGGGAAGTCAGTTTTTAAATTATTAAATGAACAAGAAGAAAATTTTCGTACCTATGATGAAATTATACAGGAAATTTATCATAATAATGCTCATAAAATTAAACCGCTAGAATGGATATATTGCTTATACAATCAAACTGAATGGGAGTTGATGAGTCTTGATGAGAGAAATATTACCTCTCAAAAAATCTGGAGATTTGCCTTAGAAAATTTATGGCTAAAACGTCTTTTACTATGGCTAATGGTACTTGAATACAGTTCACCACAATTAATTATTTCACCAGAATTAGTACAGAACTTCTCAACCTTTGCTGATCAAGCTCCTGAAAAAGAACACATAACAATACAAATTATACAAGCGATCGCAGACGAAAATTATTTAAACTTAACTCAATTATCAATTCAATCCTTACTCACTCCTTGGGAGCTACTACAACAAAAACAACTTCCAAGCACAATACCAGCACTTAGACAAGCTAATTACCCCTTTGTAGAAGTATTTGCACAAAACCATAAGCCAGAATGGTTGTTGAATTGTTTTAAACAAATATCCTTTGAACAACAAAATCACCAGATTGAGCAGCTACTCACCACAATTCCTGTTAGTAAAGTTAGTAGTTTTTCTTCAATTGTGACATGGTTGCGTCAAAGTTATGGACCGCGTACCCCACAGTCTAAGTGGCACCAATTATCAGCTAATGCTCAAGCTGCTTTACTTAAATGCTTAAATACTTCAACTTGGAGCGATTTTCAAGCATTAGTAAATGTGCTTTTACAACAGTTAAATTCATCTCTAGCACAGTCTAAATATGGTAGCCGAAAATCTAATGAACTAAACTCTCAAATCAATCAACTTAGAAGACGTAGGGATTTTTGGTCAAATTATAGCGATAACTTTGAACGCTTGCGTATTTTACTTCCGTTAGAATCACAAAATTGGATTAGTGATCAGTTAAAACGTGATATTGATATCCTTATTTCCGATAATAGTGATCCGACAGAAGTTTGTATCTTCGACTTTGGTGATTATTTTGTGATTGAGTTCTTTCGTGGTGCTGGTAGCGAAATGCGTTTATTTAACCGTTATCATTATCCTGACATCGAATCAAAATTATTTACTTCTGCGGAATTATCACTTAAACAATTGCGCTGCTTAGGTGGCGAAGTTCACGATCATATGTACTTATGGCAAGGTTCTGCTGAACAGTTGCTTAGAAAAAATGGAATTACTCCAAATGAAAACACCAAAACTTTTAAAGGTCTTGATTCACGTCATAACAGGTACAATTTTACAACAGGACTACCTAAACCTTCATCAGAAAAAATCACTGAACGTGAAAGAAATTTAACTGCATGGCGTAGAAAAATTAAAGAGCTTGACGAAGAAGCGCGTCACTACTGCTCAATGCAAAAAGAATAGGTACAATTGTAGGGGTTTGGTCTCCAAACCCAATTAACTTTAGCAAGGTAAATCGAACAGTTGACTAAATTTGTCCAGATATTACAATATTTAGTTATTTTTCTCACCTATTTAGGATTAGCTTTAGGTCAGTTTCCTGGACTACGCATGAACCGAGCAACGATCGCACTTGTTGGGGCTGCTTTTATCATTACGCTACAAGTATTTACTCTAGAGGAAGCATGGCAAGCAATTGACGCAAATACGATCATTTTTTTGCTCAGTATGATGGTGATTAATGCGAATTTAGCCTATTCAGGATTTTTCCAATTAATCTTAACTTCTTTATTAAAAATTACTCGTAGTCCCTTTGGTTTACTGTGTTTATTAACCTTTGGTAGTGGAATATTATCGGCGTTTTTTCTTAATGATACGATCGCTCTCATTTTTACACCCTTAGTCATTCATTTAACACAAGCTTTAAAACTTAATCCCATTCCCTATTTACTCGCTTTAGCGGCTGCAACAAATTCGGGATCTGTCGCTACTCTCAGTGGCAACCCACAAAATATTTTAATCGGATCATTTTCTCAAATTAGTTATTTAGATTTTTCTAAAGCTTTACTTCCTTTAGCTTTAATCAGTTTATTAATACAAATCGGTTTATTGTGGTTAATTTATCCCGAAGTTCGTTCAACACAAGAAATTTCAATTATTCCTAAATTTTCCTATCGTTTAGTCAAACCTTTATTCAGAAAAACTTTAATTATTACCAGTGGTTTATTAATTGCTTTTGCCATTGGAGTTCCATTAGGAATAGCATCACTAACCGCAGCCGCATTATTACTGATTACGCGAAGAATTAAACCTCAAAAAGTCTTTCAACAAATTGACTGGAATGTTTTAATAATGTTTTCAGGTTTATTTGTTTTAACTCATGCTACACAAAAACTAAATTTATTTAATTCTTTAACTCTTTTAGCTAACAATTCACTAAAATTTTTAGGAATTACAGTTTTACTTTCTAACCTAATTTCTAATGTTCCCGCAGTTTTGGTATTAAAACCATTTATCGAAGAGAATAATACAACCTATTGGTTATTATTAGCAGCAGGTTCAACTTTAGCAGGAAACTTAACTTTATTTGGTTCAGTTGCTAATCTCATTGTTGCCGAAGCAGCAATTATTAAAGGCTATCATCTCGATTTTAAAGAACATCTAAAATTTGGCTTACCTTTAACGATTATTACTGTTATTTTAGCTTATTTTTGGATTATATAATACAAGGCAAAAATAATATGAAACTACTCAAATCATACCAAATCCGTAAAAGAGAACCCATTTATCTGATAGACTGTGGGAATGGGAAGAAAAGCACATTTAGAAAATTATCTA
>NZ_PXOH01000062.1 GCF_003007785.1 Aphanothece hegewaldii CCALA 016 | reverse complement strand
CGTGGTTTAAGCCGATTTTAGGTTATACTGGGCTGGCTTCTTTTGAGTTAATGGCATCCGATGGGTTTAGTGCTTCTCATTCAGCTTTAATTATGGTGAATGTTAGTTCTGCACCTTTGCTCAATTTAGATTTTGTCGAGCGACATCCTAAGTTACAGGTGGGTGAACAGATTGGATTAAAGGTTATTGGGGATTTTGCGGACCAAGAAGATGTGATTTTATCCTCTGATTATCTAAGTTGGTATTCGGAAAATGCCACGGTTGCTTCGGTTACTGGTATGGGCTTAGTTACTGGTTTAAGTAATGGTACAACGATTTTGAGAGCAGAACGTAATCAAATTAGTTCAGTAACAGGAGCTAGAGTAGGACAACAAACAGCACCTACTAATTCAGCCGAATTTTATGCAAACATTGCTGAAAAATACGGTTTAGATATCTTCCCACAGGCAATAACTATCACTCCAGGCATAACAATACCGCTCGATGTGAGTGTCGGGAAAGATTTAGCTAAAGGCCCAGATCTAAGTAGTTTTGAATCTGGTACGCGCTATTTTGTAAGTAATCCCGAAGTGGCCATTGTTAGCCCTAATGGAATGTTGTTAGGTCTTCTTGAAGGTGTTACTAATGTAACTATTATTCATGGTGCAGCAGAATTTGTTATTCCAGTTAAAGTAGAAACTCCTCAAATAGGTGGCACAGCCATATTGGGAATTGCTGGAGGAGCATTAAAGAACGAACAAAATTATCAGGTTTTGATATCTCCTAGCGCATTGCCCCAAGAAACTATTGTAACAATTGAATCTTTGCAACAAGAAGAAATAGAACTACCACTTCCAGATAACTTTTCTTTCATTGGTGCATTTGAGTTAAATTTAGGTGAGGAAGCCGCCAAACTTCCTTTACAGTTTGCCTTGCCAGCACCCACTAATTATTCTTCTAACGATGTAATTTTTATATTACGTCGCGGACAATTACCAAATGCCCAGACAGGCGGCTGGAGTCCGAGTTGGCTCATTGAAGATCTTGCCACAATTGACGCACTTGGAATGCTCCGCACGGGTACACAAACGCGAAAAATGCCAGGAAGTTACGCAGGTGGTGGAAAAAATCAATTTGTAGTAGCTTCAATTACCGTACCTGACGAAATACGTGATGCACTAATTAATGCTTCACGGAATAATTCTATTCAGACACTGGAAAACTCAAATACATCATCACAAGAGGCTCTTACAGGAACACAATTTTCAACGGGGGCTAGTGCTTCAATTTCTGAGCTAGATGCAGCTATACTTTCCAATCCTTCTAATAGTATTCCGATCGCAATGAGCGATTATTACAGCGTTAACGAAGATAATTTTCTAGTTGTTAGTGCAGCAGAAGGGTTACTAGCGAACGATTTCGATGATGACGGCAATCGATTAAGTGTAAGCATTTTACAACTTCCTACATTTGGAATGTTGTCATTGGGTGCAGATGGTTCTTTTACTTATGTTCCTCAGCCCAACTTCAACGGGATAGATAGCTTTATTTATAAAGTTTTTGACGATAATGGCGGAGAAAATATTGGTCAAGTTAATCTGACCATTAATCCAATTAACGACCCGCTTGTAGCTACAGTTGATTTTTTCTCAGCAGAAATTAATCAAGTCTTAGCGGCAGATCCCATTCGTAACATTTTACTTAACGATCTTGACATTGATGGCGATTTTCAAAGCCTCAGCTATGAGCAACCCGAAAAGGGTGAGGTCAGTGTTAACTTTGATGGAACTTTTAATTACACGCCAAAAAAAGATTATGTAGGTTCAGATCGGTTTAAGTATACGATCTCAGATGGAAGTAGTACAAGTATATCTAATGTGAATATTCAAGTTCTTCTTCCTCGCAACCAAGATCCTTTCTTAGGCTCTTACTTAAATGGAGGTTTTAGCGAAGATTTAACGACTATAGGGATAATAGGTATTGGAATTGCCGCCGCCGTTGTTTTTCCAGGAACGGGCTTGGGAATTATGCTTGCCGCTAGTAGTATCGCCATCGGGATGGCTGCCGCAACGGCAATTCCTCTGATGATTTTAGCTGACTATTTTTCTAACAGAAATAAAATTCTCAACTTGTATAAAATTGACGAAAGTGGCAATTTTATAACGACTCCTCTTAACATTGAATATAATGCGAATAACCTTCCTTCAGGAATTGGAACTCCAGTGAATCAACCGCTTGTTCCCGCACCGTCGGCGGCTCAAACTCCACCTAATATCGAGCTTGTCGAGTTAAAATTCAACGATTTTGACCTGAGTGCGTACGGTCCAATAGTAATTCTCGAAGGCAGTAATCTTCTAGCAAGTACTAATGTTAGTTCTTTAGGAAGCCATTTTAGTGATCTCAAGGTTGAAATTTATGATGGCCTAGTTAAAAATGGGATTCCTCAAATTCAACAAGCTTCGATTATTCCAGAACTCAGTGAGGAACTTCCTAACGAGCGCCAAAGAATAGCCATTGAGATTCCTAAAAATGTTTCAATAGGGGATGCTCTAATTCGGATCATTCGTCCGCTCGAAATTCAAGATTTGGTTAACAATACATTGAAGACCATTAATCTAGAAAGCTCTCCAGTTAAATTACCTTTAACTCAGCCTAATTATGAATTTACGGTTGCTAGAGAGACCAGTGATGTAATTGCTATCAACCCAAATAACGAAGCGATCGTTGCAAGAATTAAACTACCCGAAGGAAGTGGCCCGACTTCAGCCGCTTTGAATCCTGGCTCGACCCGTTATTATGTGCCATTAACTAATAAGGGTCAAGTAGCGGTAGTTAGCGCAGTAACACTTAATCCTATCGATTTTAATCCAGTGTCAGACGCACTTGATTCGATTAATTTAACTCCTAATGCTTCTCCAGGCAATATAGTCATCAACCCAAGCGGACAATATGCTTACGTTACAGATACTCGTCAGGGCAATATTTATATTCTTGATATCGCTCTAGGTTCGGAAACTTATAATCAGTTAGTTAAGATTATTGACGTTGGTGGAGTAGAAGGCTCTGAGCTAAGAAGATTGGCTGTTAGTGGTGATGGAAAAGTTTTATTTGTCACCCAATCGACAGATACTATAAATAGCACTAAACAAAGTCGGATTATTGCAATTAATATTAATCCGACTGATGAAGGTTTACCAACATTTAATCAAGTGATTGGAACTTTAGATGTCGATGCGCGTGTTTTTGGCATTAATTCCACTCCTAATCCCAATCAAATGGCAGTGACCTTCCGTCGAACCGCTAATAGTGGAGGTGCATTTGCTCTGCTTTCTTATCAATATGCTAACCCGCAGAATCCAGCCAGTGGGGTCAACCTATCAATAGGAGAACTGCAATCAGTCGCTTTAGAAGACGATGAGCTTACAGGAGCATGGGACCCCTGGAATGTTGAAATAGTAGAAGTTCAAATTCCGCTTGAAGCCGCTCCTAGTGGTGTATCGCTTCTTGCAGGAGATGTTCAATACAAAACTGTAGAAATTGGATTAGTCAGTAATTTTCATGGCTTACCATTCCCAGATGCGGTTAGAAATGGTCCAAAAGAATTTAATCGTCTGACTTCTGCAACAACTCTCATTGTGCCGCTTGAAAAAGATGCAAGCGGAACGTTACGGTTTGGTTCTCAAAAAGCCTTTACCCTTCCCAAACTGGATGGCTCTGCAACTGATATCGCAATTGTATCGAGAAATTTTGAAGGAAAACTTCAACAAGAACTAAAAGTTAATTATGCTGGTCAACAAATCACGCAAAATTACAATTTAGAAGAAATTGCCAAAACACTAGAAGAAGCCAAGAACCAACCTAATTTAGCGGAAAAACTCCGAAAAACCCCGATTGAACTTGTCAACCGTCAAGTCCTTCTCAAAACGCTTAAAGCTTTACTTCCCGACGTTGGAGATCTCGCTGGCGCGGCTCTTGATTTAGCGACTTACTATTGGGAGAATAAAGCGAGAGAACTTGCGGCTACTGCTCTTCTTAATTTTGCCCAGTCGGTACCAGGTAGAGCCTGGGATATTTCTGTTCCCTTACCCAATCCAATTCAACCGATTCCGACTTACACTGACCTCGTTGAAGCCACAGAATTGACAACACCGATTAATAATCTTTCAGAACTACAGCAGATTCTACAACCTGATGTCGAGCAAGAGATCTTTGAACAACCAGAACCATTGAAGTTTCTTCCCTGGTCTTATCAGCAGCCACGAAACAAAGACGACAAACTAGAAATTGCCTTGTTTATTAGCACTTCTGGTGTTGGTGAAGGATTAGCACCCAACGAGGCCGCTTTTGTGGGTAACACTAATTCAGAGCGGGTTAAGATTACGAGAAACATTTTCGGCCAATCTGTAGATGACTATAACCCCAATCGCATTTTAACCGCTACGGGAGTCATTACTTCTAATCAAATTACTTGGAAAATCTTAGGGGGGCCCGACATTACTGAGTTTACCGTTGAAGGGACTAACAATGTGTTACCCATCGGCGATTATCTCAACCTGACTCCTGGCAGATATTTTTATCAATTGTGGACTAAACAGGGTAACAGACAAGTTATTAAACACAACCCATCTTCATTTGATTGGTATCCGACAACAACGCTCGAAAGTAATTCATCAACTTTCCCGCTCGTTACCCTCATTACTCCTGATGCGGCAAAAAACAATCCAAACTCTTTTGAGCAAGGAGTCGAACTCGGACTTAATATTGCTTCTAAAGTTGATCGGTCGGTCACAGCACTGAACAATATTCTACGCTATGAATCGACTACTGGAAATTGGGTCTGGGTTTCTCAAAGTTCCTCAAATCCATTTGACACGACTAAACCCCTAGTTCTAATTACAGATTGGCAAAATGATTCTAAAACATTAAACTACAACTCAGGGACGGCGGAAGCGGTAGCTGATAGTGTGTTTGCTTCTTTGGTTAAGCTGGATAAGCTATTAACTGGTAAAGTTGGTAATTCAACGGGAATTTATGACCCGCAAGGCAATTTAATTTATACTCCAGGACAACTCTTTAATTCACCTTTCCACTTTATTGGTTTCGGTGCGGGTGCGGTTGTTAATAGCGAAATTATTCAGCGTCTTGGTACGGCTTTCCCAAAATTAGATGCACAGAAGAAACCGACTCAGTTTAAAGATACTTTCCCAGATCTGCAAATGACGACGATTGATTGGAATGGGGGAGAAAATAATCTTCCTGAGCCGACTGTGGAAGTTTGGGAAAATGTGACTTTTGCGGATAACTATTATCAAAGTGCTACCAGTCTTTATAGTGATGCACTCTCGAAGGCCGATCTCAATTTGGTTTTGGGAGGAATCAATCTATTTCAAAGCCGTGCTGGTTTTACGGGGGACAAAACCGAAAACGAAGCCATCAATAAAGACTCTCATGAAAGAGCAGTTGTTTGGTATGAGGGGACAGTTAATCTTAATGAGCATCAATTGGGTTTATCCGATGAGTATCTTGTGCATCGGCGACGGGGAGATTTCAGTCAGCCAGAGTTTTCTAATGCTGATTATCCCTGGTATGTATCTAATGATTTAACGGGTGATTTTGAGACTAATAATTATGAGGATGGACAATGGGAAGGAAATGGGACGGGTTGGTTTTATTCGGTTTTGGGCAATGGCTATTTTAAACGTCCATTAGTTGATTTAACCAAGCGAACTCCTGTCAGTTTTGATAATACGCCTGAATCGAGAATGCGTGGTGATTTTGCAGTTTCTACTTTGTTTAATGGGAATTTCGATGCGATTGTTTTTCCGAAAGAAAAGCAGGCTATTCCAGGTTGGTCTTTCCATAATGGTGATAATGAAGTTTTGCAGGCTCATCTTGTTGAATGGGACAAGATTGATTCTCTTGCTCAATACAGGCAAGATTTAGGCTACAATCCAGCCCAACGTAACTATACTTTAGAACTTGGCAAGGGTCTGAACGAAATTACTCACGATCGTTTTATTGTGCCTGATTGGGGTGTATTGAGATTTAACTTACACACTCCTAATCTTAGTGGCGGAAATTTAATAGTAACTTTAAGGGGAGAAAACGGAGTTATAGAGACAGAAACTATATCTTTCACCGCAGCCGATGGACCCTATAATTTAGGTTACAACGAGCTAGATACCTATAGAATTGGTTATGGAACACAAGGTTTTGAGACTTTTTATATTAATGTGCCAGACTCTCTTCGCGGTCAAATAGCCACTCTTGAATTTCAAGTTAATGGCGGTACTGCTTATTTAGATGATGTCTTCTTCAAGAGCGAGCATTTATTATTAGGTAATCCGAGTAGTGCTAGAAATATTAATTCTAATAACTATCTAATAGAAAGACCACAGTACTCTTTATCTTATAACAATCAGACAAGAAGTTCCAATTGGGTTAGTTGGAAGCTCAATAAATCATGGCTGGGAACTGTGGAGCGTCCAAAAAATACATCTCCATATGCTCCTCCTAACGCTCCTATATACTATCCTTGGCGAGATGATTATGTTCTTAGTGATGGGGGAATCTCACCAACTCAGCCTTATGATTATGCAGGTGCAGATCCAATTTTAGATCAACAAGGTAAGTTCCTTGTTCAACCAACTAGAGGTCATTTGACTGCTGTGGATGATAGAAACAGAAGTCTTAAAGATGTTATTGCTACAAATTTCAACACTAACTTACTTGTACAACATAGTTCATTTAATAGTGGTCAGTGGCTACAGTTAGAGCGTTATCTAAGAAATCAACTTGTTCAACAACTAGAAAAAGAGCTTTACATTATTTCGGGAGGATATGGATTTAACAATGAATTAACTACTAAAGGTGGAACAGCGACAGGAATTAAAATTCCCGATCATTTTTGGAAAGTTGTTGTTATCCTTGAACCAAATCAGAGTATATCAGATATAAGTTCTAATACACCGCTTATCGTGGTTGATATGCCCAATAATCAGAGTTCTGTTAGTCAAGCATGGTATGACATTAACAATGGCTATCGTATAACGCTGGGCGAACTTGAAAACAGAATTAATAATAATAGTGGGAACGCTAATTTTCTCTCCAATCTACCTATGAATGTTCGGAATGCTCTTAAACAAAAAGATGTCGATCCTTTTCTCATCGCTCCTCCAGGTTCCGCAACATTACTAGCAGATTTAGGACAAAACTCGTTCGTCAGTATCTCTAAATCCCTCCCTCTCTCCAATAACATCACCGTTAGGCAACCTAGTGTAACAGAAGAAGCAGCGTCGCAAAACAGTCTTTTTCACAATAGCATCTTTCAAGTCGGCGTTCCTGAGATCGACAACTTCAAAGGTCGCATCAGTCAATCTAGCTCCTCTCAAGTTAGTATGTCCCAAGTAAACGCTTTTAAGGACAGTATTTTCCAAGCTGGCACAACTCAAAATGCTCCAGTCAAGACTGGTTCCTTCAATCCTAATTCTACTGAGTTGAGCATTGCTCAAGTCCACGTGAGCGAAACTGCTCTCGTACAATATGGCATCGCTCAAATCAGCATTCCTCAAGTCAGAAAAACTAAGATCAACAGTATTGATAATAGAACGGTTCAATTTAGCACCAATCAGCGAAGTTCTAGTCAAGTTGACTTCTGTAATATTGCAATCGCTCAAATCAGCTTGCAACAGGATAGAGTTCTCCATACTAATACTACTCAGTTCGGCTTCACACATGACAGCTTTTGTGAAATCAACTCTGATACAACTAATATGCAAGCTGGCATTGCTAAGATTAATTTCCCTCAAGTCTGCCCCATCCAAGTAACCACTCCACAACTTAACTCCAGAAAAATCCCTCTCTCCAGCAGCATAGCGTCTGAGCAACTCTTCAGCATCCATAACACAACTCCTGAATCCCTCTACACTAATAACAATAGCACTCACACTCTCTCTAATTCTCCTGGTCTACTGAACTCTGACTTCGACATCGCCAACCCCGATAACCCCAACTATGGTTGGAACCAACGCGGTGCCGCAACGATCCTTAACTCCAAAGCCATACTAACAGAAAACTCCCCTTTGCTCTCTAACTTCAGCCAAACCTTCATCATCCCAGAAGGAGCGAAAACCCTACAGTTCACCCTCACCGCCACCGAACTCGGACACAGCCACCTCGCACCACCAGATGCCTTTGAAGTCGCCCTCCTTGAAGCCAATACCCTCACCCCCCTCGTCGGAACTAGCATAGGACTCAGCCAGACCGACTCCTTCTTCAACCTGCAAGCCAACGGCACAGCATACTTTAATAACTTTGTCAAGTCAAATAGTACAACCCCATCAGGTCGAACTATTTCTGTAGACATCAGCCACCTCAGCCCAGGAACCTTAGCCACCCTCTACTTCGACCTCCTCGGCTTCGGAAAACGCGATAGCCGCATCGAAATCGATCGCGTTCGTATCCTAACTGACTCTGGAGAGCTCGCCCCAGAAGCCAATAACGATACCGCTACCACCCCTCAAAGCAGCCCCATCACCCTAAACGTCCTCGCCAACGACAGCGATGCCGATGGAACAATTGACCTCTCTACCCTTCAACTCGTAACTCCCCCAAATAACGGCACACTGATTTTAAAGAGCGATCGCACCTTCACTTACACTCCAAACAACGGTTTTGTCGGCACAGATAGCTTTACCTATACCATTCAAGATAACGACGGTTTAACTTCACTGCCTGCCATCGTCACCATAAATGTAACCAATATCCCCCCTAAGATCGATGAAATCGAGATCGAAGACTCAATTATAGAAGGAACAAAAACGACCCTGAGCGCGATCGCCACTGACATTGGCAATGATATACTAACTTATACTTGGAATATAAGCGACGGAACTAATCTGACAGGACAGCAAATCGAACATACTTTTGCGGATAATGGCACATACACCGCCACCATTACCGTTACCGACGTTCATGGAGCCAGCAGCACCAAAACCTTCAACCTAGTCGTCAATAACAGCGCACCCATTGTAAGTGCAGGCGAAGATATTACAATTAATGAAGGTCAATTAATTACTTTAGAAGGAAACTTTGATGACCTTGGAATAAACGATACTCACACTATGATCTGGGATTTTGGTAATGGCACCACAGTAACCAATATTTTAACCCCCACTTATACTTATACTCAAAATGGCACCTATACGGCTACTCTCACCGTAAGCGACGACTATGGAGCAACAAACAGCGATAGTTTAACCGTTACCGTAAATAACCTAGCCCCCACCATCACAGCAATAACAGGCGAAACCACCATCAATCAAGGAGAAACGGCTTTCTTTAGTGCCACCGCATTTGACCCTGGACTTGACCCACTAACATATACATGGAACTTTGGCAATAGTAATCAATCAGAAAACGGACAAAATGTCACATACACCTTGACGCAAGCTGGTACATATGAACTGAATTTAACCGTAACCGACGACGAGGGAGCATTCACCACACAAACCCGAAACATCACCGTCAATAACCTTGCTCCAGTGATTACAAAAATCGAAAATACGATCGCCAACGAAGGAGAAATCACTTATTTTAGTGCTATAGCAACAGATCTAGGTAATGATGCTCTAATCTATACATGGAACTTTGGCGATGGTAGCCAACTTGTAAACGGACAAAATATCACTCACACCTATATTAATAGCGGCAACTCTAACGTTACATTAACTGTCACCGATCAATATGGTGCATCCACCACCCAAACCTTAGCTCTAACCATTAATAACCTTGCACCAACCATCACTCAAGTACAAGGTAACACGAATCTTAACGAAGGAGAAACAGCGAGCTTTAGTGCTATAGCAACAGATCCAGGAAACGATCCCATCACTTACATTTGGAACTTTAGTGATGGTAGTCAACCCTCTATAGGACATTCTGTTAGCCATCAGTTCATCAATAACGGCATCTATATTATTACCTTAACCGCTACTGACTCAGAGGGCGCATCCACAACCCAATCCTTTAATATAAATGTAAATAACCTAGCACCCATAGTAGAAGCGGGAGAAAATCAAACAATCTACTCAAATGAAACAATTACTTTTAACGGCAGCTTTAGTGACCCTGGTTTAAATGATACTCATACCCTGACATGGGACTTCGGAGATGGAACGAGCGCCACTAACATCATTAACCCAACACACCGTTATACAGCAACAGGCACCTATAACGTCACCTTCACCGTCATTGATGATTTTGGTGCAACTTCAGAGGACACCCTAA
>NZ_PXOH01000061.1 GCF_003007785.1 Aphanothece hegewaldii CCALA 016 | reverse complement strand
ACGTCGGGACACTGCGGAACTTGGCTACTCGATAGCCAAAACGCTTGGGGAGAGGAGTCCTCTACTTTGGCTGGAGCAATCCTGTCTGGGCAAGGCACCTCATTGAACCAAGAATCCTCCGTCATAGCGCAAGCTTGACGGCGGGAGTGTCAATTTTCTTCACTTCACACAACCTTACCTTAATTGGATCGTAACTTAAATGGTTTAACGCAAAAAATCTTAATGAAATACGTTGAGCAAGTCTACAAACGAACCCCGCTAAATTTCTAAAAAAGAACAAAATATTATTTTGAACTTCATCATCCTCCGCAGTACCACAAAAAAAGCAAAATGTCAAGAAAATAATTTAACGAATAACTCCAAAATAAGCAATCTTGAGAGATTGTACCCGCGATCAGTTCAAAATGAACAGTTTTTCTAAAACCCTATTCAGTTAAACTAATAACTTAATAATTTTTGTAGAAGACCAAACCCAATGATTAACGAAGAAAAAGCAAATATTAATATAGATTCAGATGCAGAGCGTGTCCGTATCCTGAGTGAAGCTTTACCCTATATCCAACAATTCGCAGGTCGTACGGTTGTCGTTAAATATGGCGGCGCAGCGATGAAAGATAGTAATCTTAAAGATACTGTCATCAGAGATATTGTATTTTTAGCCTGTGTGGGGGTTCGTCCCATTGTTGTTCATGGAGGTGGGCCAGAAATTAATAGTTGGTTGAATAAACTAGGGATCGAAGCACAATTCAAAAACGGTCTGCGCGTGACGGATGCTGCAACGATGGATGTTGTAGAAATGGTTTTAGTCGGACGAGTCAATAAAGAATTAGTCGCTCTTATTAACCATGCGGGCGGTCAAGCTGTCGGATTGTGTGGCAAAGATGCTAACTTAATTACAGCAAGAAATCTAGGGGCTGAAGATATCGGTTTTGTTGGCGAGGTGGCTACAGTAGATGCACGTTTAATCAACTCTTTGGTGAATAGTGGCTATATTCCAGTGATTTCTAGTGTAGCGGCTGATGAAACAGGACAAGCTTATAATATTAATGCTGATACTGTCGCGGGTGAAATTGCTGCCGCCTTGAGTGCAGAAAAATTAATACTTTTGACAGATACATCTGGGATATTAGAAAACTATAAAGACCCGTCCACTTTGTATAATAAGTTAGACATTCAACAAGCTAGAGAATTAATTAGTCGAGGAATTGTCTCCGGTGGAATGATTCCAAAAGTTGGATGTTGTGTGCGATCGCTCGCTCAAGGTGTTAAAGCAGCGCATATTATTGATGGTCGTTTACCCCATTCTCTATTACTGGAAATATTTACAGATAAAGGGATTGGTTCAATGATTGTCGCCTCAGAATTTACTCGGCAATAGTAGTAATTACCGTACTTTTTGCCAAAAGGCCTTGCTAAAACCTTTGAAGTTGATGTACATATAATAAACAATGCTTCTTTTGTATTTTTTAAGTTCGCCAACATGGGTTAACCTAAAGACCATTCAAAAGCAAGCATCAACAAAAAGAAGTTAAGTTTTAGTAAAACTAATTAAGCATCAGCAAATTGAGGCTATGACCAAACAAGTCGCTCACCCTATGGTGAAGTTTCAGCGAAAAGCCGCCTCACTCGTTGGATCTAAGGTAATCAAATCTTCTGATAATATTTGGAAGCTTGCCTTACTCTACGGAGATGAATGGCCTTACTGGAAACAAGAATTATTAGATTTTGGGTTTACGATGAATGATCAAGTTAATGACATTTTAGTTGTTGAAGCATGGGATGAGGACTAATCGGATTTCAATGCAAAGATATTATCTTTTGTCTTAATATTTTGATGGCTACCAGATAGATTGTTCTACATTGGGTTGAACTTTGACTCTAATCAAAATAGCAGTAATATTATCATGTCCATTTTTCTGATTGGCTAAAGCAATTAACTTATATAATCCTTCCTCTAAATTAAATTGAGAACTAATTAAAGGAGATAAATGAGATTGCCAGTGAGTTTCAATGAATTGATGATCGGACAAACCATCAGAACACAATAAAAATAAATTATCTTCGACAATATCGAAAAACTGGATATCGGGTTTAAGATAGTAGTCGTCATGAGGTCCTAAAGCTTGAGTTAGCTGATAAGCATCCGAACGCGCATAAGCTATCTTTGGCTCAACACCCTCTTGAATCGCCCGTTGTCCCACCTCATGATCGACGCTTAACTGTTCTAGTCCCCATTTTCGAGAAATGCGATAAATACGACTATCGCCAACATGAGCGATCGCCATTCGAGTATTTTGGATTAAAGCCATGACTAGAGTCGTTCCCATACGACCACTTCCCTGACTAGCTTTCTCTTGATTAACTTTATAAATCGCCTGATTAGCACAAAAAACACCTTTTGTCAAGGTTTCTTGATCGGGTAATTCTTGGCCCCAACAATCGGCAAAATATCGCTGTAGGGTAAGAACAGCCATCGCACTCGCCACCTCTCCGGCGGCATGGCCTCCCATCCCATCACAAACAATATATAAGCCACGTGCTTGCGTTCTTTGCCCTCTATTACTTTGCTGTTTTTTAACCTGACTATCTATCCCAAAACAATCTTCATTGTGACGGCGTTGTCGTCCATTATCGGTATATCCCGCATCAGTCAAACTCAACATTTGCATTGGAATCACTGCGGTTGAACATTCATCGCTATGATCAATTAATGAATGCTCTTGGGGACTGGTGGTTAAATAATCAGTTCCTTGATTTAAAGAGGCTATTTCTTCATTAATCGCTTTTTCTGGAATAAATTTAGGAGAACTAAAATCCTCTTCTTCTAAATCATCTGCTATGTAAGATAATGAATGGATTTGTTGTTCATCGGCGATTTCTTGCAGTTGCAGCCGTAGATCGGTAATAGTAGTAATTTCTCCTTCAAGCACTTTTTCTAAAACCGTTGTTAAAAATGGAGAAGGTGCCTCCAACGATCGATTAATTAAATTTTGCCAACATTGAGCTAAATCTTTGAGTGTTAGCTCACTATCAGCAGGATCATGATACAGTCTTTCTAAACCAAATGTTTGATCTTCATCAACGCGTAAATTAGATTCAACCAGCAGACTTTGAGCATAACCAACTTCTGTTAAAGATTTCCAGAGTTTAGCCATTTCATCAAACCAGTACACAATCTGTAAAATGGGTAATGATTGATGTGACCATAAATCTAATAACAATTGCCATTCGGAGCGATCGGGTAAAATTAAAACCTCTTTAAAGTCTTCTTGCCATGCGTCTTGAATTTCTGGTACAGCCGGCGAAAAATCATACAATTTCACGTAAGGAAATGCTAAATCGGGTAGCCAAGAAAGATTATTGTGTTCTTCCTCTAGCTCGGTATGTTGTTCTAAAAGAATTTTTAAAACAGATTTTTGTAACGGTTGACAGTCAACGATTTTACGTTGAATATATCGATGGGTTGTTGAGTCGATGACAATGGTTTGATCATTAATTGGCATTAAACGATATCTTCGAGAAGAATCTAAATAGTCTTCTGTTGTAGTGGCGGCAATTACTTTATTGATTAAATCTGAGGATAAATCAACCTCTTGTTGTAATGTTTGAATTTCCATTTTGTAATTGATCAAGTGTAAGGGTTCAGCAATAATAGCCGTCCAAACACTACCTGTAAAAGTCAAACATTCTGGACAATTTTCGGCATCAAACGGAACTTCTGAACCGCATTCATGACAGATTTTATGAGTTAAAGATGTAGCACATCTTTGACAAGATTGATTATTATTAGGATTATCGTACTGGCATTGGGGACAGACAAGCATAAGCCACTTCACTTCGGGGTAGATCTACGAGTTAACCATGAATAGCCCAAATTTGGACTCTCACAAAATAGAATCAACCTTAGAAAAAGGTTGCTCTTGTCTTAGTATTCCCTGAAAAGCCATCATAATATCCCCTCATCTTCAAGTAAATAACTGAAATTTGGCAACGAATGGGACAAATTATCTATTTCTATAGTTTCATATCGAACAAAAACAATGATCTAATATGTTGAAGTAGCAACTAGCCGTTAATGTGTGGCAAAATAGATGAACTTAGCCGTTATTTTTTTTTGTAACACTAATGACTCTAGTTGACGTTATTAGTATGATGATGCCAGACTTACTTGTTAATTTCTTTTTCTTTGGTTCGTTTTTGCCAGTCGATAGCCTATTGTCTACTCAAGGCATTATGGTGATGCTGTTAGGTGCTTATGCGATCGCTATGTGGATGTTTTTGACGAGCGCACCGAAAGTACATACGATTATGGTGTCGGATCTCACAGCAGCTAAAGACTTTTATGAAGGATTACTCGATTTACCTGTTGCTGAGGTTCCGCTTCATTATTACTATAATTATGAGCAAAGTTTAGGAACACCAGGGGTTGACCCAATTTATTTATCTAATTATGCCTCACCCAAACTTAAGCCAAGAACTGAGTTTAATAGTACAGATGGCTTATGGTATCAATTGAAAAAAAATACTCAAATTCATATTGTTACGGGTGCAAATTTCGGACATAACAATCGTCATCGTCATGTTTGCTTTGATCATGCTTGTCTTGAAACAATTTTATTACGAGTGCAAGCTAGACGATTAAAATATAAAATTCGTCGTAATAAACCCCTAAATTTTTTAGTCAAAGATTTTGAAGAACGGGTCATCGAATTAGCCGAAGCAAATGATTAGATAATTACCAAAACCCTCGTTTACCTGTGGGCATTACCGTTAACCAATTGGTTTTAGCTAAGGCTAATTGCTCTGGTGTAACTTGTGCATCACAAAGATTTGTACCACAAAGATTTGCACCTTTTAAGTTAGCATATTTTAAATGCGCTCCCGTAAGATCCGCTCCTCTAAGATCGGCTCGTTCTAAATTAGCATAACTTAAATACGCTTGACTCAAATTTGTGTTTTTTAAAATAGCTTGACTTAAATTTGTTCGTCCGAAATCTGCATGAGATAAATCTGCATCTTGAAAATTCGCTCCCGTTAATTTAGATTGATAAAAATTGATCCCAGGAAGTCTGGCTTTAGGCAGATTCAGCCCATTTAATTCTTCTTGAGCAAAATCTCTAATGCCTTTTTCATATCCCTCAATAATTCCTCTAGCATCAAGTTTTCCCTTTTTTTTCATTAGGGTTATGTCGGTCATTCGCTCCTTATTGGGCTTGACTTTAGAATTGTTCTGAACCATTTGATAAGCCATTCCTCCATTAGGAGTAGGGCTATTTATTGGATATAAAGGGCTTGAATTGATGCCACGAGGTGGAGAGGTTTTATCTCTTGTGTTAGGAGAAAAAGCGGTTGAAATTTGCGAATTTAAATTACTAGAAAAGGTTTCATCAGAGCGTTTGTCCTGTGGGGTGGGCATGGTAATCATGCTTTGTTGCAAACTATCTGAATAGGCTGTCATGTCTAAAGCATGTAGCACTTCCGAAGCTGATTTATAACGATGGCGAACTGATACTTCGAGCATCGTTTTTAAAACTTTAGCAAATGGAGAACTCACACTGACCCAGTTTTCCCACAATAACTCGCCCGTATTTTGATCGACTTCTAAATCTTTTGGTGATCTCGCTGTCAAGAGATAAATACAAGTGATCCCAAGGGCGTAAATATCGCTTGCGTACACTGGCCGCATTGCCATTTGTTCTGGGGGCGCAAAGCCTTGTGTTCCTACGGCAAAGGCTGTAAATGCAGTCTGTGCCGATGTTTTAGAGGCTACGATTGAGTTAACTTGGTTTTTAACGGCTCCAAAGTCGATTATGACTAATTTGCGATCGGTTTGACGGCGAATCAAGTTTGCTGGTTTAATGTCTCGGTGAATAACTTTTTGTTCATGAATATAGTTAATAATTGGTAATAATTCGCTCAAAAATTGTTTAACCCCTGCTTCACTAAAGGGACCACGTTTTTTAACCTCTTGATGCAAATTATGTCCTTTGATATATTCTTGAACTAGATAGAACTGTTGTTGATCTTCAAAGTAATCTAATAATCGAGGGACTTGCGGATGATTGCCAACTCTGCCCAAGGTTTCTGCTTCTCGCTCAAATAATTCTTTCGCCATCCGAAAAACATTGGGATCGTCTGTTGATGGTCGTAGCTGTTTAACGACACATAAGGGTTTCCCTGGTAAGGATAAATCTTGGGTGGCAAAAGTAGCCCCAAATCCTCCTTTACCAAGTATGCCAAGAATTTGATAGCGATCGCGCAGTAGAAGTGACGAGCCACACGCTTGACACGTTACAGCCTGATCAGGATTTTTCGGATTAGGACACGAGGGGTTGACGCAATAACTCATGTAGTGTTACCAATACACATTGTCCAAACTGTTTGTTGATTAAAACGGGATTCATAGACGCTTAGATGCTAGATAACAGTGATTGTCTTTCCAGACTTCTCTTTATAAACGACCATAACTGATTAATGGCACTTTAGAGGTGATTTATGTCACTACGAGGCAAATTGCTCCCATCAAGTCTTGCTAGTCTTAAAGTTCCCCAAAAATGACAAAAAATAACAATCTAGCCGAATAAACTAAATATGATACATTTTATTATTAAATTAGTAGACTGGACTTAACGTCTATTCATTAAATTAAAACTGTCTTAGGCTAATGTTTTAGATTCGTTAGTTATTTAATTATTTTAATCCATTTTCTTAAAAAAATTTAATATTACAAGTTACGACAAATCTTGGTGATTGTAGCTAAAGATACTGAGAAGAACCTCAATTTATCATAGTTAATTAAGATGGGGACTATTATGACGGTTTAAAGTTCCTGAAAATACAATAATTTATGAGCAGAACACTA
The DNA here is from genome assembly GCF_003007785.1 of Aphanothece hegewaldii CCALA 016. Classification (GTDB taxonomy): domain Bacteria; phylum Cyanobacteriota; class Cyanobacteriia; order Cyanobacteriales; family Microcystaceae; genus Chroococcus; species Chroococcus hegewaldii. The sequence continues at coordinate 3,628 of NZ_PXOH01000061.1, read as the reverse complement.
TAACCCATTAAGAACTCTTGTTACTATCTTTCATTGTTACAAAAGGAGGGGCAGCATCTTGACTAGGTTTTTAAAAGACACCAATTTAAAAAACACAAAGATTTCATCTTGGCAATTGACAGAAGAATCATTAACAAAAGAATCTCAAATAAGTACGCAGCCATCTTCTGAGATGATTTTATCCAATCTTCCTGTAATATATTCAACGATCGCACCTGTTGGCATTAGTTCCCTCATTTTTACTCACTACGATATCGATATTCCTAAAGACTGTCAACTATGGCATCGTGGTTTAAGTGATGTTTATCTACTAGAAACGCTTTCAACCGTTTACATCGTTAGGGTTTCTCATCATCATTGGCGCACTAAAAGTGAAATTGATTTTGAATTAGAATTGCTAGAATATCTTAAACAAGCTAAAATTCCTGTCGCTGCACCCCAAAGAACAAGAGATAATAATCTAGTTGTTGAAATTAAAGCCCCAGAAGGAATGAGATATGTTTCTTTATTTCCTTATGCAGCAGGAGCAGTAGCTCTTGGGGATCTAAACTCTCATCAAAGTCGTTTACTCGGCTCTACTGTGGCTCAATTACATCAAGTCTCTCGGAATTTTAAGCCTTTAGCCTATCGTCAACCTCTTGATCTAAAATATTTACTGGAAGATTCTCTACAAATTATCGCGCCTTTTTTGCTTCATCGACAGCAAGATTTACAATTTCTACTCGGTGCGATCGCTGATATCCAAGAACAACTTCAATCTTTACCAAAAACATCTCCCTATTGGGGTATTTGTTGGGGTGATCCTCACAGTGGTAATGTTCACTTTACTCATAATCACCAAATTACTCTTTTTGATTTTGATCAATGTGGTTATGGTTGGCGTGCTTTTGATGTGGGTAAATTTTTACAAGTTTCTCTACAAACGGGTTTATGTCGCACCGTTAGAGATGCTTTTCTTTCTGGTTACGAAGCGATCGAACCTTTAACCGATCAAGAATTTCATTTACTACAAGCTTTGACTCAAACAGCTTATATCTGGTCTTGGTCAATTCATTTGAGTAATACTCAATTATATGACTATAGTCGGCTGGATCATTCTTATTTAACGCACCGACTCGCAATTCTCAAACGCTTAAGGGCTAAAGATTGGCAGTTATTTTAAGTTTTGAACGAGTTAAGTCATTTATTTTTGTTCTTTTTTAGGTAATGCTAAAGGCTGTCCTTGAGGCAAAGATAGAGGAATATTAGCTCCTCGATCATACACTTCAATATTCCATTGACCAAAACGATTACTTTCAAACGCAACAAAACGACCATTACCACTAATAGTAGGATGTCTCTTCTCTCCTAAAATATTTTTAGTGATGTTTTCAGTTTGAAAAGTTTGGCGATCGTAAATAAAAATATCGGGTTTTCCAGTTAGTTCAGAAACATAAACGATATAACGACCATCAGCACTGATAGCGGGTTGATCTTGTAAAACTCCAGATTGATTTAATCCAGGTAAGGGTAATAAACGGCGTTGCTGAAAATCGTAAAGATAAATCGTTCGTTGTGATTGACGATCAGACGCAAAAACTAAATAATGACCATCATAAGAAAAGTTAGCATATTGTTCTGTTGTTGCTGTATTAAGGCCACCGACCAAATCTTGAACAGGTGGCGTGATAAAATTAGCTTCACTACAACTCGACAATCCCATCAAACTTAAGATAACCCTCATCAAGCGTCTGATTGTACACAATTTAATGAAGAGACTCATCGAATGGCTGTTGTGGATTTACTGGCAGTGTACAGCAGTTAACATTATCAATACAGACTTTACCGCATTGTAAAGCCCATCTGACCAATTCCACTCGATTATCGGTATTGGTTTTCGTGAGAATATTGCTAATGTGATTATCTACTGTTCTCTTGCTGATTTCTAGTCGTTCGGCAATATCATGATTTGTTAAGCCATAAGCAACCAAGTCTAAAATTTCTAACTCGCGCTCCGATAAAGAAGCTGCATTACTATACTTACTATTGACCATAAGTATTTGTCCTCTAGTAATTCTACTTATTCGTTTCTTCTATTGTAGTATTCTAGAAGAATAGTCAAGTCTTAAAATCCGCTAAAATTTTGAAGATTATTTTTGCTCCGTTTTTCAACGGGTGGCATTTTAAAGAGATTATTGCTGTTGACAACAACCCTTTTAGCTTTTTTTCTTTAAAATATAATAACAATTGGATATATAATATAATTTTCAAACTATCTTTCAGAAAATTTATTAGTTTGCAATTTGCTTGATTGCTTGGTTAAAATTAGTTTTATTAAAACACTGAACTTAAATCATTCTCATACTCAAATCTAGCCAAGTAGAACGAGTGATGGGCGCACTGCTTGATATATAGTCTACGCCTGTTTGTCCTACAGTTTTTATAGTGTTTAGTGTTATATTTCCTGAAGCTTCAATTTTTACTTTACTATTTTGTTTTCGGATAAATTGTACTGCTATTTTCATTTCTTCTATTGGCATATTATCCAGCATAATAATATCAGCATTCCATTTAAGAGCCTCTTGAATTTCTTTTAGGCAAGTTGTTTCTACTTCTATTGTCAAAGGATAAGGAATAGTTTTTCGGATACGGGTAATCGCTTCGCCAATTCCTCCTGCTGCTTGTATATGATTATCTTTAATCATAACTGCATCGTCTAAACCCATACGGTGATTGACTGCACCACCAATTTGAGTAGCATATTTTTCAAGTAGTCTTAATCCTGGGGTGGTTTTACGAGTATCCACCAATTGTGTCGGTAAATCTGCAATGATTTCTATATACTGACGGGTTGCGGTGGCTATTCCACTTAAACGCATCGCCATGTTTAAAGCTACTCGTTCTCCTGTTAACAGAGCATTCATTGAACCTTCAATCTCCGCAATGATTGTTTTAGGTTGGCATTTTTCACCTTCTGTGACAGTGGGAATGAAGTTAACCTCATTGTCTAATAACTGGAAAACTCTTGCAGCTATGGGTAATCCCGCTATGACTCCCGTTTCTTTGGTTATCCATTGTGCTTTTCCTTGTTCTACGGGTTGAGGAAAAATACCTTGTGTTGTGCGATCGCCTCTACCAATATCCTCTAATAACCAACTTTTTAGCAAGGGATCTAAAACAATCCAAGAAGGCAGCATCGTAAGTCTTGACCATAAACAATTATTTCTATGATGACAGATTAAGTTCTACTCCCAAAGCTTTACTGTTCCACTCAAAAAAAAGTTGCCTAGAGAAGGAAAAAAATATTTAATGCTTATAAAGCTTGCTGTATCTAGATTTAAGCCGATGAGCCAAAAATATTTTTTGAGAAATTTTAGGAAATTTGGGGAAATTTGGGGGGGTTAAATCGCCGAAAGTCTTATCCCAAAAGGAATCGAGAGACTGAAAAAAACTTTTGTTTTGGGTATTGACATTCCTTGAGGAATTGCTTATATTGGTAAATGCGCGGTAAAGAGAGCGGTTCAAGCGAAACGCCAAAAGCTAACGCCAAAAACAAACCAGCTAAAATCTCAGAACGCGACCTGAACCTTGACAAATCAAGAGTTTGAAAGCCAGATAACAAATAAAACCCTTGTTAAGAAAATAATAA
>NZ_PXOH01000009.1 GCF_003007785.1 Aphanothece hegewaldii CCALA 016 | reverse complement strand
AATCAATTTAACGTGAGACGTTTACATAGTAATTATTCTACCCTTATTTCCTCTGGTTTCTCGTTTAAGTCCCATTAATAGAAAGGGTTTGTCGCTAAAGATGTACTAAGTGCAATAAACAGGTTTCAATCCCGTAAACAGGATTCAGTTAATAGAAAGAAGCATCCAGTGTTACGGGGGTATACTCGGTATCTGTTTCAATCCCGTAAACAGGATTCAGTTAATAGAAAGTGACACGTCAAATCGCATCAAACATGATTACTCGTGTTTCAATCCCGTAAACAGGATTCAGTTAATAGAAAGTCAACCTCTATTAAGAACTGGGAAATGGAGGGGAAGTTTCAATCCCGTAAACAGGATTCAGTTAATAGAAAGCTATTGGATTTAGCTGGCCTAGTTTGTCCTCTTGTTGTTTCAATCCCGTAAACAGGATTCAGTTAATAGAAAGTTAGAATGACAGCCCAATTATTGGGCTTTAAGACAAGTTTCAATCCCGTAAACAGGATTCAGTTAATAGAAAGACTCCGCATTTTGTAAAGCAGCTAAAGCCTCTAAAGTTTCAATCCCGTAAACAGGATTCAGTTAATAGAAAGCTTAAATGACCCTAAGCGCAAGCACGACATCGAAAAGTTTCAATCCCGTAAACAGGATTCAGTTAATAGAAAGCAAAGAAATCCCCAAGCCCCGCAGCTACCTAGACAGTTTCAATCCCGTAAACAGGATTCAGTTAATAGAAAGTTTTGGCGCCATAATCCGCCAAGTATTGGTAGAAGGTTTCAATCCCGTAAACAGGATTCAGTTAATAGAAAGACTGTTGGACAAACCTGCGCATTAACGCTCATGACTGTTTCAATCCCGTAAACAGGATTCAGTTAATAGAAAGGATACGCGAGGCTGTTTTTCTCTGTATCCCTGTGGAGTTTCAATCCCGTAAACAGGATTCAGTTAATAGAAAGTTCTTTTGACGGCCAATACCGTCGTCATCAGACTGAGGTGTTTCAATCCCGTAAACAGGATTCAGTTAATAGAAAGATAGCCGGTGGTACTTCTGGATCAAGACATATTATCTCAAAAGTTTCAATCCCGTAAACAGGATTCAGTTAATAGAAAGATTATTGTGTTCCTTCTATAGAAATAAGATCAAGGGTTTCAATCCCGTAAACAGGATTCAGTTAATAGAAAGAAATAAAAAGAGTATAATTTAGTAATTTAAAAGGTGTTTCAATCCCGTAAACAGGATTCAGTTAATAGAAAGTAGATGATTATGAAGAATCTAAAGAGAGCTTTGACATTGTTTCAATCCCGTAAACAGGATTCAGTTAATAGAAAGTTTTCATCTAATCTATTAGAAATAAAATCAGACTTATGTTTCAATCCCGTAAACAGGATTCAGTTAATAGAAAGAACTTTCATGATTTAACCTCTACTAATTTTACTGAAGTTTCAATCCCGTAAACAGGATTCAGTTAATAGAAAGTTGAAAAAATAGTTAATGTTGGAAATGAGAAAAGTAGCGTTTCAATCCCGTAAACAGGATTCAGTTAATAGAAAGAATAGTTGGTTAGATTTCGACAGAGCAATCTACCCAGTTTCAATCCCGTAAACAGGATTCAGTTAATAGAAAGTTTATTGCCATAAGGCAAACTCTTTATAGGGATTGGTTTCAATCCCGTAAACAGGATTCAGTTAATAGAAAGTTTATACATTTAAAAGATAAAACACTATGTATTAAGCGTTTCAATCCCGTAAACAGGATTCAGTTAATAGAAAGAATTCTAGTGAAATTCTAAAAATTCTAGAATTTTGTTTCAATCCCGTAAACAGGATTCAGTTAATAGAAAGCATGAAACTGCACTAAAAGAAGTAGAGAAATATAAAATAAAGTTTCAATCCCGTAAACAGGATTCAGTTAATAGAAAGTAAAGCTTTTAAAGCGGAAGTTGTGTTATTTTTTCGTTTCAATCCCGTAAACAGGATTCAGTTAATAGAAAGGATATCTGCATTAAGATGGCTACATTGATAAATATGTTTCAATCCCGTAAACAGGATTCAGTTAATAGAAAGATGGGAATTTAGAATCTTTTTTAAGCTTCGATAATTGTTTCAATCCCGTAAACAGGATTCAGTTAATAGAAAGATTTTACATCAAAATTATTAATATTCATTGTTTGTGTTTCAATCCCGTAAACAGGATTCAGTTAATAGAAAGAATGTTGATTGAAGCAGGCATTGAGCCTGTATACAAATTGTTTCAATCCCGTAAACAGGATTCAGTTAATAGAAAGTCTAGATTATTCTAGGTAGTGTAGTTTATTTAAGGTGTTTCAATCCCGTAAACAGGATTCAGTTAATAGAAAGTTTCAAAGACTGTTGTCTAAAAATGGGTTACCAAATTGTTTCAATCCCGTAAACAGGATTCAGTTAATAGAAAGTTCCAAATCGTCGAAATTCTCTCCAGCGAGAAAACCGTTTCAATCCCGTAAACAGGATTCAGTTAATAGAAAGGAACGAGCCAAGCGTGACCCGATTTGGTTTTGCAAGTTTCAATCCCGTAAACAGGATTCAGTTAATAGAAAGGGAAGTTTCTTCAGGAGAATTTAAGGTTCTCCGACCAGTTTCAATCCCGTAAACAGGATTCAGTTAATAGAAAGTTCTAAGTGTACTATGTTCGATTTGTTTTTTAGCCGTTTCAATCCCGTAAACAGGATTCAGTTAATAGAAAGTGCAGAAAAAGAGTGGGTGTATTGGAAGTTAATAAAGGTTTCAATCCCGTAAACAGGATTCAGTTAATAGAAAGCTCTCCATCTTTATATCTATCTCTAAAGGTGTCAGGTTTCAATCCCGTAAACAGGATTCAGTTAATAGAAAGCAATATTCAATCTTCGGTTGATTTAAATTAGATTGGTTTCAATCCCGTAAACAGGATTCAGTTAATAGAAAGGAAATGCTGAAAACGGCTGAATGTTTCTCTCTCGCTCGTTTCAATCCCGTAAACAGGATTCAGTTAATAGAAAGATCTTGTCATGTTTTCCTATCTCTTATCATGAGTTTCAATCCCGTAAACAGGATTCAGTTAATAGAAAGCTATAAAAAATGGAGTGACACCAAACAATTTAACGGTTTCAATCCCGTAAACAGGATTCAGTTAATAGAAAGAATCTTTCGGAGTTTCCCTGTCTTTGGAAGGATGGGAGTTTCAATCCCGTAAACAGGATTCAGTTAATAGAAAGTCAAAAGCTTTTGCTAGAGAAGGCTAAGTCTATTATGTTTCAATCCCGTAAACAGGATTCAGTTAATAGAAAGCTAGTCCAGTTTGTCAAGGACTACTGGCAGTAAAAAGTTTCAATCCCGTAAACAGGATTCAGTTAATAGAAAGAATTGGTGTTTTGGTGATCTCAAGACTGCCGTAGAGGTTTCAATCCCGTAAACAGGATTCAGTTAATAGAAAGAGACGGATGTCACTAAAGATTGTAACATCCGTTGTTAGTTTCAATCCCGTAAACAGGATTCAGTTAATAGAAAGTACCGCCAATAAAACTATGGGAAGCCGCATACGGGTTTCAATCCCGTAAACAGGATTCAGTTAATAGAAAGAGCCTACAGTAATCCAGATAGATTTGTAATTAGAGCTAGTTTCAATCCCGTAAACAGGATTCAGTTAATAGAAAGCCAGAAATTGAAGAGTTAAAAAGCTTGGATGAGTTGTTTCAATCCCGTAAACAGGATTCAGTTAATAGAAAGATGCGCGGACTAGCAGGCTTTAAACGTATGGTGTATGTTTCAATCCCGTAAACAGGATTCAGTTAATAGAAAGATCTATTTCAACATCCCCTAAATCATCTAGTAAAAGTTTCAATCCCGTAAACAGGATTCAGTTAATAGAAAGACTTAATTCTTTCTTTAGCATTGTAGGTGTAGGTAGTTTCAATCCCGTAAACAGGATTCAGTTAATAGAAAGCGAGATAATAACACTACTTTATTAGCGGGCCACATCGTTTCAATCCCGTAAACAGGATTCAGTTAATAGAAAGTAGGATTCGCATTTTTCTTGTATATGCCTCCCAAGCCTGGTTTCAATCCCGTAAACAGGATTCAGTTAATAGAAAGGGGGTGGAGGTTGATGAGTGGCAACGCCCTATAGCTGTTTCAATCCCGTAAACAGGATTCAGTTAATAGAAAGAGATATCCAAAATCAGAAGTTATTAGTTTTTCCAGCGTTTCAATCCCGTAAACAGGATTCAGTTAATAGAAAGCCGCTTACTTCACCCTAAGCAATGGGAAACAAGTAGAGGTTTCAATCCCGTAAACAGGATTCAGTTAATAGAAAGTCTAAAACTTGTCGAAAAACTCTAATTCCTACTGAACGTTTCAATCCCGTAAACAGGATTCAGTTAATAGAAAGTCGCAGCAACCATTGAAAAAACTGACGCGGCCACAGTTTCAATCCCGTAAACAGGATTCAGTTAATAGAAAGAATTTAGGCGATGCTGTCCGTATCGTCGATGAGTGGGTTTCAATCCCGTAAACAGGATTCAGTTAATAGAAAGTTTTCTTTAATCCCTTCGTAATCGAAGTAGGATTCGTTTCAATCCCGTAAACAGGATTCAGTTAATAGAAAGCTGACTTTGCGACCTTCTTTGTTGCGGCCACTTGGAGTTTCAATCCCGTAAACAGGATTCAGTTAATAGAAAGAATATAAAGTGTCTCTCGCCGCTCTTAGTGATGGCTAGTTTCAATCCCGTAAACAGGATTCAGTTAATAGAAAGAAACAAGAAAAAAAATACAACATCGGTTGGATTTACGTTTCAATCCCGTAAACAGGATTCAGTTAATAGAAAGAACGGAGATTGAGAACTTAGTTAAAGCGATAGAAAGTTTCAATCCCGTAAACAGGATTCAGTTAATAGAAAGTTTTGATCTTTGTACCAAAAATCGTACAAAACTTGGTTTCAATCCCGTAAACAGGATTCAGTTAATAGAAAGTGGAACCAATTTGAATTGCGTTAAAGGGAATAGAATCCGTTTCAATCCCGTAAACAGGATTCAGTTAATAGAAAGAACGAGTTTAGAGCCAGGAGCTATTGAGATGTTAGGTTTCAATCCCGTAAACAGGATTCAGTTAATAGAAAGCGCTACCAAATAAACGGGCGCTCGCATTTCCTGATTGTTTCAATCCCGTAAACAGGATTCAGTTAATAGAAAGAAAACTTCGTTCAAAAGTGGTTTAGCGTTTTTGTTGTTTCAATCCCGTAAACAGGATTCAGTTAATAGAAAGACAGCCCGACAATAAAACCTAAAAATGATAAATATTACGTTTCAATCCCGTAAACAGGATTCAGTTAATAGAAAGCCATTCGTAGTTTCTCCATGTTTAGTTGATGTTCCGGGTTTCAATCCCGTAAACAGGATTCAGTTAATAGAAAGTAGGTATTACAGATGAGCAAATTAGAAAAGCTTACAGGTTTCAATCCCGTAAACAGGATTCAGTTAATAGAAAGATAGCGATCGCTCGATACTTTCACTAGCAAAAAAAAGTTTCAATCCCGTAAACAGGATTCAGTTAATAGAAAGTGACATTCGCTGATGACTCGAAGTATCAACAAATGGTTTCAATCCCGTAAACAGGATTCAGTTAATAGAAAGCTTTAGCCGCCCAACAATTAGTAATCGAGGATCTATCGTTTCAATCCCGTAAACAGGATTCAGTTAATAGAAAGGTCAAATTCCCCTTTAAAGTAAGTGGCGCGGTTGAATTGTTTCAATCCCGTAAACAGGATTCAGTTAATAGAAAGAAAAAGGATATTCCTACAAAATCAAGATCAAGCACTTTTGTTTCAATCCCGTAAACAGGATTCAGTTAATAGAAAGTACAAGGGATTAATTGAAGGAATTTGTCGAGTTATTGTTTCAATCCCGTAAACAGGATTCAGTTAATAGAAAGCGGAAGGAAAAGCAACTCAATTAGACCGCTTTGGCGAGTTTCAATCCCGTAAACAGGATTCAGTTAATAGAAAGCTAAAACTTGTCGTAAAACTCTAATTCCTACTGAACGTTTCAATCCCGTAAACAGGATTCAGTTAATAGAAAGCCGCTAGAGGAATTATGAGATCAGAGGGAATTGAAGTTTCAATCCCGTAAACAGGATTCAGTTAATAGAAAGTTGTTCTAACGCTTTCCCTTTCTCATGGAGCGTTTGTTTCAATCCCGTAAACAGGATTCAGTTAATAGAAAGGCCCAAAACCAAATCGCGCTGGAGATTATGTTAGCGTTTCAATCCCGTAAACAGGATTCAGTTAATAGAAAGCCTAAACGATCATTTATGGATTGATTATAAGGGATGTTTTAATCCCGTAAACAGGATTCAGTTAATAGAAAGGGTTGGAATTCTGCCTATCGTTGGCAGAATATCTGAAGTTTCAATCCCGTAAACAGGATTCAGTTAATAGAAAGTAAGCGAGATACTGGCTTATTCCATTCTCGAATTAATGTTTCAATCCCGTAAACAGGATTCAGTTAATAGAAAGACCCCTGAAACCCCTCAAGAGATAGAAAAGGAACAGTTTCAATCCCGTAAACAGGATTCAGTTAATAGAAAGTTATCATAATTTTCCCGTTCTCTCGGACGTTTTAGAGGTTTCAATCCCGTAAACAGGATTCAGTTAATAGAAAGCATAAGCGCCCCATTTCGGACATGGGGTAATTGTTGTTTCAATCCCGTAAACAGGATTCAGTTAATAGAAAGTCATGTGTTTAATAGTTAAAGTCCCCGCAGGTTATGTTTCAATCCCGTAAACAGGATTCAGTTAATAGAAAGGGGCGTTCTACTATCGCCAAAATGATAGAATTTTTAGTTTCAATCCCGTAAACAGGATTCAGTTAATAGAAAGTTGTTAGTATCACTAACGACTTTGTTAATCTCCTCGTTGTTTCAATCCCGTAAACAGGATTCAGTTAATAGAAAGTATTGATAAAATCTCTCTGCTCAGAGTAAGTTAAAGTTTCAATCCCGTAAACAGGATTCAGTTAATAGAAAGAATTCAGTGAGTCCGACCTTGGTTTTAATGCAGTAAAGTTTCAATCCCGTAAACAGGATTCAGTTAATAGAAAGCGTCTTAAGCCATGACGTAAAACTGGCTTTTTCTTGTTTCAATCCCGTAAACAGGATTCAGTTAATAGAAAGCACATGGTTGATGCGGTGTGACTGCGGGGGGATTTGGTTTCAATCCCGTAAACAGGATTCAGTTAATAGAAAGAGCCTGATCGCCCCATTTATCTTCGCATAAAGCCATGTTTCAATCCCGTAAACAGGATTCAGTTAATAGAAAGATTGTAACATCCGCTGCTACAACTCTAAAGCTCATAGTTTCAATCCCGTAAACAGGATTCAGTTAATAGAAAGATGATATTTAAAAATAACAACATTGCCCTCTTCAAGTTTCAATCCCGTAAACAGGATTCAGTTAATAGAAAGCTCATATTGCTCGCTAGGAAGGGTGATCCCGTAGATGTTTCAATCCCGTAAACAGGATTCAGTTAATAGAAAGGCCAACTATATCCTTCCAGCAATGTAGTGATCTTGATCCCGTTTCAATCCCGTAAACAGGATTCAGTTAATAGAAAGTTAGGGATGAGCGCGCCCTTAACTCCAGACAATGGTTTCAATCCCGTAAACAGGATTCAGTTAATAGAAAGCCAATTCTAACCGCAGCTATTCTAAACCTAATTGCTGTTTCAATCCCGTAAACAGGATTCAGTTAATAGAAAGGCCCTCCCCAACTGAACCCGCGGGGTCTGGAGATTTTCGTTTCAATCCCGTAAACAGGATTCAGTTAATAGAAAGCTTGACAGTTCAAGTTGATCAATCTGTAGATGAACCAGGTTTCAATCCCGTAAACAGGATTCAGTTAATAGAAAGGTCTTCATCTCGCGAAATCAATGAGTTGTTTGACGGTTTCAATCCCGTAAACAGGATTCAGTTAATAGAAAGAATTTGGCTTGTTTTTTATGCCCAAAATAAGCTTGAGTTTCAATCCCGTAAACAGGATTCAGTTAATAGAAAGTAAAAATTTTGCTGCAATTGTTTCACCAAGAAACAAAAGTTTCAATCCCGTAAACAGGATTCAGTTAATAGAAAGTTTGCACTTGGCAAGGTTGTCCTAAACGGCCTTCGATGCCAGTTTCAATCCCGTAAACAGGATTCAGTTAATAGAAAGTTCGTAAGCTAACTGGTTAAATTGGTGAGTATTATTGTTTCAATCCCGTAAACAGGATTCAGTTAATAGAAAGCAATAGCAATTAAAGAAGTATTAAGAGTAGTACGGTTTCAATCCCGTAAACAGGATTCAGTTAATAGAAAGAAAATTAGCGTTTGTCCCTGTTAAGGTAAAAGATGTTTCAATCCCGTAAACAGGATTCAGTTAATAGAAAGCTTTCCCCAAAGTCTATACAAGTACGAATAAAAAATGTTTCAATCCCGTAAACAGGATTCAGTTAATAGAAAGAATTACAACTCTTAAAGAAATTAAAAGTAATAGTGCGTTTCAATCCCGTAAACAGGATTCAGTTAATAGAAAGCCCCAAATTGCCCAAAGCGCGCAACTTAATATTAATTGTTTCAATCCCGTAAACAGGATTCAGTTAATAGAAAGTTATCAATCAATTGATAATGAAGATATAGAGAACAGTTTCAATCCCGTAAACAGGATTCAGTTAATAGAAAGAAGAAGGCTTTGTGTCACAAGAAGAAGCCTTATAAGTTTCAATCCCGTAAACAGGATTCAGTTAATAGAAAGAGATAGTCGATGGCTGGTAAAAAATATCCGTGAAAAGTTTCAATCCCGTAAACAGGATTCAGTTAATAGAAAGACCTGCGACCAGAAATGGGAAAACACAACGGGAATGCACGGTTTCAATCCCGTAAACAGGATTCAGTTAATAGAAAGGGAGATTTTAACTCATGACGAACTTTCGCATAAAAGTTTCAATCCCGTAAACAGGATTCAGTTAATAGAAAGACCCCGCAAGATATTTCTTGGCAATGGTTGAGGGAATCCTGTTTCAATCCCGTAAACAGGATTCAGTTAATAGAAAGTTTGCGGACAAGATTCCAACAAAGTCCTCTCCTCTGTTTCAATCCCGTAAACAGGATTCAGTTAATAGAAAGCGCAAGATATTTCTTGGCAATGGTTGAGGGAATCCTGTTTCAATCCCGTAAACAGGATTCAGTTAATAGAAAGATGACGAACTTTCGCATAAAACACGACAAACACTTGTTTCAATCCCGTAAACAGGATTCAGTTAATAGAAAGATCACGGCAAAAACGACTCGGCTATATATATAGATGTTTCAATCCCGTAAACAGGATTCAGTTAATAGAAAGCAACATTAAATTTGAGTTTGATCGTGAAGCCGATCAGTTTCAATCCCGTAAACAGGATTCAGTTAATAGAAAGCGGGGTACGTGTTTCAGCCGCTAACGGTCTTGTAAGTTTCAATCCCGTAAACAGGATTCAGTTAATAGAAAGAATTATGAAAATTAGAGGGGACTTTGACAATAAGAGTTTCAATCCCGTAAACAGGATTCAGTTAATAGAAAGTGAACATTAACAAAAATACAGTCACGGGCGAACACAGTTTCAATCCCGTAAACAGGATTCAGTTAATAGAAAGTTTATATTGCCAATATAAATCAATTGATTGATACAAGTTTCAATCCCGTAAACAGGATTCAGTTAATAGAAAGATGGGCGTAACTTTCTATGCTCATCTGAGAATGGCGTTTCAATCCCGTAAACAGGATTCAGTTAATAGAAAGATCCACTGGCCAACAATTTCATTTTCGACTTTAATTCTGTTTCAATCCCGTAAACAGGATTCAGTTAATAGAAAGCCAAGCTAGTAATGAACGGAACAATCCGCTCTTGGATGTTTCAATCCCGTAAACAGGATTCAGTTAATAGAAAGAACCTTTAACCCCAGTGTTTTAAAGCGAGTTGAGTTGTTTCAATCCCGTAAACAGGATTCAGTTAATAGAAAGGACTCGTAAGACAAGGGTTTGTCATAGCTTTGTTAGGGTTTCAATCCCGTAAACAGGATTCAGTTAATAGAAAGAAGACGGTTCTTTATCTCCATCAAAAAGACAGCTGTTTCAATCCCGTAAACAGGATTCAGTTAATAGAAAGCTTAATGATTTATTTCCTGCCGTTCCTGAGTATAAACAGTTTCAATCCCGTAAACAGGATTCAGTTAATAGAAAGAATAGCAGGCGCTGGGCATCATCCACAGGGTGAATGTTTCAATCCCGTAAACAGGATTCAGTTAATAGAAAGAGATCCAGACTGCAATCTGGACTATAAAAAGTGGAGCGAGTTTCAATCCCGTAAACAGGATTCAGTTAATAGAAAGGATCGGACAACTGTCACTAAACGATAATTGGGAGGTCTCGTTTCAATCCCGTAAACAGGATTCAGTTAATAGAAAGGATTGCGGATCACAGTCCAGATCATTTAGGCGAACAGTTTCAATCCCGTAAACAGGATTCAGTTAATAGAAAGATTGCGGATCACAGTCCAGATCATTTAGGCGAACAGTTTCAATCCCGTAAACAGGATTCAGTTAATAGAAAGAGTAAAATTAAAAGATTGACGGGGGTTGAATTATGGTTTCAATCCCGTAAACAGGATTCAGTTAATAGAAAGCCTAAATGCCTTCCATTTGCAATGATCGGACAACTGTGTTTCAATCCCGTAAACAGGATTCAGTTAATAGAAAGCCTATTGGGATGAAGATATGTTTGCTACAGCAAAGTTTCAATCCCGTAAACAGGATTCAGTTAATAGAAAGAGTTCAATCTTTGCGCTTAAAAGTATCTTTAACTAGGGTTTCAATCCCGTAAACAGGATTCAGTTAATAGAAAGGACTGTGACGATTATGGGTATGACGATGATGATTCTGTTTCAATCCCGTAAACAGGATTCAGTTAATAGAAAGCGAGTTGGGAATTCAATGGAGATGTAAATTCACCGTTTCAATCCCGTAAACAGGATTCAGTTAATAGAAAGAATATTGGAGGTTTAACCGTGAAACTAATCTTAGTCGTTTCAATCCCGTAAACAGGATTCAGTTAATAGAAAGTAAAAAAGCTATTTGAATTATCTTCTATTGACCGGTTTCAATCCCGTAAACAGGATTCAGTTAATAGAAAGAATCGAACTAATATTGCCTCTGGGGAGGGGTTATTGGCAGTTTCAATCCCGTAAACAGGATTCAGTTAATAGAAAGACCCTCTTCTTTGAGCCTGCGAATTTCTTTTAAGTCGTTTCAATCCCGTAAACAGGATTCAGTTAATAGAAAGGACAACGCAGCTACACCGCCGTCATCGGTGTTCCCAGAGTTTCAATCCCGTAAACAGGATTCAGTTAATAGAAAGAATCATAGAAAGTTTGCTATTTTTCTAGTTCTTTAGCCCTGTAGTTTCAATCCCGTAAACAGGATTCAGTTAATAGAAAGATCATGATCGGATTGAGCAGTGACGTGCTTAATATTGTTTCAATCCCGTAAACAGGATTCAGTTAATAGAAAGTAGATCAGCTTGCCCGCCGTTTGAACGAAGATTTCATTTTAAGTTTCAATCCCGTAAACAGGATTCAGTTAATAGAAAGCGCGGATATCTATGTTCCGAAAAAAGAAGATGAATTAGTTTCAATCCCGTAAACAGGATTCAGTTAATAGAAAGCGACTGTGACGATTATGGGTATGACGATGATTCTTACGTTTCAATCCCGTAAACAGGATTCAGTTAATAGAAAGTGTTATGATAGCTTGTAAAATGCAAGTTATACTGGTTTCAATCCCGTAAACAGGATTCAGTTAATAGAAAGTTTTTGAGTCTGAAGTTCGTTATTTTTCGGAAGAGCAGTTTCAATCCCGTAAACAGGATTCAGTTAATAGAAAGTGAGTTCCTCTAAAACATCTTTAACACCATTAAACTGTTTCAATCCCGTAAACAGGATTCAGTTAATAGAAAGTTTTTGGGAATTGATCTATCGCACGATATACATATAGTTTCAATCCCGTAAACAGGATTCAGTTAATAGAAAGTAAAAACATTTGACAATCCATCAATTTTTTTCTCGGTTTCAATCCCGTAAACAGGATTCAGTTAATAGAAAGAGGTCTGTTGATAGTTTTCTTGGCTATCTAGTAGCGTTTCAATCCCGTAAACAGGATTCAGTTAATAGAAAGCTTGTAAAACTTGCATATGCTCGCTACGAATTACCTGTTTCAATCCCGTAAACAGGATTCAGTTAATAGAAAGTATACAACTTGTTTAATGGTCGCCAACAGCCCACAGGTTTCAATCCCGTAAACAGGATTCAGTTAATAGAAAGTCGATGGTTTCAACCCGCGCTAATTGAAGTTTTTGTTTCAATCCCGTAAACAGGATTCAGTTAATAGAAAGAGAATCATCGTCATACCCACAGTCGTCATAATAAAATGTTTCAATCCCGTAAACAGGATTCAGTTAATAGAAAGTCAATCAATTGATTTATATTAGAGATATAGACAGTTTCAATCCCGTAAACAGGATTCAGTTAATAGAAAGTATCGGCTTGACCTGTACTAAAGCCCGATGTCTAAGTGTTTCAATCCCGTAAACAGGATTCAGTTAATAGAAAGATGGTAGAACGCCCTAACGCACAACGGGTCAAATGGTTTCAATCCCGTAAACAGGATTCAGTTAATAGAAAGATTCTTAGGTGAGCGTAGAAAGCCACGCCTAGATTGTTTCAATCCCGTAAACAGGATTCAGTTAATAGAAAGATGAATTCTGCCAACCACCCGCTTTAGGCGGAGAATCTTGCCAGTTTCAATCCCGTAAACAGGATTCAGTTAATAGAAAGAAGATTCATGTATTTCGTCTGCTATATGTTCAAAAGTTTCAATCCCGTAAACAGGATTCAGTTAATAGAAAGAATGTTAGTAAGCAAAAATACAGCCACAGGCGAACAGTTTCAATCCCGTAAACAGGATTCAGTTAATAGAAAGTTTAACTCTGCCTGTTGCTCAAAATCTATCATATGATTGAATGTTTCAATCCCGTAAACAGGATTCAGTTAATAGAAAGAAGGGAATGTCCAATCATCGCTAAAACACTCTATGTTTCAATCCCGTAAACAGGATTCAGTTAATAGAAAGAAAATTATGATAGCCTGCGGGGACTTTGACAATAAGAGTTTCAATCCCGTAAACAGGATTCAGTTAATAGAAAGTCTAGCTGCGATTGCTGGAACTGGAACCCTTGATCGTTTCAATCCCGTAAACAGGATTCAGTTAATAGAAAGAAATATGGAAACGAACTCGAGTATATCTCAATGACTAGTTTCAATCCCGTAAACAGGATTCAGTTAATAGAAAGTTTAACAGATTTTGCGGTGGGTGCTACCCTTAACGGAACGTTTCAATCCCGTAAACAGGATTCAGTTAATAGAAAGGCTTTGTTTCTATTATGCAGCCAATTTTCGGAGCATTGTTTCAATCCCGTAAACAGGATTCAGTTAATAGAAAGGGAGTGCCTTTTATGGACGCTTTTGAGGAGGGCAAGTTTCAATCCCGTAAACAGGATTCAGTTAATAGAAAGTTCTGGTGACACTTTAGCCATTAATGGCAAAACTGTTTCAATCCCGTAAACAGGATTCAGTTAATAGAAAGCCAAATCGTGTTCATGAGAGCGGAGAAACGATCGAACTGTTTCAATCCCGTAAACAGGATTCAGTTAATAGAAAGCGTATTGGAAATTCTCCCAAACCCTTACGGTGCGGGAGTTTCAATCCCGTAAACAGGATTCAGTTAATAGAAAGATTAGTCCACCATGACTCCGCGCTTAGACTAATGTCGTTTCAATCCCGTAAACAGGATTCAGTTAATAGAAAGAGAATTCCAAAAATTAAACGAAGAACACGAATTATTGTTTCAATCCCGTAAACAGGATTCAGTTAATAGAAAGAAAAAGGAGAAACCAACTAATGATGGAAACGAAAAAGGTTTCAATCCCGTAAACAGGATTCAGTTAATAGAAAGCGGCTGACAAGGAACGCTTAGAAATTGAGCAAGCTCTGTTTCAATCCCGTAAACAGGATTCAGTTAATAGAAAGATTTTTATCTTGCCTTCATACAAAAATTTTTTTAAACTTTCTAGTTTCAATCCCGTAAACAGGATTCAGTTAATAGAAAGTAGTTCCAACTGGAATAATTGGCAGTCCAACTACCTGTTTCAATCCCGTAAACAGGATTCAGTTAATAGAAAGAAAGATTTGGTCGTAACCCAATTAAACTTTCCACGAATGTTTCAATCCCGTAAACAGGATTCAGTTAATAGAAAGAAGAAAAATATCTATTGGATAATTTAGTGATCGCAAAGTTTCAATCCCGTAAACAGGATTCAGTTAATAGAAAGTCGAGAAGCCGTACTATATCTAATTAAGACTAAACAGGTTTCAATCCCGTAAACAGGATTCAGTTAATAGAAAGGGCAAAAAGGTAAATATCTAGATGGTTGGATTATGTTTCAATCCCGTAAACAGGATTCAGTTAATAGAAAGTTAAAAGGTAAAGAGCTGCCAGCATTAAATCTAATCAGTTTCAATCCCGTAAACAGGATTCAGTTAATAGAAAGACTTAATAGTATCAAAGCTGGAGATAGAAATATCGTTTCAATCCCGTAAACAGGATTCAGTTAATAGAAAGTGAACGCGCTTGACTTTAAAGTTTTCCGTTCCGAATGTAGTTTCAATCCCGTAAACAGGATTCAGTTAATAGAAAGCTCAGGTAAAGAGACTATAGAAAATGAAGTAATCTTGTTTCAATCCCGTAAACAGGATTCAGTTAATAGAAAGAGGTTATTTAGGTATTAAAAGATTTAATTAATTTCGTTTCAATCCCGTAAACAGGATTCAGTTAATAGAAAGAAATATTATTGGTTTTTTATGAAAACTATGTAAACTGTTTCAATCCCGTAAACAGGATTCAGTTAATAGAAAGTAAAACCATGCTAGAAGTAGAAATAGAAAAAATAATAGTTTCAATCCCGTAAACAGGATTCAGTTAATAGAAAGAACCAAAAAAAATTATACAATATGATAGAAATAAAAGTTTCAATCCCGTAAACAGGATTCAGTTAATAGAAAGTCTTAGCCTTATATAACCTTTTGTATGAATAAGAGTGTTTCAATCCCGTAAACAGGATTCAGTTAATAGAAAGATCTACTATATAGAAAGATTCATGGTCTTTTGACTTGTTTCAATCCCGTAAACAGGATTCAGTTAATAGAAAGGTAGATTATCAATGGGTTAATTATTATCTTAAAAAAGTTTCAATCCCGTAAACAGGATTCAGTTAATAGAAAGTAATATAACTATTTATCAAGAATACTTAAATTAAAATAGTTTCAATCCCGTAAACAGGATTCAGTTAATAGAAAGTAAGTTATGGGATAATTTAGGTAAAGTAGTATATTGTTTCAATCCCGTAAACAGGATTCAGTTAATAGAAAGTACATTTTGCACTTCTTTAATTACTGACATTGATTGTTTCAATCCCGTAAACAGGATTCAGTTAATAGAAAGAACTATAATTGGTAGAAATTAATTAAATCTTTGTTTCAATCCCGTAAACAGGATTCAGTTAATAGAAAGTAAAACTCTATGGTCGTCACAAATAATTTGATTTAGTTTCAATCCCGTAAACAGGATTCAGTTAATAGAAAGGACTTATTTACTACTGAAGAAATAGAAAATAGTTTGTTTCAATCCCGTAAACAGGATTCAGTTAATAGAAAGTTCTATATTAATATTTTAGAAAAGAATAATAATTACGTTTCAATCCCGTAAACAGGATTCAGTTAATAGAAAGTTAGTAAATTATTTAATTTATTTAAAGATAAACTGTTTCAATCCCGTAAACAGGATTCAGTTAATAGAAAGTAGGGTATTAAATTTTAAATAGAGAGTATTTATTTAGTTTCAATCCCGTAAACAGGATTCAGTTAATAGAAAGTAATGTTAAAAGGTATTAAATATTTTACTATTTTTGTTTCAATCCCGTAAACAGGATTCAGTTAATAGAAAGGATAGTATTATTCTAGTTTTTAATGATAAAGTAGTAAAGTTTCAATCCCGTAAACAGGATTCAGTTAATAGAAAGAGAAAGTAATAGCTATATTACATGATACTATTGAAGAGTTTCAATCCCGTAAACAGGATTCAGTTAATAGAAAGCCTTAAATAAAACATAGTTTTATTTTTGCTTATAGTTTCAATCCCGTAAACAGGATTCAGTTAATAGAAAGGATTATTTAATGAGACTTGAGATACTAGCATATGTGTTTCAATCCCGTAAACAGGATTCAGTTAATAGAAAGAAAAAATCTACATAATTTTAATAAAGAATATAATTGTTTCAATCCCGTAAACAGGATTCAGTTAATAGAAAGACGCGTTTTTGTGATGAAGCAAAAATAACACTAGAAGTTTCAATCCCGTAAACAGGATTCAGTTAATAGAAAGCAAAATTTATTAAACAATCTAACAATAGAAAATAGAAGTTTCAATCCCGTAAACAGGATTCAGTTAATAGAAAGCGGGAAGAATTGTCAGTTTCTCGGACGGCACTAACTGCGTTTCAATCCCGTAAACAGGATTCAGTTAATAGAAAGGACCGCATCTTGATTTATGCGGTCGAAACTAATGGTTTCAATCCCGTAAACAGGATTCAGTTAATAGAAAGCAAGGACAGTTCGCTGTGGACTTTTTATATGATCCCGACATCGTTTCAATCCCGTAAACAGGATTCAGTTAATAGAAAGAATTCATGGAATGCTATGCTGATCGCCTTGAATCGTGTCGTTTCAATCCCGTAAACAGGATTCAGTTAATAGAAAGTAATATTGATTAAAAGGGAAAACTATGATGTTATTGTTTCAATCCCGTAAACAGGATTCAGTTAATAGAAAGAAAGACGGTTTCGTTTCAAGAATGTAGCGACCTTGATCTCGTTTCAATCCCGTAAACAGGATTCAGTTAATAGAAAGATCAGCATTCCATGAATTGTTTAAGGCACAAAGTTCTATGGTTTCAATCCCGTAAACAGGATTCAGTTAATAGAAAGGCTAGATCTTCTAGCGTTATTCCTGCTTCATCGCAAAGTTTCAATCCCGTAAACAGGATTCAGTTAATAGAAAGCCGTCAAAGGAATCCTCATCATCATTGCTTTCCTCAGTTTCAATCCCGTAAACAGGATTCAGTTAATAGAAAGGATACTGGAAAAATCTTGAAAGCAACATAATTTGTTGTTTCAATCCCGTAAACAGGATTCAGTTAATAGAAAGCATTATCGATTATCTCCATCGCCTTGAATGGTTCCAGTTTCAATCCCGTAAACAGGATTCAGTTAATAGAAAGTCCTTGGCGTTAAATTTAGAAAAGAACGGCTTTAAAGTTTCAATCCCGTAAACAGGATTCAGTTAATAGAAAGTAAAAAACAAATATGGAGACATCGAAGTTAGAACAGTTTCAATCCCGTAAACAGGATTCAGTTAATAGAAAGCGGGTTTCCTGTCTAGTTCTTGTGCGCAAGACGGTTTCAATCCCGTAAACAGGATTCAGTTAATAGAAAGTACTACCCAACAAGCATAAATCCCACAAAAGAACCGACTACGTTTCAATCCCGTAAACAGGATTCAGTTAATAGAAAGCTTTAACTGCTGCTAAATTTTTTCTACCTTCAATATGTTTCAATCCCGTAAACAGGATTCAGTTAATAGAAAGAAATGAAAAAATGATGATTTATATTGAAAAAATAAAGTTTCAATCCCGTAAACAGGATTCAGTTAATAGAAAGAGTACCACCACTAGATATTTTACTTTTAGCTGATTTGTTTCAATCCCGTAAACAGGATTCAGTTAATAGAAAGACAAAAAATGGCTTATATCAATATTATCAGCAAAGTTTCAATCCCGTAAACAGGATTCAGTTAATAGAAAGATTATTTTATTGTATTATATGTCTAATCTTTCTATCGTTTCAATCCCGTAAACAGGATTCAGTTAATAGAAAGTAAATTATGTAGAAATAGTAGATTATTATTTAGAAATGTTTCAATCCCGTAAACAGGATTCAGTTAATAGAAAGATATTATTATATATTATATAGAATTTATATATAAATGTTTCAATCCCGTAAACAGGATTCAGTTAATAGAAAGACTCGGAATTAAAGACAATCACTAATTTAGATAGTAAGTTTCAATCCCGTAAACAGGATTCAGTTAATAGAAAGTTAGTTAAAAAAGTTATTGCTAAATTAGAATCTTGTTTCAATCCCGTAAACAGGATTCAGTTAATAGAAAGATAATTATGATTAGTATTAAAGGCAGGTTCATTATTGTTTCAATCCCGTAAACAGGATTCAGTTAATAGAAAGAAATCATGATTTTTTTTACTAGAGAGTAAAAAAATATTGTTTCAATCCCGTAAACAGGATTCAGTTAATAGAAAGAAAACCAAAAGTAGCTTGTGATTGTAAATCATGATTGTTTCAATCCCGTAAACAGGATTCAGTTAATAGAAAGAGAAAAATAATACTGACTTTCTTTAGATAAAATTTTGTTTCAATCCCGTAAACAGGATTCAGTTAATAGAAAGAGTTTTAAATAGTTAAATATCTAAGCTAAAGTAGTAAGTTTCAATCCCGTAAACAGGATTCAGTTAATAGAAAGTGTCTATAACAAGTAAAACTAATAGGCTAATTTTTATTGTTTCAATCCCGTAAACAGGATTCAGTTAATAGAAAGAAAAAGATGTATTTTTCTGTGATTATCAGAAAAAAGTTTCAATCCCGTAAACAGGATTCAGTTAATAGAAAGAATTATAATCTGGCATATAATTTCAAAATATTAATGTTTCAATCCCGTAAACAGGATTCAGTTAATAGAAAGGTCCTAAAATTTAACTCAAATATTATTTTAAAAAAGATGTTTCAATCCCGTAAACAGGATTCAGTTAATAGAAAGCACTAGGACTAATCTTAGGGAGATTATCTTCAGTTAATGTCAATTTATAGTTTCAATCCCGTAAACAGGATTCAGTTAATAGAAAGCAGTGACTGCGGCTGGTAGAGGATTGGGCTTTTGCCCGTTTCAATCCCGTAAACAGGATTCAGTTAATAGAAAGAGTATCGGAGTTGCTGCTCAAGTTGGAATCGGACGTTTCAATCCCGTAAACAGGATTCAGTTAATAGAAAGCACCAAAAGAACGGCTCGACCAACTCAAAGGCGAAGTTTCAATCCCGTAAACAGGATTCAGTTAATAGAAAGAAACATATCTTCATCCCAATAAGGTAGGGATTTTTGTTTCAATCCCGTAAACAGGATTCAGTTAATAGAAAGGAGCAAACCTTTCTGCATTGCCATAACTTCTCAAAAGTTTCAATCCCGTAAACAGGATTCAGTTAATAGAAAGTAAACGTTTAATAGATTTAGGCGTGGCTTTCTACGCTGTTTCAATCCCGTAAACAGGATTCAGTTAATAGAAAGTTGTTTAATATTGATTAAAATTGATCAAAAGGGAAGTTTCAATCCCGTAAACAGGATTCAGTTAATAGAAAGTTCTAATGTCGGTCATTCGGAGTCCGATTCCGAGTTCAAGTGTTTCAATCCCGTAAACAGGATTCAGTTAATAGAAAGCTAATTTAGACTTAGTAGAAATTAAAGAAAGATTTATGTTTCAATCCCGTAAACAGGATTCAGTTAATAGAAAGGTAAACTGTAAAGGTACTATGGATAAAGGATTAGCTTGTTTCAATCCCGTAAACAGGATTCAGTTAATAGAAAGAAATATTTATAAGTATCTTGATTTAATTCTAAATGTTTCAATCCCGTAAACAGGATTCAGTTAATAGAAAGGCAACCACTAATTCAAATGAACGCACTGCTTCGCCGTTTCAATCCCGTAAACAGGATTCAGTTAATAGAAAGACGAAAGAACAAGTATTAGAATGGTTGGTGCAGAAGTTTCAATCCCGTAAACAGGATTCAGTTAATAGAAAGAATAAATCATTGATTTCAGCTAGATTTAGCGATAGTAAATGTTTCAATCCCGTAAACAGGATTCAGTTAATAGAAAGTTAAAAGATTAACGGGGGTTGAATTATGAGCTTAGGGTTTCAATCCCGTAAACAGGATTCAGTTAATAGAAAGGTATAGGTCTGTTGATAGTTCTCTTGGCTATCTAGCGTTTCAATCCCGTAAACAGGATTCAGTTAATAGAAAGACCCCTAGAAGAATTGACGATTGCCTACAAAAAATGTTTCAATCCCGTAAACAGGATTCAGTTAATAGAAAGTTGCTATGATAGCTTGTAAAATGCAAGTTATACTATGTTTCAATCCCGTAAACAGGATTCAGTTAATAGAAAGGTGCGTTCATTTGAATTAGTGGTTGCAGGGATATCTGTTTCAATCCCGTAAACAGGATTCAGTTAATAGAAAGTTGGCCAGTTGTCCCTAGACGACAATTGGAGAGTGTCCGTTTCAATCCCGTAAACAGGATTCAGTTAATAGAAAGAAACCAAGAGGAATTAAATCCCGTCCACCCTCAAATAGTTTCAATCCCGTAAACAGGATTCAGTTAATAGAAAGTTAAGGAAGCAGTGCAAAAATAATCGACAAAGCTCGTTTCAATCCCGTAAACAGGATTCAGTTAATAGAAAGAATGTGTTCTTTGTTCTTTAAGGGGCTATCTTCAGATGTTTCAATCCCGTAAACAGGATTCAGTTAATAGAAAGTTTCCGAGACTGGAACAACTTGACGGCTTGAAGGATTTGTTTCAATCCCGTAAACAGGATTCAGTTAATAGAAAGAATTCCAACCGCATCCATAATTCTTGCGAGTTCTCGCGTTTCAATCCCGTAAACAGGATTCAGTTAATAGAAAGAACCGCAACAGTTGTGTCGTTAAAAATCTTAACCCAAGGAACAACGCGTTTCAATCCCGTAAACAGGATTCAGTTAATAGAAAGGGCAATGACGGCTATAAACACGCTTGCCCTTCTCCCGTTTCAATCCCGTAAACAGGATTCAGTTAATAGAAAGCAAGTTTATCGACAGTCTTCTCGCCTTCCAGTCCTCGTTTCAATCCCGTAAACAGGATTCAGTTAATAGAAAGTTGATGTAGAGATTGTTTATGATAATAATGAACAATTGAAGTTTCAATCCCGTAAACAGGATTCAGTTAATAGAAAGTATAATTTGATGAGCAAAACCTTCTAAATTCTGCAATAGTTTCAATCCCGTAAACAGGATTCAGTTAATAGAAAGATATCAATAAAGACGAATTGTCTCATGTTCGTTTGTTTCAATCCCGTAAACAGGATTCAGTTAATAGAAAGAGAAAATCTCCCCTGTCTGCCAGTTGATTTAAACGTTTCAATCCCGTAAACAGGATTCAGTTAATAGAAAGATAAAAATGAACGCTTTTGATTTTGCTCAAACCTATGTTTCAATCCCGTAAACAGGATTCAGTTAATAGAAAGAGCTATCCTGTCTCGTGGTTTGTCGCCATGTGAGCGTTTCAATCCCGTAAACAGGATTCAGTTAATAGAAAGAACTACACCATAGCCTCTTGCGCTGTTAAATTGACTGTTTCAATCCCGTAAACAGGATTCAGTTAATAGAAAGTAGTGGTTATTGTGGTCGCGGTAGTCGTTGGTTCCACAACGTTTCAATCCCGTAAACAGGATTCAGTTAATAGAAAGAGATTAGCTGATGAGCTATCAAGAGATAGTTTATTGTTTCAATCCCGTAAACAGGATTCAGTTAATAGAAAGCCCTTGGCAAGCCGCCCTCCTGGTAAAAATCCTAAGTTTCAATCCCGTAAACAGGATTCAGTTAATAGAAAGTTTTCGGCTCTCTTGACGATGATTTAGATATAGATATTGAGTTTCAATCCCGTAAACAGGATTCAGTTAATAGAAAGCTAACCTATAAGGGTTATAGCCCTTATAGGCTATGTTTCAATCCCGTAAACAGGATTCAGTTAATAGAAAGAGTTTCCCTTTGGTGGACGCGCTTTTAACCTTAAATCGTTTCAATCCCGTAAACAGGATTCAGTTAATAGAAAGAACGTGGGAGAAGACCGCGGGAATGCATGTCCATTTGTTTCAATCCCGTAAACAGGATTCAGTTAATAGAAAGAGCCGTTCTTCTCTAAATTTAGCGTTAAAGATCTTGTTTCAATCCCGTAAACAGGATTCAGTTAATAGAAAGGCATTATGTGTTTGATAGTTAAAGCCCCCGCAGGTCGTTTCAATCCCGTAAACAGGATTCAGTTAATAGAAAGCTCATCCCCATAATCCTCATAGTCCTCATATTGCTCGTTTCAATCCCGTAAACAGGATTCAGTTAATAGAAAGCAAACATATCTTCATCCCAATAAGGTAGGGATTTTTGTTTCAATCCCGTAAACAGGATTCAGTTAATAGAAAGTTTCATTTTAGTAATAGTATTTTGTGGTTAGTCCCCGTTTCAATCCCGTAAACAGGATTCAGTTAATAGAAAGTCAAGGGAGACTTTCGATTCTTCCGATGGGGTAGGGGTAGTTTCAATCCCGTAAACAGGATTCAGTTAATAGAAAGTAATTATTGATTAAAAAGAAGGAGGAAAAGTATGAGTTTCAATCCCGTAAACAGGATTCAGTTAATAGAAAGTGCTAGACATAAGCGAGTATCAGGACTATGACAAATCAGTTTCAATCCCGTAAACAGGATTCAGTTAATAGAAAGTCTGCCAGCTAGAAAGCTTTCAGAGAGCCGGTTTGAGGTAGGAATTTGGCAAACCCGATCTCAGTTCTCAAATAATTGAAAATAACTCTCATTAAAAGCCTTGTTAACTATATTAATCAAACACTAAAACTATTGATTTGTCAAGGTTCTAGAGTTTTTGGCAGAACCCCTAGGGTTTTCGCCCTCACTTCGATTCGCCAAAAATAGCTCTAGAAACCATTATAAAATGATAACGGTCTCTTGTCGGGGTTTTTCGGAACCGTAGGTAATGGTACGCTTAACTGATCCAACATCTAGTACATAAATTCTAACCGAATCTTCTGCGGGTTTAATTAATTCTTCAATTTTATGCTGGAGTTTGGCGAATTGAATGGCTGTAAGAAAGCATTCAAAAACACTATATTGTGTCCATTTACCATAACCCGATAAAAGTTTATGCAACCGTGTTCTACGTTTATTAGCGGCTTTTGTGTCTGGTAAATCGTAAATGATCAGGTAAAATTGTGTATTCATCTTAGTATTAATGGTTTATAAACAATTCCTTCTTGTAAATGCCGACTCAACAAACGAGCTTGTAATTCAATCGCACGGCGATAAGTACATTGATAACCAAATACTGGATGTTTAAACTGGTCGTTCATTTTACGTTCAAATGCTTGTAAAAATATTTTTCTTCCAGCATCGGAAAGTGTATATGCTCCTAAACTTTCATTAAAATCATTCGGTTTTATTTCACCTTTATTCAACACAGATAAAACAACATTATCGGAAATAATCGGGCGAAATTCCTCCATCAAATCCAAGACCATTGATGGTTGTCCTCTGTTAGGCTCATGTAAATAACCTATATATGGATCTAAACCCGCTAAATGGGTTGCAGCAGTTACTTGTACGCGCAATAATCCATAGGAAAAACTCAAAAGCGAATTGACTGGATCGGTGGGTGGACGACGATTTCTACCTGGAAAAGTCCAATTTTTTCCTAACATTTGTGTCCAGTAAGAAAAATATTCTCTTGCTGCTAGTCCTTCCATCCCTCTTACTTCGTCAATTGTTTGTTTTTGTTTAACTTCTTTTTTGCGATTTTTTAGAGGATTTTCGGATTGGTTATGACGATAGAGTACATTATATTGATTATGAATTTTGGCAGTAACGATCGCTTGCACCAAAGATAAGCGGCGTTGCAAATCTTGATAAACTTCATATTGAGCTAATCTTAAGCGTGCATTGCGAGAATAACCAGGTAATGCACTACCTAAATATTTACCGTATATTGTTAAATAATGAACAGGTATTCCTAATTCTAAAGCATAAACCAAAGCATCTCCAGTTAATTGTGGATTTCCCATCAAAACAATTTGTTCTAGTGTTTGTGCGGCAACAGTTCGCTTTTTCCATGAGCCATCTTCTTTTTTTTCGCTAACGGTAAAAGCTTCGTATGTTTTACTAATCACAGCTTCTGGTTGTAAGACATAAAGAACAGACATAATTAATAATTACTTAAAAGTAAATTGGCTGATTTGATTGATGTAAATTTCACTAAGAGCAAGCTCTAAATTAAGGTTTTAAGATAGGTGACTTCTTCGGGAAGACAAATACCTTTTAGGCTACAATCTTTACATTTTTTGATGTTATCAATCGGTAAAGGCATTGGTTGATTAACTGCTAATTGCGCCATTTTGATATTTTGCTCAGTTAATTGTCGTAGTTGGGGGGTAAAATCAACTTTTTGACGACGACGACTAGCATGATAAAAAATCTCTCCAAAGGGGATTGTTTTTCCCAATCTTTCCTCTAAACATATAGCAGCAGCACATAATTGAAAATGATCGTTTAAATGTCGTCCCATTCGACCTTTTTTGTATTCTAATGGAATGAGTTGATTATCTTTTTCTTCAACTGCATCAATTATCCCATTTACCATTAAGCGATCGCTCCATACCCATTGATGGCGATAAATAGTAGTATCTTCTTCTTGAATAATTCCTATCAAGTCGATATTTCGATGTAAATAACGACCCATAATTATATGTTCGTTATCCTCCATTTCGCCAAGTTGATATTCTAAATAAAAGCGACGTGGACAATATTCCCACGCATTGAGATAAGCTAAAGGCAAATAATTTTCATTCATAACTGAAGTTGTCCCATTCCCATTCCTACTTTTCGACCGACACCTGCAAACTGTCCAAAATGTGCTAATGTAGTAGCGATTTTGGCTTGTTCTAAACTCGAAAATTCATAACAAACCCATCCTGTAGAACCGATTTCAGGACTTCCTTTCATTTTCAAAGCATGAGTTTTTAACTCAAAAGCACTGGTTAAACCTTCCCATTCAATCATCGGATAATGAAGTTCTTCGGGTGCGAATTGGTTCCAACGTTTGCGTAAATTTTCAAAGACTAAATGAGGTAATGGAAAGGGTTGAATAAATTTATCTTGCTTGAAACTGGTTGGAGATTGCAAACGCAAATTTATTGTTTTTTGTGAGGGAATTTGAAATAAGCTATGGTAATTATTATTCTGTAAAATTCTAATTCCTTGTCCGAGACGACACGGAACATCTGCGAGAATAATATCATTATCTAAATGGCGAGAAATACCATACAGTAGAGGAGAAAGTAGGTAAGGTTTGATCAATCCGATTTTTAAGATCATTCGAGTCTTTACAACATCTGGAAAAATACTAAGACTCATGGGAATTAGATCGCTTTGATGGATGGATGCAGCTAAATTCGCGTCTGCTTCTGCTAACCAAGTAAAAAATAAAGCGTGTATTCCTCTACCTAAAGTTTTGGGGAGTGGTTTTTGGGGATAAACTTGAATTTGGAAAATATGCAGAGTATGGGGATCAGTTTCGACACCAATCACTCGATAAGCTCTATTTTGCCACTCAACTACCGTATTAGTATTTAGCTGTTTAAAGATGAGTTGCAATAGTGACGGATATAAGCGAGGATCGTTAATAGCAACTATGACCTTATCTACGCCTTGTTGGAACGTTAAAGGGATAAATGCGATCAATGAGCGATATTCTAATAACCATTCATTAAGACTAATCAGAGGATTTTCAGAACAAGGTTGTAAGACTAGGGTTAGCAAAGAAAATTTAGTATCTTTCATAAAAGTCGTAGCGGGTACTTGTTTCAATTAGACGTAGGGGTAAAAATCCGATCGTAGGAATTCGGTCTTTATTCAGGATGGCGCGTTCTGACGAAAATGGGTTAATTTTGTCAAAAGTTGTTGTTTTTCCCATATCATCAAGGGGTTGTAGGATAAAACCTTGATCGAATGTCGATTGTAGTTGCGGTTCAATGCTAGAGAATGTACGATCGCTTAAATACTGAAAAAAACAACTTCGTTTACCAAAATAATTAATCTGCGATAGAAGGTTTTCGAGTTCTTCTAAACGTTGTGTCGGGCCTAAACAAAGCTGTAACTCTCCTTCTAAGAATACCCATTCCCGAAAGACAAATCCATCTTGCATAGCCAAAGTAGGACGAGTTTTATCTGCTTTATCCGTCGTTTGATCGTAATAACGCAGTTTATAACCGTTGCGGTTGACGATAATTCGTTCAGGAGGTTGAATATAAATCTGTAAGTCTCGTATCCAAGTAAACTCTTTTTTGATCCATTTGGCAAAATCATTCGCGTGATGTTTTCCAAAATTTTCTAACATCACTTTTAGTAACGCCATTTTAATCGTATAAGGAGTGGGTACTAAATTGGATTTAGCGGCCATATTCGTCGCATCGGAACGCTTGAGGGTAAATAGACTGACGGGTTGATAACTCACCGTCAACCATTGATTTGTTTCTGTCGGCATATTTTTGATTGGGTAAAGGAGATTAAACCACTACATTTACTCTGTTTACAGTTCTCTCTCCTTTTATGAAAATTGAATAAATAATCAGGTAATTTGGTTAGTCCATTAGATCGCCAGTGAATGAATTCACTGTCTGATAGCGAAAGTCCATTAAAATGGACTATGAAACCTTACAGAGAGTCAGTTTCAACTGACGGGGCGTTTAAACTGGCGACGCAGGTTCGCTCCTACTGCCCCTCGACTTTAGCTGTGAGCCGTGAAATCAATTTCACGGTGGATGATAGACTTAGATGATTACCGAATTAATTTTTCATCTTCCATTTAGGAGAGGGTTAGGGTGAGGTCATCCTCTACATTTGATACGGTTGTATTAGATTGATGAGTTCTTCGATTTGTTCGGCGAATTCTGCGATCGTTTCAAAGGAATACACTTGTATTGTTCCATCACCATTGATCCGATTGAGGGTATCAGCAAGACTGGTAATCTGACGTTGATATTCAAACTCCAAAGGACTTACCATAGGTGCAGGACAACGACGGGTACTAATAGAAATTGTTCCTTCAAAATAATCAGGATGGGGTAAAAGGGTGTTCCGTTTGGCCCCATTGGGTTGAAGATAGGTATAGAGGATACTTTTGAGTAAAGCGTCTAAACGTTGTTTGCGTTCAGTTGGACTAATTGCATAATCGAAAGTATGAGGATTATAACCAATACGAAACGCTTCTATATTCAAGATAGTTGCATATAAACCAGAGTTCACCTGCACATTATAGGGTGTCGGGTTTTCAGTACCGTATTTCGCATGAAAATAACTCTGAGTTTTGACGAAAGTAGGTACACCTATTACTGTACCGAATTCAATTACGGATTCTCGTTTTAGTGTTGGCCCTCTTTTTTCCGTCACCATAAATCCTTCTAGATCGCTGATTGTACAACGCTGTAGGACTTTTTGTATTTTCGTTGCTAAATCCTTGTCATCTTCGGAGAAAACGGGTAAATTCTGATCAAGATCATAACCAATGCGATCGGGATGACCTTGTTTACCCCCTTCAGATAACGCTAACCCTTCATCTACTGCAATGCGTTGAAGATGTTCTGCTTGAATATGTTTAAGCATATCCCCAGAAATCCCATTGACGAATTTAGGTTCAGCATCACCTTTTTCTACAATATAATAACGACGGGTCATCGATTGATTCCCTTCATTCCCTTCATTATTAAGAGCGTGCAATTGTAGGGAAATTAAACCACTAATCGAAATAGAATGGACAAAAATCGGTTCTTGAGTCATAAAAAGTATCATCCTGTATAAAAAAAGTATTAACTAGCTAGAGGTTCTAATGTCTCATCAGTAGCATCTTTAGGGGAATTATCGGCTGTTTTTCCCCATCCTTTCGCATATCCATAAGCAATTAAGAGATTAGCCACCAAAGCGCAACCAAACCGTTTATCATCAATTAAGGCAATCAGTTGATCTAAATCTTCTTTAGTTATCCAAATTCGACGTTTTTTCCCGTCTTGTTGGAGTTTGTCATCAATGCGTAAGTTCTCATTTTCATAGCTGGCGAGAAAGGCGGTCAGTTCTGTGATAAATTCTTTCTTAGAACCAGATTGACTGCTTAAGCGTTGTGCTAAACCGTAGATACGTTCCCATCCCGTTTCTTTTGATTTACCTTCAGCATCACGGATCGATCCTGCATAAACCGTCGCGCTATTAATCGCTTGAGCAATCCTGAGAAAGCCTAGATTTTGTGTAATTTCACTAATCGACCAATCTTGAGTTTTTTGGGTATTTTTGACCATAATTTCTAATCCTTGCATGGAAAATTGTGGGGGTTTTCTTTCCTCCCTATCAGCTAGACTTCGTGTGATATAGTCTCCGTAACTAGCGCTAAAGCGGAAAAAACTTTGTAGGTTATCAGTCGTGATAAAGTCTCGATAGACGGTTAAAAGTTCAGCATGACCCTCATCTTGAGCAAGATGATTGATAATCCATAGATGTTCGTCTAAGATCTTTTGATAAGTAATTTTCTCTGCTTGGGTTTGTGGTGAGATCCAACTAGGTAAACCAAAGGAAAAAATATCTTTTACTCCATAAACTTGACCTTTTGAGTTAAAGTGAATTCCTTTAAATCCTTTGACTTGATCTTTAACGGATTTCTTGACAAATCTCCTTTTTTGTGTATTCGCCGAGGAAGAATTGACGGGATAGTAATTCAACAACTCCTTAGTAAATTTTAGAGATAATTCCGCGTCGAATTTAGCGACACCATGACTACCACTCGGAGGATCGTATTGCCGTAGTTGATTCAAAACTTTAGAATATTCATTAAGGGTAATATCTTGGGGATCTAGTACCACTAAGCGCCAGTCAAAGGATTTTTCAGAAACTTTAACCCGTTCTGCGATCGCATATTGAAAGATTCCCCCTGCTATCAACCAAGTATCTAACCAGTCTGCTTTCTGAGAACTAAACTCATTTTTCCCATCTGCTTTTAGTCGGTTAACTCCAAATACCGCATTCGGAAAATAAAGTTTAACTGAACTGGTTTGAGTAGGAAGTTTTTTCCCTGTTTGTTGCTGAAAATGTTTGACGAAATATCCACTAGCACTTTCAGGGTATTTACTAAATGCTTTAATAATTGAAACTAAAAAAAATCCAAAATTATTTTTAATGTTCCATGTATCTAACCAAAGAGAGTTATGCTTAAGTGGATTTTTCTTGTCTTCACGACTTACTTGAATTAAAATTGCTCCGTTTTGTGTCCTAGCATCAGGTGGATCTATTTCTTCTTGTACTTCTATTTTCTTGATACGCTGTTGATATTTGTACTCTAAATACCGTTTGCGTTTTTCTACTTCCAAAACCACATTAAAAGCATTGGTTTGCTCAATGGGAAGCTTACTCGTGTCGGTTTTCTGTCCGTAGACGAGAGGAAACGCATCAAAATAAGATAGCTTTGCGATCTCATCTAAATCCACATCTATACTCAATTTAATCTCATAGTATGTTCCTAGATCTTTTAGTTGTATTTCCTTTTTCATCTGTGCAATACTCAAAGCACGTTCTGTTAGGTTTGCTAGTCCTAACGTTCGACAGATATCTGCACAGGTATTAAATTGTTTCGGTACCCGTAAAATTGTTACCATTACGATCGGTTTAAATGTTGTTGTTATTCTATATCTGTCTCGGAAGTATATTCTTCCGAAAAATTACTGAAGTTGGACAGCACGACGATCGCATAAACGTAAAGCCCGCACTACTAACAGGTACAATTGATAAAACTCCTCATCATCACTGGTGATGTCATCTAAACTAAAAACTTCTTCTAACGGGTAAGAGAGTTGGGTAATAGTAGCAGGTTGTAGGGGTAAATGCGAGGGTAAAAGACGGTTCCAACTTTGCTCTATAATCTTTATTGCATCAGGATGTAATTTCACTATTCCTATTTTTGCTAGATCAACTGATTTCCATCCCATCGCCCAAGCAGTATGATGACGACCAATAGCCATTAGAATAATTTGTATAAGATTAGTAAATTGCTCCTCTGTTGCTTGAAAATCCTCTAACAATACTCCTAGAGATTCTGCTAAAATTTCTTGAGCGATAAATGCACCCTCAACCGCATGGTTAGGACGTTTATTCCGTTTTTCATGATCTTTTAAAGCCTTTTTCTGTTCCCGATCATCAGGATTATAATCAGTATGGGCAAGTAGATAGGATTTAGGATCTTTACCATGATATGTGTTGTATGCGATCGTTTGCCATCCCCTCATACAATCTTGCCATTTAATCTGTAACTTACCCAAATCATGAGTCAAAATAGCCAAAAATACTAAGCATTCAAACAAAACCGCAGCATCTTGTCGGGAAACATGAGGAAAAATTTTAACTTGGATAAACTTACCACCAAAGGATAAAAGTTCATCTTTCACACTGATCAAATTTTTACCATCATTAGAAATAAAAGATTTATTCCAACAAGTCCACATCATCCCCAAATGTCCAATATAAGTATCCATGTGATAGCGATACTCACTCAATTTTTGTTTTTTCTGTTTTTGGTATAAACTAAATTGACTTTTATGAGAATCTAGATTAAACCGTTCAACATCTAAACCCATAACTAAACCAATTTGGTTATCATAATAAGCATAATTTTGATTTAAAAGTAATCTAGGACTACTCACCAACTCGGAATAAGAAGAAATAGGGATATTAGATTCTTGAGTATAACCTTCTTTATCTTCACTTTTTCGATAACAGATTTTACCAAAAATCCAACCTCGACGATAACCCTCACCTTTGACATCCTGATAAACCTTACATAAAGTTGTTTTTGGAATAGAGAACACAGGTAGCTTACTGACATCAACTTGATCATCATCAGCATCACCATCAATAATAATCGCTTGATCTTCCCAGATAAAAACAGTACGATTGTCTACTAAACGAATTAACTTACTTGCTTGTGATTGTTCTCCTGCAAACACAGCTTTATCCCAATTTTGCTCAAACTCACCACGATTATTTTTGCGTCGTTCAAAGTTTTTAATATCTTCGCTACAATGTACTTGATTAATCCAATTTGTTTCATGATTAAAAGTAATTTTTTCTGTCGGGTTATGCGTCTGTAAAACATTCCAAGTCAGTTCACAAACATCATTTTCATAGGGTGGATATAAACGCTTTCGTTTGGTAGGTGAATTTGGTTTATTTTCTAAATTGGATGTGGTTTCTAAATTTGGTTTTATTTCTAAACCCCTACCAAGTATCAATTTATCGGGTTCATCTTCTAAATCTTGTTCCGCTAATTCTAGATTAACTGCTGAAAATTCAATCGATTGATAAATATAAACTTCTCCTTTTTCTCCTCTAAACCTAGCACATCTTCCTACGCGCTGAAGTAGACTATTCATCGGACATAAATGAGTGTGCATCACCTCACAAGTAATATTCAAACCTACTTCAATCACTTGAGTAGAAATTAGAACATAACAAATTCCATCATCTAAAGAATCTTGAGAAAACTTTTCTGTAAGATACTTCTCTTTTTTAGCTCTATCTTCTGGTAAAAACCGAGAATGGAGTAAAGTAATATCTAAGTCTCCTGCTTCATTTAATTCGTCTAAATCTCTAAATAATCCTTGAGATTGAGAAACAGTATTACAGATAACTATGACTCGCTTACGTTGATTTTGCTGAATATCATTTAAAATAACTTCTGCACTTAAAGGAGTCGAAATAACATCAAAATATCGTTGACGATCGCCTTCAATTTCTAACAAATCCGAATCATTAACTTTAATAAAATTTAATTGACTATCATTAATTTCTGTGCTAACTTGCTGTACAAGTTCATCGGTTAAAGTTGCCGTCATTAATAGAAAAGGTGTGAGACCATTAATTTGTTGTAACACTTTGAGAACGGTTGTAAAAGCGCGATCGGCATCTAATAAATGTAATTCATCAAACACTAAATAAGAGGTAAAAAATACTCCTGCATTAACATTAGCTGAACCTCTACCCACTGAAAAAGGAATATTGAGAAAACTGCTTAACATCTGATCGATCGTACAGAAAATAATATCCCCTTCAAAACAGGGATCTTCTGGATTTTCACCCGTTTGTAAAGTAACAACTAAACGACGAGAAAGAGGGTAAATAGCTTGCCATTTGTCAATATATTTCTGTACACGCTGACGTAAACTATTTGCTAAAGTCCGTAAAGGAACAACATAAATCAGCTTATTTGGAAAATCATAATTAAAAGATTTAGCAAAGAGAAAAGGTGCGATCGCGGTTTCCGTTTTTCCCGATCCAGTTGGTGCGCGAAGAATCGTATTATGATAATTCAGGATATTTTGAATCGTCTCTATCTGAAACTGTCGCGGTGTAAATCCTGTTAAAGTTTGGAAATAGTTGTTAAAATTAATCATTACTTTACAAATTTCACATGATTAATACTTTCGTCAAGATTTAAAGATACAATTCTGACTTTTACTAAGCCACTTTCAGGAATAACTGCAAAATTTTTAGTTTCTTTTTCATAATACTGATTTTCTTGAATTTCATAAGTAACTTTGCTCCCTTTACTGTTCTTTTTGACTACTCTTGCATCAAGAAGATCATCCACTTTAAATTGATGCTTTTTAAGTGGCGTAAATAGTACCTCTGCAATAGGATTATATTTGTAATAACGAAACAAGCGTGATGACCATCCTATAATTTTTAGTAATTTTATAGTATCTACTTGAGCGTCTTGCAGATACTTACGATAAATCTTTTCAAGAGAACGATAATAATCAAAAGTTTGATTACTATGTCCAATGTTTTCAGCATTTTCAACTAAGATTTTTATATATCTTAAAAAATGAGTCTGTGCATCCTCTCGATGAGATAAACTACTAAAATAGGAGATTGTTTTTTTAAACTCATTAACAATTCCATCTGATTTAGCATCAATTCTTAATTGTTCTTTACTCAGAGAATGAGCGATCGCATGAGCAATTTCCCATTCCTCATCTGTCATTGCTTCAGTTGATGATTCAGTAATCATTATTAGTAGACTCCTTCTGGAGGTTGACGATTTGTTGGATAACCAAGAACATTCTTAAGTTCCTCTAATTGTGTTATCTCAATTAAATTGCTTTTAGCAGCTTTAATTTGTTTCTCGATAAATTCTTGCTGTAAACTACCAGTTAAAAACTCTGTTTCTGGAGGAGTATAAGTAGAGTAGCGATCGCACAATTCCTTCTTACCTTGTATTACTCTTGTTTCTGTTATTTCTACTGTCATTGTTCCCATCCCAATTGGTTTACCTGCCCCTACCTTCAAAGCAATTGGATATTGAGGATCTTGCCCTAAGATAATTAACAATGTTCCTAATTCTTCTGACTTCAGATTCATAAACTGTAACGAAGTTGTAAAAATATATTCAGTTCCAGCTTGCTGTACTGATATTCCTTTTTCTCCTGAATCAATAGCTCTATTTGTTTGATAATAAAATTTTCGTCCTCTAACTTGCTCATTATCGTCAAAATACTCAGAATTAAAAGTTCTATCACTGAACTGTGGTTGGGGAGAATATAAAGAAGGCATGAAACCGATTGAATATACCTGCTCACATTTAGCATCAGTAAATTTAACTAATCCTTGGCAATTCATTGCGCCAAATATTCGACTAGCAGGACAAAGTTCTTCTTTTTTTAAGCAAGGTAATCGCTTTTTATTAGATATATTATCTCGAACTTCCTTAGAAGCGACACCTAGAGTGCTATTTGTAAGTGCTTCATACACGGCTCTAATACAACCTTTTAGAGAACTACCTTGGATAATAAGTTCTTTCTTCACTCCCTGCGTCATAGTTTGGATTAAAGGGATACTGCTGTTACTAATGTCTTCTCCCATGACGACTACACCTGTTGAAATATGCAGAGGCGTTTTCACAGTTAGAGTTAGAAATAAAGTTCCATGTAGACAGTTGTCAAGAAATTTATCATGTCCAGCAGGAGGCTTTAGGCTAGGTAATTCATCGGGAAAAGGTATCAATTTATAAGGCTTAGAAGTATCCATTTCTTCTGATGAGTTAGTCATAAAATTTTTAGCTCTTTTTAAGATTTATAGTTAAAGCAATAAATTGTACAGTACCAGTTTGTTGATCAATGAAATAGCGTTGAGCTAGATTATGACATTCGTTCCTAAATTTATTTGGAAAACGAGTTTCATCATCAGAGTAAACCTGTGCAGGTCTTAATCGAGTTTTCCAAGTTTTTCCCACAGGCGTAAATCTCGAATCTGCATCAGTCTCACTTAGTAGTAAAACTTCATAGCCTTTTTTATTTTGTTTCCAGCGTAGTTCATAGTTTTCACTAAACATTTGCCCTTCTGGACTTGGAAAATCTGATGGTAAATCTTTAACAATACCACTGACTTTATGAAACCAACGGAGAAAATAGTAGCTATGGAGATCAGCTTGCTGAGTTAATAATTCTTTCAACTCATCGGCTGTGGAAAGTTGCCTTACACCTACAAAACTCATGCGGCTGTACCTCCGCGTAAAACCAAGCTCCAAGACTGCACTGCTTTTCTAAATAAACATTTAACTGGTTCTTCACCCGTCCAAGTTTGTTGTATTCCAAATCCTAACTCCATTGGTTCAAAAGCTACAGGAGTCTCTTTGTGGCTGTCGGGTTTTGGGAAATTATATTCATTGTCTATTAAAAATTCTCCTACACCCAAGAGAGCAGTATGCGAACCTAAAGGCTGTTGACTGGCAAAACTATAAATTTGTTTGTTCTTAACTTCACAACCTGGGTATTGCACAACT
Organism: Aphanothece hegewaldii CCALA 016; assembly: GCF_003007785.1. Classification (GTDB taxonomy): domain Bacteria; phylum Cyanobacteriota; class Cyanobacteriia; order Cyanobacteriales; family Microcystaceae; genus Chroococcus; species Chroococcus hegewaldii. Next base: position 121,343 of record NZ_PXOH01000009.1, on the reverse strand, counting down.
GCTGAATTATATTGAACTTTAACTGTTCCTAATCCCCGCGATTTGGCAAAACCTAAACCAAACCAACCATCATTCAAATCTCGTAATACTAAACCAATTAGCCCCAATTGAGCTAGAGTAAAATTCTTGAGGTGAATTTTAGTTTGAAATTCTCCAGACGTGCAAACTTGATAGTTAAATGGCCCTACGGCTACCGAACCAAAAACGCGATCTATGGCTACTCCATTTCTTTCTTCAATATTTAATGAGGTAACATCAACTGGGTAAGCATCTTCAATTCTAACTCTACTAGCGATAGATGTATTACCAAACATCTGTTCTGTAAAGCTAGATAATTTGTATATTTCTACAGAGTTTTTCTTTTTCCAATGATCTCGTTGATCTTTTAAAGGATTACTAGCCCAAGGAATGTTTGGATTTTTATTGTTTGGGTTTTCTTGTCCTACAGTTCGCACAATCCTTTCAGCATGAGCGCGAATTGCGCCTTTTAGACTACTTCCAGGTAAATAGATTGTACGTTTGCCTCGATAATAAGTTTCAACAAATTCCATATCGGGCTTAGTAGGATCTGCCCCCTGTCTACCAGATTTAATTAAAATTGGCCCATCAGGAATTAAAGTTAGGTCGATAGTGCAATGGTTAACTAAACGTTTGTGCATAATTTAAAATTGTTAGACATTTATCTAATTAAACGGTTACTAAATCATTTAACTGCATTTCACACTGTTGAAAAACATAGTTAACAGCAGCGAACAATTGATCTAGCTCCTGAATTGTGTAAAAAGTTTTATTACGAGTGAAGAGATTAGCTTCAAGCTTACCAAATTGCCAGACTTTACCATTGGAAACAACTCCAAATATCACCAGTTGTTGTTCATTATTTAGTCGCTGTGCTGCTACCATTTCAGCTAGACACTGCGCCCATCCCTCGTCAAATTTGTCTTGTTTTGCCTCAACTAACAAAAAATAAGGCTTTTCAAAGACTATTTTTCCAAGAGGGGAGCGTTTAGCCAAGATATATTCAGGAAAACCCGAAAGCTCCTCGTCATAAATAAGAGATTGATGACTCCACAAAACAAAATTGCTGTAATAGGATTTCCAAACTTCTTTTAAAATTGGATAAATCAAGTTTTCACAAATAGCAAACTCTGAGTTATCAACTACTCCTTCTCGCGTGACTAAAGCTAAATCTTCTCGAAAATAATCAGAAATATCAAAAGAAGTTTCAACAATAAAGTTGGCTTCGGTATATGTAATCTGATATGTTTTCAGAACTTCACCTACAGTTTTATAATTACTAAAAGCCATCTTAACCTCCTGAAGAATCTGTTACGGTGAGCGATTGAGTAAGATTTTGTCTTAAGTGGTTGACCAAAGCTTCTGTCCAATTTGTTCTTAATTGTTTTCCATCTACATATAAATCGGAATCTTGAGCGACCAATTTTTGTAGATACGAGATTAACTTTTCTGGGTCGTTATCGACATCAATCCAGTTCATATTTTCGATTTCTAATCTGACTACTCCTAAACCACGCGATCGCCCTCCTCCTAGTGGAATTTGTTCTGTTTCAAATTGATATAGCCCAATCATTAATAAACCGAGTTCCCATGCTTCGGCATTTTCTACTACTGCACGAAACTCAAAAGGTGTGCCAGAAGGAACGACTTGAAAATCATAGAGTTTCCCATCGGCAGCCGTTTCCGTATCTCTGTCAATGGCTACACCGTCTCTTTCTTGGTATTGTCCAAACCAATAATCAGGCAATACTGTTAAATCACGGACTTGAAATTTACTTGCAATCCAAGGAGAACCAAATAAGCGAGACACTCGATCTGTAACCCCTATCAGGGCTGTGGTTAATCCTAAATCATTATTTTGATAGCTTTGTTTTATGTCTTCAATTACTCTGTTTTTGTCACGAGTAGTAAAGTTAGCAGGATCTTCAGCATAACTGGAATCTATAGCTCGTAGGAAATTTTCAAGACGCGATCGCAAAGCTCCCTTAAAGCTAGAACCTGGAATCAAAGGTCGTCCCAAAGCATCTTTAATCACAGGTAAATCGGTACCAATTGGTTCTGATGACCGTCCTGCACTAATGCGTAAAGCTGTTACTGTAATAAGTGTTCCTGTGATTTCTAATCGATTTTTAAAAGTGTCAAACATAAGATTAATTAAGGATTATTGTTGACGTAATCATGCTCTCCATAGTGGCGTAAGTGTAACTTATTATCTTTAGTCAGACAGCTTACTCGCCAGCCAGTATTTTTGATATAAAAGTGATCAAGTTGATTCTTTTTCAGACCTCCTTCACATTTTTGTTGTCCTTCATATCTTGTAAAGTGCAATTGAGGTGAGAAACGTGTACTATCTCCCTTAAATTTCACCATTGAGCCAGAAACTTCTGCTAATACTTCTTGTAATTCTAATTTTCGCAGCGAATTTACATTATTTCTTTTAAAATCATTCAAAAAAGAATTTTCATATATAAGATAAGGAAAATTTAACAACTCTCCTGTCAAGAATTCTTGTTTACAACTATTCCATGTTAGTCTTCCCCAGTTGCTTAATGTTACTTCCTTATCAACGATAAATAGTAGTGTTTCTGGCACATTCTTTAGCTCTGAAAGATTAATGTCTATACCTACATTGGCTGCCATCATAGCAAATTGAACAGGTTTGATAACTGATTTATCTACTTGAATTGGTAAACGTGGAATTTTAATTACTTCTAAATTACTTTCAAAGATATAAATCATCTCATGAGCTTGATAGAACATACCAATAGTATTGGCATACCCCTGTAATGCTTTAAATCCCCCAACTAGATTAAAACAAATTGTATAACCTGAATCTTTATACCCTCGAATTATCTCATCTATCCATTGAAGAAGATCATCAATACCTTGAGTAAACTGTTGTGTACTTGCTGTTGAAAGATTCTTAGGCTGATAAATATCTACACTAAAATTTTTCTTTTGTAGAAAATCTTTGACAATCTCTGCTGCGACTTGTCCTTGGGCTGTATCAGTCGTAATTAACCAATGTATATCTTGCTTACCTTGCTCCAACTGATCATCATATAATCCATAAATACCGTTTAATTCTGCACTAGCTTCTCGGATATCCAGTGTAGAGCCATTGTCTAATTTATCTTCTGCTCTCTTCTTTAATTTTTGAATGATATCGTTAACATCTTGATGATGTTGATTAATGGTACTTTGAGTAACATTAGCCATCTCTCTTAACCGAGAAGACCAATTATTAGGATCACGTCGCTGATTAATCTGATTTGTCAGTAAACTTGTACCAACTGTAGTAATAACTAAACGAGGCATAATCTTTGCTCCTATTTTTAGGCTAGTTTAGGATTGGATTTAGTTTCATGTTCTTTTTTGGAATTTTGCTCACCACAAAGTGCTGTATGTTCTCGTGCTAGATAGCCGAGATAAAGTTGAGTCAATTTTAAGTGAATATTTTTTTTGATTTGCTCACGATTTTCTCCATTTTCTATATAGTTATATAAATCTCCTCTGCGTATAGAATGTCTTAAACGATCTACAATGCTTTGAGCATCTTGATTTAGACTATTAATCTGCTCAAGTAATGCTGTAGCGAATAGTTTATTATCTCTGCTAATTCTCCAAATAGGGCTAGAACCACTACGTCCTACTTGATAGCGAATATAGTTTTTAATAATTTCGATAGATGAACCAGATTCATTAGCAACCGCTAAAACATTTCTAAAAGGTGATTTTTTATCTTTTTCAGCAATTGAAAAGCTTTTTGCTAGAGCTTTAATATTAGGAATAATATTATCCATTTTTCTACCGATTTCTATTTCTATTATTAAAGTAAGTTGCTCTTGCAAGAATGTTTGAGATATTATTTCCATAGCTAAACAGCCTCCTCACGTAAAATTAAATGAAACTCATCACAAACTCGAACTTGACCAAAACCTTCACAAGTACGATCCCCTATTCCTGTTTTCTCCAAGTCCTCTAAAGGTTGTAACCAAGAGTTAAGCTGAGTGGTACTGAAGAAATAAACTGCACCTTTATTTGTAATTAACTCTACATCTTTCATCAATCCCCATGCAGTATTCCAACCAGATAAGTAATCATAGCTACTATAAACAGTATGAAGTTGTAAAGATGAATCTTCTATATTTAGAAGTTGCTTAAGCATTTCTGGAGATATGACTGTAGTGCGCCGCCATTGTTCGGTTAAAATAGCGTCAGACTGTAAATCTAAAGTAAAATAAGTTTTTTCGTCAGATAAATCAGCTTGAGTATCGTTAAAAACCTGCCAAGTTTGCCAACGTTTCCTTAATTTCCTGTTAAACTTTTGAATGCGACCTTCTATTTTTAGGCTAACCTCAAAGGGTTGTCTAGCCGTAATTTCAACTTTTCCTAAACCTCGTGACATTGAGCCACCTATACGAAAATCATGACAGCGTTGTTCGATAAATTGTTTAAGGGAATTGGCTAACTGAGAATCTTCAATCAGAATTGAGCCAGAATAAACGATTGGGTTGTCCTTTTTTTCTTTAGATTCATTGAGAACTTCTATACTGTATAGTATTTGGTCTTCTGCGGTTGAACGTCTACGGTTGATCCCAACACGTGTCAGAAGACGTTTGCTGATAGAATGACTATAATATTCTTCATTGAATACACTATAAAATCCACTAAAAGGCTCTACTCTATAGCCATCTTCTGGACAATTTGGCTCATAGATATATCCATATCTTTCTGCACAAAAGCGATCAATTAAGGTATCGAAAACCCCATTTTTTTGAGGCTTAAAACCAGAATTATTTTTAGAACTAAGTGCTGTAGCGGGTAATACCCTAATATCACTTTGAATTTCTATTTCATTACTTTCATCATCAAATTTTAAGCTGGCTGGATAAGCATTGCGGAAAATTGCAGGATTTTCACCTAAAAACAATGATTGAAAATCTCCTCCATTGTGAGAAAAATCACTAGAATAATGACCAGATTCTTGTAAAATTTTGGCAGCGATCGCACCTCGTATGACTGAACCTGGAATATAGTCCATTGCTTCACTTATCGAACCTCTTGGTTTCTGGCGACTAATTGCCAGAGGTGAAAGAGCTTTAATTTGTAGTTCAATTTGTTTCACTGTAATCCCCCTTTTCCTAAAAATTGCCAGACATCTTCATCAATCGTTATTTCAGGTAGTTCCCAATGAAGCCAACCCAAACCCACTGATTTGCCTCCGCCTAAAGCATAAATACGTCGTAATCCTGCCCAAATTAAAGCTTTAGCATAGTCAGGGCGATCAGATGTCCAATCGGGTAGGATGTGAATATCACCCTCAAATCTTAATTGAGCATTAACTGGAGAAGTTTCCAAAAAATAAAGTTTTTTCTCTTCGGCTGTCCGACGACGGCGATTAATTGTTACCCCTGAACGTAAAACTTCTGGTAAATTGTTTGGATGTTCAGTACATACTAAATCATCACAACGAAGACGAGATTGTAAAACAGGGTTGCCGAAAATTTGACAGATTAAACAGTGATACGCTGTATCTTCTTTATCATTAAATTTGTATTCTTCTCGTTCAAAATTTTTCTCTAAACCTGCTCTTTGTGGACACATAGTTTGAGGTTGAGGAGACTCACAAATTGGCCAAAGAAGACCGTTTGCAATTTTTTCGCATTCATGACGCAACCTACCTTTAAATTGAGATGCAGGAATCAATAAATTGCCTTCAGCATTGCGAACAATTGGTTTATCTGCTAATGAACCTGAAGAGCCACCCGCACCAACACATAAAGCTGTATCAATAATAGCCGTAATTAAGTGTGTTTCAACTGAGTTAGATAATTGCTCAAGGGTAATCATCGATTAATCTCCTTAGCAGTAAGTTGCTGTTCAGGAGTAGAATTTGGGCTAGATACTTCGATGAAATCATAAATATCTACTATCTCTCGCCAGATTGTTTCATAAATATGATCTTTAAGTTCATACATCCAAGGAGCTATATTACCTTCATTTGTCTTAGCTTTGCACCAAGGATCTTCAAAAGATTTTTGTATAAGTTCTGATTTGCTCTCTTGTAGTTTGGAGCGAAAGTAGCGGTAGTTAAGAATTGAAATGTGTTTTCCTTTTTCTAAAAGACTACGAATTTGATAAAGCTGTGATTTAGGAAAATCAGTATTTTTTAAAGCTTTAACTACTTCGATTAAACCCTCTAACTCATAGAAGGTATATGGTGCAGCATAAAGCTTAAGCTTTGCACCCAGTGTTTTAATTAATGCTTCTTGTCTAAATTGCTCAATATTTGAAGAAATCATAGTTACTGATTTGAGAGTTAAGAAATATATTGTGCCTCCGTAATATCCATTATTTTTTAACTCTTTTGCTCTTTTTTTAGCTGATTTTAGTAATTGATTTGTCAAATTTTCAGCATAATGTATAGGAGTATCTTTGGCTGTAATCAGCACCCCAATTGACATACTTAGTGACGACTTGACAGGTTGAAAGGTTTTACCCTCATAGCGATGAACAAATGTTTGCTGACTATCTTTCGATATAGGATAGCGACCTGTTTTTGCTAGTCTACGTTCAAAATCTTCTCCTATAGTTTTGGCAATTTGCAACGCTTTATTTGCAGGAACAATGAGCATAACATCGTCTCCCCCTATTGTCAGAATTTCAAAAGGATGAATCCATTTTCCATTACGATTTTTATTATCTAAATCAGTTAAATCATGTAATTTATGAGGATGAAGATGTTCTGCTAATGCTTGATACACCGATTCTTCGGTAGCCTTAAAAATATCTTGACTAAATTGTTGGTATTGTTCAGGAGTTGTAATTTTTTGGATATAACTTCCCATGTTATTTCCATCCGCATAGATATAAGCAACAAATCCTTGATATACATCACCTAGTTCTCTAAGAGTTCTTGCTGATTCTAATTCCTGATGGTCTAGCCCATATCGTTCGATAAGGCTATTATCTTTTAAATATTGCTCGAATTTATCAACCCAACTAGGAATTTTGCCTGGCTGCCAATTCAAATTAGCTTTTTGATACCAATGTTGCTCTTCATCATGTTTGGCTATTTGCCCTACTAAATGTTGACGCGCTAAAGGTTCAGAAAAATAAGGTTCACTCGGAAGTTCATCAGCTTTAATGATTGCCGAACGACGCTCACCTTCATCTCTTCTTAAATAAGGATGCGTTTCAAACATTGGTGGATAACGACGAGTTGGACGATTAGGAACATCATTCCCACTACGACGTTGATTAAACAGAATTGCCAGCTTAGTCGTTAATTCATTAAAACTTTTGCGACTTTTGAATTTTTCATCATTATCTAACGCGCCAAAATAAGCACTCACTAATTCTCTTTTTTCTAGATCTGTTTCAGAGTTAGCTTGACGATATTTATCTAACCAGAAAGCATCTTGCATATTATCTGGTAATAATCCAAAACGGAATTCTAGTAGCTTAAAAGTCTCTCCAACGGCACAGGAATTAGCCGTTAATGTTTCCTCTGTATAGCGTCTTTCAATAGCATTTGCTAATTTATCAACGAAAGCAGCAGGACAGAATGCTAATACATTACCACCTGTTGAGTAAATAATTAGCTCTGGAATTAAAGCACCCCAAAGTTCAGGAAAATAAGGAGTTAATTCTTGCCTAACAGATTGACAAAATTTTGCAGCCTTTTGACATTGTGGAAAGTTAGATGAAGTTTCGGCTTTAAAAAAAGCTGGAATATCAATAATGTTAATTCTATCAAGGAATGCTGATGCACCTCTAATATCTGTGAGGTTTATATTTTCAAAAACATATTGCTTAATTTTAGTTGCGCCACCATACACTAATCCGATCTTCGTTGTTTGTTGCCATAATTCAGAATAGTCACGGCTTAATTGTTCTATGTTGTCTGGAAAAACGAGTTCTTGGAGTGTTTCAACTTGTTGAACTAACGTTTGTACTTGTTTTGGTAGTTGCTTGTTTTGAAATAATGCCTCTCTCATCTTTTCTAGTATGGTTAGATCAAACTGAGGTTGTCGTTGGTTGCCCCAAGCTAAACACCATGAAAGAGCTATTTTAATATTCCTTGCACTTATCTCTTGCAAATTGCTCATAGAAATCCTGATTTACAAAGTTTTTAGAGAAAAAATAAAGCTGCTACATAATTCGGTAATGGATTTTCCCCAACGAGTAAAAATAGATGATCGACTTTATATTCTTCTGGAATACTCATACACTTTCCTGTCACTACACCTATATTTCCCAAAATTTAGGGAAAACTAACATTTTTTATGTAAATATGAGCAAAGTTATGTAAATGATTATTATTGATTAACATATTTCGTTACATGAACATTCCAAAATCTCTTTCAGCAATACTTCTGGTATTCGCGTGACGTGATTTCGTTCCCATTTACCCGCGACGATTTCTAAAAAGGGTTCAGTTTTGAGGATTTCGATTTTATTTTCTAAGACACTATGAATCACGGCTAGGGGTTGTAATTTTTCGCTAAATAGGTTATGCCATTCCTGTATTTCTTCGGGGTCACTGCTGATGATAATGTAATGGGTACACTGTTCGATAACGGGGTTTTTAGCAATATCAGCTTTACCACCAACATCGACTAAGGTGATATCGATTACCTGACGGATGTTTGCAATAGCTTTGGCATGATAATTAAAGTATTCTGGTAATAATTTTTCTGCATTCGGTTTGAGATGAATTTTATTTTTGTTGCGTTGTTTGAGTGTTTCTGCTAATTCTTCTGCTGTTTCATAAGTATGGTTTCCCTCTCCATCCCAATTAGCACGATGTAAGTAAACTTTTGCGTTGAAATTATATTTAGCTAAATCTTTTCTCAGTGCATTGGCAAAAACACTTTTACCGCTATTGGGTGGGCCGCCGATGATAATTGCAATGTTTGGAATTGTGGTAAATTGTATGGGTATACTGTCCCCAACTGTCAATGATGAAATTTGACTAGAAACAACAATAGCAGATTGCGATCGCAGATCAAAACAAGCTAACCAAGGATAAGAAGATAATCGCTCGATTAAATAGGTATATAACCAAATGGGAGCAGAACCATATAAAATAATTCCTTGAGTACGATCGAGTTCTTGGGGTATTTCTAGGGTTAACATCTCTTCAACAGTAATTAAACTTTGGGGTTGAAGTAAGTTAATTGCTAGAGTTTGATAAATATTGTTATTTCCCTGTAATTGAATAATTTCTAATTGAACTTGGGATTTTGTTGTCATAGTTAATTGGAAGTGGTGTCGGGTAAATTGATTTTGAACACTTGAGCAATATTCACATCGGGGGTATGAGTTGCGACGACGACTGCACCTAAACGAGTGTCATAACACCCTACCCAAGCTGCGGGATGACATTCATGCACTAAGTATCCATATAGCCAAATGGGTGCTTTTCCTTCGATAACAATTCCCTGACTGTAGTCAATTTCTTTGGGTAATTTTAATCCTTTAAGATCATTTGGGGTAATGATACCGTTTTCATTCAAAATGGAGATACGCAAGTGTTGATAGGGGATACCAGATTGAGTGATATGGGGAATAATAGTTAAGTAAACTGCACTCATGATTTTTTCGCTTGCGACTTTAGAAAGTCGCTCTTTTAAGTTGTTGCTAATCTAACATACACTTGGATGTATCCTCTTCCAAATTTTAATTATGACTGAGTTAAGATTTTATGCCATACCGACTGTTGAGTTATTACAATGGCTGGCGCGGGGTTCACTTAAACAAAATTTATTACGTGCGATTCGTCTTTGGGTATGGTTAAAAATTTTATATGGTGATGATTCAGAATGTTTTAATCTATCCAATTCGTTTAAATTTGCTGAGTGGCAAAATACTTTTTTTACTCATCCTCCAACTGATGAGCAACCGCAGTTTCATGGTATTGAGTGTAATTGTGGTAAAACGGTTTCTGACTGGCTGAAAAATGTTTTAGAAGATGAAATGCAGTGGCGCAATTCTCTTAAACAGCATGATCAATTCTCGGATGAAACTATTAATGATACTCTTGAAACTCGTCTTTTTGCAGTAACTCGTCGTTCTTTGCAAGATGATTTGCGTATTTTGGTTGAGTTAGGTTGGTTAAACAAATCAAAGACTACTTATCAAAAAGTTAATCAATTTCCTAAATTTTCGGCTCAAAACAATTCTTATTCTGATTTTTCGGCGTTACATCCTGATTTAGAAATTACCTTCAAAAACTTTGCCGAACCACTTGGCGGTTTTAATCGATTCTTTTTAGAAATAGACTATATTATTAGTCAGAGCAATCAAGATCGATTAGAAGATCATCAGGCACAATTAAAAGATTTATGGCAACAAATCCCAACACCACCAGTAGAGTTAATTTATGACAGTGCTAAGTTAGATAAAGTCGTGAAGTGTATTGTCTATCCAATTTGTTTATATTATTCACGTCGAGCGCTCTATTTATGTGCTTTTGGAGAAACACCAAATCAGCAGGGGGATTATTATAATTATCGCTTAGATCGAATTGAGAAAATAACACCTTTAACTTGGTCAGATCCACAACTACCAAAACAATTATTAAAATCCTATCCTCATCAACTGCCTGATACTGATTTGATTCAAAAAGAAATAGATCAAGTTTGGGGTTTTGATTTTTATCTTCCGTCGCAGTTAATGTTATTGCGATTTGGGCGTAATTTCCACGATAAATATATTAAAAATACATTTCGTCATGATACTTTTACAGAAATTGATTACGACGAAGCACAAGAATTAATTAAAAAATCGACAGTTAATAATGAGCAGAAAACTATCTTAAACATACTTAAACTTCGTTCTCCTGATGATGCTTATTATCGTGTTAATTATCGAGATGGCGATATTAATGTAATTCATCGTCTGAGGGCATGGCGACCTAATGTAGAAGTGTTGATCCCTGAACAAATACGACAACAATTTAGACAAGAAATCATAGCGGAAACACAATTTTATTTTAGTTCTTGAAAAACACTTTATTAGATTTCATGTTGTCTGTCAAAGTTAATTTGTTTTTAATACCGGTTACGGCGATATATACTGTCATTGTAAGTACGTGGTCATAATTAAATTTAGGATGGTCACTGCCCATAAAAACCTTAAAACTATTGGTTTAAGACATTTCTGGGCTTTGGACTACCCGACAATTTTTAACAACAGTTTTGCTACACTACCCTATTGTTCGATAGGGATTATTAGAAAGTTGATTAAAGGTCATGTGCATCACCTCTATGCGTTCAGCTAAACTCGCAATAGTTGTTTTTTCAAATAGAGTTCGTAAGGGTAATTCTAGTTTAAATGTCTGACATAGACGACTATTGATCCGAATCGCTAATAAAGAATTTCCGCCGATTTCAAAAAAGTTATCATATACGCCAATTTTATCTATTTTTAAAACTTCTTGCCAGATTTCGGCTATTTTTTCTTCGGTATAATTACGCGGCGTAATATAATTCTTGCTGATCTGATTAATAGTTGGTAAGGCTTTGCGCTCAAGTTTACCGTTTAAATTGAGGGGAAATTGTTCAAGAATGACAAAATCAGTCGGAATCATATAATAAGGTAATTTTTCTTGGAGATAGTTACGCAGATCAGCCACAGAAAGCGTTTTTTCATCAGTGAGAAGATAAGCGACTAAATATTGATTTTCTCCCTCGCCTAGCATCAAAACAATTGCGTCTTTTACGGTAGGATACTCAGATAATACCGCTTCAATTTCTCCTAGTTCGATGCGAAAACCGCGCATTTTAACTTGATAGTCGATGCGTCCTAAATATTCGATCTTTCCATCAGATAAGTATCGGGCTAAATCGCCTGTTTTATATAATCGTTTTCCTGCTTCAAAGGGATGAGGGATAAATTTTTCTGCTGTCAAGTCTGGACGATTATAATATCCTCTTGCAAGTCCATCTCCTCCAATATGAATTTCTCCAGTAACTCCAATGGATACTAATTTTGCATTTTTGTCAAGTAAATAAATTTGAGTATTGGCGATCGGTCGTCCGATTGGAACTGATAAGTATTTTTGTTCGCGTTGGCATGACCAATAAGTAACATCAATGGCCGCTTCTGTTGGCCCATAAAGATTGTGTAATTCTGCATCAAGAGATTCAAAAAAGCGGTTTTGGAGTTCTATGGGTAAAGCTTCCCCACTACAAATCACCCGTTTTAGCGATTGACAGTCTTTAATTTTAGAATCATCGAGAAAAATTTGTAACATCGACGGGACAAAATGCAGGGTTGTAATTTGCTGATCTATGATCAGTTGAATCAAATAAGAACGGTCTTTTTGTCCATCTGGTTTGGCTAAAATTAGACAAGAACCTTCTCGTAATGGCCAGAAAATTTCCCAAACGGATACATCAAAGCTAATCGATGTTTTTTGAAGTATTTTGTCAGTAGCGCTGAGTTGGTAGGTTTCCTGCATCCAAACTAAGCGATTAATTAATCCTTGGTGGGTGTTGATGACTCCTTTTGGTTTTCCTGTTGAACCAGAGGTATAAATAATATAAACTTCATCTTCACTTTTAACGTTACTCAATGGATTCAAATTGGAATATTGAGAAATGATCTCCCAATCTTGATCGAGACAAATGATCTGATTTGGTACAGACGCAAAATTTTGCATCTCTACGACATCTGAATGAGTTAATAAAATAGATATTTGAGCATCTTTTAACATGAAAGATTGTCGATCAATGGGATATGTTGGATCAATGGGTACATATGCCCCACCCGCTTTTAAAATGCCAAGAATTCCAATGATCATTTCTAGAGAACGTTCTAGACAAATTCCGACTAAAACATCTGGTTTCACGCCTAAATTTTGTAGATAATGGGCGAGTTGATTGGCTTTATGATTTAATTCTAGATAGGTTAATTGTTGATTTTCAAAAATTACAGCGATCGCGTTTGGTGTCTTTTTTACTTGTTGTTCAAATTTTTGATGAAGACATTGATTTTTTGGATAATCAACCTCAGTATTATTCCACTCTTTGAGTAATTGTTGTTCGTTTAGAGTGAGGATTGGTAATTCTGCTAAACGTTGCTCAGGATTGATGATTATTCCTTCTAGTAAGGTTTGGAAATGACCTAAGATTCGGGTAATCGTATCTGAGTAAAAGTGTGTACATTGATATTTTATTTTAATGGTTAGTTCGGTTCCTGTGCTAACCAAAACCGTCATCGGGAAGCTTGTCCATTCAACAGAATTAACCTCACTAATCATTAATTGATTTTGCAGAGTTAAAGAAGTATCTACAGGATAATTTTCAAAAACTAAAATACTATCAAATAAAGAAATACCCGCCCTTAAATCGCTCCATTGTTGAATATCTAGTAATGAGCTATATTCATAACAAAAAGCTTCGGCTTGTTGTGTTTGTATATTTTGTAACCAAGGGATGAGAGACTCGCCATGACTTGTCTCTACGCGTACAGGTAAGGTATTGATAAATAGTCCAACCATTGATTCAATACCCATTAAAGCAGACGAACGACCCGCAGAAGTAGTGCCGAAAACAATGTCTTCATTACCGCTATAATGACTCAGTAAAATTGCAAAAGTCCCTTGAATGAGAGTATTTAAAGTGAGTTGATGCTGTTTAGTAAAAGTTTGAAATGGGGTTAAAGGTAGAGAGATTTGTTGTTCGTCTAATCCTATTGTATTTGAAGGGCGATCGATCCTTAATTGAGTTGGAGTGGTAAAACCTTTTAATTTATTTTGCCAGAACTGTTGAGCTTCGGATTGGTTTTGTTTATTGAGCCATGCGATATACTCGCTATAGGGTTGGCTATGGGATAATGTCTGATTTTGATAAAGTGCGAAAACGTCTTTAATGACTAATCCTGATGACCATCCATCTAAAATAATATGGTGTTGTGTCCAAATTAAATAATATTTTTCTTCGCTAATTTGAATCAGGTTTAATCGAATCAATGGAGGCTTTTTTAAATCAAAACTTTGCTGACGGTCTTGTTCTAAAAAGTTTTGTAATAAGTGTTTTTGTTCATCAGATGAATAATCTCGCCAATCCTGTTCAAACCAAGGTAAAGTAACTTTTTGATAAACGATTTGAAAGGGTTTATCGCGTTTTTCCCAATTAAAAGCCGTTCTTAAAACGGGATGTCTGATTAAGACTTTTTCCCACGCTTGTTTAAACTGTAATTGATTTAAATATCCTTCTAAAGTTAGGCAGATTTGGGGAATATAAATCCCTGCTTCGGGTGTAACAAGCGCATGAAACAGAATTCCCTGTTGCATGGGAGAGAGAGGATAGATATTTTCTATATTGTTGGGTTTGTTCATAATTCGTTTAATAATTCGTCTAATTCAGTTTGAGTAAAATCCATTTGCGGGAAATCAGATGGGGTATAACCTCCTGTTTCAGTTGATAAGCAATGTTGGATTAATTCACGCAAAATATTTAAGTAATTCTGAGCTAAGTTTTCTATTGTTGTTTGATGATGTATTCCTTGGCTATATGTCCAATTGATTTGTAATTGTCCTCTGATTACTATTCCATTGATTTCAATAAGGATGTCACGTTGATTTCTGGGACTACGAGAAAATCCAGTTGATTCAGAAGCAGGTAAAAATAGAGAAGATTGGGTAAAAAGTTGGTCAGTTTGTCCTAGATAATTAAATCTAATTTCAGCTTGAGGGAATGCTTGTAATTTTTTTTGGATTGTTTCGTCACTTCGATAGCGCAATACTCCATAACTAAATCCTCTCATGGGAACTTGACGTAATTGCTCTTTAATGGTAATAAGTGCATTCCCTAAATTATTTGTATTTTCTAAATTTAGTAATAAGGTAAATAGCGTCGTAAACCAACCAACAGTACGGGAGATATCTACATCCTCAAAGATTTCTTCTCTCCCATGTCCTTCTAATTCTAATAATAGTTGAGGTTTTCCTGTCCATTGTTCAAAGGTTTTGACTAAAGCAGTTAGCAAAATATCGTTAATTTGTGTGTGATAGACTGCTGGAACCTCTTGAAGGAGTTTTTGGGTTTCTTCTGGAGTAAGAGAGACGGATATTGTTTGCGCTTCAGACTGGATGTTTTTGCCGTTGGGAATGTCTACAGGAAGCGGAGTCACTTTCAGACGGGATTGAGAAAGCCAGTATTTTTGATCTGATGGGGTATAATTGCGTTTTGACCATTCTTTAAATGAGGTTGTTTTAGGGGAAAGTTGTACTGTTTTTCCCTGACTCAGTTGATGATAGGCATTTTGCAGATCTTCTAAAAGAATTCGCCAAGAAACTCCATCTATAATTAAATGATGGATGATGATTAATAATCGGTCTGTACGGTTTTCACCGAGATTAAAAAAGGCGATTCTGATGAGGGGTTCTACAGAAAGGTTAAAACTCGTTTGTAGTTGATTGGCGATTTTCTCGATTTCTGTATCTATATTGGATATTTTTGAAAGGTTGTAATCAGTAAAGGGTATTGTTTGACTGAGACTGGCTATATTCTGTTGCCATTCTGTTTCGGTTTGCTCGAATTTTAGCCGTAATGCGTCATGATGTTCTAATACTTTCTGTATTGCTTGTTCTAATAATCTTGGGTTTAGTTTCTCTCGGACTTCGAGTAAGATAGATTGATTCCAATGATGAGCATCTATTAGATTTTGTTCAAAAAACCACTGTTGTATCGGTGTGAGGGGTACAAAACCTGTAACAATTCCCTGTTCTGCTTGATGGGTTGAAGTTTCAGCAATTCCAGCTAATTCGGCGATCGTTTGATGTTTAAATAGGAGTTTCGGGCTTAATTTTAAACCGTATGAATTGGCTTTTGCGATCGCTTGGATGGCTAAAATTGAATCTCCTCCTAACTCGAAAAAGTTATCCTGTATCCCTATCTCTTCGATTCCTAAAACCTGACTCCAAATCTGCGCGAGTTGTTTTTCTTTTTCGTTTTGGGGCTTGACAAATTTTGTTTTTTGTGCATTGGCGGCGAGTTGGGGGTGAGGCAGTGATTTGCGGTCGATTTTGCCGTTGGGGGTTAGCGGGAGTGTTTCTAGCGGGACAAATATCGACGGTATCATGTATTCGGGTAGTTTTGTTTTTAGGAAGTTTCGCAAGTCTTGGGGAACTTCGGATGTAATGAGATACGCGACTAATCTTTGATTTCCTGCGTCGTCTTGCCAAGTATTAACGACGGTTTGCGAGATTTCGGGAAGTTGGACTAGGATGGCTTCGATTTCTGCGAGTTCGATGCGAAATCCCCGTATTTTAACTTGATTATCGAGTCTACCCAAATATTCGATTTTTCCATTGGGTTGATATTTTGCTAAGTCTCCTGTTTTGTACATCCTTGTAGAGACGCGATATATCACGTCTGTACCTCCCGTAAAAGGGTTGGGGATAAATTTTTCTGCGGTTAAGTGGGGTTGGTTGAGGTATCCTCTGAAGAGACCTTCCCCACCTAGATACAGTTCACCTGGCACACCAATCGGAACGGGGTTAAGATAGCGATCGAGTATATAAGTTTGAGTATTAGTGATGGGACGACCGATAGTCGGGGTATGAGTGTCGTCAAGGGATGTTAGGGTATAGGTTGAGTAGGTTGTATCTTCTGATGGCCCGTACAGGTTATAGACTTGTTGAATATGAGATTTTTGATAGAGTTTTTGGACGAGTTGATTAGATAATGCTTCTCCTGCTAGGTTGATGGTGATGACGCTTTCGGGAATACCATTAATTCTAAGTAATTCGGTGGCGGCTGATGGTACGGTATTAATTAGGGTGATATTTGTCGAGATGTTGGGTAATTGTAGTGCATTTTCGGCTAAAATAACGCTTCCTCCACAACTTAAGGGGAGAAAAATTTCAAAGACGGATAAGTCGAAGCAGATAGATGTCGATGCGAGTACTCCTTTGAGTTGTTCAGAGGTAAAGATATTTTTTGCCCAGTTGATGAATGAAATTACACTATGATGAGTGATAGCGACTCCTTTGGGTTTTCCTGTCGAACCAGAAGTATAGATGATATAAGCTAGATTTTTAGCATTGATGGTATTGGTGAGATTATTTTTGTCTTGTGGGTTTGGTTTCTCTACTTCTTTACCTAGACAAATAATTTGTTTTCCATTTAGCGGTAATATTTCGCTAAACTTCTGTTGCGTTAGAATTATTGAACATCCCGCATCTTGTATCGTAAACGCTAATCGTTCTGATGGGTAGTTTGGGTCGAGAGGTACATAAGCTGCACCTGTTTTGAGGATGCCCAAGAGTCCTATAATAAGATCGAAAGTGCGATCGATTGCAATACCGATTTTATCTTCTGGTTTGACTCCGAGATGTTGTAAGTAGTGTGCGAGTTGGTTTGCTTGTTGATTGAGTTCTTGATAAGTGAGTTGTTGGTTTTCTAGTCTGAGTGCGATTTTATCAGGTGTTCGTTTAACTTGTTCTTCAAAGAGTTGATGTAGTCCGCAGGTTTCGGGATATTCGGTTTTAGTGTTATTCCATTCTTCTAATATTTGCTGTCTTTCGCTTTCGGTTAATAGAGGTAGAGACGAGATATATTGCGTCTTTACTTGAGGATGAGTAAGAATTCCAGCGATTAGGGTTTGAAAATGTCCTATCATGCGTTGTATGGTTGATTTTTGGAATAAATCGGTATTATATTCAAAGGTTCCGATAAATCCTTGTTCAGTTTCAGTCATGTATAGGGTTAAATCAAATTTTGCTGTTTTACTTTGTGTTAAGAGTGGACTCCATGTTAAACCCGATAGGTTTAGTGTTTGTCTGGGGGTATTTTGCAAGACAAACATGACTTGGAATAATGGAGTATAACTTAAGTCCCTTGGTAGTTGTAGTTCATCGACTAATTGTTCAAATGGAATATCTTGATGAGCATAGGCATTTAAACAAGTTTCTTTTATCCTTTGTAATAGAGTCTCAACGGTGGGATTTTCTGATAAGTCAGTTCGTAAGGCTAATGTATTGACAAAAAAGCCAATTAGTGATTCTATTTCAGAACGATTTCGATTAGCGATCGGGGTACCAATGATGATATCTTCGTTGTTAGTGTAGCGATACAGTAGGATTTTAAAGACTGTTAACAGGGTCATGAATACTGTACATCCCTGTTGTTGGGTAAAGGTTTTTAGAGATGTAGTCAATTCTTGGGATATTTCAAACCTTACTGTATCACCGCGAAAAGTATGTATTGCGGGACGTGGGTAGTCGGTGGGTAATGCTAAAACAGTAGCTGCATCTTTTAGTTGTTTTTTCCAGTAGCTTAACTGTGTTTCTAAGATTTTCCCTTGTAATACTTCTTTTTGCCATACTGCATAATCTTTGTATTGAATGGGTAAGTCGGGTAGTGTAGAAGCATGATAGAGTGTCGCTACTTCTTGGACTAAGATTTCGACAGACCAAGCATCAGCAATAATATGATGTAGGGTGAGTACGATAATGTGTTCTTCTGGAGATAGACGTAAGACTTTGACTCGAAATAAAGGAAGTTCATCAAGTTTAAAGGGTTGTTGGGTTTCTTGTTGGATATAACTTTCTATTTGGTCGGGTTTTAGTTCAATAATCGGTATATTTAAGTTAATTTCTGGTGTAATGACGATAATGGGTTTACCTTCTACGGTATGAAAAGCGGTTCGTAGGATTTCATGACGTTGGATGACTTGATTAAAACTTTTCTCTAGTAAAGCAATATCAAATTGACCCTGTAGACGAATCGCCGCAGGTATATTATAGAATGAGCTATCAGGTTCTAATTGCGCTAGAAACCATTGTCGTTGTTGTGCAAAAGATAAAAGAGTTTTGTCTGTTTTAGCAATGGGTGGAATGTCTAACCCTAGTGTTTGTAGTTGGGTGACTTCGATTTTTTTTGCTAATTCAGCGATAGTCGATGCTTCAAAGAGAAAACGTAAAGGAATTTCGAGAGATAAGTATTGTCGAATTTGTGAGATAACTTTTGTCGCAAGTAAGGAGTGTCCTCCCAAAGCAAAAAAGTTATCGTGAATGCTAATCTGTTCTAGATTAAGGATATTTTGCCATATAGATAGTAATATCTCTTCGGTTGGTGTGCGAGGTGTAACGACAATATTTTCAGATGAGATTGAATTGGGAATAGGAAGCGATCGTATATCTATCTTACCATTGGGTGTCAGAGGAAACGCATCTAATGAGATAAACAGCGCAGGAATCATATAATACGGGAGTTTATCTTTAAGATAGTTTCTTAAATCTGGTGATTTTTCACTGATAAAATATGCAATTAATCGTTTTTCGTTTTCGTCGTCTTCTCGCGCAATTACGATACTCTTTTCGATATCGGGATGTTGATTCAGTATTGTTTCGATTTCACCTAATTCTATCCGAAAACCCCGTATTTTAACTTGATAATCTAAACGACCCAAATATTCTAGATTTCCATCACTTAAATAGCGTACCTTATCCCCTGTTTTATACAGACGACCATTGGAATGAGGGATAAATCTTTCTGCGGTTAAGTCTGGACGATTATAATATCCTCTCGCTAGTCCCGCACCACCAATGTATAATTCTCCTGAAACCCCTATCGGTACAGGTTGTAAGTGAGTGTCGAGAACATAAAACTGTGTATTGGCGATCGGATGACCAATTAGAACAGATGAACTATTCAGGCGATAGATTGATGACCAAATGGTTGTTTCTGTTGGCCCATATAGGTTCTGTGCTTCTTGACTTCGTTCTAATAATTGTTGTGCGAGTTGAGTGTCTAATGCTTCCCCACCGCAAAGAATTTTTAATTTTTCATTTCCAGACCATCCGACGGATAATAATAATCGCCAAGTTGCGGGGGTTGCTTGCATGATGGTTATCTCGTTCATCTTGTCAAGTAACTGATATCCATCACTCGCAACTTCTCGACTAACTAAAACGACTTTTGCACCTATAAGTAAAGGTAAATAGAGTTCTAATGCTGCGATATCAAAAGATAAGGTAGTGACAGAGAGTAGTGTGTCGTTAGAAGAGAGTTGTAAAATATCCTGCATGGAACAGAGAAAATTAACTAACGCACTTTGAGTAATTTGTACTCCTTTGGGTTTCCCTGTCGAACCAGATGTATAAATAATGTAGGCTAAATTTTCTGGAGTAATGCTACTGTGAGGATTTTCTGAATTTTCTTGGTTAATTAATTCCCAGTCTCTATCCAAACAAATTATTTTACTACCTACAGATGAAAAATTTTGCGTCTTTACGATTTCTGATTGAGTGAGCAAGATCGATACTTGAGCATCTTGTATAATATAGTCGAGTCGTTCTTTGGGGTAAGTTGGGTCAAGTGGAAGATATACCCCCCCTGCTTTAATGATTCCCAAAAGTCCTATCACCATTTCTAAGGAACGTTCGATACATATTCCAACTAGGGTTTCTGGTGTTACTCCTTGTTGTTGGAGATAATGAGCAAGTTGATTCGCTTTTGTGTTTAATTCGCGGTAAGTTAATGATTGATCTTCAAATACGCACTGCCTTCGGCAGATCCGCAAGCGGATCGCTATCTTATCAGGTGTGCGCTCAACTTGTGCTTCTAATAACTGATGAAAACAAATTTGCTGATAATTTTGTTGGGTTTCATTCCATTGACTGAATAACTGTTGTTCATCGGGAGTTAGTAGGGGTAACTCTGATAATCGTTGTTCAGGGTTCGCTATAATTCCTGTGAGTAATGTTTCAAAATGTTTGATTAAACGGTGAATCGTCTCTGACTTGAATAAATCTGTACTGTATTCAAATACTCCCATTAATCCTGTTGAAGTTTCAGACATATCCAAACTTAGATCAAATCGTGCTGTTTGACTGTCTGGTGTCAGATACTTTAAAGTTAGGTTAGATAACTGTACCGTTTGTGATGGGGTATTGTGGAGAATAAACATCACTTGGAATAACGGATTGTAGCTTAAATCCCGTTCTAGTTGAAGTTCTTTGACTAAGTATTCATAGGGTAAGTCTTGATGAGTATAAGCATTTAAAGTTGTTTCTCGTACTTGATGTAAAAAGTCTATAAAACGAGGATTACCCGATAAATTTGAACGAAAGACTAAGTTATTGACTAATAAACCGATTAAATTTTCTAGTTCAGGACGATTACGATTTGCTATTGTTGAACCAATTAGGATATCTTCTTGAGCAGTATAACGATAAAGTAGAGTTTTAAATGCAGTTAGTAGCATCATAAAAAGTGTTACCCCTTCACGACGCGAGAGAGTTTTAAGAGACTCCGATAATTCAGTTCTGAGCGTAAAATATTGTGTAGCACCCCGAAAACTGGGAACAGATGGACGCGGATAATCTGTGGGTAGTTGTAGTAAAGGTGAATGATTTTCTAGCTGTTTTTTCCAGTAAGCCGTAGAGACGCGCCATGGCGCGTCTTTACCTCTTGATTCTAACCAGTTTTTTTGCCAAACTGCATAATCTACATATTGAATGGGTAACTCTTTTAAAGCACTAGCATTTCCTTGATAAATTGTTGCTAGTTCTTGTATTAAAACTCGCATCGACCAATAATCTGAGATAATATGGTGCATGGTCAATAGTAGTACATATTCATCTTCAGCAAGTTTGAGTAATTGGCTACGAAATAAAGGTACTTGAGTTAAATCAAACTTAGTAGATGCTTCTTGTTTGATATAAGTTTTAATTTCTTGTATGTTAACTGAACTTGGGAAATTAATTAAATCTAAAGTTACTGATAAACTCGGTAATACCTTTTGAAAAACTTCTCCTTTTACTTCCGTAAAACAAGTTCGTAGAATCTCATGTTGTTTAACAATTTCATTGAGACTTTTTTCTAACAGAGTAATATCCAGTTTACCCGAAAGATTCAAAGCTATGGGAAGATTATAAACCGAACTACCTGAGTCTAATTGGTCTAAAAACCATAATCTAGATTGAGCAAATGAAAGTGGAAACAACTGAGATTTAGCCGATTTCTTTTTCATCAATTCGGCTAATAGTTTTCTTTTTTCATCGGGGGAGAGTTGGTTAATATTTGTTGGATAATTATTCATTTTTACTTCCTTCCTCTAACAGTTTTGCCAACATTAATTTTACTTCTTCATCAGACAACTGACTCACATCTTCTATCTCATCTCGATTCACTTTTTCAATTATTTCTATTTCTTGTTGCTGTTTATTTTTTTCTAACCAAGTAACTAATTCAGAAACTTTAGGCATTTCAAAAAACTGTCTAATTGTTAATTCAACCTGAAAAGTATGGCGAATTTGAGCTAAAACTTGAGTCGCTAAAAATGAATTGCCTCCTAAATCAAAAAAGTTATCATAAATTCCGATTTTATCTAGATTAAGTGATTTTGACCAAATTTCTGTTATGGCTTTTTCTAGTTCTGTTTTTGGTTCAACAAATATAGTTTGAGGAGAGAAAGATATATCGGGTTTCGGTAATAATTTTCGGTCTACTTTTCCATTAGCTGTTAAGGGTAAAGCTTCAATTAATAGATAAATAGAAGGTATCATGTAATCTGGTAATTTCTGACGTAGAAATTGTTTTAATTGTTCAGTAATTGAACCTGTTTGCTGAGGTTGTAGCCATTGATTTAACCAAGTAGGAGCAATTTTACCCCCGACAAAACTATGTAATAATATTTGACTAGATTCTAATTGTAATTGTTTTTGTAGCTGTTCAAATTCTAAGGTTCCGATGGGACATAATCCGATTTCTTCTTTAACTGCTGTTTCCATTAGTAATTGACTCATATAACCTGCTTCGAGTAAACAAAAATCTCTTGCTTTTTCACCATACATCGGTGTAATTGCTTTTAATTCTCCAATCAAAAATAAGGCAAAAGCCGATTGTTGAAAAATAGCTTGATTATTGCCATACCACTGATTATGACTAGAATAAGGAGTGAGAAAAATTAATTGATGTTCAACGGGATTATAGTAGTAAAATCCTGCTTCTAGGTTTTGTATTTGATTGGGTTTAATCAATAGATAAACTTGTACAGGGTAAAGACTTCCTGCTGAAGCATAACGATATTTGGGTAGAGGATATTCAGGTAGATTTAATTGCAATAGACAACTTAAAAATTGACTAAACTCATGTAAGTGAATCGGTTGATTAAGAAATTGACGATAACTTTGTCGCTGAAAATAAGTTTGAGTGTATGCGTCATCAATATTGGGTATAGGTAGCTGAATTGATTGAGATTGCTGTAATTCTCTGATTCCTCGTTGTTCGAGTTTAAAATCGATATTTTCTAACTTTTGTTTGGGAATGATATAAGCGATAAGCTGTTGTTGCTCTACGGATACAATTGCCTCTTTGATAGCGGAATGTTGTTTTAAAGTTGTTTCTATTTCCCCTAATTCGATGCGATAACCATTGACTTTAACTTGAAAGTCTTCGCGTCCCAAAAATTCGATATTTCCATCACTTAAATATCTCCCTAAATCACCTGTTTTGTATAACCGTTCCTGCGTTTGGGGATGAATGATAAAACTCGCTTTCGTTTTTTCTTCGTTGTTCCAGTAACCTTTACTAAGTCCAATCCCACCAATATATAATTGTCCTGTAACCCACATCGGACAGGGTTCTAGATATTCATTTAAGATATAAAAAGTTTGATTGGTCATGGGACGACCATAGGGAACACTTTTCCAATTAAGATTTATTTTTTGGATAGGATATAAAATAGACCAGATTGATGCTTCGGTTGCCCCTCCTAAACTAATAATTTCTGTTTTTCCTAATTGATTCTGGATTTGTTCAGGTAAATTCAAGGGTAACCAGTCACCACTTAAAAGAACTAAACGTAATGAGTTTTGTTCGATAGGTTCTGTTAATAACATCTGCATCAATGCAGGTACAGAATTCCAAATAGTTACATTGTATTGAGTGATTAATTCTCTCCAGTGAGAGGGTTCTTTTATTTTGTCTGCATCGGGAATAATAATTGTCCCACCTACGGCTAATGTTCCGAAAATATCATAGACTGATAAATCAAAACTAAGAGAAGATAGGGCTAATATTTTATCTTGAATAGTAACATTGAAGCGTTGATTAATATCTAAAATAGTGTTGACTACTCCTTGATGATCAATCATAACGCCTTTTGGGGTTCCTGTAGAGCCAGATGTATAAATAACGTAAGCTAAATCTTGTGGAGTGGTTTCAATGCTAAATTCTGTACAAGGAGAAGGATTAATTTTATCTATACAAATTCGTTGAATATTTTCTGGCCAAACTAAAGTATTTTCTAACCAAGATTGGGTTAAAATTTGTTGGACTTGCGTTTCTTGTAATAAATATAATCTTCGTTCGGTGGGTAATTCTGGGTCAATAGGTACATACGCAGCACCAGAAGCTAAAATCCCTAAAGTTGCTACAATTTGTTCCCATCCTTTTTCCATGACAACTGCTACTAATTGATTAGGTTTCACCCCTAATGTTTTGAGTTGATGGGCAAGATTTAAAGAACGATCGCCTAATTCTTTGTAAGTTATTCTACAATGGGATGTAATAATAGCCGTATTCTGTGCATTTTGCGAAACTTGCTCAAAAAACAGATGATGTAATAAGTAATCTTTCTGACTAAAATCCTGTTCAGTTCGGTTAGTAGCGGTTATTTGTTCTATTTGAGATGGTGGTAATAATAATCGAGTGGATGCGTCCCAAATCTCCGTACAGTTAGCTAAACGATGCAGAAAATCACTGTACACCGCAAACATATCATCTAAAACACCCACAGGAAACAGTTCATCAATAGTGTCCCAGTTAAAGACTAAAGCATTTTCTATCTCAGACACCTGATGGTCTAGATACACTTGAGAGGTTTGACTGAGACTATAAACAACTTCTGTGGGTAAAGATGGTTGATGCTGAATATTTTGTGTTAGGGTACTGGTAAAAACGACTGGCATTAATGCACCTGTTGTCCGACCCTGCAAACGTGCTAATTCTCGTAAAACTTTGACCCCACTAACATAGCGATGATCTAAATCTTCCCACAGTTGGGCTTGAATGTGTTTAGCACGAAGGGTAAATGAATTTTGTTCTGAGTTGTCTACAGCGAGTAATGTCGATGAGGTGAAGTCCCCAATGATTTGATTTACTTCAGAATGGAGAGGAAGACGGTTAAAGAGGGTTAAATTAATGGTAAAACTCGGTTTTCTACTCCAAATTGTTAGAATTTCCGCAAAAGCAGCTAAGACTAAACTTGATGGGGTAATTCCTATCTGACTCGCTTTTTGTTTAAGACGTTGCCAAATTTGGGGTTCTAGGGAACCACTACGACGCACGAAACGAGGATGGGTAATAGCTGATAAGTTTTTCTGAGTTGGGAGTTCAGGAGAACTAGGAAGGGTTGTTAAACGATTTTGCCAATACGTGAGAGAGTTTTGATAAAGTTCTGTCTCTCGTAAAGTCATTTCAGCTAAGACGTAATCACGGAATGATAGAAAAAGAGGAGAAAGGATATTATCTGGATTTTGGATAATTTGGGCAAGTTCTGCCCCCAAAAGCTGAAAACTCCACGCATCACCGATAAGAACATCGAAACTGACATGAAAGCGAATACGGTTTTTGTCTAAGAGGGTTGCTACGATTTCAAATAATGGCCATTGTTCGGTTTTTAGGATTTGATGGGAAAGATGATCTCGTATTTCTGCTAAAGTAGCTTCAGGATCTTGATTTCGTAAATCGATCGTTTTAATCTCATAAAGTGGCACTTTTTCTAAAATCTGTTGTTGGCCATCTTCATTGATGATGACTCTTAGCATATCATGGCGATCGATTATTTTCTGAAACGCTTGTTCAACTTTTTCTACCGATAACCCAACGGTTTCAATTTCTCGATAACCATGTGTCGATACATTTCCCAATTCATACGCATCACTACGACCGATGAGATATGCTTGTTGAATATCTGTCAGTGGGAAAGGTTGATAACGTTCTGCTAAATTGGGAATAATTTTCGGTAGTTGTTGCTTCTCGTTACTGTCGATAGTGTTGATTTGTTCGATTAATCCTGCTACTGTGGGTTGTTCAAATAGACTTCGTAACGGAACTGAAATACCCAAAATGTCGCTTAGTTCACCAGTAACTTTCATTCCGAGTAGCGAATGTCCCCCCAATTCAAAGAAATTATCATAAATTCCAATTTGCTCTTTATTTAGGGCTTTTTGCCAGATATTAGCAATTGTTTTTTCTAACTCCGTTTTTGGGGTAACGTAGCTTGATTCTAGGTCTGGACGTAAATTATCGGGTTCTGGGAGTATTTTTCGATCTAGCTTCCCATTCGGCAAACGGGGTAAGGCTTCAAGTTCGATAAAGATACTCGGTATCATGTAACTGGGTAACTTTGATGTTAGAAAACGTCGTACATCAGTGGGATTTGATGTTTCTTCTAGAACAATATATGCAATTAAAGATTGATTTTCTTTCCCCACCGTTACTACTGTTTCGCGTATAGCTGAATATTGACTGATAATTGCTTCTATTTCGCCGATTTCTATCCGATATCCTCTGATTTTGACTTGGTTATCCAGTCTACCAAGATATTCAATCGTTCCATCAGGTTTATATTTAGCTAAATCACCTGTTTTGTACATTCTTGTCGCGTTTGTACTAAAAAAAGGATTAGGAATCAATTTATCTGCGGTTAATTGGGGTTGGTTATGATATCCTCTGAAGAGTCCAGAACTACTGATGTAGAGTTCTCCAGATACACCAATAGGAACGGGGTTAAGATATGAATCTAAAATATAAATCTGAGTATTAGCGATGGGTCTTCCAATGGTGACGGAATCTTTAGTTACTATGGTATAAGTTGAATAGGTGGTATCTTCAGAAGGGCCGTATAAGTTATAAATTTTGGCAAGCGGTTCGAGTTGTTGGACTAAGCGCGGTTGTAGTGCTTCCCCTGCTAAATTAATGGTACGGACTGATGCGGGAATATTGTTTGTTTGGAATAATTGGCTAATCGCACTGGGTACGGTATTGATTAGTGTAACTTGATTGGCGGCTTTTAGGGTGGGTAAAGCAAGGGCATTTTCAGCAAGTATAACGGTTCCACCACAACTTAAAGGTAGAAAAATTTCAAATATAGATAAATCAAAACAGATAGAAGTAGATGCAAGAACTCCTTTAAGTTCATCAGTACTAAAAACTTCTTTGGCCCAGTGGAGAAATTGAACGGTATTATGATGAGTAATCGTGACTCCTTTGGGTTTTCCTGTCGAACCAGATGTATAGATGATGTATGCTAGGTTATTAGCATTGATGGTATTAATGGGATTATTGTCTTGTGACGGGTTGGGAAACCAAACCCCTACAGTTTGATAGGTATCTAGACAAATAATTTTTCTCTCATTGTGCGGTAACATTTCGCTAAACTTCTGTTGCGTCACAATTACTGAACATCCCGCATCTTGTATCGTAAACGCTAATCGTTCTGGTGGGTAATTTGGGTCAAGTGGAACATAAGCAGCACCAGCTTTAAGGATGCCAAGAAGTCCTATAATGAGATGAAAAGTACGATCGCATTCTATCCCAATTCTATCTTCTGGTTGTATTCCGATACTTTGTAAATAATGTGCGAGTTGATTAGATTTAGTATTGAGTTCACTGTAGGTAAGGGTTTCTTCTCCATCAATAACCGCTACAGCATCAGGGGTTTGTTTAACTTGTGCTTCAAAGAGTTGATGAATACACAATGTCGGATAGTTTTTTTGGGTATTGTTCCACTCAGTCAATAACTGTTGTTCAATGGAAGAAAGTAACGGTAATTCTGATATTCTCTGTAGTGGTTCAGTAATGATACCTTCTAACAGTATTCTCCAATGTTCCGCAAATGCTTGAATAGTCGCTTCATCGAATAAGTCGGTACTATACTCGATTTGTCCGCAGATTCCCTGTTCGCTATCCTGTAAATTAAATCGTAATTCGTATTTTACGGTTGCGTTATCAAAGGGTAAACGTTCTAAGCTTAACCCTGCTAATTCTAAGGGTTTGATGGGGGCCAATTGAAAGTCAAATTTTACCTGAAATAAGGGTATCATTTGACTAAGATTCCGTTCTGGGTTTAGAACTTCGACTAGCTTCTCGAATGGTAAGTCTTGATGAGCAAATGCACCTAGTGTTACTTCTCTAACTTGATTTAATAATTCTCTAAATGTCGGATTTTCTTTTAAATTTGTCCGCAAAACAAGAGTATTGACAAAAAGACCAATTAATGTTTCTGTTTCTATACGATCGCGGTTTGCGATTTCGGTTCCGATGACGATATCATGTTGATGAGTATAGCGGTGTAGTAGAACTTTAAAAGCAGTCAGCAGAAGTGTAAACAGTGTAACTCCTTCTTTGGCACTGAGTTCTTTAAGTTGTTCTGATAAATTTTTTGATAAGATGATGGGATATTGTGCGCCTTGATAGGTCGGAATGGCAGGTCGAGGACGGTCGGTAGGAAGTTCTATAATAGATAAATCCTGTAATTGTTGTCTCCAGTAAGTAATCTGTTTTTCTTCTGTATCTTGGAGTCGTTGACGTTGCCATATGGCCCAATCTGCATATTGTATCGGAAGTTCGCTTAATGGTGAAGGCTTATTTTGAGCAAAAGAGGAATATAGTAGGGTCATCTCACGGATAAAAATACCCACTGACCAGCGATCGCTTATGATATGATGAGCAGTCAGTAATAAAACATGGTCTGTCTGTGTGAGTCTCAGTAATTTGACTCTTAATAGGGGTTTAGTTAAATCAAAAGGATAACAAAATTCTGTTTCTGCGATGGATTGAATTTCTGTTTCGACAACATCAATAACGGGTAGAGATATCGGTTCAAAGGGAACAATTATCTGTATGGGTTGTTTGTTTTCATCTATCGTAAAAGTCGTTCTGAGGGTTTCGTGACGTTTGATGATTTCATTGAGGGTTTGTTCTAGGATATTGATTTCTAATTTACCCACTAGACGAAACGCAGTAGGAACATTATAAGAATAATTATTCGGGTCGAGTTGTTGGATAAACCAAAGTCGCTGTTGAGCAAAGGATAACGGTAAACTATCTGTATGCTGTCGTCTGGGAATTGCTTGAATTTGAGGATGCTTTAAACCTTTTTGTTTGAGTCGTTTTTCAAACAAGATTCGTTGTTCTGGAGTAAGATTAGCAATTTGTTGAGAGAGGTCTTTCATAATGTTTAATGATTATCGATGAGTTGTTGAATTTCGTCTGATGAGAGTCCTTGAACTTCGGCTAAAAGGGCTGCAATCTCTTGTAATTCTTCGGTTTTTGGCTGTTTTACGGCGATAACTTCAGCCAATCCCGCAACAGTTGGAGTATCGAATAATAAATCACTCATCGATAGTTCAACTTGAAAGTTTTCTCGTAAACGGGACAACACTTGTATTGCAAGCAGTGAATGTCCTCCTAAGTCGAAGAAACTATCATGAATACCAACGGTTTCTAGTCCTAAAATTTCTTGCCATATTTCAGCAATTGTTTGTTCTATCTCGTTTCGCGGTGCAATATAATCATTTGATAAATTGGGTCTAGAATGTTGTTGATTATCTTCTAATTTCGGTTGAGTGGGTAAAAAGCGCGACTGTAAATCCCCTTTGGAAATAATAACTTGATTTGCTGAACCGATTGCTAAAATTTGTTGTGTCATTTGCCAAACTTCCGACGGAGTTAGGGCAAATTGGGCTAAACTTGCCCCAAAACCTTGATTTAGGTCTATATTATGGTCGAATTGTACAGCATCCCAGTTAATACTAATCCATCCTTGTTCTATAGCAAAAGCATCAATAAAACAATTAGCCGCAGCATAGGCACCTAAACCCAAACCACCGATAATAGATGATAGGGAAGATTGTAAGCAACAAAAATCGATTTCTTTGTTTTGTAAGATTTTAGCTAAAACCAATAACCCATCAGCTTTCGTTTTAAAGTTATATTCGCATTGGGAGATATTGAGGAGTTGTAAAGGAGAGGTTCCATCAGAATTACTCATTGGTGTTGAATAGAAGACTCCCTGAATTTGTCCAAATGTCGCTTCACCTTGTTCTAATGCGTTTCTCAGTTCGGTTTCATTGGTGATATCTGCGGGTATAAATAGATGTTCTTCTAATTGAGTTAAAGGTGAGTGACCAATTAAAATCAATTTAGCGGTTTTAGGCAGATATTTCGCCCAAACATGACCTAAACCGTTGTTTAAATCGCCAATAATCAGATAAACGCCATTTTCTTTTAATGTTACTGTTTTGTTTAAAGAAATCGGTTTAAAAGTTTGATGCCAACGATGGTTAAAACGATAGGCGATTACTGTATCATCGGTTGGTGTGAGTAATTCGGTTAAAATGCGCTCGTCTATTTTCTCTAAATCCGAAATAATGTCTATATTGCGACACGTTATCTGTGGATACTCTTGAGGAATAACTTTACACAGTCCTAAAAGAGTTGCTTTTTCTGGATGAAGGGTTTCACCACCGATGACATCATGAAGATGATTAGTAAGAACCGTTATCTGTAGTGATGTGGTCATTTTATATTTTTCGAGTCCCTGCATCAAAAACAGCAAGCTATAAAAACCTTGTTTTTGAAACTGGGTAAATGAAGTCTGTTCCTCCGTCATTCCCCAACCATGCAGGATATAATTGGGTTTAAATTCTCTCCAGCTTAAATCTTCTAGTAAAGCAAAGTAATCCTCTTTTTGATTGGGATGAATGGCAAAAGCGCGGTAATCTAGTTCTGTAAAAGATTCACCGATGGCTACTGTAATTACATCCTGACCTAATAATGTTAATTGTCGGGCAATTTTAGCCCCAACTCCTAAAGAATCTAGAAAAATTAACCAGCAAGCTTTCTGTATTTTTTCTTTTTCTACTGCTTCGGGTAATAAATCACGTTCCCATGATGGAATGTAACACCAATTCGTTAAATCTGGCGAAATCGGTTCGTTTTGGGGTTCTATCCAATAACGCTGTCTTTCAAAGGGATAGGTAGGTAAAGGAATACGATAAGGATGTTCATTTGTATAGAAATTTTTCCAATTAACTTTAACTCCATTACCCCAAAGTTTCCCTAAAGTATGCAAAATAAACGCAATATCTGAGGATTCTTGTTTAGGATGACGCAGAGACGAAAAAATCGGCTGTTTAGACAAAATACCTAACGTATTCCCTGGCCCGATTTCTAAAAAAATGCGTTGGGGTTCTTGGGTTAATTCAACAATTCCATCGGCAAATCTTACCGTAGAAAGGAGATGTTTCCCCCAATATTCAGGGTTCGTCGCTTCGGTTCCCGTTAACCAAGTTCCAGTAACATTAGAAATGATGGGTATTTTGGGTGAATTTAACTGTATCTGTTTGATTTTCTCGATAAACGGTTTTAAGACAGGTTCCATCATTGGAGAATGGAACGCATGAGAAGTATGTAAACGATGACAAGAAATCTCTTTTTTTGTGAGAGAATCAAATAAAGTAGCGATCGCTTTTTGATTTCCAGAAACGACACACACAGAAGGGGAATTTATCGCTGCTAAAGATATCTCATCATTTAACCAGGGTTGTATTTCTGCTTCGGATAAAGCTACCGAAAGCATTTCCCCTACAGGTTGTTGCTGCATCAACTTACCCCGCAACGCAACGAGTTCTAACGCATCATCAAGGGAAAAAACATTACTTAGACAAGCAGCGACATATTCCCCAATACTATGACCTATCATTGCTTCGGGATAAATACCCCAAGACATCCACAGTTGGGCTAAAGCATATTCAATCACAAATAACGCGC
Source organism: Aphanothece hegewaldii CCALA 016 (assembly GCF_003007785.1). Classification (GTDB taxonomy): domain Bacteria; phylum Cyanobacteriota; class Cyanobacteriia; order Cyanobacteriales; family Microcystaceae; genus Chroococcus; species Chroococcus hegewaldii. The sequence goes on along the minus strand of NZ_PXOH01000009.1, from coordinate 89,520 downwards.
TTTGTGCATAACACGTTTTTTGTAGGGTATCCAAATCAGAATAAATAATGTCCCGTAAATCTTGTTCTAAAAAGGGTTTCAACTTCTCACAACAATCATCAACTGTTGTTCTAAAAATAGGTTCATGCTGATACAATTCCCTACCCATATTTAGATACTGACTACCCTGACCAGAGAACATAAATACTACAGAACGCGGACTGGATATCTGGGTAAAAACTCGTTCAGGGTTACGTGTCTCTAAAGCGTCTCTTATCTCTTCTAAATTTTGTCCGACAATTATGCGACGATGTTCAAAAGCGCGTCTTCCAAGAGAAAGGGTATAAGCGACATCTGCTAAATTAAGGTCGGGATGTTTTTTGAAGTGTTCAACTAAATTCGTCGTTGCTGTCTCTAAAGCGGTTGGGGTTTTCGCTGAAAGAACCAAAAGCTGATATTTGTCTTGTAACTTCTCTGTTTCTAATTTCGGTGCTTCTTCTAAAATAACATGAGCATTCGTTCCCCCAATGCCAAAGGAACTAACACCCGCCCGCATAACATTTTTATGCCATTTTGTCAAGCTATGATTTACATAAAACGGACTATTTTTAAAATTAATCTGGGGGTTTGCTTCACTAAAATGTAAACTTGGGGGGATTTGTTGATGTTTAATCGCTAAAACCGTTTTAATTAAACTAGCGATTCCTGCTGCTGCATCAAGGTGTCCGATATTGGTTTTTACTGAACCAATGGCACACAATTCCGTTTTTTGGGTAGATTTGCGAAAAACTTGGCTTAATGCCGCGATTTCGATGGGGTCGCCTAACGCGGTTCCTGTTCCATGTGCTTCAATATAAGATATCGTTTCGGGTTCAACTTCTGCCATCCCAAGTGCAGTACGAATCACTTTAGCTTGACTATCAATGCGAGGGGCAGTATAACTTACCTTGAGAGAACCATCGTTATTAATAGCAGAACCTTTAATCACTGCTTGAATTGTATCACCATCTGCAAGAGCATCTTCTAACCGTTTTAGAACAACAATACCGACACCATTTCCCCCGACGGTTCCTTGTGCTTTGGCATCAAAAGCCCGACAATGGCCATCAGGTGAATAAATTCCCCCCTCTTGGTATAAATATCCCTCGTTTCTAGATACTGCGACACCCCCAGCTAAAGCAATATCACACTCACCACTCAGTAAACTTTGACAGGCAATATGTACAGCGACTAAAGACGTTGAACAAGCGGTTTGAATATCGACGCTTGGCCCTTCTAAATTCAGTTTATAGGATACTCTAGTCGTGAGAAAATCTTTATCACTTGCGAGAAAAAGCTGATAGGGGTTAACTGAATTTCTAATCGTAGCATTGGTATATAGGTTAAACAAATAACCATTCATCGCAGTCCCTGCATAGACTCCAACGGTACCCGATGTGTTTTCCGAGTCATACCCTGCATTTTCTAAAGCTTCCCATGCACATTCTAAAAATAAACGGTGTTGGGGGTCAATAATTTCCGCTTCTCTGGGATTAAACCCAAAAAAAGCCGCATCAAACAAGTCTATTCCGTCTAAGAACCCACCTGCTTTAATATACTGAGGATGACTAATTAATGCTTCATCTACGCCACTTTTTCTGAGTTCTTCATCACTAAAAACATGAATCGACTCAATCCCCTGCTGAAGATTGTACCAAAATTCATCAAGATTTTTCGCCCCTGGAAAACGTCCTGCCATCCCAATAATTGCAATTTCTAAACCATTCGTTTTCATCGCTGAGTTATCCATTTTGATTCATCATTTCTCGTTGCTGTCTGCGTTGGTGTAGTCTTTGTTTACCTGCTTCTCGTTGCTGTTGGGTTTCGGTTGATGGGGTTTCTTGAGTCGTCTGTCGAAAATATTCAGCCAAACTACTAATCGTAGGATAGCGAAATAGATCGACTAAAGTCATCTCGGTCGCAAACTGTTCTTTTAATAGACTATGAACCCTCACCATGAGTAACGAATGTCCACCTAATTCAAAAAAGTTATCATGTATCCCGACTTTTTCCAATTGTAAGACCGTTTGCCAGATTTGCGCGATCGTCCTTTCGATTTCTGTTTGTGGCATGATATAAGTTGCCGCTATTTCTGGACGTACTTTCTCTGGTGTTGGTAATGCCTTGCGATCGATCTTACCATTTGGGGTTAAAGGAAGTCCATCAAGAAAGACAAAACTAGATGGAATCATATAGGGGGGAAGTTTTTCTGCAAGAAAGTCACGAACCTCTGATACTGTTACCTCACAAGCTACCAGATAAGCGACTAAATTATCTTCTCGCATTACTACTACAGAAGTTTTAATTTTAGAATATAGGTTTAATATCGCTTCAATTTCCGCTAGTTCTATCCGAAAACCTCTTAATTTCACCTGATAATCGCTTCTTCCTAAATATTCTAGCTTTCCTTGTTCTGTATATCTGACTAAATCACCCGTTTTGTATAATCTTGTAGAGACGCGCCATGGCGCGTCTTTACCTTGAAAAAAGGGATGGGGAACAAGTTTCAGGGCTGTTAAATCAGGACGATTGAGATAACCTCTCATTAGTCCCTCACCTCCAATGTATAATTCTCCAGTGACTCCTATCGGTACTGGTTTAAGGTGTTTATCTAAGACATAAAATTCTGTATTCGCAATGGGAGAACCTAAATAAACCGAGGAGTCATTTAAACGATACACGGATGACCAAATTGTTGTTTCTGTTGGCCCATAAAGGTTCCAGACTTCTCGACTCCGTTTAAGTAATTGTTCTGCTAATTTAGAGTCTAACGCTTCTCCACCGCAAAGCACTTTTAAATCTTGTCCCATCCATCCTGATTCTAATAATAATCGCCATGTTGCGGGGGTTGCTTGCATGATGGTTATTCCAGTCTTCAAGATTTCTTGTAACTGTATTCCATCAACTGTGACTTCTCGACTGACTAAAACCACTTTAGCACCAACAATAAGCGGTAAAAATAATTCTAACGCCGCAATATCAAAGGATAAAGTCGTCACGGAGAGTAAGCTATCATTTTCAGTCAGTTGTAGAGTCTGCTGCATGGAAGTGAGAAAATTGACTAAAGCTTTGTGCAAAATTTGCACACCTTTCGGTTGTCCCGTTGAACCTGAAGTATAAATAATATAAGCTAGATTTTCTTTATCGCTTGGGTTTGGAGATATTGAGTTTGGAGATATTGGGTTTGGAAACCAAACCCCTACTGGTTGAATAATTTCCCAGTCTTTATCTACACAAATAATTTTTGCTGAATGATGAGGTAAAGTCGTTAGGAATTTCTCTTGAGTGATTAGGATAGAACACCCAGAATCTTCTATCATGAATGTGATACGTTCTTTGGGATAAGTTGGATCGAGTGGTACATACACACTACCAGATTTAAGAATTCCTAAAAGTGTGATGACCATTAAGAGTGAACGTTCTAGATATATCCCGATAATACTTTCTGATTTTACGCCAAGATTCAGTAAGTATTGAGCGAGTTGATTTGCTTTTTCGTTCAGTTCCCGATAGGTTAATGTCTCTTGTTCAAAAACAACAGCAATAGCATCGGGTGTTTTTTCGACTTGTTGTTCAAATAGCTGATGGAAGCAACGTTCTTGTGGATACTTAGTATGCGTATTATTCCATTCTCTTAAAAATTGTTGTTCATTTGGAGTCAGTAATGAGATTTCTGATAAAGGTTGTTCGGGTTGCCTAACGATATTGAAAAGTATTGTTTCTAGATGTCCCATCATCCGACAAATATCATCTGATGTGAAACGACTATCCTCATATAACATTCTAAGGGTTAGCTGTGGATTAACCATCGCATACAAGGTTAAAGGAAAGTTCGTCTGTTCGGTAGTTTGAATATTGCGAATCTCTAAAAACGACTGTAATAGCGTCGGTTCAATGGGATAGTTTTCAAAAATCACCAAACTCTCGAATAACGGCAAATTTCGAGGAACATCACTAACTCGATGGATATCCACTAATGAGCTATATTCGTATTGTTGGCGTTCGATTTGTTGATTTTGTAGTTGTTTTAGCCAAAATAATACTGTAGTTTGTAGGGGAATTATGACGCGCACAGGTAAAGTATTAATAAATAACCCAATCATCCCCTCAGAACCCGCTAAATCCGTCGGTCGTCCTGATACTGTTGTACCAAATAATACATCATCTTCCCCACTGTAACAACTTAATAATAAAGCCCATGCTCCTTGGATTATAGTATTAAGGGTTAATTGATGTAGTCTTGCAAAGGTTTGTATTTCGGTGGTAAATTTAGGTGAAAACTGATATTGTTGCTCTTTGTAAACAGGTTCTTGACTTTCGGTGTGATGTGTGCTGTTTAAAAAAGTCGGAACGGTAAAACCTTGAAGATTTTCTTTCCAGAAACGTTCTGCTTTCCCTAATTGTTTTTGTAGCCAAGCGATATAATCTCGATAAGGACGAGGTTCTAAATCGATGCTTTTTCCTTGGTAGAATGCGAGAAATTCTTGAATCAGTAAAGGAACCGACCAACCATCCAATAATAGATGATGATAGCACCAAATAAATTGATAGACGTTTTCCGCTTTTTGGATGAGGGTTAAACGCATTAAAGGTGCTTTAGATAGATTAAAACCTGTATAACGCTGTTGTTGTAGGAATTCTTCTAACTGTTCTTCAAAATCAGAATTTCGCCAGTCTAAATGTTCTATCCTCACTTTAACCGATCGCCCTACCACCTGTAACGGTTGTTCTAACTTTTCCCACACAAAAGCGGTTCGTAGGATAGAATGTCGGTTAATTACTTGTTGCCAAGCTTGTTCAAAAGCTATTTTATCTAAAATTCCTTCAATTTCATAACTCATTTGTATGATATATCCACCCCCATGAGGTGCATACAGACTATGAAATAACATTCCCTGTTGTAGCGGAGAAAGCGGATAGATATCAGCAATATTTTTTTGACTCATCTAGATTATTCCCCCTCAAATTCTACCATCATCATCACTGCGTCTAATTGTTCGGAGTCGAGTTGAGCTAAAGTAAAATCAGAAGGGGTATAACCTCCTGCGTCTAATTGGCAATGTTCGATTAAATCCTGTAAACTCGTGAGAAAATATTGAGCTAGATTTTCGATAGTTGTGCGATCGTGTATTCTTTTACTATATGTCCAATTCAGATAAAGTTGTTTGTCTCGAATCATGCCATTAATTTCTAATAAATAACGTCGCTGATTTTGTAAAGCAGAAGATAAACCTGTAGACTCCTGAGCTAGATTAAAGTAAGGAGAAGCTGATAACATCTGATCAAATTGACCTAAATAGTTAAAACTCACCTCAGCATTTGACGATCGAATAGAATCTGAGGATTTGATATAGTTTAATATACCATAGCCAATCCCCTGATTGGGAATACGGCGCAGTTGTTCTTTAATGGTATAAATCGCTTTTGCTAAGGTTTCGTCTTCTACATTCAGATAAACGGGAAAAATAGATGTAAACCATCCCACAGTACGCGAGACATCAATTTCTGTAAAAATGCTTTCTCTACCATGACTTTCTAAGTCAAGGAGTAAAGTAGAATTTCCTGTCCATTTCTTGAATGCGAGTGCTAAAGCAGTCAGTAAAATATCATTAATTTGGGTATTGTATGCTTGGGGAACTTCTGTCAGTAACGCTTGAGTTTGTTCAGTATCTAGAATAACCGTAACCGTATCACTCGAAGCAATTGTATTTTCTCCCCTTTCGTCTACAGGTAAAGGATATACAGGATTAGATAGAAGTGTATGCCAATATTCTCGTTCTGTCTCTGAATCAGTGTATTTTTGTAAAGATTCTGACCATTGTTTAAAAGAAGTGGTTTTAGAAGGTAATTGTACTGTTTCCCCGCGTTCTAGTTGCTGATATGCTGTCTGTAAGTCTTCGAGTAATATTCGCCAAGAAATCCCATCAATCACTAAATGATGAACGACAAACAATAAACGAGAACCAAAATAAGCAACTCGTACTAAGTCACCCGATAAGTCCTGTAATTGATTGGCGATCGATTCAATTTCGTCTACATTAGATATATTGAGATCTAGTATGGGTATTTCGTTACTATTTACCTGTTGCCATTCACCCGACTGATATTCAAAGCGCAACCGTAAAGCATCATGATGTAGGAATAGATGTTCTAAAGCTTGTTGAAGATAAGATAAATTCAGTTCGGATTTAACTTCGAGTAAAACCGCTTGATTGAAATGATGAGGGTTATATAGATTTTGCTCAAAAAACCAATGCTGTATGGGTGTTAAGGGAACTAAACCCGTGACTAAACCTTGTTCTGAAAGAATAATATTTGATGTACCTGCGATTGTAGCAAGTTCTGCGATCGTTTGATACTGAAAGATTTGTTTGGGTGTAATCTGTAATCCTGCTTGATTGGCTCGTGCTACGATTTGTATGGCTAAGATAGAATCTCCCCCCAATTCAAAAAAATTATCGTGAATGCCAACCTCTAAATTGAGCAGATTTGACCAAATTTCGGCTAATTTGCTTTCAATTGCTGTACGAGGAACATCATCAGAAATTGTGATTTCAGGGGAGGGTAAAGCTATACGATCGATTTTTCCATTACTGGTTAGGGGTAAACTATCCAGTAGAACAAAAAATGCAGGAATCATATAATCGGGTAATTGTTCACTCAGAAAACCTCGTAACTCTGAAGATGTTAGATCTTGACTGGGAACAACATAAGCAATTAAACGCTCTTGAACAATAACAACACTTTCTTTGACCTTTGGGTGTTGGTTTAATATCGCTTCAATTTCCCCTAACTCAATCCGAAAACCCCTAATTTTGACTTGACGATCCAAGCGTCCTAGATATTCAATATTACCATTGGGCAAACATCGTACCCTATCTCCAGTTTGATACAATCGTGTACAGACGTGATATATCACGTCTCTACTAAAAGGATTTGGGATAAACTTTTCTGCGGTTAAATCAAAACGATTCAAATAACCTCTAGCTAACCCATCTCCTCCAATATATAACTCACCCGCAACACCAACAGGGACAGGTTGTAGATAGGAATCTAAAATATAAACTTGTGTATTAGAAATTGGACGACCAATCGGAAGCGCATCATCATCTACACTAAGATCAGCAGTACAAGTAAAAGTCGTTCCCTCTGTTGGGCCATAACCATTAATCATTCTAGAATTAGGATATCTGTGTAGGAATTTCTGTACATGAACCCTCGATAGAACATCCCCACCCGCAAGCAATTGACGAATCGATACTAAACTGTCTAATTGTTCATCGATCATTAGTTGGAATAAACCCGCAGTAAGCCAGAGTGTTGTAATCTGGTATTTTAGAATCGCATTGCCTAATTCCGTCAAAGAGGGTTGATGATAGGGTAATAAAACTAATTTTGCCCCATTGAGTAACGCTCCCCAAATCTCAAAAGTCGCTGCATCAAAAGATGTCGGTGCGGCTTGTAAAAAAACTTCATCCGTCCCAAAATGAATATAGTTATTTTCTTTGACTAATCGTATAACCCCGCGATGTGGAATACAAACCCCTTTCGGTATCCCCGTCGAACCCGAAGTATACATGACATAGGCTAAGTTGTCGTACTGCGGCGTACTACTGATTAGTACATTAGGGTTGGTGGGATGAGAAGGGTTTGGAAACCAAATCCCTACATCTAAACAGATACATTTCACCCCAGAAAATAGAGAAATATATTCATGTTGCGTTAAAACAAGTTCTAATCCTGTATCCTCTACAATAAAATTAATTCTCTCTTGGGGATAGGTTGCATCGATGGGAACATATACCCCACCAGCTTTGAGAATAGCCAACATTGCTACAATCATATCCAAACGACGCTCAACACACAACCCGATTAAGGTTTCTGTCGTTACCCCCTGTTGTTGTAAAATGTAAGCCAACTGATTAGCTTTTTTATCTAGTTCTCGATAAGTTAATTGTTGTTCTTCATACACCACCGCAACCGCATCGGGTGTTTTAGCCGCTTGTCGTTCAAATACTTGGTGAATACACAAATCTTTCGGATAATGGGTTTGTGTCTCGTTCCTGCTGACTAATAACTGTTTTTGCTGCGCTTTACTCAACAACGGTAACTCAGATATCGGTAATTCTGGACTTTCAACAACCGCAGATAGCAAAGTACGGAAACATCCTGCCATCCGATGAATCGTAGCTGCTTCAAACAAATCTGTATTGTACTCGAAAACGCCGTCTAATCCCTGCGCGGTTTCTTCTAAAATTATCGTTAAATCAAACTTAGCGGTACTGTTTTCTAATTCTAACGGTGTCCACGTCAACCCCGATACTTCAATCTTTTCCATCGGTGTATTTTGCAGAACAAACATCACTTGGAATAATGGAGAATAACTCAAAGAACGTTCGATCGACAAATAGTCTAAAATACGTTCAAAAGGCAAATCTTGATAAGTATAAGCATTTAAAGTAACCTGACGTACTCGCTGTAACAACTCCTCAAACGTCGGATTTCCTGCACTATTAATTCTAAGAGGCAAAGTATTGACAAAAAAACCGATTAATGCTTCTAACTCTGAACGATTACGATTGGCTATGGGAGAACCAATTACAATATCACTATTTCCCGTATAACGATGGAGTAGAGTCGAAAAAGTGGCTAACAGTACCATAAACAAGGTACTACCCGACTTTTGACTCAGGGTTTTTAGAGCGTCTGTTAATTGTCTAGAAAGCTTAAACTTATATCTAGCCCCACGAAAAGATTGTATAGCAGGACGTGGACGATCGCTTGGTAATTCCAGTAAACTCGGAGCATCGTGTAATTGTTCTTTCCAGTAATCTGTAGAGACGTGCCATGGCGCGTCTTGACCTGTTGATTGTAGATACTCCCTTTGCCAAGATGCAAAATCTGCATATTGTATCGGTAATGGTTCTAGAGGTTTTCCTTGATAGAATGCGGCTAATTCTTGTACCAAAATACCCAACGACCAACCATCAGCAATAATATGATGTAGGGTTAATAACAAAATATGCTCGGTTTCACTCACACGCAGAATTTTTATCCTTAGTAAAGGACTTTGATCAAGATTAAATGGGTGTTGTGCTTCTTTGAGTGCAAGTTCTTTAATAGGTTCTTCTGACTCGAATACATCTAAATTGAATCTAACTTCAGACAAGATCACCTGTATTGGTTTACCATCTCTTGTCTCAAAAGTCGTTCGTAAGATTTCGTGTCGCTGTAATATTTTATTAAAACTTTGCTCTAAAACATCAACTTGTAAGCTTCCTTGTATCCGAATTGGGATCGCAATATTATAAAAAGGATTATTGGGTTCTAATTGAGCAAGAAACCATAATCTAGCTTGAGCAAAAGATAACGGTAAATCTTGTTGCCGACTAATTGGTAAAATCGGTGCTATTTGCTCTTTTTCTTGAGATTGTTCGATTTTTTGCGCTAAACCTGCAACAGTAGGTGAATTAAATAAATCTTTTAGGGGTATCTCTAACTTAAAAGCATCCCGCAAACGAGAAATAACCTGAGTAGCAAGTAAAGAATGTCCCCCCAACTCAAAGAAATTATCGTCTACCCCAACGGTTTCAACTCCTAAAATATTAGTCCAAATTCCTGCAATAATTTCTTCAATGGGAGAACGAGGAAGAATATAAGTCACCTCATCTGTACGACTGGGAACAGGTGTTGGAAGTTGACGACGATTAATCTTACCATTAACTGTTAGAGGAAATGATTTCAGAAAGACAAAATAAGCAGGTATCATATATTCTGGTAATCTTTCTCTCAGAAAACAGCGTAAATCAGAGACAGTGAGAGCCTGATCTGTAACAATATAAGCAGCTAAATTTTGATCATAAGTAAGAACGATCGCTTCTTTTATTTCTGGATGTTGGTTTAATATTGCTTCAATTTCGCCTAATTCAATCCGAAAACCCCGTATTTTGACCTGATTATCTAACCTACCGAGATACTCAATATTACCATCACTTAAATATCGCGCTTTATCTCCTGTTTTATATAATCTTTCTCCATTAGAATCAGTAAAAGGATTAGGAATAAACTTATCTGCGGTAAGATCAGGACGATTAAAGTAACCTCTCGCTAAGTGTAATCCACCAATGAGTAATTCTCCTGCTACACCAATGGGAACAAGTTGTAAATTGCGATCGACTATATAAGTTTGAACATTATCGATCGCTCTACCAATGGGAATTTCTGATAAATTATTTTCTATAGTATAAGTAGTAGCGACAATTGTGGTTTCTGTGGGGCCATAAGTATTAATTAACTGAGCCGAGTTTTTAAGATTGTTTGCTGATTGGATAACTTTTTCTCCACCAATAATGATCAAGCGTACACTAGAAGGAAGTTTTAATTTAAGCTTTTCTGATTCTCCACTAAGTTGATGCCAGTATGCAGTAGGTAAATCTAAAACAGTTAGTTTCAAATCTTGACATTTTTGAATAAATTTCGCTAAATCTGACAACATTTCATCAGTACGTAATACCAAAGTTCCACCCGAACATAAACAAGGATATATTTCTTCTGCTGCTGTATCAAAGCTAATCGTCGCAAATTGTAGAATTTTATCATTTGAAGTTAATTGATAGTGTTTAATCGCCCATTGTGTGAAACTCACTAATGAACGATGTTCGATCATCACTCCTTTGGGTTTTCCTGTCGAACCTGAAGTATAAATAATATAAGCTAAATTATTTGAGTGCAAGGAAAGATCTAAATTAATATCACTGTAGGATGAAAGATGTTTCCAATCTTGATCTAAAAAGATAACTGGTATTTGATAAGTGTTTTGAATTAAATCTTGTTGAGTTAATAGAACTTTGATTTGTGTCTCTTGAATAATATAATCTAATCGTTCTTTTGGATAGTTTGGATCTAATGGAACATACCCACATCCTGCTTTAAGAACACCAAGTAAAGCGACTATCATTTCAAGCGATCGTTTTAAACATATTCCGATTAATTCATCTGATTTAACTCCAAAATTTTTTAAATAATTAGCTAATTGATTCGCTTGTTGATTGAGTTGATGATAAGTTAGTGTTTTATCTTCAAAAGCAACAGCGATCGCATCTGGTGTTTTTTTAACTTGTTCTTCAAATAACTGATGAATACATTTGTCTGATGAATAGACTTGTTTAGTATTATTCCACTCAATGAATAATTTATGTTCTTCAGATGGAGTAAGTGAAGGTAAGTCTTGAATTGATTGAGGATTAGTAACAATTGTCGATAAAATTAATTCTAAATGCTCTAATATCTGTTTAATGGTATCAGCATTAAAACAACCTATATCATAACTAATGTGTAGAGATAATTCTGAACTTGGGATAACGGATAAGGTTAAAGGATAATTTGTTTGTTCAAATCCTTTAGTGTCACTAATTTTTAAAATGCCGTTCCATTCTTGTAAAATAGTTTCTAAAGAAATTGGGTAATTTTCAAAAACAACTAAACTTTCAAATAAAGGTATTCCCCTCGGTACTTCACTCCAACCTTGAATATCAATTAGAGAACTATAAGAATATTGTTCCCGTTCAATTTGCTGTGCTTGAAGTTGCTGTAACCAAGAAACTAAATCATCTGAATTAATTTTAATGCGTACAGGTAAAGTATTAATAAATAAACCAACGATTGAATCAACTCCTGTTATTGTTGGTGGTCTTCCCGATACTGTTGCACCAAATATAATATCATTTTCACCACCATAACGACTTAAAATAAATGCCCAAGCACCTTGAATAATAGTATTAAGTGTTAAACGATTCTCTTGAGCAAAAGCTTGTAAATTAGTCGTTAAAGAAGTAGATAAATTTAGTTTTTCTTCTTGATAAATTTCTTGCTTTTTTGACGATTTTATGCTTATTTTTGTTGGCTCTGTAAAACCTTGAAGACATTGCGTCCAATATGTTTCAGCTTTTTCTAAATCTTGTTCTTGTAACCATAAAATATAATCTCGATAAGGACGAGTTGGAATTAAAGTTAATGTTTTATTCTGTAATAAAGCTTCATAAAATGCTAATACTTCTTTTAAGAGAATTCCATTACACCATCCATCCATTAAAAGATGATGATGACTCCAAATAAAACGATAAGCATTTTCTCCAACTCTGATTAAAGCACATCGCATTAAAGGAGCTTCATTGAGATTAAAACCACGCTTTCTATCTGCTAATAAAAAAGCCTCTAATTTTTCTTGATTTTCGCTATTACAATCTTCTATTATCCAAGGTAACTCAACTGTTTTATATACAACTTGTAGCGATTTTTCGACTTCTTCCCAATAAAAACCAGTCCGTAAAACAGCGTGTCTTTCTGTAACTAATTGCCAAGCTTTTTGGAAGATAGTAACATTCAAATTACCCTGCAATAAACAACTACGCTGCTCAAAATACACTCCAGATTCAGGGGAATAAAGCGTATGAAAGAGCATTCCCTGTTGTAGTGGAGAAAGTTCATATATATCTTCAATATTTTCCATAAATTTATTTCCTCTTATTAATTTTATTTAAAAATTGGTCAAGTTGTTTTTGTTCTAATTTAGCGGCTGTAAAATCTGAGGGTGTATAACTTTTTGTGTTGACTGACTGACAATGTGTAATAATAGCTTTTAAAGCAATAATATAATTATTAGTTAAATTTTGCATGGTCTTTTCTTGATGAATATTTTTACTATAAATCCAATTTACTTGTAATTTATCTTCACTGACAAAACTATTAATTTCTAATAAATAACGTCGAGTCTGTCGAAAACTACGTCTTGCTCCCTGTAATTCATTAACTAAACTTAAAATTGGATAGCTGGTTTGTACTCGATCTAATTGACCTAAATAGTTAAAAATAACTTGTGAATTTGATTGAAAACTACTCTTCATTTTTAACGGAATACGACGCAATTGTTCTTTAATACTTTTAAGAGCATCTTCTAAGTTTTTAAGATTAGTTAAATCTAAACAAAGAGGAATAATTGTAGTAAACCAGCCAACTGTACGAGATAAATCAAATTCATCAGTATCTCTACCATGACTTTCTAAATCAACTAATAAATTAGAATGCCCCGTCCATTGAGTAAATGCTTGAGCTAATGCTGTTAGTAACACATCATTAATTTGTGTTTGATAAACTTGTGAAATATCTTTTAGTAACGCTTGGGTTTCTTCAACAGTTAAAGAAGTAATAATTTGAGCAGTAGAAGCTACAGTATTATCCCCATTAGAATAATCGACTGGTAAAGGATTAATTCTGTGATTGTTTGTTTCTATTAAATCATGATTTTGAGTTAAATAATTTGCCCAATCTTGATAAGAGGTTGTTTTTGCTGGTAATTGTATTTTGTCACCTTGTGTTAACTGTTGATATCCTGTTGCTAAATCTTCGAGTAAAATTCGCCAAGAAACACCATCAACTGCTAAGTGATGAATGACTAATAATAAATAACTTGATTGTTCTTCCCCAAAATTAAACCAAACACCTCGAAAAATCGGGCCGTCTGTTAAATTAAGACTAGCTTGAATCTGAGTCGCCATCTCTTCGATTTTCTCTTTTGGCTGTCCCGAAATATCAATTTGTGTAAATGGTATATTTTCATCAGGTGCAATATTAAACTGTTGCCAACCCGTCTCAGAAAGTGTAAATCGTAGACGTAACGCATCATGATGTATTAATAATTCTGGTATGACTTGTTCTAAAAGCTGTGGCTGTATTTGAGGACTTAATTCTAACAAAACTGACTGATTATAATGGTGAGGCTCAATTAGATTTTGCTCAAAAAACCATTGCTGAATCGGAGTTAGGAGAACATTACCTGTAACAATTCCTTGTTCAGTTTGTGTAGAGGTAACGGTTTGTGCTACTGTGGCAAGGAGTGCGATCGTTTGATGTTCAAATAGCTGTTTTGGGGTAATTTTTAAACCGTATGAGTTAGCTTTAGCGATAATTTGTATACTGAGTATTGAATCTCCACCCAATTCAAAAAAGTTATCATGAATACTAATCGATTCACGTCCTAAAACTTCAGCCCAAATTTGCCTTAAAATCTCTTCATTAGCAGTACGAGGTAACACTAAAGAAGCTGTCGGAGTCGATAAATCTGGACTCGGTAAAGCTTTACGATTAATTTTTCCATTAGCGGTTAGGGGAAAAGCAGTTAAAGGGATAAACGCTGATGGGATCATGTAGTCAGGTAGTTTGCTTTTGAGAAAATCACGCAAATTCTGAGCAGTTGATGAAATAATATAAGCGACTAAACGTTTATTTCCCTGCGTATCTTCATGTACTGTTACAAAAGCTTCTGATACGTCGGGATGTTGAGCTAAAACCGCTTCAATTTCCCCTAATTCAATCCGAAAACCCCTTATTTTTACCTGTTCGTCTAATCTTCCTAAATATTCGATGTTACCGTCAGATAAATATCGTGCCAGATCTCCTGTTTTGTACAATCTACCGCTAGAAAAAGGATTAGGGATAAACTTATCTGCGGTTAAATCTGGACGATTTAGATAACCCCTTGCTACACCCGCACCCCCGATATACAATTCTCCTGGGACACCGATCGGCACAGGTTGTAAATAACGATCTAAAATATAAAGTTGTGTATTAGCGATCGCTTTACCAATGGGAACCAAACCCGTTACAGGTTTTTGCACTTCATAGACACAGCAACCAACAACGGTTTCAGTCGGCCCATATTCGTTGATTAAACGGGTATTTGGGGTCTGATGTTGCCAAAAAGTTAGATGATTTCCAAATAATGCTTCACCCCCAATAATTAAAGCATTGGTTTGCGCTTTTTGGGGAAATTGACTAAGAATTCCGAGATGAGCAGGAGTGATTTTAAGTAAACTATAATGATGGTCTGTATTCAGGACTTCTAGTTCTTGTTCTTCGGGTAATAAAACAACGGTTTTACCGACGAGTAGAGGAGTATATAAACTGGTGATTGTTGCATCAAAACCGATAGCAGATTGTACAGGAGAGCCTTCCCCTTCGCTCACCTTATATTCTTGAATTGCCCAAGTTAAATAATTAATTAATCCTCGATGGGTTAATAAGGTTCCTTTCGGTTTTCCAGTTGAGCCAGATGTATAGATTACATAGGCTAAATTATCAGCATTAATATTTGTGTTTTGTGTTGGTTTTGAATTTCCTACCTCTACGGAATGATTGAGATCTAAACAAAGAATATTACAATTATTCTGGGGTAAGATTTTTAATAATTCTGTTTGGGTTAACAATAGAAAAACACTAGCATCATCTAACATATAAGCTAGACGTTCTTGAGGATATGTTGGATCGAGGGGAACATAAGCACCACCCGCTTTAAGAATTCCTAAAATAGCAATGACCATTTCTAGAGAACGCTTAAAACAGATACCCACTAATGTTTCTGGTTTGACTCCTAGGGTTAGAAGATGATGAGCAAGTTGATTCGCTTTTTGGTTTAATTCTTGATAGGTGAGTTTTTGATTGCTACAAACAACGGCGATATTATTGGGCGTTCTTTCGGCTTGTTTTTCAATTAATTGATGAACTAATTCTAAGGATTCATCAGTTTTAGTATTATTCCATTCAATTAATAATTGATGTTGCTCTGAGGAAGTAAGTAAGGATAATTCTGATAGTCTCTTTTGTGGATTAATAATTATTTCTAAGAGTAATTGTTGGAAATGTTGAAACATTCGGGTAATTGTTTCAGTTTTAAACAAATCGGTACTATATTCAATGACTCCTAAAAATCCTGTTTCTCTTTCGATAAGATGCCAAGTTAAATCAAATTTAGTAAACTCTGGTTCAATCCAATATTGTTCTAATTGAAGATTGGGTATTGCTAATTCTGGAGTGTTTGAATTTTGCAATTGATAAGCTTCATTCTGGAATTGAAACATTACCCCAAATAAAGGATTATGGCTTAGATTCCGTTCGGGTTGTAGTTCTTCGACTAAAAAAGCAAACGGTAAATCTTGATGTTTATAAGCTCCTGATGTGACTTCTTTGACTTGTTTTAATAATTCTAAAAATGTGGGATTTCCTGAAAGATTATTTCTTAAAATTAAAGTATTGACAAAAAAGCCGATTAATCCTTCTGTTTCTGTCCAATTTCGATTAGCGATCGGTGAACCAATTACTACATCATCTTGACCACTATAACGATGTAACAAAATATTAAAAGCCGTCAACAAGGTCATAAATAAAGTTACTCCCTGCTGACGACTGAGTTGTTTTAAAGAATCAGTTAAATCCTTGGATAATGTAAAAGATTGTGTAGAACCGCGAAAAGTTTGGACGGGAGGACGAGGTAAATCAGTCGGAATATTAAGGACGGGTAAATCAGTTAATTGTTGTTTCCAATAATCTAACTGGATCTGACGTTCTTCACCTGCTAACCAGTTACGTTGCCAGTCTGCAAAATCTACATATTGTATCGGTAATTCAGGTAATTTACTTTCTGATTTATATAAAGTTATTAATTCTTTTAAGAAAATTCCTCTTGACCAACCATCCGCAATAATATGATGGAAAATGACCAATAAGATTGATTCTTGTGGACTGAGTTGGAGTAAGGCAATTCGTAAAAGTGGCCCAGTTTCTAGATTAAATGGGCGTTTTGCTTCTTCTTTGGTAAATTGTTTGACTTGTTCTTGTGCTAGATGAATGACAGGGATTTCTAATTTTAAATGACTCAGAATATCTTGATAGGGTTTGCCCTCTTTTGTCGGAAAACGTGTTCTTAAAGCTTCGTGTCGTTGAATGATGATATTAATACTATCTTGTAATTTTTGAAAGTCTAATTGTCCCGTGAAATGCCAAGCAATAGGAATATGATAAGCCGCATTAGTTGGGTCTAACTGATGCAGAAACCATAAGCGTTCTTGAGCAAATGATAATGGAGAAGAATTGAGATCAGATCTTTTAGTAATTGTTGGTTTTTGTGGTGAATTAATTTGTTTTAATTTTTGCTCAAAAATTGCTCTTTTTTCAGGAGAGAGGGCAGCAATTCTTTTAGTTAATTCATCATTAAACATAACGTTTATCTTTAACCGTTAGTAATAAAATTAAAAGAGAGACGATCGCAAAAAAACACCCCATCAAAAACGGAGCCTGTGGATTAATCGATTGCCACAACCAACCCGCTAACCCACTCGCAGGTAATAACGCAATACCAATGACTAAACTCATAAGTCCGAAAGCTGTACCCCGTAAAGTGGCTGGAGTGCGATCGGCCACCAAAGCTAAGAGAATGCCCTGACTCATCCCCAGATACAAACCATATGCCCCAAAGAGCAACCAAATTTGATTAGGGGTCTGAGCAAAAGCAAAACCGAGATAAACCAGCGCAAATAGCAATAAACCACTGCTTAGGAGTCCAATTCGTCCCATACGGTCGGATAACAAACCCACAGGATAGGCACTGAGCGAGTAAATTAGATTCATCACTACCAAAGAAAGCGGAATGAGTGAGGGAGAAATCCCAACTTGATTAGCTCGTAATAGTAAAAAAGCATCGCTGAAATTGCCTAAATTGAACACTAAAGCGACTAATAGTAAGAGCCAATAATCTCTTCCTAATTGTTTAAAATTCTCCCATTGCCAAGGTGATTGTTTGTGATGGACAGATTTAGGGGGTTCAGAGATGCCCACTACTAACAGCAAAACCGAGAAAAAGGCAGGAATTAGAGCGATCCAAAAGATTAAGCGGTAGTTTTGTCCAGTGGAGTACATGAGAACGATCGCAGCCAATGGGCCACAAAAAGCCCCAATGGTATCTAAAGACTGTCTGAACCCATAGGCAGCCCCGCGATGTTCTGCTTTGGTGACATCGGCAACTAAAGCGTTACGGGGAGCGACTCGTAACCCTTTGCCAAACCGATCGCCAAACCGCGCCATTAAGATCCATACTGGGTTATTAGCTAAAGCAAAAAGGGGTATAACAAGAGCCGATAACCCATATCCTGCAACGGCTAATTCTTTGCGTCGTCCCCAGTAATCACTCAAAGTACCCGAAAAAATCTTGAGGATCGATGCGGTTGCTTCAGCAATCCCTTCTATTAATCCAACGGTGATTAAATTCGCGCCCAAAGTAGAGACGAGGAACAAGGGTAAGATTGATTGAATCATCTTGGTTCCAAAGTCCGTCAGCAAGCTAACCCAACCCAAAATCCAGACGTTACGGTGGATTTTCATCGTTTCGCCCCGACTACTTGACAGGCATCTTGTAACTGTTTCAAATAGGGTAAGCTATCCATCACATGATTATAATCGGGGACAAAATCAATTAAACAAGCAATTTCATCGACTCCTGCTTGTTGTAACCGTTCAACAAAAGGTAAACAGCTTTCTGGAGTACCAATTAAAGAACGTCCTTTCATGAATCCTTCAACCCCAAAGAGTAGTAAACTATCGAGATCATCAGCAGAAAAGCTTTTAAGATCGACTTTTAATCCCATTCCCTTGGCTAAATTATCCAGTAAGTCATAATGGGTTTTTAGATAATGACAAAAAGGTTGTCTGACTTTTTCTTTTACTTGATCGACATCCTCACCTAAAAAAGTATGTAACATGAGTGCTACTTTCCTGTGCGTGTGTCCATATTTAGCTAAAGATTGCCGATATAGTTTAATTTTGGGTGCAACTTCTTCAATCGTTCCACCGAGTAAAGACGTTAATACATTTGCTCCCATTTTCCCCGCTTCTAAAAACGTTTCTGACGATTGACAGGTGATCCAGATCGGTAATTGAGGTTGAACAGGTTTCGGGAGGGTTTTGACGCTGACGGTTCTTCCTGTTGCCTCTTGAAAGTCTACTGCTTCACCTTGCCAGAGTTTTTGTACGGCTTTGATCCCGCGCCACATATTCGCTTTACGATTGGCATGGGGATCACTAGAAAGAATAAATTCATCCATTGTCCAACCCGACGCAAATGCGATCGCTGCTCGACCATTGGAAAGATTATCTACAACTGCCCAATCTTCGGCAATTCTCACTGGATGGTGCAAAGGTACTACTACACTCCCTGCGCGTAATTGTACTCGTTCTGTCACCATCGCTAAAGCGGCTCCTGTGAGGGATGGATTGGGATACAACCCCCCGAAAGCGTGGAAATGACGTTCGGGTGTCCAAAGGGCAACAAAACCATTGCGATCGGCAAATTTAGCACTTTCGATCAACAGTCGATATTGATTGGTTTGAGCAATTGAACCATCACCATCAAAATAAAATAAACTAAAATCCATGTTCACCATCCTAAAGATTTTCGACTTGTTCTAAAAGTTCTGTAATTGCTTTTTCTTGCGACTCGGTAATAATTTTGGCGATTCCTGCTACGGTGGGAGATTCAAAGAGAAATTCTCGCATCGGTAGTTCAATTCCAAAAGTTTCTCTGAGTCGGGAAACTGCCTGAATAGCGAGTAAAGAATGACCCCCCAATTCAAAGAAGTTATCATGAATCCCAATTTGGTCAATACCGAGTAATTCTTGTAAAGTATCAGCGATTTTTTGTTCTGTTTCATTTCGGGGAGGAACATAGGTGGTTTGTAAATGAGGTCTAGTATGTTCTTCTAACTTGGCGGGTTTTGGTGTAGCCCTGTTGTGTAAATCAGTGGCAGAAACGGCGATTTGGGGGACGGTTGCCCAGGCTAAAATCCGTTGGGAAACCTGCCAAACTTCATCAGGAGTTAGGGCAAAATCAACTAAGGTCATTCCTGTTCGTTGATGAGTGGTTTCTTCTTGTACTGCATCCCAATTGACGCTAAACCAAGGAATTAAGCCTTTTTTGTGCTGTTGATGGGCAAAAGCATCCATATAGGCATTAGCCGCCGCATAGCCCGCAAATCCAACGCCTCCAACCACCGAAGAAAGGGAGGATTGAAGTAAATAGAAATCGGGTTGTTTTTTCTGTAGGACTTTTTCTAGAACCTGTAATCCTTGAATTTTAGAACGCCAAAGACGAGTACATTCATCGGGTGTTAGATCTGGAATCGGACAACTAGAGCGATCGCCCATTGTGTCGGCATGGATTACCCCGTGAATTTCTTCTGATTTATCGATAATTGCCTGTATTTGCCCTTCATCTGCTAGATCTGCACTAAAAAAAACAATTTCAGTCTCCATCGCTTCTAGAGCTTGTAATAAGCGAATCGTGCGACTGATTTCGTCTTGTTGTCCGTGAGTGACTAACCAAGTTTCCCATTGTGCTTTCTCTGGAAACTGCTTACGTCCGATGAGAATCAATTTAGCGGCGACGGTTTGAGCGAGATATTGAGCATAAATGAGTCCCAATCCTTCTACCAAGTCTCCCACAATTAGATAAGTTCCTCCTTCTCTTAAGCGTGTTTTTTGGGGTTCGGGTAAAGAAATCGGTTCAAAGCTTTGTACCCAACGATGTCCACCTCGATAGGCAACAATAGGATCATTTCCGTGGCTCAGTTCTAGTCGTAAATCGGTTTTTTCTTCGATATCAATCTGACGACAGGTTAAGTTAGGGAATTCTTGGGGAATGACTTTACACAGTCCTAAAATTGTTGCGTGATTAGGATCGGGGTTTTCTGTGCCGATGACATCATAAAGATGATGGGTAATAACGATGATTTCAATGGGTGTTGTGATTTGTTGTCGGTGTATCGCTTGAACTAAATACAGTAAGCCATCAAAGTCAAAATCATTGTCACAAGAATAAACGATCGCTTCTGGGATTTGTCCCGATTTCTGTAACGTTTGAAATAATTGATTATAGTCTTGACTTTTTTTAGAATTTATGGTAAGAGGGTTTTCACCCTTTCGGACAGTTATTACCGTTTGATTTTCGGAGGCGAATTTCTCTAAATCACTAAAAATAAGCCATGATTGCTGTTTTTGTGAATAATTGAGCGGATTTGAGCGTTTCCATGTTGGAATATAGAAGTAATCGTTGATTTCGGCTTTCTGTTTCGATTTTTCGGCTGGTTTAATTTCAATCCAATAGCGTTGACGTTCAAAGGGATATGTCGGTAAGGGGATACGCTGTCGGTACTGGTGGGTATAAAAGCCAGTCCAATCAATTTCTACACCCGATAACCAGAGTTTACCTAAAGAATTGAGAATAAAGGCAACATCTGAGGTTGTTTCTTGTGGATGACGTAAGGAGGTAACTGTTGTAATGTCTCGTTGCGTCTGTTGAACAAATGTACTTAAAGTGCGACCTGGCCCGATTTCTAAGAAAATGGGATTAGATGGTATTAATTCAGCGAGTCCTTCAGCAAAGCGAACGGTTTGTCTAAGATGCTGCCCCCAGTAGTCTGGATTTGTGGCTTGTTCTGTAGTCATCCAAGTCCCTGTTACATTGGAAATTAAAGGGATTTGCGGTGATTTTAGGCTGATTTTGCGGACTTCCTTGGTAAATTCGTCGATAATTGGCTCCATCATCGGGGAATGGAAGGCGTGTGAGGTATGAAGGCGACGACAAGGGATATTTTGTTCTATAAGTTGATTTTCTAATTCGTTAATTGTTGCGATCGTTCCAGATATAACACATAATTCTGGCGCATTAATCGCAGCAATAACTAAATCTTGTGTCAGATAGGCTTTAATTTTTTCGGGACTCAGGGAAACCGAAAGCATTGCCCCAGATGCACATTGTTGCATCAGTCGGCCACGAATCGCAACAATTCTTAAAGAATCTTCGAGGGAAAAGACACCACTCAGACAAGCTGCAACATATTCACCGATACTATGTCCTATCATGGCGGTTGGTTGAACTCCCCAAGACATCCACAGTTGGGCGAGGGCATATTCAATCACAAATAAAGCACTTTGAACGTAAGCTGTTTGTTCCCGTAGGGGTTTGGTAACAGAACCCAAATCTTTGGTTTCCAAACCCAAATCAGAATAAAGTACCTCTCGTAAATCGTAATTTAGATAAGATTTCAACCCTTCACAACATTCATCAACCTGTTTTCTAAATATCGGTTCAGTTTCATACAAATCTCGTCCCATATTAAGATATTGACTGCCTTGCCCAGAAAACAGGAAAACGACTGATTTGAGGGTGGGGGGTTGAAACTGCGTTAAGCTATCCGACGCTAATATTGATTCAGCATTTTGACAGACGATGATGCGACGATAATCAAAGATGCGACGACCGACTTGAAGGGTATAGGCAACATCAGCTAGATTAAGTGGATGTTCCTGTAGATATTGAATCAGATTTGTTGTCGCGGTTTCTAGTGCTGTTGGCGTTTTAGCAGAAAGTAGTAATAAATGATAATTTCGCTCGAACTCCGAGTGCAAATTTTGCACAACTTCGCGGGCTTCTTCTAGAATAACATGAGCATTTGTGCCACCCATCCCAAACGAACTGACTCCGGCACGTCTGGGGGTACCATTTTTTGACCACTCTTGTAATTGAGTATTGACATAAAAAGGACTATTCTGAAAATCAATTTTTGGGTTAGGACGTGTAAAATTAAGACTTGGTGGGATTTGCTGATGTTTTAGAGAAAGTGCGGTTTTGATTAATCCTGCGATTCCTGCGGCTGCGTCAAGATGACCAATATTAGTTTTCACCGATGCCAACGCACAAAAACCCTTTTTATTAGTGTACTTACTAAATGCTTTATTTAGGGCTGCAATTTCGATCGGATCTCCTAAAGCGGTTCCAGTACCGTGTGTTTCGATATAATTAATCGTTTCGGGTTCAATGTTGGCTTTTTTGAAGGCGGCTTCAATTACAGACGCTTGACCTGTTACACTAGGAGCCGTTAACCCAACTTTTTCGGAACCATCATTATTTATCGCAGACCCTTTAATCACTGCATAAATTGTATCCCTATCGGCTAAAGCTGCTGAAAGACGTTTCAATACAACAATTCCAACACCGTTACCGAAGACGGTTCCTTGAGCATCGGCATCAAAAGCGCGACAATATCCATCAGGGGAGGCGATACCTTCTTTTTGGTAGAGATAGCCTGATTTTTCTAGGGTACTAACGGTTACACCTCCTGCTATTGCGATATCGCATTCACGGTTTAGCAAACTTTGACAGGCGAGATGAACTGCGACTAATGAGGTTGAACATCCTGTTTGAATACCGCAACTAGGCCCAGTTAAGTTTAATTTATAAGAAACCCGTGTTGGCATCAACCCCATGACGTTACTGACGACAACCTGTACATTATCAAGACTTTCTCTGAGAGGTTCTAAATTAATTAAATAGCTGTTTAAAGCAGCCCCCGCATAGACTCCTATTGTACCTGAATAGCGATCGGAGTCATAACCCGCATTTTCTAAAGCTTCCCAAGCACATTCTAAGAATACTCGATGTTGAGGGTCGATGATTTCTGCTTCTTTAGGAGAATAGCCAAAAAAAGCAGCGTCAAAATGGTCTACATCCTCGAAACTAGAATAAGCATTGACGTATTCAGGGTTATTTGACTGATTATTTTCTAAAAATTGAATACCAATCTCCCCTTTACGGAGATTTTGCCAGAAATCCTCGATATTCCTCGCCCCTGGGAACCGTCCCGCCATCCCAATAATTGCGATGGGTTCATTTTGGTCACGTTCTACGGCTTCGAGTTTAGTTCGGGCTTCCCGCAGTGCTGCTAAAATACGTTGTGATTGTTCTGGAGATAATTCGTTCATGGTTAGGGATTTTTGGGGAAAATTGACGGAGAATCTGTATAGTTCATCGAAATGAATCTAAAGTTACTTTTTTAAGATGGTTTGTCGGGTTGTTCAATATTTAATAGGGCTTCTAGTTCTTCTAATTCTTGGGTAATGGATGATATTTCGGTTAATGCGGGTGTTTCTTCTAATTGCAAACCTTTATCAATAATATACTGAGATAGGGCTTTAATTGTAGGATATTCAAAGATAGCTGTCGCGGGAATTGTTAGACCAAGGTTGGCTTCTAGACGATTTCTTAATTCTACAGACATCAAAGAGTCTAACCCAAGGTCAAAAAATCCTTGCTGTGGGTGGGGAAGTTTCGCGCTTGGAAGTCCTAAAACTTTGGCGACTTCTGTCTGTAAGTAAGTGATGAGAAATGCTTGACGCTCATTACCACGTTTTCCGATGATTTGTTGCAGAATATCGGATTGCTGTTTCGGCTGTAACTGGTTTATTTCACTAAAATCAGCGTAAAAAGGAGTTTTTAGCGGATATTTTGTCCAATTAATCGGAATTACGCCCACCTGTGCCACTGCTTCGGACATTAACTGTTCTAAGATATTGAGTCCTTGTTCGGGGGAAATCGCGCCTATACCTTGGAAACTGACTTGTTTACTCGCTGCTGCTCCGATTTCTGACCACGCTCCCCAATTGATACTCATGGCTGGTAATGCGATCGACTGTCTGTAATGCGCTAAACTATCAAGAAAACGATTAGCCGCGACGTGGTTTCCTTGTCCTGGTGAACCGAGTAACGAAGCTGCCGAAGAGAATAAAACAAAGCAGTCTAGCGGTAAATTTAATGTTAGTGTATGAAGATTCCAGGCGCCTTGAACTTTCGGAGTCATAACCGTTTCAAATCGTGACCAGTTCATATGTTCTAGCACCCCATCGTCTAGTATTCCTGCTGCATGAATCACTCCGCGCAATGGTGGTAAGCTGTCTTTAATTTCTGCTAAAACCTGTATCAGTTGTTCTGGTTGAGACACATCAGCTTGTCTAACAATAATCTTCGCTCCCTTTTGTTCAAGTTCGGCTAACTGTTCAGAATTAGCGTCACGACGACTGACTAAGACTAAATGACGTACTCCCTTTTCGATGAGCCAACGAGCCACGAGTAACCCTAAACCCCCCAAACCACCTGTAATCAGATAAGTATCTCTGTACTTAAATTCGTGATGTGGTGTGATCACAATTTTACCGATGTGTTGACCTAAACTCATCCGACGAAAAGCAGTAGAACTTTCCGAAATGGGATAGGTTTTATAGGGTAAGGGTTTTAGGGTTTTTTCTTGAAACTGTTGTACCAATTGCATGAGCATTGATTGAACAAATTGGGGTTCTTTTTGGGCGACTGTCATTAAATCCACTAAAAAATACTCGACATTGGGCTTTAATTGATGAACCTGTTCAGTTGTCCAAATATCTCGTTTTCCAATTTCGATAAAACGTCCTTTTTCTGATAAAACCGAGAGACTTTTCGGGATAAATTCCCCCGATAAGGAATTTAGAACAATATCTACTCCTTTTCCCTGGGTGATTTTTTGAATAATTGAAGCAAAATCAAGGGAACGAGAATTCATGAGGTGTTGTACCCCCATTTTCCTTAGAGCATCCCATTTTTTCGGACTGGCTGTAGCAAATACTTCGGCTCCTGCTTTTTGGGCTATCTGTACTACTGCCATTCCCGTTCCAGATGCTGCGGCATGGATTAAAATACGATCGCCCCGTGATATCTTAGCGATATGATGGAGTGCGTAATAAGCCGTTAAAAAATTTGCAGGTATTGTTGTCGCTTCGGCAAAACACAAGAATTCAGGTTTAGGAACGACCATCGCCCGATTAACGGTCACATATTGGCTTAAACTCGATGGTGCTAAGGCTATCACCGCATCACCCGCTTTTATTCCTTTAACCTCTTTTCCTACCGTTACAACTTCTCCAGCACATTCGACTCCAAACCCATCACGTTCAAAAGAAAGTAAACCCAAAGCATCCAAAACATCGATAAAATTAAGTCCAGTTGCTTGAATTTTGATTTCGACTTCATCCCCATTCGGTAGACGACGTGTAATAGGTTCTAACTGTAAGTTGTCTAAGATTCCGCGTTGAGATGTAGTCAAGCCGACTGGTTTGTTTGTATTATTTTGAGGAGAATAACGTGTTAGTCTCGCTACCTGACGTATTGAATTGCGAAAAGTAATTTGCTCCTCTTGATTTTGAGAAGATATTTCAGTAAATAAAAGCTGTACCTGTTCATCTAAACTCGCATCTACATCTAAATCAATGCGTTTACAATTAATATTTGGATATTCTAAGGCGATTACTTTTCCTAGTCCCCAGATGGGAGATTGTGCGACAGAAATCGGTTTATCGGTTCCAGTTGCGATCGCACCTCTAGTAATTAAGTATAAAGAATTGATGGAACTAAAAGACTGAACTAAATTGAGAAGACTACTACAATTAATTTGATTGGTTAGCTGAAGTGTTTCTAAATCTAAATTTTGGGATTCTGGAGTGTCTAAACCCCATAAATAAGAAATTTTTAGCGGGATATCCTGAAAAACTTCTGCAAGTCGCCTAAAATCATTAATATCGGTTGGATTAATTTGATATTCTTGTTCAGATATTTTTTGATACTGCTTACCGCCAAAAATGATCATGCAGTGATTACCATGCGAGCGTAATTTTTCAGCTAATTGTTGAGATATCCCGTTTTGATCCGCAAAAATAAGCCAAGTTTGTGATTTTTGAGCAATAATGACCGCTTGTTGTGAGTCGGAGGATAAAGTAACAGAATGTATAAACCTTTGATTTTCTAAAAGTTTGATCCACTGATTCGCTGAAATTAAAGGATAAGAAGAACGAATCTCTGTATCACTAAATTTCCACCAACCCTCAGTTAACCCAAAAATGAGATCAAACCATCGAAGCGGTTGGGTTCCTTCTAATAAAACGAGCATTCCCTCAGATGAAAGCAACTGATAAATATGTTTTAGAGTCTGTCGTAAATCTCGTGTTGCGTGTAGAACATTAGCAGCAATAATCAAGTCATATTGTTCCACTCCAAAACCTTGAACTTTTGGATCTCGTTCAATATCCAAAACCTCATAGGTGACAAAAGAATAATCCTTAAATTTATCCTGTGCTTTAGTGGTAAATAAAGGAGAAACATCAGTAAAGCAATATTCGGTTTGCTCAGGTTTTAGGTGAGGTAGAAGATAAGAAGTTGTACCACCTGTTCCTGCGCCGATTTCTAAAATCCTAACTTTTTGACCTGATGGGATTTTTTCGAGTGCTAAAGTTATGTTTTTTTGCATGATTAAATTCATTACCTTAGCACCTGTTGAGTCTTGGTAGAGGCTAGTCAGCTTCGTTAAATCGCCTTCAGGAAATAATAAATTTTTCGGTTCACATTCTCCTTTTAATACTTTAGCTAAATGTGAACCACAACGGTCAAGTAAGGTTAATTCAGTTGTCGCTATTGGATAGTCGTTCAGTAAAGATTCTAGAGAAATAAGTGAAGGGCTAGGCATTTTAATGACTTGCCATTGCTGTTCATTTTTTTGTAAAATTCTTTCTTCAGATAGCATCTGTAATAAACGCTCAAATAATCTAAAGTGTTGACTAACAATTCCTAAAGTTTCTGCAATTTCTGAAGTTGTAAAAGTTTGCTCAAGCTGAAACTTCCATCCCATCTCATGAACTGCATTTAAAACATATTCAATACTTAATTTTTCAAGTTTTTCTAAAATGACTTGATAAGATTGTAATGAATCAATTAAAGATTGACACTCTGGTTCTAAGGAAGATTGAATAACTTCAGGTTTTAGGAAATAATGAGGAGCAAGATAAGAATTTTCTAACTGTGCTTGGGTTCGCCATTCAATCCTATATAAACAATCTAACTCTGCTTTTGCTTGAATTGGTTTTAATTCCAATCCTTCAATTTTGATAAGAGTTTGTCCAGTTGTGGTAAAAATTGTTAAATCAACTTTTTTAGAGTCTTGTATTACTGCATAACTCCAAACTTCAGTAATATTAGGAGGAATTGAATAAACCGTTAAGCTTTCGATTCCTACAGGTAAATAAGTTTGTTCTACATCATGTTTAAAAGTTGCACCAATCACCTGTAAACAAGCATCAAGTAACACAGGATGAAAGAAATAATCAGAAACTAAATTTTCAGGTAACTTAATTTTTCCTAATGCTGTTTTTTGGAGTTGCCAAAGTTGAATAATTGCTCGAAAATTTTTACCATAATCAAGCCCATTAAGTTTAAATTGTTCATAATAATCATTAATCTTAACGGAGTGTGTACAGTTTTTTTTGATATCTTCTAAATGAATATTCTCTCTTGCTTGTTTCTCAGATACAATTTTCCCAGAAGCATGAAGTAACCAATGATTAGACTGTGGTTCTGAACTATAAATCTCAAAATTCTGTTCAGCAGAAAAAATCAATTGTATGGTTTTATTCTTTTCTAAAAATAAAGGCTGTTGAATTTGAAAATTCTCAATTACAAGCGTATCAGTTTCATTAAGGATTTTCGCGGCTGCTATTCCCATTTCTAGATAGCCTGCCATCGGAAAAACAATATTACCTAAAATTCGATGCTCTAATAAAAAAGGAAATGTCTCTAAATCTAGAACATTCTCAAAATAAACACTATTTAATTTAGCCAGATTTAGTTTTTGTCCCAAAAGCGGATGAACAGAATTAGTTGTATTTAAACGTGTTTCTTGACGAGAAGGTTTAAACCAATAAGCTTGACGTTCAAACGGGTAATTGGGTAAATTTAGACGACGACGCGGATAGTTTTTATCAAATTCTAACCAGTTGATTTTAACCCCATGAACCGATAGATTAGCTAAACTCAATAATAAGGTTTGCCAGTCCTTTTGTCCTTGTCGTAAACTCGGTAACCACAAGTAGGATTGATGATTGTCAGTTTCTAAAATCGGGCGTGCCATCCCCAAAAGCGTCGATTTAGCTCCAATTTCCAGAAAAATATCACAATCTTTTAAATAATTAATTCCATCAGCAAATCTGACACTTTGACGAATATGACGACACCAATAGCTAGAGTTCGCAATTTCGTCAGTTACAACCGTTCCCGTTAAATTGGAAATCATTTTCAGTCTCGGTAAGGAATAATTAATCTGTTGCGCGACCTTTTCAAAGTCATTTAAGATAGGTTCCATTAAAGGAGAATGGAAAGCATGAGAAACGGCGAGTTTTTTTGTTTTGATTCCTTGTTCTTCTAAAACCTGAATAATGTCTTTTATCGCTTGCTGTTCTCCCGATATCACCGTATTTTCTAAACCATTCAAGGCGGCTATAGAAACGTGTTTTTGATAAGCTTGAATCAAAGACTCAATTTGTTTTTCTGAAGCAGCAATAGCAACCATTTCGCCATTTTTCGGTAATGCTTGCATCAAACGAGCGCGAGTCACAATTAATTTTAGTCCATCTTCTAGGCTAAAAACACCAGCAACACAAGCTGCAACATATTCTCCTACACTATGACCCATAACATAATCTGGTTGAATTCCCCAAGAAATCCAAAGCTGATACAATGCGTATTCGAGAGCAAATAAAGCGGGTTGGGTGTATGCGGTTTCATCCAGTAGAGACGTGTCATGTTCCGTCTGTAATGGATAAAGAATCTCTAATAAAGGTTTCTCTAAATAAGGTTGTAAGATTTCGGCACAGTAATCTAAGGTTTTTCTAAATAGGGGTTGAGTTTGATAGAGTTCCTCCCCCATTCTCAGATATTGTGAACCTTGTCCAGTAAAAAGAAAAGCAATTTTAGGAGACTCGGAATCCTCAACAATCCCCTGAAAAACCCCTGTAAATTCTTGTTTTTCCCGAAAAGCCATCAATTTCTCGGCAAGTTCAGCAGTCGAAGCAGCAACCAAACTCAAACGATGTGAAAAATGCGCTCGACCTGTATTGGCACTAAAACAAAGATCCCCTAAATTAAGATCAAGATGGGCGGCTAATTGGTCTTGATAGCCTTGTACAAGTTGCTCTAAAGTAATACTACTTTTTGCTGAAATTGTCAATAGGTGTAGGGGACGTTCTTGAAAAATGTCATTAGGTTCTACGGGTGGCACATTTTCTAAAATAATGTGAGCATTTGTACCACTAAACCCAAAAGAACTGACCCCTGCGAACCGTTCATCTGTTAGCCAGGGAGTAATTTTAGTCGGAATAGAAATCGGTAACGCATCCCAATCAATATAAGGATTAGGGGTTTGGAAATGAAGATGAGGGGGGATTTTTTGATGTTGCAAAGATAAGACTACTTTTATTAAACCCGCTATCCCTGCTGCTGCTTCTAGATGCCCGAAGTTGGTTTTCACCGAGCCAACGAGTAAAGGTGAATCAAAAGTCCGATTTTTGCCAAATACAGTCCCTAAAGCCCCAATTTCAATCGGATCTCCTAAAGCGGTTCCAGTGCCGTGTGCTTCGATATAACTCACCTGTTGGGGGGACACATTGGCATTTTCTAAAGCTTGTCTAATCACGGCTTGCTGAGAGGGGCCATTCGGAACTGTTAAACCGCTACTACGTCCATCCTGATTCATCGCTGAACCCCGAATCACCGCTAAAATTTGATCCCCATCTGTACGAGCATCCGCTAATCTTTTTAGTACAATTGTACCACATCCTTCGGCGCGAACAAAGCCATCAGCCGCCGCATCAAAGGTTTTACACCGTCCATCAGCCGCTAACATATGAGCTTGACAGAAATTAATGCTAAATTCGGGCGAAAGAATGCGATTAACCCCCCCTACAAGAGCTAGATTACATTCTCTATTCCGTAAGCTTGTCACCGCTAAATGTACCGCCACCAGAGAGGAAGAACAAGCTGTATCAACCGCTAAACTAGGGCCAATCAGTCCCAAACTAAACGATAAACGTCCCGCACCCACACTATGAGAATTCCCAGTTGCCAGATAAGCATCAATATCTTTGACATTTCGAGTGAGTAACTGTTGGGAATAATCATTACTACTCATGCCAATAAACACACCTGTCAGACTACCTATCAGCGTTTGCGGAACAATTCCCGCATTTTCTAGAGCTTCCCAACTGACTTCTAATAATAAACGTTGTTGGGGGTCAAGACTTTCGGCTTCTCGTGGTGAAATGCCAAAAAACTGAGGGTCAAATTCGGCTAACTGTTCAATAAACCCACCATGACGTGTATACATTTTACCCGCTTGATTCGGTTTAGGATCATAATATTCTTCGATATCCCACCGATTTTTAGGTACTTCCGTAATCGCGTTTTTTCCCTCTTTTAATAATTGCCAAAAAGCATCAGGATTATCGGCTTGTGGGAAACGACAACCCATACCAATAATTGCAATCGGCTCCGTTTTTGACCCTTCTAAGTCTTTGAGCTTGGCCCGCATTTCCCGAAGTTCTAATAAGGCATTTTGCATTAAAGACCGATAATCTGGTGTTTGGCTCATCGTTGTTTCCCCTGTTCGATTTCTAATAATTCCTGTGCGAGTAAGTCTGCAATATCATCCTCAGACAAGCTGGCTAAATCTGTTTTTTCCTCTGAAACTGGAGTGATTTCTAATACTTCTTGGGCGAGATAATTCACCAAAGCTTCAACATTAGGATAATCAAACGCAACAGTCGCAGATAAAGTTACCCCTAAAGTATTTTGTAATTTGTTTTTAAACTCCACTGAAGTTAAAGAATCCATCCCTAAATCAAAAAAGCCTTTCTGCATATTGATTTCCTGTGGGCTAAACCCAAGGACTTGAGCAATTTGTGAGCGTACATGAGTCGCTAAAAAGGCTCTTTGTTCCTCTGCGGGTGTAGATAAGAGTTGATGGAATAAGTCCGATGATTCTTTTTGAATGTTTATCCTCTGTTTATCCCAAAAATCAGCAAAAAATGGAGCTTGACTTGGAAAAAGTGACCAATCAATCGGAACTACACCCACCTGTGCTGTGGATTGATTCATTAACTGCTCAAAAATCGCTAACCCTGCTTCTGGCGAAATCGCTCCTATCCCCTGAAAATTGGCTTGTTTTCTCGCTGCTGCTCCAATTTCTGACCATACCCCCCAATTAATACTCATAGCTGGTAATCCGAGAGACTGTCTGTAATGGGCTAGACTATCGAGAAATGTATTCGCCGTGACGTGATTTCCTTGCCCTGGTGAACCCAATAACGCAGTTGCCGAAGAAAAGAGAACAAAACAATCAAGAGATTGGTCTAAAGTCAGTGTATGAAGATGCCATGCGCCCTGTACTTTCGGTGCCATCACCCTTTCAAAGCGCGACCAGTTCATCTGTTCTAATACACCATCATCGAGTATTCCTGCTGCATGAATCACCCCGCGCAATGGTGGTAAACTGTCTTTAATTTCTGCACAAATGGTTTGAAGTTGTTCACTTTGGGTAACATCAGCTTGTCTGACTAAAATCTGGGCTTCGAGTTGGTTAAATTCTTCTAATTGTTTAGCCGTCGCCCCACTGCGACTGACTAAAACTAAGTGACGTACCCCTTTTTCAATCAGCCAACGAGCGACAAGTAACCCTAAACCCCCTAAACCGCCAGTGATTAGATAAGTTCCTCTGTACTCAAATTTACGATTTTGTGTGATGACGATTTTACCGATATGTTGCCCTAAACTCATCCGACGAAAAGCGGTAACGATGTCTGAGGTGGGATAGGTTTGATAGGGTAAAGGTTTTAGTGTTTTTTCTTGAAACTGTTGAGTTAGATTTTTGAGCAATGATTGGATAAACTGGGGGTCTTTTTGGCACAGTTCCATCATATCCACCACAAAATAAGAGGCATTGGGTTTAATTTCACTAATTTGGCTCGTTTTTAAACCACTTTTCCCAATTTCGATAAAATAACCCGTATCCTTGAGAACAGAAAGACTTTTTGTAATAAATTCTCCCGATAAGGAATTTAGAACAATATCTACGCCTTTTCCCTGGGTGATTTGTTGAATTTTTTCAGTAAAATCAAGGGTACGCGAATTCATCAGGTGTTGTACCCCCATTTTCCTGAGAGTATCCCATTTTTTTGGACTAGCTGTAGCAAATACTTCGGCTCCTGCTTTTTGGGCTATTTGTACTGCTGCCATTCCCACACCCCCTGCTGCTGCATGAATTAGCACAGCATCCCCTTTTTTAATCTTGGCTAAATGGTGTAGGCTGTAATAAGCCGTCAGAAAAGCCACTGGAAGGGTAGCTGCTTCGTTAAAATTCAAGTTTTCAGGTTTTGGGGCAACTAAAAGCGCGTTAACGGTGACATAATGACTAAAGCTATTAGAAGCAATCGCAATCACAGATTGACCGACTTTTAAATCTTTAACCCCTTCTCCGACGGCAACAATTTCACCGACACATTCACAACCTAACGCCCCCGCATCACCAGGATACAAGTCCAAAGCATTTAAAACATCTCTGAAATTGAGTCCAGTCGCATAAATATAAATCTCAACTTCTCCCGCTTTGGGAATACTTCGCTTTATCGGTTGCCATTGTAGATTTTCCAGTGTTCCCCGTTGAGTTATGGTTAACTGTACTGCTTCATCTGTCGAAACGTTTTGAGAATAACGCGCTAGTCTAGCAACATAACGATTAGTATCCCGAAAAGCAACTTGATTTTCTTGAGTATTGGCTAGAATTTCATTGAGTAAGATTTGTACTTGTTCATCTAAACTCGCTTCTAAATCTAAATCAATTTGCTTACAATTGATATTAGGATATTCGAGAGCGATCGCTTTTCCCATTCCCCAGACTGAAGATTGTACAATTCCCGAAACTGTGTCATTTTTTTCGAGAGCGACGGCATCTCTTGTTACTAGCCACAAATTACAGGGATTTGCTAAAGATTGAATCAGTGATAAAAGACTTTCAACCAGTTTTTGAGAACTATCGGCTAATGTTTGTCCATTCAAACTTTCTGCTACGGGTGTATCCAATCCCCACAAGTAAAGAATATTCTGACTGGGTTGTTCTTGGAATAAAACTTTAAAATTATCCAATTTATCATCAGCATAAACCAGATGACATATATCCCCTTGTGCTTCCAATAACTGAGTTAATTTTGTAGCCACTCCTTGAGAATCGGCAAAAATCAACCAATTTCTTTTGTCATCTTTTTGAGCAATAATCACACTTTGTTGATTAAGCCAATCCTCTTGATAAGTAAGTGCTACAGCTTGTTGAAAGCCACTAGAATTTAATAATTCTTGCCACTGTTGAGCAGAAATCAAAGGATAAGAAGGTCTAATCTCAGTATCTTTAAATCGCCACCAACCCTCAGTTAATCCAAAAATAAGATCTAGCCAACGTAAAGGACGAGTCCCTTCTAATAAAATTAGTTGACCTTTGGCGGATAATAATTGTTGAATATGTAATAGTGTGTTTTGTAAATCTTGTGTAGCGTGTAAAACATTTGCAGCAATTATTAAATCATATTCTTGTAAATTAAAACCTTGTAATTTTGGTTCTTTTTCAATATCCAACAATTGATACTTGACGAACGAATAATCTTTAAACTTTTCTGCGGCTTTAGTGGTAAATAAAGGTGAAATATCCGTAAAAACATATTCAGTCGATTTTGCATCAAGATTCGGTAGTACATAAGCTGTTGTTCCTCCTGTACCCGCACCAATTTCTAATATTTTAATCGTTTCTTCTTTCGGTTTATTCTCTAATGCTTTACTCATCACTTTTTGGATGAGAGTATTCATCAATTTAGCACCAAGAGAATTTTGATATAATTCGGTAGCACTACTGAGATCACCTTGAGGGAAAATTAATTCAATTGGATCACATTTTCCTTGTAAAACTTTTGCTAAATGTAAACCGCAACGAGCTAAAAGTGTAAACTCTGGAGAATGCTCAATATCATCTAATAAAACTTTTTTCGGTAACTGAATCACTTCCCAATCATCTTTTATTTTTTGTAGAATCCCCTCTTCTGCTAAAATTTCCAACAAACGATTAAACAATCTTTGATGACGTTGAATAATTCCTAACTGTTGAATTAACTCGGAAGTTGTAAAACGTGTTTTAAGTTGAAATTCTAATCCAATTTGTGCCAAAGCATCCAGAATATAATTAACACTGATCGCTTCTAAATTCGATAGAAGTTTTTGATAATCTTTTAACTCAAATTGGCTTGCTAGATCAGGTTTTAAACTACCATAAATCGCTTCAGGTGTCAAGAGATAATTAGAGGATTGGACTAGATTTTGTCGTCGCCATTCAATCTGATAAAGCCAATTTTGTAAATCATTTTGCGATGAATGAACTAAACTAAGTTGTAACCCTTCTAGGATAGCAATAACTGTGCCATCTGATGATAAAAGTTGAATATCAATAATCGGATTAGGATGAAGCGATCGTACTTTAGCATCAGCATAAAATTGTCTTACATTTTCAGGATGATTATCATAAATAAAACCATCTAAACCAACGGGTAAATAGGTCTTCTGTATGTTATCATGAATTAAACTTGCTCCTGCTACTTGTAAACAAGCATCTAAAAGAATCGGATGAAACTGATAGCTATCATCCGTCTCTAATAACTCGATTTGTCCGAGTGCTTGCCCTTTATCAATCCATAAATTCTGGATAACTTGAAAGTTTTTTCCGTAATAAATGCCGATTTCTCGATACTGTTGATAATGAGTTTTAGCATCAATTAATTGTGATGGTTTTTCTAAATTAATCTTACTCTGAGATAAAAGAAAACTTTCACTGCTAATTGTTCCCTTAGCGTGTAAAGTCCAGTTACTTTCCTCTGATGCTAAACTATAAATCTCAAAACAATAATCTTGCTCGGTTTCTGGAATTAACTTTAATTGAACAGTTTTATGTGAATCAGATAATGCTAAAGCTTGTGAAATAGAAATCGACTTTAAAGAAATTGATGAATCACCGAAAAGTTTAGAACCTGCTGCTAATGCCATTTCTATATAGCCAGCCGCAGGAAAAATAACTTGCTCAAAAACACAATGATCTTTTAGAAAAAAGGGTGAATCTTGACTGAGATAACTTTCAAAATGAAACGTTTTAGAACCAGCTAAATTTAATTTTTGCCCCAATAAAGGATGTTCTTGTGTAATTCTTATTTGTTTAGGAAATTCAAGCCAATATTTTTGTTTCTCAAAGGGATAAGTCGGTAAAGAAATTCGTTGACGCGGATAATCTTGATCAAAGGCTGACCAATTGATGCTCACACCCCTAACCGACAAATTCGCTAAACTAGATAGTAAAGTTGGCCAGTCTTCTAAAGAACGTAAACTAGGTAACCACAGATTAGATGTTTGCTGTTCTGATGCTAAAGCGAGGCTACCCATTCCCAATAAAATCGGTTTTGGCCCAATTTCGAGAAAAATATCACATCTTTCTTTTGCTACTGTATTCATACTTTGAGCAAATTTCACAGGATGACAAACGTGATGACACCAGTATTCAGGTGTAGCAATTTCATCCGTCGCTATTTCACCCGTAAGATTAGAAATGAGGGGTATTTGTGGCGATGAATAACGAATACTTTGAGCAATTTCTAAAAAATTCTCTAACATGGGCTGCATCAAAGGAGAATGAAACCCATGAGACACCTTGAGTCGAGTTGTTTTAATTCCTTGTTGCTCAAAATCCCTAATAACTTGCTCTATTGCTTGTTTTTGCCCAGAAATAACGGTATTTGCTGAATGATTAATCGCTGCAATCACAATCGCTGGCTGATAGGATTGAATGACTTCTTGTACTCTCTCAAAAGAAGCCATCACCGCAACCATCGCCCCATCTTGCGGTAATTCTTGCATCAAACGACCCCGATGAGCAATCAGTTTTAAACCATCTTCTAAACTAAAAACACCTGCAACACACGCAGCGACATATTCCCCGACACTATGCCCCATAACGACTGATGGAGTCACCCCCCAGGTAAGCCATAATTGAGCAAGAGCATATTGCAGCGCAAATAAGGCAGGTTGTGTATAAACCGTTTGATCTATATGTTCTGTTTCTAAAACTTCTATTAAAGATATATCCAAATAAGGATCTAAAATTTCTGCACACTGATCTAAAACTTTTTTAAAAGTGGGTTGAGTTTCGTATAACTGTCGTCCCATTCCAAGATACTGTGATCCTTGCCCCGTAAACAAAAAAGCAATTGAAGGCTGTTGTCGTGATACAGTGTCTTTAATAACATCACCCGTTTTCAGCTTTAAAAGCAGTTGATCTATATTTGAGGCAACCACCGCTAAACGATGTTCAAAATGCGATCGTCCTGTATTAGCGGTATAACAAAGATCAGCCAGTTGTACATCAGAACTCAAAAAATTCTGATAACGTTGACTCAATTCTTGTAAAGCGGGTTCACTTTTTGCAGAAAGCGTCAGAAGATGAAGAGGACGATCAATAAAGGGTTTTTGTTCCGTTGTTGGGGCTTCGGCTAAAATGAGATGAACATTAGTACCACTCATGCCAAAAGAACTAATACCCGCTATTCTTCGATCTTCAGTGGGCCAAACTGTTAATTCAGTAGGAACAACGATCGGTAGTTTTTGCCAAGGAATATAGGGATTTGGTTCTTTAAAATGAAGATGGGCAGGTATATGCTGATGTTGCATTGATAGGACAACTTTCATCAGACTAGCTACTCCTGCTGCTGCTTCTAAATGTCCAAAATTTGTTTTAACTGAACCGATCTTAAACGGGTTGTCTAGGGTTCTACCTTCACTTAGAACTTTTCCTAAAGCGAGTATCTCGATAGGATCGCCTAATGGGGTTCCAGTACCGTGAGTTTCTACATATTGAACTTGTTTGGGTTTAATCCTAGCATTGGATAACGCTTGACGAATGACCGCTTCTTGGGCGGAACCATTGGGGGCCGTTAACCCATTACTTTGACCATCGTGGTTAACCGCAGAACCTAAAATAATCGAAAGGATCTGATCTTGATTGGCCACTGCATCGGATAATCGTTTTAGGACAACAATACCGCATCCTTCCCCCCGTCCATAACCATCGGCTGAGGCATCAAAGGTTTTACACCGTCCATCAACGGATAGGGCTTTTAGTTTACAAAACCCGATCATCGGTTCTGGAGATAGCATTAAATTAACGCCACCTGCTAACGCTAAATGACATTCTTTAGTCCGCAAACTCTGACAGGCTAAGTGAACAGCTAACAAAGAAGATGAACAGGTTGTATCGAGTTGAATAACAGGCCCCTGTAAACCGAAGACATAGGCAATACGTCCTACTGTGATACTACGAGTGTTCCCTAAACTGCTATAGGCATCGATCCGAGTTGGATCACCAGAATTAATACTTCGTTTCGCATAGTCATCAAAACCGATACCAATAAAAACACCCGTTTGCGATCCTTTTAATTGTTCGATAGACTGTCCCGCGTGTTCTAATGCAGTGTAACTAACCTCTAGCAGTAAACTCGCTTGAGGATCAAGGCTTTGGGCTTCTCGTGGCGAAATTCCAAAAAACTGAGGATCGAACTGATCGACATCTTCAATAAACCCACCAGATCGAGTATACATTTTTCCTTTGGCTTCAGGATTACGATCGTAATAGGCTTCCACATTCCAGCGTTGTTGAGGAATTTCGGCGATCGCATCAACCCCCTGAGACAACAAATGCCAATAAGCGTCAGGATCATTCGCCCCCCCTGGAAAACGGCAGCCCATCCCGACGATCGCAATGGGTTCGTTGGTTTGCTGTTCAACCGCTTCTAGTTGTTGACGGGCTTGTTTGAGGGCGTTTAACAGGCGTTGTGAGGTGGAAAGTTGATCACTCATAATATTTATCGATGTAGCCAGTTTTCTAGTTCAATGATTTCTTGTGCGATCGAGTTTTGTAGTTGTTCTTCGGTTAATTCTTGGTCTAAAATGGGTTGTTCTGGGTTTGATGAAAATTGGCTTAAATACTGCGCGAGGGCTTCAATAGTAGGATAATTCCATGCGATCGTTGCTTCGACTTCTTGGCTTAACGCTAACCATTCTTGTATATCTTGGGCTAATTCGACGGCAATTACTGAATCAATGCCATAATCAGCAAAAGATTGTTTAGGATCAAGATGTTGTGTCGGAATTTTTAACTTTTGACTTAGCCAATTGATCAGCCAAGTTTTAATTTCTGTTACATTGTTCTTGACTTTTCGCGTTTTTGTGCTAATAACATTAACGATTTTAGCTTCCGTTTTGTGGGTTGATTTCCGTAAGAGTTCGTCGAGTTCGTAATCTTCTCCTGCTAGAGTTTGTTCGATATCTCCAATCGTTGATTCATATTGACTGATGATCTCGAATGAATTGGTATAAAGTAGAGGATTTCTCGATAAAGCTTGATGACGCTTTAATTCATATTGCTGTTGTGTCCACGCATAAGCTTTTTGTACTGATTCTGAGTCCTCCATCAGTACAGCTAATAAAATCGCAAAAGTAGCAAGATCTCCAATTAAAATAGAAGCCCAACGTTTAGCCGTGACAGGATCGATGAAAGGTGACGCAGCAGACAAATAGTATTCTTGTATTACTTTAGCGTCATTAATTAAGTTTTCATAGAGATGGGGGGTTTTTAGAATGTCACAGAAAAACGATTTTAAATCCTCACTTTGGTTGTTGACTCGTGAACCCAAAAACATCTTTAAGGTTTCCGTCGGGCCCTCAAAAATCCTTAGAACCCTTGCATCTCGTAAAATTTGAGGCGCGATATTCGTTTCAATATACCCTCTTCCTCCCAAACACTGAACTAAATGATCAGCCGCTTGCCAGTAAAATTCAGGTGCAGCGATTTTACAAACGGTGTAAGCTTCTACAGGAACCGATAAACCCCGATCAAGAAATTTTGCTAAACTTTTCACTAATACTTCAACTGCGGTAATCGTTGCGGTTAACTCATTTAAGCGCACCAACATTAAAGGATTATCCAATAAACGTCCCGTAGCGATCGTACGACGTTCACTGTAGCGTAGCATCAATTGAGCGCACCGTTTCATTCCCCCAACACAAGCAGCAGCAATGCCTAAGCGTCCGTACATCATGGCATCTTGGGCGACTTTCATGCCCATCCCCGCGTCACCTAAGCGTTGTTCGGCTTGAACAGGAACATCATTCAGATAAACCGTATTCTGTACCATGCCCCGCATACCCATTGTCAGGGCTTCGGGCCCTTGACGTAATCCAGAAGTACCTTTACGGACGATAAAACCGCTAATGCCTTCGGGTTCTTGTACAAAAACATTAATCACCCCCGCCCATGCTGCCGAACCACTCCAAATTTTTTTCCCTTGAAGTAACCAGCCATCTTGACAAAGAACTGCTTTTGTGGTAATGGCTTGTGGATTGGAACCTGCCCCTGTTTCAGTCAGGGCAAAGGCGGCTAATTCTCTTCCAGTAGCTAAAATGGGTAACAGTTCTTTTTTAAGGTTTTGACTACCAAAATTCAGTAGGGGTCGAATTCCTAAAATATTATTCAGTCCAACAAATAATGCTAGGGTAGTATCGATCGCGCCCAATTGTTCTAAAATTCGCATCGTGTCGCTATGATTTAACCCCAGTCCGCCGTATTCGGTGGGGACTTGCATTCCGAGTAAACCTTGATTGCCAAAATCTAACACAATTGAGGGGGAAATCGAACGACGCTCATCCATTAAGCGCGAGTTAATCTGTTCATTGGCATAGCTGCGAAGCCATTGAATTAAATGATCGGTTTTTTGGCTTGATTTTATCGACCAATGAGCGATTAAATCAAAATTATGGTCTTGATATTGATTCTGGCAAGCGTGGCGTTGAATTTTGCCACTGGAGGTTTTAGGGATGCTACCTTGTTTGAGTAATAATATAGTATGAATCTGTAAACCATGTTCTTGAGCAATTGCAGAACGAATCGCCGTTAAAACCTCTTCTAGATTCAGTTGGCGTATTGATTCTCGTTTAATTTCAGCCGCGATCGCTAATTGTTCTTCACCTTCAGAGATACTAAAGGCAGCACAACAACCTAGGCGTATTGCTACATGACATTGCTCTACGGTTTGCTCTAGATCTTGGGGATAATAATTTTGACCCCGAATAATAATTAAATCTTTAATTCGTCCTGTAACATATAATTTCCCATTTTGCAAGAATCCTAAATCCCCTGTTCGTAAAAATGATTGTCCTTCTATAATTGATTGAAAGGTTTCTTTTGTTTTTTCAGGATTTTTCCAGTAACCTTGAGCTACACTCGCTCCAGATACCCAAATCTCGCCGATTTCTCCATCCTGTAGGGGTTTGGAAATCGAACCCTCTTTAGTAGGATCAACAATCATCACTTTTTGCTCTGGATAAATTTGCCCACAACTGACGATATTTTGTGATTTTGAGTGATTCGAGGCCAGAAGAACTTGATTTTGTTGTAAAGCTTGGCTATCTAGTGTTTTAATAATTGGCGGTTTATTTTTTGCACCTCCCGATACAAATAAAGTCGCTTCGGCTAAACCGTAGCAAGGATAAAAAGCGTCACGACGAAACCCACAGGGGGCAAACGCTTCAGCAAATTGATCTAACGTTTTAGGGTTAATGGGTTCAGCACCAATAAAAGCCAATTTCCAAGAACTGAGATCGAGTGTCGCTTTTTGTTGAGGGGTAATTTTTTCTAAACAAAGATTATAAGCAAAATTTGGCCCACCGCTTGTCGTCGCTTGATAACGAGAAATCGCTTGTAACCAACGAATGGGTTTTCGGATAAAACTAACGGGTGACATCAAGACAACAGGAAAGCCACCATAGAAAGGTTGAAGGATGCCCCCAATTAATCCCATATCATGATAGGGAGGTAACCAACTGACGACTTTACTCTGACTTGAATGCTCAAAACCTTGGTAAATTAGTCTTGAATTATGTAAAAGATTACCATGACTAAGCATGACTCCTTTCGGGGAGCCTGTAGAGCCTGATGTATATTGAATAAAAGCTAAAGTATCACTATCAATCTTGGGTTTGCGCCAAGTATGAGCCGAGTAGTCAGATAAGCGATCGCTAATAAGATAAGATAAATTTGGATCAGGACAATCTTTTAATAGTGCCGTTGTCGTTAAAATGACGCTGGCTTGACTATCTGTGATGATTCCTTGTAAACGAGATAAATTTTGATTATATTGGGGTGGATAAGCGGGAATCGCCACAACATCGGCATATAAACAGCCAAAGAAAGCGCAAATTAATTCTAAACCAGGCTGATACAATAAAATTGCTTGTTTTTGGCTCAGATTTAATGATTGTAACTGAGCCGCTATTTTTCGTGCTTCAAGATCGAGTGCTTGATAAGTTAGGCTAATTTCTTCGGTTTCGCCATCGCTTAAAAAATAATAAGCAATCTGTTCTGGCTGTTCATTTGCCCTGTACTGTAGTAAATCAACTAAGGTTAAAAGAGGTTTCGGGAA
Organism: Aphanothece hegewaldii CCALA 016; assembly: GCF_003007785.1. Lineage (GTDB taxonomy): Bacteria > Cyanobacteriota > Cyanobacteriia > Cyanobacteriales > Microcystaceae > Chroococcus > Chroococcus hegewaldii. The sequence continues at coordinate 47,388 of NZ_PXOH01000009.1, read as the reverse complement.
AATTTCAAAAGGATTAGCCACTGTAAAATAATGTGAAGCAAAATAATGTAAAGCAAGCAAGATTAATTTAAGTTGAAAAAATTTGTCAGAGTTTGATCAGTAAACCCCTACAAAAAAATTTTAGCTCAAAGACCTTTGTTCAGCAAAACCAAACTGGATGTAATGCTGAGTCGCACCTGTCAGAGTTCCAAAGTAAGGATTTGCCGCAATATCCCCATTGAGCGGGTTAGCTAGATAAGCAGCAGGATCAAAGGTAATCGAGCGACCAAGTTCGTTGCGTCCAAAGTTAAGATAATGATTAGATGCTGTTTCTACTTTGGCTGCATAATCGGTAATGAATGCAAAAGCATTAATTAAATCAGAATTAGAAGCTAAATAGCGATCGCTTGGGAACAGATTCGGATCTCGTCCTTCAGCAAAACCATTAGTAATAAAATGTTGTGTACCTGCTAAGGTATTAGTACCAATAAAAGGCGCATTGACTAAATCACTCCAAGAATTGATATAACGGGCGGGATCGAAAGAAGTTGTAGAACGTCCTTCAGACCAACCATGATTAATATAGTGTAGGGTTGCACCAGCACTATCGATCGCTCCTGCGATGGGTTTATTTCCAAAAGCCCCAATTAAATCTCCTCCTGGATAGCTTGAGGCAATGTAACGGAATTCATCAAAGGTATCAGTTAGACGACCTTCATTTTGTCCATACTGTAAATAATGGTTGGTGAGTGCTGCCAAACTATAGCCAGAGTTAATATAGTAAGAAATTAAATCAAGAGGATTAGAAGCAGCATATGATGCTGGATCAAAACCGGCTGGAACATCGGTTATGCCTTGAATTATAATAGTTACAGTGGCGTTGGCTAGACCACCTTTACCATCGCTAATTTCATAAGTAAAGCTATCGGTTGCCGTCTGTCCATCATTAAGAGCGTTAAATACACCATTGGAATTGTAATTAAAATTGCCATCAGCATTTAGAATTAAGCTGGCACCAGAAGCTAAATTAAAAGGAATGCCAAGATTAGTTGTACCATTGACTCCACTAACGACAATATTATCTCCGTTGGGATCACCATCATTAATTAGAACATTACTGGTAAAGGCTTGTTTTTCGGTTGTACTACCGCTATCATTAACAGCGATTGGATTTTGATTGACGGGAGTTTGAGTAACACCAGTAATACTAATGATTACGTTGGCTGTATCAGTTCCACCTTTACCATCGCTAATTGTATAACTAAAGATGTCCCCAGCGACTTGTCCATTATTTAGATAATTAAATTGTCCATTAGGGTTATAACTATAAGTCCCATTTGCATTAAGAGTTATTATCGCTCCAGAATTTAAAGTAACTGAACTTCCGATCGCATTATTGCCATTGAGTGCAGTAACCGTTAGAGTATCGCTATTTGGATCAGTATCATTGCTTAAAACGTTTCCATTGAAAACCTGATTTTCGGGGTTACTAATACCATCGTCGTTAGCAACAGGAGGATTGTTTTCTGGGGGTGCAGGATTGTCTCTAAAAATAACACTATCTTGTTTTGCATCGGAACTTACTATATAGCCTGAACCTGGAGCTAGAGTATAAGTAACAGTTACGGGAGACTCCGCTATTCCATCTTGGAAAAAAGGGATACTAATTGTAGCTGTTTGTGATGTAATTTTAAAAGTAAAACCTGAAAAATCAAAATCCCCTTGGGGAAACTCTCCACCTGTGACGGTAATATCAAAAAGATCTAATTGAGTTAAATTTTGTGAAACGTTTCCATTGACGGTAACTGTTATACCACCCGATGGAGGTGCTTCACTCAGTTTAAAAGTGAACACAAGTGGTGTTGCTTCAGATTCAACAATAACAGAGGGATTCGTTTCAAAACGGACGACTGGAGTAGCCATATCAAATAATTCCTCGTAAAAATTCCAAATACTTTTGTTTGACTCGAATCTTATTAGGGACTAAAGATTGGTCATAATAATTAATTTTTTGTGTCCGCTTTGAAGCAGACAAATTAGATAGTATGGATAATAAAAGCAACAGGAAGCAAGATTCTTGTTGACAAATTAATTGAATTGTTAAAGGCACTGATCGTAATTATATTCTATTCCTGTATTCTTGGTTACTGGTTAGGAAAAAGATTAGCGACCAGTTAAATAAGCGATCGCCAATCTAGACTAAGCTAATACTGTTTTACCAGAGATATTTTAGGCAAAAACAAAATCACTAGCGCTGAGTTGGTTCGCATTGACACCAAGCAGTTTTGCTAGTTTTTGCTCATCAGCACTAATCAAGGTACTGTTGCCTTGTTGAGTAAAGGTTAAGTCGCCGAAACTTAGGTCTAAACCGCCGATTCCAAGAACATCGACCCCTCTTTCAAAGTCAGTGATCGTGTTGACAGGATTAGGCACTTCACCTGCTGCCAACCAGAACTGATCAGAACCGCTTCCACCACTAATCGTGTTTTTACCGTCGAGGAGATAGAAGACATCATTACCACTATCACCAAAAGCACGATTATTATTGCCAAGGAAGAGAGTATCATTACCTGATTGTGCATAAATGCGATTGTTGCCTAATGCAGCCGAGGTATCGATCAGATCATCACCTGCACCAGCAAAAACGAGATCATTGCTGCCGTTGAATCCGTTGGGAACATTAGCATCAAAGACATCACTTCCACCCGTACCAAAGAATGTTTCTTGATCACCATCATCAATGGTAATGGTTACTTCACTAGCACCCAGAGCGAGATTGTAGTTTTCACCATCACGAAGGAAGAAATCAATCATTTCTATACCTTCATTTGCTCCATCATCAAAGACATCGATCGTGAGAGTTGCCGTATTTTCGGTCAACATGACAGAGAAGCCACTGGCATCTTCATTAGGTGCGGGTAAACCTGCTATGCCAGTAGAATCGAATAAGGGGTTACCATCCATATCAAAGATGGCAAATTCACCTAAAGAGGCAAATACATCACTATCAACGTTGACTTCTAATCCCCCTTCAGGAATCATGCCATTTACATTGAAAGTGACTGTTAAACTATCGCCTTCATTCAATTTTGTGGGAGCAATGGAGAAACCAACGATCGGTCCACCTGGATTCATGACATCATCAGAGATGGTGACGCTGGCTGAGTTAGCATTGGGATTAACCATATAGTCTTCTCCTCCAGAGCGTAGATCTAGGGTGAAGGAGTACTCAGGTTCAGCAATGGTGTCATTAAATGCGGGAACTTTAATAAAGGCATTAGGCTGTGTTAGTGTCCAGTAAACAGTGACTTCGCCCGTATTTGATACTACATAATCGTAGAATTCGATGCCATTGAGTCGAGTCGGATCATCAAAATCGAAGTTGAAATCGAACTGCGAATCAAAGAATTCACTCGTACCGATAATCAGTCCTTCGGCTGGAAAATCGCCAGCTACATTGAAATTAAAGGTGACATCTTCTCCTTCTATGATGCTACCTGGGGTTGCAGTTAGACTAACAACTGGGGTTTTAGAAGCATCATCAATCATTATGGAAATTGCACCTGCTGTGGAGTCAACGTCATACATTTCACCATCAGCTAGGAAGAAGTTAAGGGTTTCGATTCCTTCAATTTCATTATCATCAAAGGCATTGATCGTCAAAGTTGCCATATTTTGGGTCAACATGACAGAGAAGCCACTGGCATCTTCATTACCGATGGGTATACCTGCTATGCCAGTAGAAGTGAATAAGGGGTTACCATCGGCATCAAAGATGGCAAATTCACCTAAAGAGCCGAATATATCACTATCAACGTTGACTTCTAATCCTTCTGCAGGAATCTCGCCATTTACATTGAAAGTAATTGTTAGACTCTCGCCTTCGCTCACTTCGGTTGGCGAAACGGAGAAACCAACGAGCGGGCCACCTGGAACATTGGGTACTTCATCGGCGAAGATTACACTAGCTGACTTAGCATTGGGGTTAAGCGTATAGTCATCACTTAGGCGTAGATTGAGAGTGAAAGGATCATCAACTTCAGCGATACTATTGTCGAATACTGGGACTTTAATAAAAGAATTTTGCTCTGTAATTTTCCAGTAGACGGTAACTGCGCCTGTATCTGATTCTACATAGTCGTAGAATTCGATGCCATTGAGTCGAGTCGGATCATCAAAATCGAAGTTGAAGTCAATCTGCGGATCAAAGAATTCACTTGTGCCAACAATTAGACCTTCTTCTGGTAGATCGCCCGTCACCGTAAAATTGAAGGTGACATCGGTTCCCTCTAAGGCACGCGCTGGGGATGCGGGGGTTACTGTGAGACTGACAATGGGTGTATCACCGGCTGGTAAGAGATCGAGATTTAATGTATAAGAGCCAATATTTCGACCAGAAAGTGCATCAATTCGACCACTGCTATTTTCTCCAGTTAAGGGATCATAGATCCGGTTTTGGTATTGAGCGACTCCGACGTAGTAGGTTCCGTCTTCTAAGGCGACAAACTCTAAATAGGGATCACGACCTGCTGTAAACAGTTCATCTGAAGCATTCCCATCGATATTCAATGCTAACTGTTGACCGGCTTCATTAAACACTCGTAATTCTGAATCGAGTCGTTGTGGGAAAAGATACCCTTCTAGTATGTATTCAGTGGAGTCTACATCAATCTTGATGGTTTCTCCCGCTTTGAGGTTAAACGAGTACATATCGATATCCTCAGAAGCGTCTACTGTGATGCTATTACCTTCCGCATCTTCGACGTAATACTGACCGATTTCACCATTGAGTGTAACGCTTGAATTAGCAAGTGTTAATCCTGTGGCGATCGCTGTGCCAATTGTATCGTTAGATTCTTCAGTTGAAGTGGGTGCCGACTCTGGAGAATCGTAAATAGTAAAGATTGCCTCGCTGCCTGCCGGATCGACTTGATATCCATTGCCTTCTTCTAAAGTAAATACTACTGTTTCAGAAGACTCCATCATCCCATCATCAGCTACTTTGATACTAACGGTCGCGTTCTGTTCTGTGATTTTTAGCATGAAACCGTCGGCAGTATATCCAATAATCGCGCCTCCAGTTACTGCTAAAGTTGCAGGATCAAATTCACTCCAACTTGCTGTGCTGACTGTTACTGTTTTACCTCCTCCGAGCGGTGCTGCACTCATACTGAAGTTAAGGTTAGCAATTGTTCCCTCTGACTCAATTAAGGTTGCAGTATCAGTTGTCAGGCTAATTTGATTTTTCGATTCGAGTGTATCTTTAATGGTGAGCAAGGCACTACTCATATCAGGATTGACAGTGTAACCGGCTCCTGGTCTGATTTCAACATTAAACCGCTCGACACCTTCGGCGATTTCAATGCTGTTAAACACGGGTAGTGTAATGGTTGCTGTCTGCTCAAACATCTGGAAGTAGAAGCCGCTAACCGCACCATCAGCAACGGGTAAACCACCTGTAAACTGGGCTTGAAAAACGGCGAATTCATTAAGAAAATCGAAGGCATTACCGCTTACATATACCTGTACACCTTCTGGTGGTGGGGTTTCACTGAGGCTTAGGGTAATGGTAAACTCAGTTTCTTCGGATTCGATTAGTTTAATGGGACTAATTGCGATGCTTACTTCAGGTGTTATTGGAGGAGTGGGAATCTGTTCTATAGTGTCGTAGAAAGTAACGGTAGAACTGCCGATTGGAGAAACTGTATAGCCAGCACTTTCAACCACTGAGAATGTAACGGTTTCTGGTCCGTCGCTTTCGGCTTCTTCGCGGTTGCTAGGGTTGAGGGTAATAGTGGCGAAAGGTTCTTCTAGAAGGAATTTAAAGCCTGTTGCTTGACCATTTTCATCATAAACGGCAGTGAGAAATTGTCCACCACGACTAAAGGGTTTATTGTTGAGGTTACCGCCATAGGGTACGCTGTAATCCCCTTCTTCAATCTCGCCAAAGTAGTCAGGGAAAGCGATATTGCTTTCTATATAAACTTCGATACCACCTTCAGGAATTTCGCCATTAGCGACTAAAACTAGGTTGAGAGCCGAGCCTGCACCTTCGGGAGTGGTTTCGGCAATTCCAGGGGCGATGATATCAAACCCAAGATTATCAAAGTCATTGCCATAAGTTCCGGCAACAGTAAACAGAGAAATAGCTGGCCCTTCACCGGTACCTGATGGAATTTCGGTGGGTTCGGCAATAAACGCATTAGGATCGTTGAGGGCGATATTAAGGGTGTACTGCCCTGGTCCGTATTCATTGAGGGCTTGTGCCGAGTCCCCTGTACCACTTGCGGGAGTAAGAGGATCATATTCATCATTGCTGTAAAGACTGACCCCAACGTAATACACTCCATCAGTAGGAGCCGTAAATTCAATATAAGATTGGAATCGAGCATCAAAGATTTCATCAGGTGCCGTGCCATCATCATTTGAGGCTAACTCGGCACCAACAGAATCAAAAACCCGCAGCCAAGTGTCTACTTTTCTTCCCTCTGCAAATTGATTAGAATCAAGGTCGATCTTGATTGTGTCGCCTGCTTTGAGGTTAACTTTATATATATCTACGTCTTCACTCGCATCTACATAAAGGAAATTAGTTCCCATTGCATAACGATTTAGATTGTCATAGTCGATCGTACTTGTGAAAGATACATTCGGATAAAGTTCACTCAGTTTCGTATCAACAGCTAGTGCAATTGTATCATTTGGTTCAGCGATCGTGGTTGGCGGAGGAGTTTGACTGATGTCATCAACAATTTGGAAGCTACGGCTACTAGCAAGGGCATTAACTTGATAACCAGTTCCATCGACTAAGGTAAAGGTTGCTATTTCTAGCCCTTCGGCAACGCCATCATTAGCGACAGGTAAATTAATACTTGCCGATATACCAGTAATCGTTAGATCAAATCCATCATCACTTATATTCGATATTGTTCCACCAATGACGGTAGCACCAGCTAAGTTAAAATCTGCAAGATTCGGCGCACTAACTGAAACAGTAACTCCGCCCACTGGTGGGAGCGCACTAAGGGTAAAGGTGTGTACTGAAACGGTTCCAGAGGCTTCTACTAATACGGTGGAACTGCCAGATAAGCTCACTTGAATTTCCGAGCTTGGCATATCGGCAAGAGTGAATGTTACAGGGGTGCTGCTTGGAGCGATCGTATATCCTGGAGCCGCTTGCAGAGCGATCGTAACCTTTTCAATTCCTTCGATATCTTCATCTGGGAAAATTGGTAAGGTGATGCTTGCTTGTTGGTCATAAATTTTGAAGAAAAATCCAGTTGAACGGAAGTTAGGAGCAGGGAATACACCACCTTCTACCTCAGCCGCAAAAATGTTAAAGTCTCCTAAAAACTGCTGTAAACCAGCGATGGATACTAAAACGCCTTCTGGTGGTGGGGGTTCGCTAAGGGTAAAGCTAATGGTGGTGAAGCTGCCTTCTGATTCAACTAAGGTGGTATTCGTCATACTAAAGCTGACTTCTGGTACAACCGTTGGGGCAGGGACATCAGCCAAGGTATCGTAGAAGGTGACAGTACTACTGGTAGCTTCTGGATCAGTGCTATAGCCTTCACTTGGTTCTAGGGTAAAGGTGGCGTTTTCTATCCCAGTCGTTTCTAAACCTTCAAAATCGTTGAGCAACCGTAAACTAAAGATCGCATTGGGTTGATCGATTCTGAATTTAAAACCTGTTGCTATTCCTTCAGCGTCATAAATGGCTTCAAGAACTAAACCTCCTGGACTAAAGGGAGGGCGAGCAAGACCTGTAAAATATTCCGTTAGATTAATATCGCTATTAACCTCAACAACTAAACCACCTTCGGGGATTTCTCCGTCTACGTTGAAGACGAAGGTAAGTACACTGGCTCCTGCTGTTAGCGATCTTACTAGATCAGAAGCTAATATATTATCGCCTGCATCGTAGCTACCTGAGATAGTTTGTAAAGAAACGGTTGTCATAGGATTTATGTCCTCATTAATGGTTATAGTAGTTGAGTTGGAATTGGGATCAACAATATAACCTTCACCAGTTTGTAGGGTAAAAGTTATGTTTTCTGTTCCTTCGATCGCTCCATCATCCAAAACGTTTAAGGTTATTGTTGCCGTTTGTTCAGTGATGGTGAAATAAATGCCACTAGCATCTTGGTTCGGCTCTGGAAACTCTCCCCCATCATATTGGAGTGAAAAAAGGTCAAACTCGCCAAGTGCATCGAAGGTTGTACTATCTAGATAGACGGTTACGCCTTCTGCTGGTGGGGCTTTGTCTAAGCTAAATGTTAAAGTAACTGCCGTTCCTTCTGATTCTTTTAGAAGTGTCGGAGTCGCGGTTAGACTAACCACTGGATCGGTTACAATATTGGTTGGCGAAACATCGAACTGAAGGAGATAGTTTGCTGGATTTCCTGTCTGCTGCAACCAAAAAGTATAGTCACCACTGGGTAATGCTCCCGTAAAGCCAATCGCTCCCGAACCTTTTCCGATATTATCTAATATATTCGTTCCGACTTGACCCGCACTCATATGACTCCAACCTAATAGTTTAGAGACATCAATTTCTGAGGGTAGGCCAAATTCGGTGAATACCGTACCCTGTTGCACCGCAGCAAAAGCAACATCATCGGTTGAGTTATAAGAAACTAGCGTCAGTGAATCTAGTTGATACCCCTCTGGTACATTGACGGTGACGTATTCAATGTCACCATCTGATGAGGTTGCTCGTAAAGTATTCGCTCCATTTCCTAACTGAAGCTGTAAGGGATTCCCCGGATCGTCGGAAATATCACCGCCAATGCTTTCGTTATAATTAACAAAAACACTAGCATAATTTTCTATAACGTATGGTAAAAAGGCTAATTCACTGGTGATTTGACCAATTTGATAGTCGAGTTGCCATCTTCCACCTTGCTCGGAACTACCGACTTTATGGGTTGATGCACTAATACTCGCTTTTGTTAATTGGTACAGTCGAGAAAGAAAATTAATTCCTGTTTCCCCTGATGCTACTTCACAACCATAAATGAGCAAAGACTTACCAGAAAGGCGGTTTGACCAATCTTTTAGTTGCTCAGTATAGTCATCGATGTTGTCTAAATTCAATTCTTTTGAACCAAGTTTTAGACAACCTGATGAGCCATGTGCTACTAAATGAACACTGTTTATTTTAGGATTTTGTATTAGAATTTGAGTAATTTTTTCAATGCCATCCTGCTCCGGCTCTAAAAAAATAACTTTTGCATCATGCCTTACACCATTCACTAGCATCATGACATCTTTTAGCGATCGATCAATGAATACTAATGTCTGGCTTGATGAAGAAGAACGATTGATCATAGTATTATTAGTCCTCAATGCAAGTTCGAGAGTAATGCTATGACCCTGAGAAGGTCTAAAAATTGACATATTCTTAATTAGTTACCTTACGGTTGACTATTTGTTGTGTCGAAGCAAGATTCGGATGTCTTTATCAGAATGAGCGAATGAGCTTCATCAGCAATTCTTCTCGGCTAAATTTCTTTCTTTGAGGCAGATGCCCGCTTAGACAAGTATTATCTTGTTGTTGGAAATTTAACTCGAATTTGCACTTTATTGACAATTAGTTTCAATTAAATTTGACTAAGAAAAGCATACCACTATAACATCTGCTTTGCCAAGCTTCTTTTATAAAATTTTCATAAACTTTTAAGTCATTCATGATAATTACAAGGTTTGGCGAGTTGGAATGTGTTAGCTCAGACGGCATTACACGGATCATGTCCAAGGACAGATGAGTTAGCCAAATGGTAAAAATAATTACAAATTATTAAGACCTGTCTCTGAGAATAATTGAATAGTTTTGTCAATAACTTATCAGACGAGCTTTAATCGCCTTTGACATTTGTGCAAAATTTGCATAAACCATACCTAGTAAAATCTAATTGGTACTAGAATACTTCCATGATTCCTCAAGCTAAAAAAGAGCATCTTGTCCGTATGTGAAGCACCCATGTCTGAAGACACGGGCTTCCTAGACTCAATTCGTAACCGAATTGATGCACTGTATTTCAACAGCATTCTTAGGCGTAGATTCCTGTCATAAGCGACAGTATTTTAGATGAGGACACGGGTCTGGAGGTTGCCTGCAGACCGTGAGATGTCCGTTCAGAGAAGGCTAACAAATTATGACAAGCATTAACATCGCGGTCATGATGCGCTTTGCATTCGGGACAAGACCATTCTCTATCTTTTAGAGTTAAATCCTCTTTAATATACCCACAGTTAGAACATCTTTTAGAACTAGGAAAGAATCTATCGACACGGTATATATCACAACCATAGAGTTCTCCTTTGTACTCCAAAAGATTTAGAAATTGTCCCCAAGCTACATCACTAATTTGTTTGGCTAATTTTCGATTTTTGACCATTCCTTTAATATTTAAGTCTTCACAGCTAATAACTTGATTTTCGTGTGTTAGCTTTAGACTTATTTTATGTTGGTAGTCTAATCGCTGATTGGCTACTTTCTCGTGAACTTTAGCTACAGCAAGTCTAGCTTTATTCCGATTATTAGAACCTTTTTCTTTTCGGCTTAACCTCCTTTGTCTAATTTTTAATCGTCTTAACGACTTCTGAAAGTATTTAGCGTTCTTGAACTTCTCAGGTTTAGAGGTAATACAAAAATCCTTTAAACCTAAGTCTAATCCAATTTTGCCTCCATTTAACGGAACTTTTGGGATATCCTGCTCGGTTAATATCGATGCAAAATACTTTCCTGATGGAGTTTTGCTAATCGTGACGCTTTTAACAGTTCCTTCAACTTCTCGATGAATGACCATAGAGATAGCATCCATTTTCGGAAGTTTAAGTTTGTTATCTTCCGTAATTGAGAAATGTTGAGGAACCCTAAAAGATTGCCGATTTGACTTCCTTTTAAATCTCGGAAACTTGCCTAGCTTTTTCAAGAACCGTGTAAAGGCTGATTCTAAATCTTTTAATGTCTGTTGTAATGACTGGGAATTGACTTCACTTAACCAGTTAAACTCTTTCTTGAGTTGAACAAGTAAGTTAGCCCATTCTTTGTATCTAAAATGTTTTTTATACTCAGCATAGACATCGGTGGTCACTCTTAAAAAGTGATTGTAAACAAAGCGTGAACATCCGAAGCATTTTTGCAAAAATGCTTGTTGTTCTTGATTCGGATATAGTCGAAATTTATACGCTTTGTTTGCCATAACCAAAACCTCCTAGCCCAATTCTAGCATAGTTTATCTAAAATGCTATACTTGGTTAAAAACGTGCCTTCCATCCCACGATTGAAATCGCGGGTGTTCTCGGCACTTCATAAAAGAGACAAGCTCTTCGGGTTGCCAATTATTGAGGAAGACAAGAGGATTAGTTTGTACTTGTCCAAACAAAGGATTTAGATAATCAGAGATTCCGCTAGTATGGTTTAGTAGCTGTCGAACTGTAATACTTTCATGATTTTGAATGGCAGACACAATAGGGATGAAACCCAAATTTATAAAATTAGCTTACTACAAAAAGTCAAAAAACTGTACTTAAATTGTTAAATCTTAAATAATTGAAATAATGAACATTTTAGAAAGTTTCAAAATGGCATCAGCCACCCTAATTGCTCATAAACTGCGGAGTAGCTTAACAATAACAGGAATCACCATCGGGAGTGCTTCAGTAATTTTAATGATTGGGATCGGAGAAGGTGCGAAACAACTAGCAACCGAACAGTTTAAATCCTTGGGGCCAAATGTTCTTTTTGTCTCACCGGGATCAGAAAAAGCACGAGAAACGAGCTTAAATCCCCCAAAAACGCTAGTTTTAGCCGATGCCGAAGCGATCGCATCTCAAGTCCCCACAGTCGCCGCCGTCGCCCCACAAATTAATTTAAGAGAATTAATTACTTATCGTAACCGCAACACCAAACAATTAGTTTTAGGAGTAACACCCGAATTTCTCGAAGTGAGAAACTATCAAATTGCTAAAGGAAGATTCATAACACAAATTGACATAAAACGCAAGATATCAGTTGTCGTACTGGGTTATGATTTAGCTCAACGACTTTTTGTAGAGAAAAACCCTTTAGGCGAACAAATCCAAATTAGAAATCTTCGTTTAGAAGTCGTTGGTGTGCTGGAACCCAAAGGAACATTTTTAGGCACTAATCAAGACGAAACAGCCTATTTACCCATTTCAACTCTGACTCTTAAACTCAGAGGACAAAACTCGCCCTATGGAACCGCCTTAACTTATATGTCAGTTTCCGCACGAGATAAAAATAGTATTCGCGCCGCTAAATTCCAAATTGAAAACTTACTTCGTTTACGACATAAAATTACAAATGAAGATGACTTTACAGTAAGCACCCAAGAGACAATTCTAAAAACAGTAGATTTGGTTACTAACGGACTAATTGTCATGCTGGCTCTCATTGCGAGTATATCATTACTTGTGGGTGGGATCGGAGTCATGAATATTATGCTAGTTTCCGTCACCGAACGAACCCAAGAAATCGGACTACGCAAAGCTTTAGGAGCAACCGAAAAAGATATTCTTTTTCAATTTCTCATTGAATCAATTCTACTTTCAATAGCAGGAGGAATTTTAGGCACAGTGATCGGTATTAGCGGAAGTTTATTAATTAGTAGCCTATCCACTTTATCCGTAATCTTGTCTCCTTGGGTGATTGTTCTAGCAGTTGGGACATCGGGCGCAATAGGGTTATTTTTTGGTGTAGTTCCAGCCCAAAAAGCCGCACAACTTGAACCCATTGTTGCTTTAAGAAAATCGTAAAGATGCGATATATCACGTCTCTACATTTCATAATCACTTAAAAGGATCTCAACATCTCGCAAAGTACGAAAAGCATAACCCCCTATACCGACTAACATGGTACAGAATGCCATTAAAGAATATAAAAGAGCGATCCCCGCACCAGATCCCGTACCAAAAATCGGTGCAAAAATAGCCGCTAAACTTCCACTCTCAACCATAGCAGGTTCAAAAAAGCGATCGACTAATGGCCCCGCAATTAAAGCAGAAAAAGCCGTAATCACTAAACCAATCATCTGATCAGCCGCTAAAACCCTTCCTTGCAACGCGGGCGGTACTTTAGAATACCAAATTGCATTACTCGAACTATAAAACAGAGGAATGGGTAAAGATGCAGCAAAATGCGCCCCGATCCAAACTAGAGGCGTTTGACCTAAACCTAACAATATTTTAAAGAAACCTGTGCCAATAAAACCGAGTAGCATTCCGTTAATTCGACGTTTAAAACCACCCCAAACACTCAGTAATATTGCTCCTAAAATACCGCCAATTCCTGCGGCGGTTGTTACAGTTCCTAAAACCTGAGCGTCACCGCCAGAACGTGCTAGAATCAATGGGCTATATAAGGCTTTCCCAATGTCACTAGGTAGGGCAAAAAGCGAAAACGCAATCACCATCGCTACCAAACTGGGTTTAGTAGAAATATAGCGAAAACCAAAGGTTAAAGAGAGCCAGATGTTTTCTTCAGATGATGAATGATCCGGAGGTTGGGGGATCACAACGCCAAAAAGAGTTCCAATAGCCGCCGTAAAAGTGAGGAGATCGATCAGGAGAATTCCTCTTAAACCAATGATAGTATAAAGACTACCCGCCAAAGCAGGGGCAATAATCGCACTTCCATAGCCAACCGCAGCCACCATACTTTCAGCACGAGTATAATTCTGTTTCGAGACTAGCATACTGATTGATGTCGAATAAGCCAGCATTTGTATCTGTCCAAAACAACCGTAAACCGCAACAGCAACATAAAGATGCCAAATTTGTAATCGTTCTGAAAAATAAAGAATAGCGATCGCACCTGTACAAAATAGCGCGATCCAATCTCCTAGTAACATTAAATTTTTACGGCTAAAGCGATCGACAATAATACCAGCAACGGGAGTCACAAAAATGCGCGGTAGTTGGGAAAAAAAAGTAACTAAGGTTAGATCCGTCGCATTTCCCGTTTGTTGCCACACCCAAATCGTTAGAGCAAAAACCGTCATAAAACTACCAATGGTAGACACCATCTGCCCTAGCCAAATTATTACAAAAGTTCGCATTTTCTCTAAAACTCCCAGGAAATCGTTCCCACGACAGAAAATGGCGCACCTGGAATTACTCTAACATCATTGCGTGAGCCTTCAAAATATCGATTATCAAAAAGGTTTTTGAAGTTAACGGCTAGATTTAATTGATCTCGTCGATAATAAATCGCTGCATCGGCACGAACATAACTCGGCAGTACAAATGTATTTTCTAAATCTCCCTGTTGATCGCCTTCAAAAAATACGCCCATACCAAAGCCTAAACCTTGTAGAATGCCTTGTTGAAGGATATAAGTTGTCCAGACACCTGCCGCGTGTTTAGGAACATTAGTCAGTTGATTATCGACTAAATTAGCGCGTTTATCGTCAGTAATGGTGGCATCGGTATAAGAATAGTAACCGATGATGTTCCATCCTGGTAAGATTTCACCGACTATATCTAATTCAATTCCTCGGCTTTTTTGCTCACCGATTTGAATTTGAAAGCCTGCATTATCGGGATCTTGATCGATATAATTGGTGCGGGTGAGATCGTAGAATGCTAAAGTAGCGAGCAGTCTATCTGGAATTAGTTCTGCTTTGACTCCGACTTCATACTGTGTGCCTTGTTCGGGTTCAAAAAATTCCCCAGTAAAACTTTGTCCCGCGACTGGTTCAAAGGATTGACCAAAACTCGCATACAAAGAAATTATTTCAATTGGTTTATAAATTAGACCTACTCGTGGACTAAAAACATTATCCTGTCGATAAATATTATTTTGTTCCTGTAGGCGATCGGTAAAATTTTGCTCGGCAATATCAAAACGTCCCCCTAAAACTAAAATCAATTTATCAAAAAATGTGATCTGATCTTGTAAGTAAAAACCCCAAGAATTGATAGTTGTATAATAATCTTGAAAGGGAAATCTATTTCTCACACTATCGGGACTATAAACAGGATTAAAGATATCAATATCATCTAAATTACTGAAGAAAATTTTATCGTCGTTTTCTTCATAAGCATACTCGATCCCGAAGAAAATTTTATGAGCCATCCAGCTAGTAGCTTGGATATTTCCCACCACGCTAGTATTAAGGATATAGTTAGTTTGTTGAGAGGGGTTATCGGCTAATAATCGTGTCAGAGTGCGATCATCTGAGCTTAAGGAAACGGGTAATACGAAAACATTTCCTGTTTCTTCGGGAGTGTAACCTAAAGCCAGCAAAAATTCATTTTTAATTGACCATTGTTCATTAAATTGATGTTCAAAACGATGAGCAAAACGAGTTACATAACTTTCACTTTCAGTTAAGGAAGGTTCCCCTAAGTTGGTTCGGATATTTAATTGTCCGTTGGGGTTTCTGACTGCTGTTCCAACTGCGGGAAGTTCGGGACCTGAACCATTAGTTTTAGCATCTAGATACTCGCCTTCAAAGGTAATTTTAGTATTTTCGGCAATTTGAATCGAGATCGCTGGTGCAACTATAAATCTTCGATCAATTCGTTCAAAGTCTTGAAAAGTATCGCTTGTCTCATAGGAAGACGCTAAACGATATAAAATGCTACGATCGCTATTTAATGGCCCACCTAAATCAATTACAGGACGAATCAGATTAAATTGACCGGCATTAAATTCGATACGGTACAGGGGATCACTCAGGGGTTGTTTGGTGACAAGATTAACGGTTCCGCCTAAGTTTCCTTGACCAAATAGAATAGAAGCGGGGCCTTTGAGAACTTCGATCCGTTCAACATTGGTTGTAATTCCGCCAAAAAATCTTTGTGTCTCGTCTCGCAAGCCATTTCTTAAGATATTTGAACTTTCAAACCCACGAATGACAGGGGTTAAAGAGAGAGAGCTAGTCGAGACACGACCACTGGTTACGCCGCTAACATTTCTTAGACTCTCACTAACTGTAGCATTATTTTGATCTTGGATGACTTGCCCTGGAACAACATCAATATCTTGAGGTGTATTTAATATTGATGTACCATCTCTCGATACTGAAGCCTCTTGAGGTGGTGCGTAACTGTTTTCTGGGGGCGTTTCTTGAGTCGCTACAATAACAATTTCCTCTTCTTCAGTGATCATTTCCTCTGTTTTAGTTAGACTAATTAATAATCCTTGAGGATTGGTCTTGACTTCTGCAACAGGTTGTGTATCAGTGCCGACAATGGTAATTAGAATACTATTGGATTGTTGATTCACTTGGATTGAATTAATCCCCGGTAATGGGTTATTTTGTCGAAAGTCTCTTGCACCGTTTGGTAATTTAAGTTGAGCATTTTTAAGCTCGATTAATAGAGTATTTCCGGAGCGAGTTTGAGTCAATGGAGCAATAGAACTATTACCCGTCTGTACAATGAGATCTAAGCCGTTTTCTGTTGTTTCTAAACGGATTTCTGTAACTTGTGTAATTTGAATAACTTGCGCCCAAGCGGGTTGAGATACACACACAGAAATTGCGCCAGTCAGCCATAAACTAGGGAAAAATAACTCTAGTTTGTTTCTTTTCATAATTAATTTATAAATTTATATACGCAGATGTCTAATACTCAGTTAATATCTGAGTAAAATCGGGAGCCAAGGACGAGCATCAACTACCTGATTTTGAGCATTTTCATCAAAGGTTAATTCTAGCAGGGGTGATTTGCCTCGTTCAATGGCGATAATTCCCTGATCTTCTAGCAAAGAAACCGCATTTGTCAAAGCAAGATGAGTATTAACTTTGATTTTTACTCCAGTTAGTTTTTTAATTCCTAAAGGATGAGTCATCAATTCCTGATGATATTCGTTTTTATTATCTAACCAGTTCGTCAGCGCGATTTGATGAGGAATTGTAAAACATATCGGCTCTTGAATTGCTTCTAAGTTTTCTGCTGAAAAATTAATTTTTGTTTCAGAATCGCCCCACTCTGTTTTAAATGTGCTATCTATAGATGTTGATAAATGAAAACGATAATTAATTTTAGCCCGTAAACCAATACCGAAGGGAGATGCGCCAGTTTGCTGCCACTGCGATCGCTCTAGAAGATTCATCTTTGTTTGTGCCGAATACTGTCTAAAAGCAATTTCGTCTTCAATTGAGATAAGCTCAAGATAAGCATTTTCAAAAAAGAAGATCGTTGATACAGTTCCTTGTGACTCACGTCTAACAGTCTGAGGAGGGTTGTTTAAACCTAGTTCTTGCAACACAAAAACGTCTGATAATCTTCTTCCTGTATAGATTTGAAGATGATCGACTTCTAGTAAAGCATGATCTGTATTCACCATTAATAGTTGAGTTGTCATAGAGATTTTCCGTTAGTGGTAGTAGTGTTTCTAAGAGCGATGTAGAAAATTTAATTTTGAATTTTTGTTTACATATAAAGTCATTAATGGCTACTAAAAATTAGCTCGATATTGAAAAGGCTCATCTATCTATCGAATAAATGATACTTATTTTCAATAAGCATATTAATTATAGACAGGAAATGAAGATCACTGTCAACCGTTTTTGGAGATACTTTACAAAAAATACAACTTTGTGCAGAGTTCGAGTTACTAATTCTTGGCAAAATAAAGGTTATTTTGTCGAAATTGGGCATTATTTATAATTCATCATTATCAAAAACTCTTGCAATAATAACAATACTTAGCAAAACGAGTGTCGCACTAATGAGAAAAGCTCCCTGATAACCTATTGCATTAGCAATAAAACCGCTTATCGCACCTGCAGTTAAGCTACCGACAAAAACAAGCGAAATTTGTAACGTATAGTCAAAACCCGCCGTCAAGAGCCGACTTTTGTCCATCATCACCGTATACATGGGAATACACGCCATACTATAGGCAAACTGAAATCCCATACTTACTAGATAAAGAATGGGAATGCTAGTCCATCCTAGAGTCGGGATAATAAAAGTAGCATTTGCGATCGCCATTCCTCCACCCAAAGTAATTAAAGATCGCTTTCTTCCAAGAATTTTAACCAAAAAACCACCGACAAACGAACCAACGAAACCCGCACTAAAAGCAGCAATACCATTAATTAAACCAATTTGAGCCAAAGATAGACCGAGATCAACTAAAAAAGGACGAAACATCGTATTAGCGATCGTTGTTCCCATCATATATACCAGTAACACTAAGATCCAACGTCCAATCTTAGGACGAGTAAAAAATTGTAGAAATACTTTCCAGTTGAGTTGAGTTCTTGGTGGATAACTAGCGATCTTCTCATCGGGAGCCTCCCTGAAACCCCGCTCGTTCACGACGGGGAGGGATAGGAGCGTAAGTCGCAAGACTTACAATCTTTGTGTTAGTATGTGAGACATGGAAAAAGCTTTTCGCTATAGATTTTACCCCACCCCAGAACAAGAGTCGCTGTTGCGGCGCACCTTGGGATGTACGAGGTTGGTTTATAACAAGGCTCTCCATGAGAGAACCCAAGCTTGGTACGAGAGACAGGAGAGGGTTGGGTATCCCGAAACCTCTACTATGCTGACCCGATGGAAAAAGCAAGAAGATCTTGGTTTTCTTAATGAGGTTAGCTGTGTTCCTCTGCAACAAGGGCTTAGGCATCTCCAAACCGCTTTCACTAATTTCTTCGCCCGAAGGGCTAAATATCCCAACTTTAAGAAGAAAAGAAATGGGGGCAGTGCTGAATTTACCAAATCGGCTTTCAAGTTCAAAGACAAAGAAATTTATCTTGCTAAGAACTCGGAGCCATTGCCCATTAGATGGTCTAGGCAAATCCCTAAAGGATGTGAACCGAGTAGTGTAACGGTTAATCTTCACCCCTCTGGTCGTTGGCATATCTCGATTAGGTTTGATGATCCAACAATTCAACCATTGCCTGTCAATGAGAATGCTATCGGAATCGACTTGGGAGTAACTAGCTTGATTGCCACGAGTAACGGTGAAAAGATTATTAATCCTAAGCATTTCAAAAAGCACTATAAGCGTTTGAGAAAAGCGCAAAAAAGTCTTTCTCGTAAACAGAAGGGTTCGAGAAACAGGGCAAAAGCCAGAATTAAAGCGGCTAGAATTCACCTGAAAATCTCGGATTCTCGAAAAGATTTTTTGCATAAGTTGACGACTCGCTTGGTACGCGAAAATCAAACAATTGCCGTTGAGTCGTTGGCTGTTAAGAATATGGTCAAAAACCATAAACTCGCTTTGGCTATTTCTGATAGCTCTTGGAGTGAATTGATTCGACAACTGAATTACAAGTGTTATTGGTACGGGCGAAAATTGGTTGCTATTGACCAATGGTTCCCTAGTTCCAAACGTTGTAGTTCCTGTGGGCATCTTGTCGATAAAATGCCTCTTAGTATTCGTAACTGGATTTGTCCTGAATGTGGTTGTAACCATGATCGGGATATCAATGCGAGTAAGAATATTTTGGCTGCGGGACTCGCAGTGTCAGTCTGTGGAGCGACCGTAAGACCCGAACAGAGTAAATCTGTTAAGGCAGGTGCATTGAAGCAGAAACTTAAATCGTGAGGTTTAGGAATCCTCTCCGTTTACGGAGGGGAGGAGGTCAACTACATAAAATGCGACGGGATCACGAGAAAGAAAATTAAAGTTACTCAAGCCTCGAATACTATATAAAATAAAGTTACGATTTGGCGTAAATACAGTAAAGTTGGGTGTATTAGCTGCAATCCCACTAAAAGAAGTAATATCAGCATCTCTAATTTCTTGTTGCGTAATTACTGTAACGCTGACGGGGACATTCTGTACATTTTCGGGTTGTTTTTCCGCCGTAGAAACGATAATAATTTCTGTTAGAGGTGGAATGATACTAAGAATGAGTCCTTGTTGACTGGAGATGATTTCGCCATCGGGAGGTGCATCAATTCCTGTTACGGTGATTCTGACGCTGTTCGTTCCAAATTCTATAATACTAATTGCCGCAATATCTTCGATCGGGTTTTCTTGATAAAATTCTTGTCCGTCTAATAACTGTAACTGAGCATTGGGAATTTCAACAATTAGGTTATTTCCTTCTACTACCGTTGTACCATCAAGGGTTTCACCATTTGCCGTTTCTAAAATAATTTCTATTCCATCTGGTTTTTTTTGGAGTTGTACCCCCGTAATGACGATGAGAGCTTGAGTTAATTGTATTTTAGAATCAATGCGATCGATTTGTTCGTATGAGCGATTAGCTTGAGCGGGAACAGTCGCTAGAATTAATATCAGGGAACATAGACTCATTTCTCCTGAAAATTTGACAAAATTCACTTTTTGCCTCACTCCTCACAGTTTGAATTGTTGAAAAAACTTGATGTTAAGATAGTTTAAGCAATCGGTAAAATCAAAAGACAAGCCGTCAAACTTAGTCTAGGTTTAATTCTTAGTCCGGTGATGTTAACAATCTGTTGAAAGCCCTTAAATGCTTATGCCAAACTCGTAACGATTAATCAATAATCCAATTACAATATCGTGCATTTCCTCCGATCTCGAAAAGCCGATAGTTTTTCTTTGAAGTCTCTTAATTCTCGTTCTTAATGTTAAATGTTTTCTCTCGATTTTTTGAGTTTTTTTCTGGCTAACTTCATGCTGTGAAGTCGGTAAATTTCTCAAGTAAGTTTTATAACCATCCGTACAATATTTCTTGATCCCAAACGGTTCCAGTAATGCTTTTAATTTTAAGAAGACTTCATCTTTTCTTCGACCAAAGACATAAGCTAATACTTTTCCTGTCTTTCTATCAATTGCATGCCAAAGCCCGAAGCGGATTTTTTTTGCTTCCTTTTCCTTCGCTAGACTTTCCGTTCTTCGAGCGAGATTTCAGTTGAGTGGCAATCGGGGCATAAAAGCAGCGAGCCAAACAGTCATAGGCTTTGCAAGAAGAGGACATCGATACTCTAGCATATAACTAGCTTTATTTCTTGGCTTTTCAACAGATTGTTAACATGGCGATATAACTGGATCGCAGTTACAAGACTTTGTAAATTTCCAGAAATCAAGGTAAGATCAGAAACAGCGATCGCTACATCGGTTCCTGTACCAAATGATCAGTTTCTCAATTTTTTGCTCGAACAATTTACCCGTTTTCAAATTCCTTCATCTTCCATTTGTTTTGAAATTACCGAAACCCCAGCGCTCGCTAATTTAATTAAGGAATTAAAAAAGCTAGGGTGTCGTTTTGCCCTTGATGATTTTGGTAGTGGTATAAGTTCCTTTATGTACCTAAAAAATCTACCAGTTGATTACTGAAAAATTGACGGTAATTTCGTCAACAAACTGACTGAAAGTCTTTTATAGCGAACAATGATCCAATGTTTTCAGAAAATTGCTAAGGCGCTGAAGATCGAGACAGTCGCTGAGTGGGTTGAAAATAGTTTTATCTTAGAAGAATTGCGAAACATTGGAATAGATTATGCTCAAGGCGAAGGAATTAAGCAGCTTTTTGCTCTTAATTTGGGGCTAAACTAGAAAATACAATAGAGTTTGGGCTTTAAACAAAAGAACCATAATTCAATTCTGATGTAATTAAAACTACGATACTTGGTAGTTTTTGAATTGTTAAGAAAGATTACAAATTGATGAAGCGATCAATCTAGTTCGGAGTCTCCTGCGTAAAATCCTCGGACATCTTTCGATGTTCAAGCAATTTTATGTTTTTTAGGAGAAATTTTTCATGAAATTTAATAAAGTCAATGCAGTGCTTTTCACACTCTTCTGTGCAACGCTATCGAATAGCTTCGGTAATTCCCAAGCAGAGGCAGCTAACATTCAATTAATTGGCTTAACTGACAATAACTCCCTAGTTCTCTTCTATCCTAATAATTCCAGCAACACTCAAACGGTGGGGATTACGGGAATTAGTGGCAATTTAGTCGGCATAGATGTTCGTCCTGCTGACAAGAAGCTTTATGGTGTTACAGATAGCAACAGTATTTATACAATTGACCCATCTACAGGAATAGCACAACTGGTAATGAACCCGCCTACTGTTCCTTTTACATTAAACGGAACTTCTTTCGGCGTTGACTTTAACCCAGTTCCCGATCGCATTCGCGTTGTTAGTGATGCAGACCAAAATTTACGGTTAAATCCAATTACGGGTGGCATCGCCCTCAATCCTAATACAACACCAGCGATCGATGTTCCCCTCAGCTATGCCAGTGGTGATCCCAATGCAGGAGCGGATCCTAACATCGTGGCAGCCGCCTACACTAATAACTTTGCCGGCACAACGACGACTACGCTGTTTAACATTGATTCTAATTTGGACATCTTAGTACGGCAAGGTGGCTTTAATGTTCCGCCTGGCACCCCCTCACCCAACGACGGACAACTTTTTACGATAGGAGCTTTAGGTATTGATTTCGGCTCACAAGGCGGGTTTGACATTTTCTCTAATGGTCAAGATATGGCTTTTGCGGCCTCTGGTTCTAGTTTATACTCGATTGATTTGACTACAGGTGCTGCAACGACTTTAGGCACGATCGGTGGTAGCCCTAATATCGTCGGTTTGGCTGCTAGAGCGGTTCCTGAACCTGGTATGGTTGGATCGTTGATGGGTTTTAGTGTTTTTGCTGTATTTAGTCGTTTTTTCCGTCGCAATATATCTCATTAATTCAAAAATCCTAGCCCTTCCGTGCAGGGAATATAAATCAAATCACGGGTTTTTAGAGGAATAAGTTGACAACTTGCCCCTCGACCAATAGTCTGCCACAATCAAAGCATTCACTCATTTTTGACTTGTGAAAAAAGACTGGTCTGTAGAGTAGTTCAACTTTTCCTCTTTTTTTATTAAAAAATTATTATGCTTGTTTCCCGAATTTTTAACACCAAAAAAATCTCTAATTTGGCTTTTATATTAATCTCCATATTGGGTTTATTTTCTAACTCGGCTTTGGCTGCTGAATTAGAAGAAATATTGAAACGAGGTCAGCTAATTGTCGCAGTTAAAGATAATGTGCGTCCCTTGGGTTTTAAGGATTCTCAGGGAAATCTACAAGGTTTTGAGATCGATATTGCCAGAAATTTAGCTCAAGAATTACTCGGTGATCCCGATGCGGTGGTTTTTAAACCAGTTAGCAATTTAGAACGAATTCCTGTACTTTTAGATGGTAAAGTCGATCTGGTTATTGCTAGAGTTGGGCAAACTTCTTCACGTTCTCGCATTGTCGATTTGAGTAACTTTTATTATTTAGACGGAACCAGTATTGTTACAAAAAATCCCAATTTATCTTTAGAGTCACTGAACAATCGTAAAATAGCTGTTTTAGAGGGATCGGGGACAATCGCCATTTTACGATCGCAACTTCCGACCGCTCAACTCATTGGGGTAAAGTCGTATATGGAGGCTTTCGCTTTGTTAGAATCTGAACAAGTAGAGGGCTTTGCTGCTGATGACAGTGTTTTAGCGGGATGGATACAAGACTATCCGCAATATCGGCTATTACCCATTGCTCTATCGGGCGAACCTCTGTGCGTCGTCATGCCTAAAGGTTTACAATATGAAAGCTTAAGGCAGAAAGTCAATAGAGCGATCGCACAATGGCGAGTTTCAGGTTGGCTTAAAGAGCGAGCCATTTTTTGGGGTTTACCGATCACCTCAGTCCATCGTCAACCTTAATTTATGCTGTATTATGGATGATAATTTACCAGTAATTTACCTATCAGGACTACTCGTTTTTGTTGCGGGTTTAGCCGTTTTTGTTCTGATTCAAATTGTTAAAACACGTCGTTTTGAAGGTCGTTTTAGTCGATTACAAAAAAAACTTAAACAAGAAAAAGGAACCGCACGAGAATATTATGAATTAGGCAGTATGTTTTTAGATAAAAAGCTTTATGTACAGGCAATTAGTTTATTACAAAAAGCTTTAAAAGCCGAAGAAGAAATAGATCCTGATAATAAAGCACTAATCTATAACGCCCTTGGATTTGCTTATTATTCACAAGAACAATATGAAATCGCCATCCGAAACTACAAAGATGCTATTAAGTTTTCACCGCAATATGTCATTGCACTTAATAATTTAGCTAATCTTTATGAAAAAAAACAAATGACGGCTAAAGCCTTAGAAACCTATGAAGAAACCCTAAAATACGAACCCAAAAACAGCGTCGCTAAACGTCGTGCCGAATCCCTTCGCAAACGCTTTATTGCACAATCATAAACATCACTCTGTTTTATAAGCCGCCGGGGGCGCGGGAGGCGCGACATCAGGAGCAGGAGAAACGGCAATGGGGATCGAGGCTTCAACGGCAGGAGAAACGGGAATCGGTACAGAACGTTGTGGGGCGGCAACCGTTTCAGAAGAACGAGAAGAACGAGAACGACGGGCAACGATGCGAGTCGGGGCGGCGTATTGAATAGAAGCCGAATCCCGATTTCTACGCCGTCTGGTGCGTCTTTCCTCATTACGAGTGGGAGCCTCTTGAGTGGTTTTGTTGCCTTCGGTGACGACAGGCATGGTATAAAAGCTTTTACGAGGCTTAATCGGTTCTTTTTTAATAACTGGTTTGCGTCCCTCAATGCGTCTAGGTAAGGGTGGAAACTCTTGATAAGAAATATCCTTAATTGTATCCGTCATGAACCAACGCCAAACCACTGCCGCAGAACTCGAAGCCCCCCAAGTTTGCTGGTTATTGTCATTGCCGAGCCAAATACCCGTGACTAATTGAGGCACAAAACCGACAAACCAAAGATCTCTCGCTTTATCGGTTGTTCCTGTTTTCCCTGCCACTGGGCGACCAATTTGCGCCGCTTGCCCTGAGCCAGAATTAACCACACCAGTAAGCATCCAAGTCATAATAGAAGCGGTTTCAGGATCGATCGCTTCTCTAGATTCGGGTTTATTTTGATAAATTACATTGCCTTTGCGATCTAAAACTCGGCTAATTCCATAAGCTTTGTTATAAATGCCTGAATTGGCAAAAGTAGCATAAGCGTTCGTTAATTCGAGGGGTGTTACTTCCCACGCACCCAAAGCGAGAGAATAAGTCGGCTGTAGTTCCGATTCAATGCCCATAGCCCTAGCGATTTTAATAATTGGATTCCAACCCACATCAACAAGGATTTTAACGGCAACAACATTCAAAGAAGAGGCTAAGGCTTGACGCATTGGTACATAAGAACCCGTGTATTTATCGCCAAAATTTTCGGGTTTATAACCATCCACTGTGTATTCAGCGTTTAAATAGCCTTGATTTGGAGAAATGCCAGCAGCGATCGCCGTTGTATAAACAAAAGGTTTAAAAGTTGAGCCTGGTTGACGTTTTGCTTGAGTGACGCGATTATATTGATTTTTTTCAAAATCATTACCCCCAACCATCGTTTTAATTTGTCCGTTTCGGGGATCAATAGAAACTAAAGCCGCTTGTTTAAAGCGTTCCCAACGTCCATAGGATGAAAGACTTTTTTGAATGCTTTCTTCGGCGTAGGTTTGCCAACGAGAGTTTAGGGTTGTTTCTACCGTAAGTCCACCCGCTTGTAAAACTTCTTTCGATAGATATTTCGGGAGTTCTTTTTGGACATATTCAGTAAAATAAGGGGCTTTGCGTTGCATCCGTTTTAATGGGCTAGGATTCGTCACTAAAGGACTATCGATCGCCTGTTTAGCTAATTCTGGTGCAATAAACCCTTCTTTTTCCATACTTCTAATCACAATATCGCGTCTTTCTTTAGCAGCTTTTGGATTTTCCAGAGGAGAATAGACACTTGGGGCGGGAACAATTCCTGCTAAAGTAGCGGCTTCTGCTAAAGTTAATTGATCGATGGGTTTACTAAAATAGACCCATGCTGCATCCCCGATTCCGTATGCTCCTGAGCCGAGATAAACTAAGTTTAAATATTGTTCTAGTATTTGTGATTTATCTAATTTTTCTTCAATTTTTTGAGCGATACGCATTTCTTTGACTTTGCGGGCTATGCTCTGTTCTTGAGAAAGAAAAACAATTCGTGAAAGTTGTTGAGTAATGGTACTTGCACCCTCGACAACATCTCCCGCTTTTAGGTTAGAAAAAATTGCCCTGAGAATGCCTTGGGGATCAACACCGCTATGATCTTGGAAACGTCGATCTTCTGTAGCGATAAAAGCTTGTAAAACGTGATCAGGAATTTGCCAAATTTTGAGCTTATCGTGAGTAACTGGGCCTATTTCTTGTAAAACTGTGCCATCGGCGGCTTTAATGGTAATTGTGCCTTCTCGCGCATATGATAAAACATCATCAATTGATTTAGGGATACCGCTTTCGAGTTGAGAGAAAATTAAGCCAAAAGCGATCGCACTTGTTCCCGCCCCCAAACTTAAGCCAGTCCAAAACCAGAATTTAGGATGTTTTTGAAATTGTTGGACATTTTGAGCAATTAAGAGCGAATTTTGATAGACTGCTTGAGTAGCGGGTGATAGAGTTGGCAACAAGGAACGCTTTGAAGTTTGACTCGAACTTGAGGCCGTCTTTGGTTGAGATTCGACTGGAGGAAGCCGCCGTCTTCTGCGTCGGTTAGAGGCGCGATTTGCCGCCGCAGGGGTTTTCGGACGTTCTGGGCGTTCAGTCTCTAATTGATTGGCCAGAGAATGAAGAATTTGACCCAATCGTTTTTTTAATCTAGAACCAAAGTTATCTGACACGCCAACACCTCATACAATGAACAATTCACTTTATTCTTTGGGGATGTCATTATTGTTGCAGTTTTTCCCACCAAGAATGAAGGGGATAATAAAATGCTGGAGTCCAAAGACTACTCAAGATAGCGCAAGAAAGGGCGATTCTTTGATAATCCAGCCAAATTTCATCTATAGGACGGATCTCCAACAAAGCATACTGGAGAGCGATCATGGCTTCTGCAACTAAAGTTAAAATAAAAACTAATAAAACAATTGTAATCAAATCTTCTTTAATATGGCGTTGCAAACGAGCCGTAATAAATCCGACTAAGATCAAAACAATTACATGAGAGGGATAGGAAGAACTCATACTATCTTGGAGTAAACCCAAAATCAGACCAGCAATTACAGATGATAAAACTTTGTGTTTGAGACTCCAAGTCACCACCCAAATTAAAAACCAGTTTGGCCCGATGCCTAATAATGCCATACCAGGTAGACGAGTTGGCGAAAGCAACAGACAGAGTAAGACTGAACCGGTAATAAATAACCCGTTTAATAGTTGACGTTGGCGAGGAGAAAGTTTAGCGACTCTAATCACGGTTCATTTACTGGGGATTTTCTAAAGGATGAACGACAACCCATTCCAATTTATCGATCGCTGCGGTCAACTCAATTTTAGCTTCAGGGGCAGGATTTTTTTCTAACATAACTTTTTGGACGCGGCCGATGGGAATTCCAGCCGGAAATAAACGACTCACCGTAGAAGTCGTGATCACATCCCCTGGTTTAACATCAGGAACTTTCACAAAAAATTGCATGACTGCTACTTGAGATCCTTGTCCTTGAATGCGACCCATCGAACGACTCCGGCTAACTGATGCCCCAACGCGACTACTGGGATTACTTATGAGCAGAATGCGACTCGTATTCGGGGTTGTCTCCACGACTCGACCGACTAGACCGCCGATTCCTGTAACCGCCGCCCCGACTGCAATTCCGTCTTGACTGCCACGACCTATAATAATTTGTTGCCACCATTCATCAGCACTACGGCCAATAACTGGCGCTGTAACAACGGGTTTTTTTTGGGCTTCAAAATACTTAACTAAAGTTTTGAGTTGTTGATTTTGTTGTTCAACGTCTTTAAGGCGTTGTTCGAGTTCCCATACCCGTCGGTCTGTTAGTTGCTGTTCTTTTATAAGGGCTGAATCGGAATGAAAGGGGCGAGACAGAATCGCATAAAGCTCTAAAACTGCCCCCCCTTGCGTTTGACGAACCAACCAAGCGATAAAAATAGCTAAACTAACTAAGACAATTTGTAAGCCGTGCTGAGTCCATTTACGTCGCACTGTAAACATGGGATCTGAGAAAGGTTATCTTTGATGATTGCTGATGACCGTTAGGCGGTACGAGAAGTTTCACTAAGAATCCGTTCGAGTAATTTCTGATTTTTCAGAACTTCTCCCGTTCCTTTGACAACACATCGTAGGGGATCTTCGGCGACATGGGTTACAATACCGGTTTCATGACTGATTAGGGTATCTAAGCCCCGTAATAAAGCTCCACCACCCGCTAACATAATACCGCGATCGATAATATCGGCGGCTAATTCGGGTAAAGTACGCTCTAGGGTTCGTTTCACGGCATCAACAATAACAGAAAGGGGTTCCGACATACTTTCTCGGATTTCTTCCCCTTTAATGGTTACAGTACGGGGTAAACCAGACATTAAATGAAGTCCTCTAACTTCCATCATCGGTTCATCTTCTGCGGGTAATGGATAAGCTGAACCGAGACGGATTTTAATTTCTTCGGCGGTGCGTTCCCCAATAATTAGGTTATGAACCTTTTTCATGTAGTGAACGATCGAATCTGTTAATTCATCACCTGCCACTCGTACTGACTCACTTAGTACAGTTCCCTGTAAGCTCAAAACCGCGACTTCAGTGGTTCCCCCACCAATATCGATGATCATATTCCCGGTGGCTTCAGTGACGGGTAAACCGGCTCCTAGGGCTGCTGCAATGGGTTCATCGATTAAACCCACTTCTCGCGCACCGGCTCGCATGGCTGCTTCAACGACTGCCCGTCTTTCTACCCCCGTAATTCCACTAGGTATACCGATAACCATCCGAGGATTCCCTAATGGGTTTCCTTCGTGGACGCGGCGAATGAATTCGGCTAACATAATTTCAGCACTATAAAAGTCGGCAATTACACCATCTCGCAAAGGACGCAAAGCGGTTACATTACCGGGGGTGCGGCCGAGCATTTTTTTGGCCTCTTCCCCCACAGCTAGAGGATTTTTGTCCTTGTCAATGGCGACAACGGAAGGCTCTTCTAAGACAATACCTTTACCTGAGACATAAACTAGGGTGTTAGCTGTCCCTAAATCTATTCCCATATCTCTTGATAGAGAAAAGCGACTAAAGAAACCCACTGGCTCTACTACTCCTTATCTAAAAGAAATTGCAATTACTATAATTAGCGTTTATAAAATCACTGTGGATTTTATTACGTTTTGTTTAATAAGTCTAGCTAGGTTCACAAATTAATCATAAGTTTCAGTGAAATTTATGGTTTTTTGATCTCTATACCCTGCAATTTTTAGAATGGCGATCGTTCTTCTAGGTTCCCATAAGAAAGAGTAGAGGATGGGCGAAATGGATTCGCCCTCATTATTAGTTCTCGCGTACTAATAAAGCCATTGGAAAACGCTTAAATAAATCGGATACCGACACGACATCATCGGCTAAAACTTCATCGGTGAGTTGATTGCGCCATTGACCAGCCGGTAAACTAATACTGGTATCTTTCCAGCTTTCGGGTTGAGTAAATTCGGTTTGTAATCCCATAATCAAACGAGGAATGACAATAACCACAGAACCACCCCGACTAAAAGCCATAACGTGTTTTTCTTGGCTACCTTGAGGGTACAAAGGCTCATAAAAACCGTTTGAATCAAAAATTTGAGGGTGTAAAAAGCGTAAAGCTAAGGTTTGTCGAATTAACCACAGTTTCGGTAAACCTTCTGGATAACGACGACAAATATCTTCAATAGAGATGGTTTTGAGTTCATCTAACAAACTACGACGTAAAGCAAAATCAACAACACGACGGTTATCGGGATCGACTAAACTGTGATCCCATAATTCAGTCCCTTGGTAAATATCGGGTATACCTGGTGTCGTCAGTTTTAAAAGGGTTTGAGAAAGGGAATTAATATAACCCGGAATCACCAATGATTGAACGAAATTTTCAAGATCTGCGATAAATTCCCCATCATTAAATGTATTCTTGATAAATTCCCGTAATGCGTCATCATATTCGGGATTGCGCTGCGCCCAACTGGTATATTGTTTAGACTCACAGACCGCTTTATCCATATAGTTATAAAGACGATCGAAAGAAATTGGCCACGCCCCGACTAAGGTTTGATAATATAAATATTCGGCATTGCGATCGGGAAATTGTTGATGACGATACTTTTCATTCATTTTTGACCAACGCTGTACCGTTTCGCTCCATTTTTCGGGAATTTCTGAAAGTAATAAAAGACGCGATCGCACATCCTCACTACGTTTTGTATCGTGGGTGGAACTCCCTAACATCGAATTGGGCCAATTTGCGAAAGCTTGTTGTGAAGTTTTATGAAATTCTTCTACACTACAGCCAAAATGACTGGGATTGCCGCCCACTTCATTAAGTGCGACAAAACGGTTATAACAATAGAATGCCGTATCTTCAACGCTTTTAGCCATTGCTGGGCCAGTTAGCTGCTGAAAACGCATCACAAAGTCATGCTCTAAATCTCCTGGTAAATTAAGTAATAGTAAACTCGCAATAAATTCAAAAGGTTCTGAACCTAAATCGGGCCGATGTTTTTTAGCTAATTTCGTTGCTTCAACAATATAAGCGACATCCGCTTCGGTAATATAATGAGTATTAGCCCTTGCATAAGTTCGATACACTGAAAAACAGCTAACCAATTCGATTAAAGCTTCTCTTAATTCATCTCGTGCAAAATCTCGATAACGCCAATGACGCGCCGTAATAGGTATCAGTAAATCAATCAAACGCCCCACTTCAGCGCATAACATATCCTGTAGAATAAAACGTTTTTTTTCTAAAACGATCGCTTCATAATCCGTCGGTTCTCCAGTAAACTCGGCATAAAATTTCGTTAATATTTCTTCACTATCGGGATCAATCAAAACACCTTGCGCCCGATTCATAAAATCATAACCTGTGGTTCCATCTACTGGCCAAGTAACGGGTAATTCTTCGCCTGGTTCGAGGATTTTTTCAACAACGATCCACGCATCGGGGGCGACTTCATGGAGTCTGCGTAAATATTGTTCGGGATCACGCAAACCGTCTGGATGATCGACTCGTAAACCATCGATTAAGCCTTGTTCAGTCCAGTGTATGATCGGTGCATGAGCCTCTTTAAATACGTTAGGATCTTCGACTCGCACACCTGCAAGGGTAATGATATTAAAAAAGCGACGGTAATTTAATTCTGTTGGCCCATGTTGATAAAATGTCAAGCGATAATTTTGTTTTTGAATTAACTTATCTAACGCTTCAGGCTCAGTATTGATGGTATAAATGGTATCTTCTTTAATTTTTATTGAATTTGGGTTAATTGGGAAGGTATGCTCATGATAGCGTAAGATTAATTCTTCTTCCTCGTAATCGAGTCGAATTTCACCTTTAGCTAAAACCGTCTCATAGCGATCGCCTAGTACGGGTGCTAAAATCTTTCCATGTAAGCGAGGATCGGGAGATTTCCAATCAATATCAAAATAAGGTGCAAATTTACTTTCTTTGCCATTTTTGAGAACATCCCACCACCAGCGATTCTGTGAACCACCGATCCCCATATGATTCGGTACAATATCAAGTACCAATCCCATATGATTTTTGTGTAAAGTTTTGGCTAATTCTATTAAATCTTCTTCAGTTCCCAAATCAGGATCAAGCTGTTCAAAGTCAAAAACATCATAGCCGTGAGTGCTACCAAACATAGCGAGTAATAGCGGTGATGCGTAAAGATGACTAATTCCGAGTTCGGATAAATAGGGAATTAAATCGATCGCACTTCTTAAAGTAAAACCACTACGGAATTGAATTCTATAGGTTGCTTTTGGTAATTTGAGCCGAGTATCTGACATTGTTTTTCACCTTTTTTGGGTTAGTTATCAATTAAACTATTTACTTCTAAATGCTATTGTTTGTTGTTTTTTTATTTGACCAAAGGGTTTGATTACTCATTCCTCTACGGTCTGTATTAAAAAGAGACAATTAAATTAGAATTGAAACAACTTATTAATTTTCATTTCAAAGAATACCAAAAAGACTAACAATAATCAAATATTTCTACAGGATGACTCTTGATAAATGTTGCCTATTCCTCAAGATAGAAATAAAGATTGAGAAAAGTAACAATTTTCAAACTGATGATGGATGACTAAAGCGAGAGTTTCCGAGAAAATTAGACTAAAAGTTAAGCTGTATAAAATCATCAGTTTTCACTTCAACTTAAGATTTTTTTACACGTAGAACAACATCTAACGAGAGGCTCATCATGTTTTTAGCGAATATAATTATACAAAAAATACCGCTTATTCCCTTGGAATTTGCTCAAATTCAACCCCAAACAACCATAGATTCAGCAGAAGAAGCATCTTTTGTTTTTAGTGGGCCACAATTTTTTACGGCTTTAATTGCAGGTGTTGTTCTAGCGTTTGCTTTTCAACTTCTGTTTACAAATTTGGGTGTTGCGGCAGGAATTTCACTAGCAGGAGGTTCGTCATCACATGAGCAAAAAGAATCGAGTAGCTTTGGTGGAACCGTTCGCAAAATCGGTTTAGCAGTCGGTTTAGGCACTCTAATTAGTGTGATGATTTCTCTATTTGCTGCGTCATTTTTTGCGGTTAAACTGAGTTTATTTCTATCACCTGCCCTCGGTGCAATTATTGGTTTAGTTATCTGGGCAACTTATTTTACACTATTAGTTTGGATCAGTTCTTCTACCGTTGGCTCTCTAATTGGTTCGGTGATGAATACGGCTACGTCTGGTTTTCAAGCCATTTGGGGAACCGCCGCAGCAATGGTAGGATCTCAAGCAATGAGTAAACAAGTCGTCAATACCGCCGAAGCAGCAGCAGCAGCAGTGCGACGCGAACTCGGTTCGGCTATTGATGCAGAAACACTAAAAGAAAATGTACAAGATTATGTAGAAAAATTACGATCGCCTGAATTAAATTGGCAAGGCATTCGTAATGATTTTGAAAAACTTTTAAATACATCGGAATTTGATGAAGTTTTAGCTAGTGGTGATATTCCTAATTTGGATCGACAAACTTTTGCTAAACTGATTAGCGATCGTACTGATTTATCAAAACGAGATGCAGAAAAATTAGCCGCCCAACTCGAAGACGCATGGAAACAAAAAGTAGGTCAGCAAAAACCTAAAAACACTCTGACAACTCTTGTAGATTATCTTAAATCAGCCGCCCCAGAAGAATTGGTTGGTCGTCAGTTTGGCGATAAAATCGATTCAATTGTGTCCCAAATCGGTAAAGGAAATCAATCTCAACAACCAGGCGGAATGTCTCAAGCTCTCACTCTTAGCCTAAACTCTTTAGTAGGTTTGGTTTTAGGAAGAAGTGATTTATCTGAGTTTGATGCGGAAAAAGTGATCACCCAACTACAAAAACTCAAAGGTTTTGCGGGCGAACAAAAAGATAAATTAGTGGCTCAAGTTAATCAAAACGATAACTATAGTCCAATTCGAGCCGATCTTGAAAATCATATTCTAAATGCTTATAATTGGCAACTCAAACCCGTTACTTTAAAAAGAGAAGTTCAGAATTTAATTTATGATTCTGAGGCTAACCCTGAAATGATGGCAGCCCAGTTAGAAAGTATTAATCGTGGTGATTTTGTCAACTGGTTGCAGCAAAAAGGTTTACTTACTCATGATGAAATTGAATCTAAGGCAAATATTTTAGAAGATATTCGCAAGGAAACAATGGCAGCAACACAAGCAGCTATTGAAAGAGCAAAAACGATTACACTACTTGCAGAAGTTGAACATTATTTGCTCACTGCACCCGCAGAAGAATTGATCCCCGACAAAATTCAACTCAATTTTAAACCCATTTTAGAGGATGCGAGTATAGATAGCGATCGCCTAATGAAACGTCTTTCCCAACTCGACTATCTCACCTACAAAGATATCTTAGAATCTCGTAGTGATTTAGCCGCCGAAGATATGGCGATCATTATTCCTTCCCTTCTTACGGTACAAAGACAAGTTATCAAAGAATCTCAGGATGCAGGAGAAGCAGTCAAAGCAAAAATTGATCAACAGTGGCTTAAAGTTCAAAGCTATCTTAAAGATACCCATAAAGAAGAATTGAACCCTGATGCCATTAAACGAGAAATTAAACTTTTGCTTGATGATCCCCAAGCGGGCGCTTATGCTTTACGGGCGCGTGCTTCTCGTTTTGATCGAGATACTTTAGTACAATTACTAAGTACCCGTGAAGATTTAAGCAAGGAACAAGTTAATCAAGTTATCGATCAGATTGAAAATACTTGGACTGCGGTTCGTTATGCGCCACAGGAACTCGCCGGAAAAGCGAAAGATCAGTATGATCAATCTGTTAGCTCTATTTCTAATTATTTGCGATCGACTGGTAAAGAAGAACTCAACCCCGAAGGTATTCAACGAGATCTCAAAAAACTCCTTGATGATCCTAGTGAAGGTGCAAAAGCCATTAGAAGTCGTTTAGCAAGCATGGATCGAGATACTTTGGTTAAGTTACTCTCTCAACGAGAAGATCTTAGCGAAGAACAAGTTAATCAAGTGATTGATAATGTTCAAAGTACTTTACAAGATCTTGCAAATGCACCTCGTCGTTTAGCCAGACGTACTCAACAAAAAGTACAAGATTTTCAGAGTACGATCGCTGATTATTTGCGTTCAACGGATAAGGATGAATTTAACCCTGAAGGGATTAAACGAGATGTACAGTTACTCTTGAATGATCCTCGTGCGGGTGTGGAAAGCTTACAGGATCGTCTTTCTAAGATCGATCGAGAATCTTTAATTGCTTTACTTTCACAACGGGAAGATATTTCCGAAGCTGATGCTAAACGTATTGTTGATCAAATTTTAGTCGTTCGTGAAAGAGCGATTGAACAGCTACAAAGTATCCAAAAACAATTACAATCAGCGATTGATCGTATATTGAATCAAATTCGGGATTATTTGAATGGTTTAGAGCGTCCTGAGCTTAATTATGACGGAATTAAAACCGATTTGCGAACTTTGTTTGATGATCCCCAAGCGGGTTTTGATGCTTTGCGCGATCGCTTTTCCCAACTGGATCGAGATACCCTTATTGCGGTGATTAGTTCTCGTGATGATATTTCTCAAGCTGACGCGGAACGTTTGGTTAATCAAATCGAAGGAACTCGCGATCGTATTTTACAACGTGCGGAACGTTTACAACGAGAAACTCAATATCGTCTCGAAAAAGTTAAAGAAGATGCACAAAAACAACTCGAAGAAACCCGCAAAGCAGCCGCGACAGCTTCTTGGTGGTTATTCTTTACGGGACTTCTTTCGGCGATCGCTTCAGCTAGTGCAGGTGCATTAGGAGTGATTCTCTAAATTAAAACCGTATTCCTTACACTTGTTTAGCATCCAGATGAATTAACTCAGGTTCTGGGTGCTTTTCCGTTTTCATCGAAGAAGGTAAGGGAAAAAAAGGCTGATGCAAGCTAATAAGTTGGGCTAAGGTTCGTTTGAGTTGAGTTCGAGAAACGATCGCATCAATAAACCCGTGTTTTAGTAGATATTCTGAGGTTTGGAAATCATCGGGTAATTTTTCGCGGATGGTTTGTTCGATGACTCGTTTACCTGCAAAACCTATCGTTGCTTTGGGTTCAGCTAAAATAATATCTCCCAACATGGCGAAACTAGCGGTAACGCCTCCTAATGTGGGGTCGCTCAGAAGAGGTATATAGAGTAATTTAGCTTCTCTGTGACGTTCGAGAGCGCCTGAAATTTTTGCCATCTGCATTAGACTAAGCATTCCTTCTTGCATTCTCGCCCCACCAGATGCACAAACAATAATTAGGGGTAATCTTTCGGCTGTCGCGTGTTCCGTGAGACGACATATTTTCTCGCCGACGACAGAACCCATACTACCACCCATAAAACGAAAGTCCATGACTCCTAATGCAACGGGTAAACCGTCGAGTAAGCCGGTTCCTGTGTGTACAGCATCGGTGAGTCCGGTTTTTTCTTGATAGTCTTTGAGGCGATCGCCGTATGGTTTGCGATCTTTAAATTTAAGAGGATCTGTGGGGTGAATTTGTTCATCGAGTGCCGCCCAAGTTTGGGGATCGATCAGTTGTTGAATGCGTTCTTCACCATCGACTCGAACATGATGATCGCATTCTGGACATACTAACTGATTGGCTTGTAAATCTTTTGTATAAGATAATGCACCACAATTAGCGCATTTTGTCCATAACCCATCGGCAATTTCTCTTTCTTGTTGCTGACGTATAT
Organism: Aphanothece hegewaldii CCALA 016; assembly: GCF_003007785.1. Classification (GTDB taxonomy): domain Bacteria; phylum Cyanobacteriota; class Cyanobacteriia; order Cyanobacteriales; family Microcystaceae; genus Chroococcus; species Chroococcus hegewaldii. Next base: position 11,204 of record NZ_PXOH01000009.1, on the reverse strand, counting down.
GAGGTTCTGATTTTTCTCGATTCGCAAACCAATCAAATAAAGACATAATATCAACCTGAGCGATCCTTTTCTACCTAAAATTAAGCTAGGGCTATTCCTCTGGTGAACTCAATAAAAGCAGTGCCGTCCACTGATCCTGTCGGCGTACTTGTAAAGCAGCTTGGCTACCTTGTCCGCAATAAATCCCCAAACCAATATCTAAGACTCGACTGGGAATGTCATAGGCTGACAATATTTGCTGCATTAATTCGGCCTCCCAACGGGCTGATGTTGTTCTAATGGTAATCCAGGACACCGATCTTATTTTATCAATAGTTGTGAACTTCTCGTGAATTAAAGAAGCAAGGGAAAAAATAAAAATTTATATGTAGCAATCATCGTATTCCCCCAAAAAATTGTCAAGGCTGCACCCAAGGCTAAAAAGGGTCCAAAAGGCATCGGTTGTCCGCGATTAAGCCATCCTAAAGACATGGCTAAGACCCCCATAACTGAACCGAGTACACAGGCTAAAAAGGCTGTTACCAATAAAGCTTGCCATCCTAACCAAGCGCCGATCATTGCGGCTAATTTGGGATCTCCGCCACCCATTGCGGGTTGTCCCAGTGCAATTGTACCACCCCAACGAATGATATCAAATAACCAAATTCCTAAAACTGCGCTACCGATCGCTAATATTAACCCATCAATGGGTTTACCGGTTTGCCATCCGATCAATAATTGAAAAAACAATCCTAAAATTAATCCTGATTGGGTTAAAACATCTGGTAAGGTCATTGTATCTAAATCAATTAGACCTAAAATTAATAGCCAAGAAACTAAAACCCAGTAGCCCAATGTTGTCCAACTAAACGCAAATTGCCAAAATATTAAACAAAATAAGATTCCGCAAACCGCCTCTACTAATGGATATCTTACCGAAATCTCACTTTTACACCAGCGACATTTTCCCCCTAAACGCAACCACCCAAAAACGGGTATATTTTCGGTTTTGCCCAATTTGTGCAGACATTTCGGACAACGAGAGGGCGGATAGATTAAAGATATTCCAGCAGGTACACGATAAATGACAACGTTTAAAAAACTGCCAACCGATGCACCAAAAAAAAATATATATGAGGTTAGAATAAAGTTTAAAAGTGTTTCCATTTCCTAGCCCAAATAAAACTTATCGATTAATCCTCACATCAATCATAGGTCAGTTTTAGCTTAGTTTGCGATATTTATGGCTTAGAAATGATTTTTACAAGATTTCCGATTCAAGCTGTTTAAGAGAGATAAAATATTCTCCAGGCAATAAAATCGGTTTAGTCTTAAAAATCAGTTGTCCTCGATGACTATCTCGATGAATGGCGACTCCTTGGGGATGACGATTAATTTTAGAGTGCAACACGCGATATGTACGATAAATGCGTTTTGCGGCTTTAATGAGCGCGGGATCTAATAAATTTGGGTCCATCTTTTGTTTAGGGTCTGTTTTGGGTGGATGTATCACTAACCTATTTTCCTTTCATTAAAACAAATTTGTTATAATTGTTAATAGTACACAATTGCTCTCCAAAGAAGAGACTTTTGTAAAGAAGATTAAGATTTTGTTCTTTGGGTTTCCCTTTGCAGATCAACTTTGCTTTACACCAGCCATGACAAGAAAGCTCACCGAGCGGGGCGGCATGGATGTATCGTCCGCCATTAATCTTTCCCTTGAGCTTAATCTGTCAGATAGGGAGAGAATTGATTTAGCGATCGTTGAAAACATATCATAGCAATCTACTCAAACGATTTGATCGGGCTTTTTTTGAGTGAGCTAAAAATGTTGCTAGATGTCTTGAAGCGAATAGCTTTCTCATAGTAAATGAGACTTGAGTTTTACAGTTAAAATAACTTTGTTTACAATAAATCACAGGAGTTATTAATTCAATCTCTCTCTTAAAATCATCGTCATCAGATAAAAAAGACGAGTGCTGACTCTATTAATATTGATTAAATTAAAGCTATAATTTACAGATTAGCCATACTTTACCAAACATTACCAATTATTTAACCTAAATATATTATTGTTTTAACAGAAACCAGTTAAATTAGTTTTTGGTTAGGAAAATAAATCTTTTGAATTGCGCCTATCTGAAAAGATAGATAGTTTTTCAAAAACCAATCATAGCAGGTTTTTAGACAATTAATTTGTCTTGTTTATTGCTGCCGAGATAGAAATATCTCCTCCTTTCGCATCCTAACCAATTAACAATCTACAAGTTTTATTGAGGAAAGTAAAAATATGGCTTTTTACGGCTACACAATTGGTGATGCAGTAAATCCAGCTGCGCCCAACCCAGCTAACGAGGGTTTTGAAGTTTACCGCTACCTTATTCCTGATGCTCCTATTAACGGTGGTAACGGCATCATTGCTGTGGAGCTTGTCGGTATTCTAAGCGCACCCAATTTTACTGGAGACGGTGGAGAGGACATCGAAGGTCTTGGCACTTCTCCTCGCATTCAAGGAATTAGTGGCGTTTCCGAGGGTACAGGTACTGGTCGTCGGGTTAATAATCTTGATGAGCCTTCTTTACCCCCTGCACCCCAAGTGCAAAATTTTGGTGGTACTGCCCGTCAGTTTACTGATACTGGGTCAGACATTTACGTCAATAAGGCTGAAAAAGCTATTCAGTATATTGTTCAAAGTTCTCCAGCTAGTGGAAGCATACTTTACAAAACTGGTGCGGGTGGGAATTATGGCAATACTACTCTTGCTCAAGTAGGAACTGATACAGAATTTGCCGATGGATTGGCTATTTATAACACTCCCGTCAATGTTAATGCTCTCGATGGCCAATATACAGGCAAATATAAAGCATTTGCCAGTGATTTCAATCTTGCCGATGGAGATGGAGCAGAAATTTACGCAGTTAATCTATTTCCTCAAGCTCCCAACGGTGATTTCTTAACGGGTGCTATTCAGTTAGTTAACCCTAATGGTACAGCTTTCGACGTGTTAACCAACGCCAACAATGCTGGTAGACCTGACCCCGACTCTCCCCAAGACGGTTTCGATTCGGGTTTAGCTTTTACTCCCGATGGTAAAAAGCTGATTGCTCAACTTGAAAATGGTCTTGTCTACCAAATTAGCGACTTCCAAGACGATGTATTAGGTTCAACAACTGGGGATGGCAAGGCCACAATCCGGAGACTGGGTATGTTAGCTCTAAACGGTCAACCCTTACCAGGTACATTAACCGGCAGCATTGAATATGAGGGTTTAGCTATTGTCAGTGAGGATACTGCTGGCAATCCCATCTTTAATCTGTAGGTTCTAGTTAATCTGCGGTTACCTAGAAGGTAATCGCGGATATTCTAAAAAACGACTTCTTTTTAATTTCTTCCTTGACAAAAAATTATTGACCGATCCTACTTTGATATTCGCGTTAAAATCGAAGAAAGAATCAGATTTTTACAGATCAATGGAAGTCAAAGAAATTCCTATCTCTGAGATTCGTCGTCCTTTACCTCGACAAACTGATCCCGATAAAGTGCAAGCGTTAATGAAATCGATCGCTACTGAAGGTTTACACGAACCAATTGACGTTTTAGAAGTTGAAGGATCATATTACGGCTTTTCGGGTTGTCATCGTTTTGAAGCCCATCAACGTCTCTCAAAAGAGACCATTAAATGTCGGGTTCGTCATGCACCGCGATCGGTCCTAGAAAAACATTTAGCATAAATTGGTCGTCATGGGATCAGTAGACAAAAAACCGCGTGTCTGCTTAAATCCCATGTATCAATTATTTGTAATTTTCTATGATAGCTATCTTAAAACAATTAACTCTAGATAGTCTCATTCCCTTTGGGTGGCGACAGTCTAGTTATGTTTATCGAAGTCTCGGCATTTTTAGTCGATGGCGCGAAACCAGTACATTATTAAAATTCTCCGAAGACATCGGCGCGGTTTTGATTAGTGTACTCTTAGGATTAGCCCCTTTTAGTGCCACCAGTCTCCTCGGTGTTATCCTCTTTTGTATTGCTGTGTATTGGGTACTTTTAACCCTTTCTGAAAATAATCCCTTTGAAAGTACACCCATTCACCTGTTAGTATTTTTGTATTGGTGTATTGCGACTTTAGCGGTTGCTTTATCACCCGTCAAAGCGGCAGCATTTAGCGGATGGATTAAACTAACGCTATATTTAATCTTTTTTGCTTTAGCTTCAAGGGTTTTACGTTCACCACGTCGCCGAAACGGGGTAATTACAGTTTTCCTGTTAGTGTCGGCTATTGTGAGTGTATATGGTATTCGACAACAGATCTTTGGTGCCGAACAATTAGCCACGTGGAACGATCCTACCTCAGAAATGGCGGGCGATACTAGAGCTTATAGTTATCTGGGAAATCCTAATTTATTAGCTGCTTATTTATTACCTGCGATCGCATTAAGTTTAGCAGCAATTTTTGTTTGGCAAGGTTTGCTACCTAAAATTTTAGCTGGATTATTTTTTGGCATCAACTCGGCTTGTTTATATTTTACCGATAGTCGCGGCGGTTGGCTCGGCATGATGGCTTTAATGGTTGTCTTTGCCATTTTGTTATATGTCTGGTTTCGTCATTCTTTGCCTAGCTTTTGGCAAACTTGGTTATTACCATTGGTTTTAGTATTTTTTGGCATCATACTACTCGGAGGTTTTCTCTTTGTTGAACCGTTACGCATCCGTATTCTAAGTATTTTTGCGGGTCGTGGCGATAGTAGTAATAATTTTCGCCTCAATGTTTGGGAATCTGTGATTAAAATGATTAAAGCACGTCCGATACTGGGTATTGGCCCTGGAAATGAAGCGTTTAATAAAGTGTATCCTTTGTATATGAAGCCTCGTTTTTCGGCTTTGAGTGCTTATTCTATCTATTTAGAAACTACTGTGGAAACGGGTTTAATTGGTTTAACTTGTTTCTTGAGTTTACTCGGTGTTACCTTTACTACTGGCGTGTGGCGACTGCAAGGATTACAAAAACAAAATAACTTACAAGGATTTTGGATTATTGCTGCGATCGCTGCTATGGCTGGTATTTTAACACATGGTTTTGTTGATACAGTTTGGTATCGTCCCCAAGTTAGTACCCTATGGTGGCTCATGATTGCGATTATTGCTAGTCATTATCCTCTAAAAAGTAAACAAGATAATTTTTTAAGTTAATCTTGTTTGCAAAAATCAACAATTAAAAAACGAGAGTATGGATTCTTGTTCATGTTATATTTGATAATAGATCTTAATACATTATATTAAGATTTTTGATAATTTTTCCATCATTTGTAGGGGCTTAGTTGCCAATCTCAAAAAATATATATTTGAGATTAATATCTGTTCAAAATATTAGGAGAAACTCTAAATGTCACAACAACAAAAAGTTTTAATATTAGGTGGACAAGGAAGAATTGGTCGAAGCGTAGCAGAAGATATCTTAAAACATACCAATGCTCAGGTAACGATTACAGGGCGGACTCAAAAACAGATTGTATCTCAGCCAAACTTGCAATTTTTAGTGTTAGATTTAGCCGAACTAAAACGACTTAGAGAAGCAATTAAAGAGGCAAATTTAGTCATTCATTGCGCTGGGCCATTTCACTATCGAGATGAAACTGTTTTAAAAATATGTTTAGAAGAAAAAGTTAATTATATTGATGTTAGTGATCATCGTTCTTTCTATAGAAAACTAATTCCTTATAAAGAAGATGTAAGAAAAGCAGGTATTACAGCAATTTTAAATACGGGGATTTTTCCAGGGATATCTAATAGTATAGTTCGCCAAGGAGTTGAACAATTAGATACAGCAGAAACGATTCATTTAAGTTATGTTGTTTCGGGATCAGGTGGCGCAGGAATAACCGTTATGCGAACGACTTTTCTCGGTTTAAGACATCCTTTTGAAGCTTGGATTGATGGGCAATGGAAAACAGTTTTACCCTATACTAAAAGAGAAGTTGTTGAGTTTCCTAAACCCTATGGAAAAACGGGGGTTTATTGGTTTGATATGCCTGAAACTTATACATTTGCTGAATCATTTAAAGTGAAGAATGTCATTACTAAATTTGGTTCTATACCCGATTTTTATAATCATCTAACTTGGATCACTGCTCATGTTTTCCCCAAGAGTTGGATCGAAAGTAAAAAAGGTATTGAATTCTTTTCAAAAGTTAGTTACAACATGACTTCGGTTACTGATCAATTTAGCGGAATTGGTGTAGCAATGCGGGCTGAAATTCAAGGTATAAAAAACAATCAAAAAGCCCTTTATTCTTCGTCAATGGTTCATCAAGATACAGCTTTTGCGGCGGGTTGTGGTACGGGAAGTATTGCACAATATCTACTAGAAGGAAAAATCAATCAGCCCGGTGTCTATCCAGTCGAACAAGCTTTATCTACAGATTTATTTATTGAAGCGATGCAGAATAGAGGAATCAAAATAGATCAACAGATGATAGCCCAAGATTGATGATAGCCAAGGATTAAAATTCCTGTCTTAAAGCTAAAGTCGGTTAAAACCGACTCGAACTTATAAAATTTTAGTCCGTTTTAACGGACTTTAGCGATGAGACAGTGAATTAATTCACTGACTGACTTACCACAAATCAATCTATTTTTATGCTTCTTTTTTCAGAGAGAGTTCAACAACATTAAACTCTTGTTTTAAACGGGCTTTTAATTTCTCTGGAATAGGACGGCTACCATAAGCGGTATAATACCCAGCTAAAGCGTTCACTGCTGTTTGCATTGTTGTAAATGAACGTAGTCCACCCGATTTAGTATCCTTACGATAGCGAGAAATGTAATCATTAATTTGTTGACGTGCTAAGGATTGAATATCTGTTTTATCGGGCGAATCATCGGGTAAATTGATAGCTGTGGTTAAGGTTTCGATGACTTTGAGGGTATCTTGTCCGTAGTTACCCGATAGCCCAGATGGACTCGAACAACCCACTAAACCGATAACAACAACTAAGACAAGCGCGAGTAAGCGGGATATGTATGATTTAATATTCATGACTTAATTTGATACAAAAATTAACCTTTAGCCCTCTTATCGTATCAGGAATGGAGGGTATATTAATCACTTTTATAACAATGTGAACCTGATAATCATCCCCAAAGAGGCTGATCCCTCTTAACTAAACGATTGATTCTTTGTCCCCTAACCCATCACAATATTCATGCGTGATATGATTTTTGTCCGTCAAGTTTAGGAGTAGTAAGATGGAACGATTACCAGAAAATTTACAAAACTTAAATGGTCAAGTGGCTTTGGTAACAGGGGCTTCCAGAGGAATAGGTAAAGCGATCGCACTCTCTTTAGCGTCCCAAGGTGCCAAGGTTATCGTTAATTATGCCCGTTCGAGTTCTGCTGCGGATCAGGTGGTACAAGAAATTACAGAAGCAGGAGGCGAAGCGATCGCACTACAGGCAGATGTTTCTAAATCAGATGAAGTCGATAGCCTGATTCAAAATATTTTAGATAAATTCGGAACGATCGATGTTTTGGTCAATAACGCAGGAATTACCAAAGATACACTCATGTTACGCATGAAACTCGAAGACTGGCAAGCCGTGATCGATCTTAATTTAACGGGAGTCTTTTTATGTACTCGTGCTGTCAGTAAAATCATGCTGAAACGCAAAAAAGGTAGAATTATTAATATTTCCTCCGTTTCGGGTTTGATGGGCAACCCAGGACAAGCGAACTACAGTGCAGCGAAAGCGGGGGTTATCGGTTTGACGAAAACTTTAGCGAAAGAATTTGCAACTCGTGGAATTACAGTTAATGCAGTTGCCCCCGGTTTTATTGCTACAGATATGACCAATGATTTAAGTAATACTGAAGATATCCTAAAATTCATCCCACTGGGTCGTTTTGGTGAAGCCGAAGAAGTCGCGGGAATGGTTCGCTTTCTTGCTGCTGATCCTGCTGCTGCTTATATTACTGGACAAGTCTTTAATGTCGATGGTGGTATGGTGATGTAATTAATTATTGGTAGGGGTGCGGAATGCACTGCACGCCGTTTCGCTGACTTTTAAAGTCAGCAAGCGGTGCAGTTTGGTCTCCAAACCCATCGTTTATCTAAACCGTTACTCAGATTTATAACAAGTTTTCGGCACTTGTTTTAATTATTATTAATTTTTGCATGATATTATACATTGTATAACTCAATAAATCAGGTCGTAGAAATGGATATTGAACTAAAAAAGTGGGGTAATAGTATTGGTTTAAGAATCCCACATCAAATCGCTAAAAGTTTCGGCATTGATGAAAACTCGATCATTGAACTTACAGAGTCAGAAAATGCCCTCATCATTACCAAAAAGAAACATATCTCAACGCTTGATGAACTATTAACCAGTATTCCCCAAGATTTTCAGTATCCAGAAGATGTATACGAGTTTGTAGAAAATGAGCCACTAGGTAGAGAAATGATTTAATTAATTTAAGAAGGGAATGAATATTCAACGAGGCGAAATTATTAGAGTTAATCTAAATCCAACTAGCGGCAGAGAACAAGCAGGAAACGCTCGCCCCTGTCTGGTAATTAGTCATACAAAATATAATGTAGTCCGTAGGGGAATTGTTGTAGTAACTCCGATAACAAGTACAATTAAACCTAAGATCAAGATGATGATTCCGATTCCCGATGGATTTAAAATAGAAGGCTCTGTAATAGCTGAACAAGTACGAACTCTCGATCTTAATACGCGCTGGTGGAAAACAACTGGAGAAATACTACCAAAAGAATTTGTTGATCGTATTGTAGAGACATTTAAAATGTTTATCGACTAGGTATCAGGCTAGTAAAAAGTTTTGAGACCAAATCCCCACATTTATTGTTTACAAATTTCATTTTTCAACAATTTATGATATAATTAGCCAAAAATACACTAAACTGTATTTTTTTACCACCTTTTTCCTCTAAAAGTCATATGACTTCTTCTCTATCAATTTTAGACTCTGCTCTTAACTTATTTAATGCAGAATTAGAACTGTTTGCAACTTCTCCAGAATATCAGTCAAGTATGATCATATCATTCGGTGAAAGCCATGACTACAGCGCGTTACAGCATAAATTTGCGATGGAGTGTACAAATGTTTCGCATCTAATTGAAGTTGTATCTTTAGCTACTCTTAATGGTGCTTATGGTGCCTATTCAAGAGAGACTAATAAGATTTATCTCGCTTCTGAATTTATTAATTATGCTTCCCCTTCAACCATAGCAGATATACTTTTAGAAGAATACGGTCATTTGATAGATGCACAGTTAAACACTGTAGAAACAGTAGGTGATGAAGGCGAAATTTTTGCCGATTTAGTACAGGGAAATCCGCTTAACCCAAAAGCATTTACAGAAGATGATACCGCGACAATTAATCTTAATGGAAAAACGATTCCCCTTGAGCAAGGTAGCCCAATTATTTATGTAAGTCAAGGGGCTAATGGGGTCAATAATGGTACATCTTGGGCAAATGCTTATACAGACTTGCAAACCGCTTTAGCTAATTCACCTACTGGGAGTGAAATTTGGGTCGCAACAGGTACTTATAAACCGACTACAACCAATGATCGAACGATTAGTTTTAACCTCAAACAAAGTATAGAAATTTATGGCGGATTTGCGGGATTTGAAACAAGTCGAGAGCAAAGAAATTGGACGAATAATCAAACAATTTTAAGCGGAGATATTAGATTTTTAGAGGTCGATAGTGATAATAGTTATCATGTTGTTTTTGCTAGTGATAATATCACAGCTTCGAGTCGATTAGATGGTTTCACAATTACAAAAGGAAATGACGATCGCTATAGTGGTGATGGTGGTGGAATTTATAACGATGGAAGTGATGCTATTTTTGCTAATTTATTAATTCTTGAAAATAGAGTAAATAGTAGTAGTGGTAAAGGTGGTGGATTGTATACTCAAGAAGGAAATCCTCAACTATTAAATGTTACTTTTAAGGAAAATAGTGCAGGTGATGGCGGTGCAATTTATAGCGGTTCTTATGCTGATGAAGGTGGAATTACTCTAAATGGAGGAACTTTTCTAAATAATACAGCTACTAATAATGGAGGAGCGATTTATAACTATTATAGTAATTTGGGTTTGACTAATGTCACCTTTTTTAATCAAGCGACGGAACAAGATGGAGGCGCAATATATAATAGTTCTGGAAGTATGGGAATCACTAATGCTCAATTTAATGAAAATATAGCTTTTGATGATGGCGGTGCAATCTATACAGATAATGGTGAAATATCCGTTATTAATGCAGTTTTCGTCAATAATCAAGCGAATAACGTTAATAGTAATAATAGTTATGGCGGTGCGATCGTCAATACTGGGAGTAGTGAAACTAGCTTTATTAATGTCGTATTTGATAACAATATTGCAGAAAAAGGCGGCGGAGCGATCGCTAACTTTGATAGTAGCAAAACAACTTTAATTAATACGACTTTGAGTCGAGGTTTAGCCGAAAATGGTGGCGGTATTTATAGCGAAGATACTAGCAAAGTGACCATCAATAATAGTATTCTTTGGGGAAATCGTTCCACGATCTCAAGTAATGAAATTTACAACACAGGAAATGCAACAACTCAAGTCAATTACAGTATTGTACAGGGTGGTTACACTGGCACCAATAACCAAAATACTGATCCTTTATTTGTTAATCAAAGTGCAGGTAATTTAAACATTTAAGGGAACTCACCAGCCATTAATAATGGTAATAATCTTGCTTTCCCACCAGAAATTAAGTTCGATGTTGCGGGAAATCCTCGGATATTCAATGGCACAATTGATCTAGGAGCCTTTGAATTTTTACTTGATCCGGCTCAATATGGCGCATCTTATCGTGATTTAATTCCATATTATATTAATGCTGGCTACAATCTAGCATTCTTTACCAACCATTATTATTCTAACGGTCGTTTTGAAGGTCGCTCGATAGACAGCTTCGATGAATTCCGTTACATTGCTTCAAATGCCGGTGACTTAATCGGTGCATTTGGACTAAATGGTGCAGCCGCTACGCTACATTATCTGAATAATGGTTACACTGAAAATCGCTCGACAACGGCTTTTATTCCCTCGCGTTATCTGAATTCCTATCCTGATCTATTTAACTTGTTCGCCGCAAGAAGTCCCACGCTATACGTTAGTTAGCGATGGGATGAATTGCGGACAAAGATTACGT
>NZ_PXOH01000060.1 GCF_003007785.1 Aphanothece hegewaldii CCALA 016 | reverse complement strand
TGTATTCGGTTAATTACGAAGGAACACTAGACAAGTTCATCAACCAATACTCAAGCAATCATCAATCTCTTCCCGTTGCTGGCACTCAAACAAAGATAACATTATCTCGCCAGTATCATAATTGTCTCGACGAGATTCGTAGAAGCCTAAATCTTGGGATGTATGGAAATGCTTTTTATGGAGTTGTTGAGCTTAGACGCATTGTGCAAATGCTCAAGCTTGACAATAGGCTTGGCGATGCTCTCAATGATCTCCAAAGAGCGATCAACTCTAAACGCACCATTTCTAATGAGGAGGTTAAAGTTCTAAAGGAAGCAGTCGCCACTCCGTCAACGACTTGAGATAAACAATGAACAAGTTGTTCGTGACTTGTAAACCTTGAAAAATGCTACGCATTTTAAGTTATTGCATTTCATTGATTAACTTAAAATGCGTTCTATCATTTCTAAATCTCATCATAACTCATCTAACCCTGATATACGTTTATCTTCATCAGAAGATGAGGAAAAACAAATCGCACTTCTAGAAAAAGAGTGGAAAGAACGTCAAATGTATATAAATGATGACAGAGGGTTTTACTGTGGCTACTAATTTTACTACGGGAGAAGTCCCTTTGAACGACTTGGAAAGTAATTTTCGTTCTATGTCCTTGCGAGAACTTTCATTTGAGGCGGCGCAAATTGCGGAACTTACTTCTGAAAATGAACCTGACGAACTAACGGAAGAATTACAAAATTATCTCAGAGATGCAACTGCCGCTAAAGTCGATGGCTACTGTCTGTTTGTCGATTATTTAAAAGGTGAAATCGAAGCTTGGAAACTCAAGCGCTCTGCGCTCGATGAAATGTGCGATCGCATTATTTTCGCCAAAGAAGCTCAACTCAAAGCTCTTAAAGAAAACATCTTGCGTCTACACGCTCAGGGATTGATCGATTACAACCTCAAGGGGAAGGACAAAGCTATAGAAATCCGCCTTAATTCTAAGCCAACTATCGAGGTTCTGGGCAATCCTGAAAATTTACCCAAACAGTACCGAACTGCTAAATGGGTTGCTGATAAGGAAGCGATCGCCGCCGACCACATTGCAGGAGTTGATGTTTCTGGTTTTGCTAACGTCAGCTTCGGTAAACAAGTTCGTTTCAAGAATGCACCACGTAATAAAAAGGAGAAAAAATCATGACCTATGAAATCTATGGGGAGATCGCCCAAGAAGAGTATTTTCGGACTGAAGCTGATGCTGCACTAGATGAAGAAACTGAACGAGTTGCTGACATGAACTCATTAGGTGAATCCGATGGTCGCCGTCACAAACTTCCACAACATCCTGAGCAGTTCATCTACTGGCAGGGTTATTGTGATGGACTTCAGCAGTTTTGGTACAAAAAATTAAAACTATCTATGCCAGATGAAATCTAAACATAATTTAGGAGTTTCTAAAAAATGTCTAAGATCATTATCCCAGAAGAAATCAGATCTGAGTTCCGTTTAGACAAAGAAGGTAAGGCTTTTTTATCGATACGAGCATCTGCAAGATTGCTTAACATAGATGATTCGGGTCTTGTACGGCATTTTCAGAGTGCTGAGAAAAATCCGACAAATCTAACTCAAAAGCTTATAGAAAAAGGGTTTCAAGTGCTGACTTTTTCCTTAGACGGCATCCCTGATGTAGCGTTTGCAGAAATTGCCGAATACTATGCGATGGATGCGGGGAAACGCTGCACTCAACAAGCCAAAATGGTCTATAAGGCGTTTGCCGCTATTGGTGTCCGTACATGGATTCAATCCGAATTGCATTGGCAACAACCCCAAGTTCAACATCTAACACCATCGCAAGCCTTATTACAATCAGTAATGATGTTAGTTGAAATTGAGCATAAATTAGCCATTCAAGACCAACGATTAATGGTGATTGAAGCTGAAAAGCAACAGGCAACCGAAGAATTGACCCGACTACCGTTAAGTTCTGATCTGGCTCCTTCCATTCCTCTAAGAGGCAAAATCAATATGATCGTTCGGAATAAAGCCCAACGAGATTTAATCTCCTACAATGCTCTTTGGTCTAAATTGTACCAACAAATGTACTATCGACTTTCTTACGACGTTAAAGCGCGTTGTCGTCATTCAGGGATGAAGCCATTAGACCAAATTGAGAAAGACAAAATGTTTGATGCTTTGTACGCCATCGCATCTGAGGTTTTGACTTGAGTCAAGAAGCGAGACAAAGTGCCAAAAATAATTAAAGGAATTTTACCACCATGCTATCACAGTACCCCGCTCTAGAAACAGCAGCAGAAATACTCAAAGAAAATCGCATGAGTTGTCAAGATATGAGTCTAGAAGCGATCGCACTTGTAATCGAGAATCATCTTGAAGAAATCATCGAGGACGCATTGAACAATCCAGAATATTTCTTCCGTGACACATATCGTTTTTGGCGTGATCTAGAAGCTGTAAAAGCGCTCGGAAGAGGCAAAAATCTAGATTGATATTTATTCTTCATTTAAACTTAGAGCCATATCGAGTTCTAAGTTTAAATATTATCTTTCTCATCTTAATATAATTTAAATTTGTTGTACTATAGGAGGAAATTTATGTCTTTCAAACTGACTAGAACTATCTGTAATGATTGGTTAATTGAGCATGGTTACACGAATTTTCGTGTCTCAAAAGAAATGCTTGAAGATGTTGAAACAAATGTTTTGTATTTAACAAGCGATACAGACAAAAAACATCCACTTTGTGACTTAGGATGGGTTGACTATATCGAAAAACTAGAACATTTCTTTCGTCTCGGATGAAATTAGAATAGAAAGAGCTAGAACTATGGTACATCGAATTGGTTCACCCGTCCCACCTTGGGCAATTGATGAAGAATTTTTAATCAGGGCTAATTGCGATTAGTTGTTCACTATTTAGGTAAATTTAAATAAGGATAGTCCCTACTTTCATAGTGGAGGTCGTGAATTGATAACACTCGGTATCAACATGATTAAGTTGCCAAAAAAAAGATTCAGAATTAGACATAAACAAATAGAAACAGCCTTCAATACATGAAAGAAAAATCATGAATAAATTACCATTAACTTCCAGTGAATTGCCATATTTTTATCAATTGGAAATGATGCAGCAGAAAATAATGATACAGGCAGAAATTCCAATGACTGAAGGAAAATTAGCTGCAATTCTTAATGTTATTCTTGCTAGTTATTATGCAGATCCACACTTGTTCCAGTTTAGTTAATGAGTTAGCCGATTATCTTCTTCCATTTTCTCAAAAAGCCTTTTTGAAAGTTCAGCAAGAACTTAATAGCGAAAGGCAATAAAATCGCTATTTATCAATAAGTACAAGAGAGATTTTCGGTCATTCTACGCGTTGATTTAAAAATAGGGATTGATAAAGTCTTGTCAATCCCTATTTTTAATTACATAATGATTTTAAGGAGAAATAAAAAAAAATGGCTTTAGACCACGCCTCACTCCGCAAAGCGGCTCAATCATTACCTTCACTCATCCCTGATTGGCTTGAGGTAGATCAATTTGTCTATTGGAAAGAAGAAAAAAGTATTGTCAAAATTTTAGGCTACATCGGTAACATCGTCAGGATCTTTAAAAACGGGGAAACATTCTCTGTTGAGCTTGAACAATTACAACCACTTGAACAATTCTCTCTCAATCCTTCAAATCTAGAAGCAATCGCCCATCCTCCATTCCGAGATATAGCACTACAATATATAGATGATTTAGCTCAGGTCAGGATCATTTCAGGAACGCAGCCCGATTTAAGACCCCTACCTCAGTCGATGCACCCTGTATTAAAAACAGCCTTCAGGCAGGTAGGCATCACACAATTTTATTCCCATCAGCAGATGGCCTGGGATGAATTAGAACAAGGACGCTCGATCGCACTTGTGACTGAAACTGCCAGTGGCAAAACCAATTGCTTTTTACCCCAAGCTTTTCAACTCGCATTGAATTCACAAAAGACAACGCTGCTAATCTATCCACTAAAAGCATTAGCATCCGACCAGATGGATAAATTGGTAACTCTAAACGAATCATTTCCTAAATCTTTAAGACTGAAAATTGCCCGTTGTACAGGAGATGTACCGCTCTTGCAGCGCAAAGGTTATTTTCGAGGAACAAAAAGTCCTGACATTATTCTGGCTTCTCCTGATGTTCTGCATCATCTGTTATATAGAACTTTCGATGGGGAATACGAATTATGGCGCGAGTTCCTTGATCGGTTGGAACTGGTCGTGATTGATGAAGCTCATGCTTATCTAGGAGCTTTTGGAATTCACTTTGCCAATGTGATGCGGCGGTTACGCCTGGCGCGTCACTATGCACGGAATACAAAAAGTCTTGACTCATTTGGACAGTCACGGACATCTCACGGGCTTGAACGAGTTCAAGCCCCGTGTCCTCCTTCATCTCAACAGATTAATTATGGAACTGATAGACCAACACAACAAGACTGTCCAAATGAGTCTAATTTTCATTTAGGAGCAAAGAATGAACCTAAGTGGGTGGTCAGTACGGCAACGATCGCCAACCCTCTTGAACTAGCCTCACAGTTTACAGGTCAAAGCGAAACGAAGATTACTTTAATTGATCGTAGTGGAGCCAGAAGACACGAACGCACCTTACTCACCTTCAAACCCCAATCGGCTCCTAATTATTTAGTGGCGAGTCTGGTGGCGAGTCTCTCCAATTTGGGACTCAAAGGTTTAGTCTTCGTTAACTCCCGTAGAACCGCTAAATCAATTTACTCTCTAATCCATGCTCAAACCAATGGCATAACAAGCGTTGATATCTTTCATGGTTCCTTACTTCCAGCTAAACGCCGTAATTTACTTGATCATCTTAGTCGAGGAAGTTTAAGTACATTAATTAGTACTAATTGCCTTGAAGCTGGAATTGATTTGGCCCTACTTGACTACGTAATCATCAGAGGCATTTGTAGTCTAAATAGCTTCTGGCAAAGAGGTGGTCGTTGTGGAAGACAAGCCCCTGGATTAATCATTTTTATCCCCGATGGTAGCAACCCAATCGATTACTATTATGCGATAAATAGCGATCGCTTTTTCTCTCAACCCGAAAAGGTGAAGCTCAACCCAAATTATCCGAGTATTTTAGCTCGTCATCTACTTTGTGCAGGAGCAGAAGGGGGCTTACAT
Organism: Aphanothece hegewaldii CCALA 016; assembly: GCF_003007785.1. GTDB lineage: Bacteria > Cyanobacteriota > Cyanobacteriia > Cyanobacteriales > Microcystaceae > Chroococcus > Chroococcus hegewaldii. The sequence goes on along the minus strand of NZ_PXOH01000060.1, from coordinate 5,857 downwards.
AGTCGCACAGTTGAAAATTATTTTGGGGAAAAAGGAGAAGCGATCACTGCCGAGTTGGTTAAACAAAGACAACTTTACTTGTCCGATAACGGCCAGTTATCCAAGCGGGGTTATCCCCACGGGGACATTTCACTGCGCGGGATCGTTCAAAACAAGATTGAATTAGTCAATGTCGAAACAGGGGAAGTCCTCGAAGAATCATCCCTTGACTTGGCTCACCGAGAATGTCACAAGGGAGCGATCTATATTAGTGCAGAAAATGGGCTTCTTCAACGTTGGCGTTGTTTGGAGCTTGATGCGGCTAATAGTAAAGCTGAACTAGAGCTTCTAAAAAATAGCGATACCAACGGCACGCAGGGCGCACGCATTACTAAACCAATGGTTGAGTTATTGGTCACGCCAGTCACTCAACTCGAAGAGGCCAAAATTAGACCGACTTTTGTTGAAGACGGCAACTTACGTCTTTCCTTTTGGTGGGGTCAAGTTAGCCAAAAAGTGAAGGGCTACTATGAGATAGCACAACTGTATGCCCCTGTCTGTTCTAATCGTTCCTGTTTACGTTACCATCAGCCGCAATCCGACGACCAAACTTATTGTGGAACTTGTCGTAAAAAGTTGTCTAAGAAATTAACTGATAAAGTTATTGAAGAAATTTGTTTTACCGAACCTTTGACGACTAGCTATGATAGCCCAATTCTTAGAATTGAGATTAACCATAAGTTAGCTTCCGCTATTTATACTGAAGCGGAAACTTGGCAAAAGACACTTATGCAAAAATACGGTAAGGAAGAAAATATTCCGTCTTCACTCTTGACCGTTTTTGACTGTAATTCCGTTCACTTGGCTCTACATTCGGCTTCCCACAGTTTGATTAAAGCCATTCCTCTATTATTTTTGGCTAACTCTAATGATGTTAGTAGTTTGATTGACGAACGAGACGTGCGAGGCGATAGCAATGCCAATCGTTTTGTCTGTTATCTATTTGATACGGTTCACGAGGGCTGTGGAACGACTGAGGCAATTTATGAGGATTGGGAAAGTGCGATTCAAAAAGCGATTTCACTTTTAACAAACTGTGATTGCGGAGATGTTGGTTGTCCCAAATGCCTGAGCGACCAACAGTGTCCAGAAGGAAATGAGGCTTTATTCAAGCCGTTGGGAGTTTGGTTACTACGGCAATGTACGGTCCAAAATGCTGACGCATTTTCAAGAGGCGATCGTTAATTCTTTAACATTATGAAAACAAATTCTCCTAATCTTGACTTAGGCTTTTTCTCATTAGACTTTTCCCACAAAGTCCTTTTAGCTTATCATCATCAAGAGATTTTTCCGAGAATGTCTGATTTCATTATTTCAATGGAGTCTTACATCAAAGCATTCAAGCCAGAATCAATTTTGGTTCTAGGTTCGGTGTCCCAAGATGATTACAAAGTTGTTGTCTCCTGGGCTTTTTCGCATTCTCCCGAACTCAAAAGAGAGACTTGGATTCCTCTTTCTTTCTGGATGCAGCAACAAGCCTCTTTAGAGCTAGAAAGATTTAATGAAAAATACAAAATAGCTGCGTAGTTTTTTCAATTTGTTTGTCTGAATTTTCCACAAAAACGTTTCAATCTCCAAGATAAGCTTGCGCTTTGAAAAGGGATTGATTCTTGTCATTTAAAGAGATAAAAATATGTCTACTAAAACTCAAACAACTCAAGTAAAGACGTTTGAATTTGAGCAAAGCAATTTTCCCTCGTTGCTGCTCTATGAATTTGAACATACTTGGAACAACATTACTCTTGACGCTCTCTCTCCTGATGAGCAAGAGGGCTTGAGCCGTCTAATAGGAGCATCAGGAATCGAGTCAAGTCCTGTCTATCGCCCTGAAGTTCTATTAATCAAAGCGGAAAGAGGGATCGTCAAAGGGGTTTACGGCCCAGGGCTGTTCCGCTATGGAGACTATATCGTTCTCAAAGTGGGTGAAAATGTAGCGCGTGTAGAGCAAGAAGGCGATCGCCTCTTGGTGGGCAAGCTCAAAGGCAAGATTACCGTCATTGAGAAAGAAGATGCCAAGAAACAGAAGTACCCTACGGCTTTCTGCACGTTCGTCGCCCCTGACAAATCCGTGTTTAAAGTTCGAGTTTCCCTCGATAGCCAACAGCAGGGCAAGGGCGCAGGTGAACTTGAAGCGACACTGGTTAACGAGGAATCAATCCTACCCTATTTAGGACAAGTTCCCTCGCCTGCGATTCCCATGCACGAATTAGGTGAAGGTGAGTTTGAGATCATCGGATTTTCCAAATATCAAAGCGAGAATGGAACTCGTCATAAGATCCATCTAGCTGACGGGAAAGTAGTCTGGGCAAGAGGCAATAGTGAAATGTTGCTCGACTCTGACTATACCAAACCCGAAGGAAAACCTTTAACCCTTGTCGTGAGTCATATTGAGGAATTTGCGCCCGACAAATTTAAAGTCGATAACGCCATCCGTGAGCGTCTACCTCGACTAACTGGCGTAACTGAATCCTTGGCTATTGAAACTCAGGCTCAGACCATTCTCGATGAAGATGAAATCGACAAGACAGAGTTTGAGGTAAACGACGAAGACGCACCCTTCTAAATCGAAAAAGACACCTTCTAGCATTTTAGAGGGTGTCTTTGATCAGGAGGTAAATCATGAAAGTTAAACAAATTCTTTACCTACTCAAAGCAGAAGGCTGGTACGTTTCGCGCTTTCGAGGTTCACATCGGCAACTGAAAAATGCCTCTATTGCTGGCACTGTGACAGTTTCAGGTCATTTAAGCCGAGACATTCATCCCAAGATTCTAGGAAGAATTTGTCAACAGGCAAATCTTAAAAAAATCAACTATGATTACTCGCCTTGAATTCGTCAATAATCAACATTACAAATTTTGGGAAGCGGAACTCACCGAGGGGTCTACGACTTTAATTACACGTTGGGGCAGAATTGGAACAAGAGGACAGAGTAAATCCTATCCGTTTGTTTCTTATGCGGCGGCTTCTCAACAATATGAAGAGAAAATAGCTTCTAAACGGCGTAAGGGTTATTCTGAAGTACGGGTGACTCCTCATGTTAGACCGCCCTCTCCTCCACCTCCAGTAACAATATCAGAACCAAAAGAGGAGCCGAAGACGCTCGGACACCGATCGCTCTCGCAATATATGTCCCTGTGAATCAATCAAGTCAAGGAGTAATATGTCACATTTTACGAGCATTAAAACACAATTTAAAGACGAAGCTGCACTCCGAGCCGCGCTTGAAGCGATGAACCTAAATCCACAGGTTCACAACACGCCAACCTTGCTCCGTAATACATGGAGAACTAAAGACTATGCGGAAATCATAGTTTTAAGAGAACAGTTAGGGTGCAATGCTGATGTGGGTTTTCGCCGCACTGCCGAAAGGTTTACTTGTAGTGCTGACGACTACGAGTTAGCGCGATCGCGTTATCCACAGTTCCGCTATAACATTATGGTGGAGTACCAAGCGGCTGTTGCCCAACAGAAAGGATATCAAGTTGTTGGACGACGCACCACTACTGATGGTCGAGTCCAGCTTCAACTACAAACTCAACAAATTCGTACCCGACGTTAAGGAGAAAAATAATGGAAATCTTATTAACCGTCAACAGAGATGGAAGTTCGGAGATCGAGGTCATCGGTGGAGATGGCAAAATCTGCCTCGAAAAGACAAAAGAGTTAGAAGATGCGTTAGGAGTAGTAGAAAATCGGGAGCTTAAACCCGAATATCGTCAGACAGTAACGCAACTTCATACGCAGCTAAGAAATCGACGATAAAATGCGATTTTCATTTGATTTCCTAGTCCCGATTAACTGATGACGATCGGGACTTATCTAATTTTTAATAGCAATTATGAAAAGGGGAAATTATCTTTTTCAATTTATTCAGTTAGGTGATGTCGAGCCAGAGCCAGTTCTTCAGGAGGAAATGTCAATGTTTCTTACTGAGAATCTGCCCTGCTCTGGGAGTAGCGTTATCCAAAAAATCGGTTACTGCGATCGTAGAGCCATCTTAGAAATTCACTTTCATCATGGCGGACGGTATCAGTATGAAAATGTCCCACGCTTCGTTTTCGATGGGATGGTGAGTACGAATTCACTCGGTCAATATTACAACCGTTGCATTAAAGGCTTTTTCGGAGGAAAAAAATTATGAACACTTCAATGATTGTCAATTTCTTTCGCGCCGCAATTCCCGTCATCTCATTAGATTCTCCTGCCCCTGAAGAACAATCCGTGTTAGAGAAAATTTGTTCCGATGTGGCAGATCACCCTAAGATTAAAGCTCCTGTTATGGCGTGGACTCTGGCTGATGGGATGCGATCGGTGACATATCATGCTGAATCGGGAATCAGTTATGCTGAAGTTAAAGGATCTAACAACCCAAATCACGACCCGATTCTATCGGCTCTTTCGTTTATCGAGCAACATCAACAAAGTGGAATTTTCGTATTGATCGACTTGCATCCTTATCTCGGCTCAGATCCGCATCGATTAGATCTAGCGATCATGCGAAAGTTAAAATCCCTCTGCTTCTCTCTAAAAGCAACGAAAAAGCGGATTATCCTGTTAGGTCAAGGCATAACGCTGTGTAGCGATCTATCGGGATTAATTTATGAGCAAAAAGTCGAACTTCCCACGTCTACTGAGATTCGAGAATCGTTTAATTTCTGTTTTGACGATTTAAAGAATCTGAAGTTTACAGTCGCTCTAGATGATGAAGCAGTCGATCGCTTGGTTCGTTCGGCTCAAGGATTGACCTTCGAGGAATACTGGAATGGTTTGCGATTGGCGACGATCGCTAACAATGGTCGGTTAGACATTACTGCAAGCGATCGGATTTATCAACTTAAAGTGGAAAAACTTCTCAAGCTGAATCTTGAGCTTTCACCCCCTCCCCCCGTTGAAATTGGTGGACTTGCCCCGCTTAAAACATGGATTGCCCAACGAACCAAACTATTTAATGCTGCCATGACCAGAACCGAAATCCCTAGTCCGAAAGGATTGCTGTTAGTTGGACTACCTGGAACGGGTAAATCTTTGGTTGCGAAAACGATTGGCTCTTGGTGGAATGTCCCAATCCTCAAACTAGACATAGGCAGCTTGATGAACAGTCTTGTTGGAGAATCAGAAGCGAATATGCGACATCTCCTCTCTACGGCTGAAGCTGTTGCGCCATGTATTTTACTGTTAGATGAAATTGATAAAGCCTTTGCTAGTGCAGGTTCTGGCTCTGTCTCTACCGATAGCGGCGTAATGATGAGGATGTTCGGCACTTTCTTGACTTGGATGGCTGATAAAGTTGCTCCCGTGTTTGTAGTAGCAACCGCTAATGATATTTCCGCCCTTCCTCCTGAACTCTCTCGAAAAGGCAGATTTGACGAAATCTTCTTCGTTGATTTGCCCAACGTCGCTGAACGAGCCGAAATTCTAAAACTACATCTGGCTAAATATTCGGCTCAACTTCAGAATCCTGAGATTGAAAGTTTAGCGATCGCTAGTCCTGAATTTTCGGGTGCAGAATTAGAAGCGGCTGTCACTGAGGCGGCAATTAAGGCTTTTGACTCTGAGCGTTACCCAGAGATCATGGCTAGTGATGTGAGAGAGGCGATCGCAAACACCGTCCCTCTTGCTCAATCTTATTTCAATAAGGTTCAGGCTCTACGAGAATGGGCAGCAACTTCGGCTCGACGCGCTTCAGAGGTTGAAGAAGTTAACCGAGGTTCCCGTCGGGTTTCGATGATTAATAATTAAGCTAGGGCGTGTCTGCAAACCTGTTATACTGAGTAATATTACTCATCGTTAATTGTTTATATGACCGCGAGTGCTAAC
>NZ_PXOH01000059.1 GCF_003007785.1 Aphanothece hegewaldii CCALA 016 | reverse complement strand
CACAATTACTTAGCTATGTTAGTGATCGCAGCGATAACAATTTGGTTATGATTTATGTTTGCAGACACGCCCTAGTTAACTGGCTTCTTTTATCTGAGTGATGAGCATTCTTGCAGACATTCAAAAATGGTATGCTTCAAATTGCGATGGCGAGTGGGAACACGGTTTCGGCATTACAATTAACACGCTTGATAATCCTGGCTGGTCTGTAACTATTAACCTTAAAGATACAAATCTCGAAGGCAAAAACTTTGAGCCTTTTCAGAATGAGGCATCCGAAGAACGTTGGATTTATTGTTCAGTAGAAGAAAACAAGTTTCGTGGTGCAGGTGATGAAACCAAACTTGAGGAAATTCTGAAAGTTTTTCTGGATTGGGCATTCGTCGCAAAACGAAGATTGGTTGAAACCGCCAGAACCGCTCACTGATGAAGAATTGCTGTCTTTGGAGGATGAAGAATTTCTAAATCTGCTTGGTGAAGAAATTGGAACGGAGCTTTGTAAAAGTGAGGATTGTACACATAAACGGATTAAAAATAGCGTAATGTGTCGCCGTCATCATTTTGAAATGGTTAAGAACCGCCCGTTTCCCGAACGCGCCAGCTAACAAGTCAATGGAGCGGAGCGCAAATCAGCTACTTTCTTAAGTTCGGCGGTTCGCCGCACCCGCGCTCGAGAAGCCGTTAACATCAATAACCTTTCTGCCGCTTCACATCGACTTAAACAGCATTTCAAGCATTTACTTATATCTCTAACTTAAGCCTAAAACTTTTTCCTTTGTACACTAAAATAAAGAATTTCATTTTATGTGCGTGCTTTGTTTCAAGTTATGCTCAACAAATTTCACTTTATGTGCAAACCGACAATGGATTTGACAACGGTTCGTTGACATTTTAAACTAGGTTACGGAAACGTTCATTACCATAACCTAAATCCGTGAAAACACAGGCACTCGCCAAGCCAGAAAAATTCGGTTCTCTCACTTGTGAGGAACCCGATCTGCTGGCACAACTCCTATCCGATAAACGATCGCCTGAAACCCGTCGTGGTTATGCGCGAGATCTACGCGACTTCTTCCGCTTTGTGACAAATGTTGATGAACCGACACCCGAAGTAGTACAAGCTTTCTTAAAATTAGACCAGTTTCAAGCCCTCTCATTGGTGCTGCGTTACAAATCCCATCTCTACGATGAGCGTTCCTTAAAAGAAGCTACAGTGAATCGGCGGTTGGCTGCCATTAAATCATTAGTGCGCTTGGCGTTGCAGTTAGGACAATGCAGCTTTACTTTGTCTGAAATCAAAGGGGATAAAATCGTTCGTTACAGAGATACGACAGGAATCAGCAAAGAAGCTTACCGCAAAATGTTGGCTATTCCAGACCGAAATACCTTGAATGGAAAACGTGATTATGCGATTCTACGGCTGCTCTGGGATAATGCGCTGCGTCGGGGCGAAATTGAAAAAGCGGATATTAAGGATTTAGATTTAAGTGAACGCTCTTTGTTGATTTTAGGAAAAGGTAAGGGTCAACAAAAGCAAGCGATTACCTTATCTCGTCTGACGGTCGAAGCGATTATGGATTGGTTACAGGCCAGACGCGAAGTCGATGTCACGCAACCTCTGTTCATCGCGCTAGACCGTGCTTATTACGGCCATCGACTGACGGGAACTGCTATCTATAAATTAGTGGATGGGATTGCAGTTTCAGCAGGCATCAATAAGAAACTCTCACCGCACCGCATCAGGCATTCGGGGATTACGGCGGCTTTGGATGCGACGAATGGCGATGTCAGGAAAGTGCAGAAACTGAGTCGTCATGCCGACTTGAATACTTTGATGATTTACGACGACAACCGAAAGGATGTACAGGGGGAAATTTCCGATTTACTATCGGAGTTAGTGTAGGTTATATTAAATGATATCAAAAGATGGTTATATTTAATGAAACATGGAAAAGGAAGCAGTAACGATTCGATTTCCCCTAGAGTTGGTGAAGAAGGCCAAACAACTTAAAGAAGGGAAGGAGTCTTTTAACGAGTTAGTCGTCGAAGCCTTAGAGCGAGAAATCAAAAGACGCAAAGCCAATGAAGCCCATGAAACAATTTTACAGGTTAGGCAACAGGTTAAACAACGAACGGGAGTTCATCCAGACCCGCTTCCCCTCATCCGTCAACTAAGATTCGGGGAAAATGATTAGAGATAGTTTCTGTCTGGATACCAGCGTCTTCATCAAGTATCTGTGTCCCGATGAGCAGGAAGAATCAGCGACTTTTTTGGTAGAGAAAGCTCTTAATACTCGAATCGTCCTTCCTTGTTTTGCTTGGGCAGAAGTCGCAAAGGTGTTACGAAAAAAGGTGAGGAGTGGATTACTCAGTAGTGATGAAGCTAGTCAACTTTATCAAGCATTTGGTGATTTACCGATCGAGTACATTGATGCAGAAGACATTCGCGTTCGGTCTTGGGAGCTCGCTCTCTCATATGATTTGTTAACTTTGTATGATTCTGTCTTTTTAGCAGTGGCAGAAAAAGAATCGGCTCAATATTGGACAGCAGATGGGGTACTACTCAAAGCTTTGAATCCTAAACCATCTTATGTATTTGAACTATCAAGTTAGCCTTAAAACGCAAATAGGCAAATTTAATTAATTTTAAGAGAAAATTGGAGATGGCCAGACGATCTAAAGATGAAATTACACAAGACGGACATATCAAGCTGCCCCGTCAAACGGCGCAAACTCGTCCAAGAGAAATCGATGAAATGCTAACCTATTCGGTTCGGGACACCACGACAATCCCCGTCACTTCTATCACAGTAAAGGAGATAGACATCAAGCTAGAATCTTTGTCGGAAGATGAAGAAAAAGACAAAAAACACCTAGAACACAAGGTAGAACGAGCTTTTTCTGAAGCCGGGTCAGCACTCAAAGAACTACGAGATAGGAAACTGTACCGCAACACTCACACCACCTTTGAAGAATATTGTCGTGACCGTTTTGGCCACAGCCGTCAGAAATCTTATTACCTCATAGCGGGTGCTGAAATTTTCCAAAACTTGTCAACGAATCGTTGTCAAATTCTCCCAACGACTGAGTATCAAGTCCGTCCTCTGTCGCTGTTAGAACCACCACAACAGCCCGTAGCCTGGAGACTCGCTGTAACAGAAGCTGGTGGGAAAGTCCCGCCAGCAAGACTCGTTAGAGAAGCGGTGCAGCTTCTTCAAGAAAAACCTCATAATATCTATGAAGTTGGGGAAGTCGTGGGGATTATTGCAAGGGATCATCCTCAACTACGGGGTAAGAATGGCTGTTGGGCGATCATTACTGCGGTATATGAATTCAGTTGCGATCTACAATTCTGGAACGGAGTTGCTGATGGAGTGAGAATTGAGTATATTAAAGAACTCGGCTACACCGAAGAAGAGTGTCAATCAGTTCAGCAGTTGTGCGAGCGCATCAAACGATTACGCTCAAGAGATGATTTGGAAGATACAGCTTATGCTTTTCTGGGATTATTAGGAAAGTTGAAACAACCTTATTTAAGTGATTTAGAAGAAGAGATGTTATCGGTTTTAGAAAGAACTTATGGATTGTAGCTATTTAAGAGAGGGTAATGTGATCTGTCACGCGCGAAGATGAAACGAATCCCCTCAAGGCTTACTCCTGAGATGAAATTTTCTCGATTTTGTATTAATGTCTGTCCTAAGTTTATCTGTTTTTTCATCAAATTGGGTGAGGTACAATAGGTTCTTTCTCCAGATATAGCAGACATTTGTCGCGTTTTTAGTGGCAGCAGACACAGCCCAGTCGCGGTCAAGAGCGATCGCGTTTTAACTTAGCGGCATTCATCAACGCAAATACCAACGCACACATAGTAAAATTACTTCTTGAAAGAATTTTTTTGAGTCATTGGAAAGACTGGCTTAATAACAAAAGTATTAATCAGTTTTCCCATCTTACTTTTTTTTGCTTCTTTATAAAATCTGTTCTAAAATTGACGGATCTTTAATTTCTTTGTCTTTTGCTAATAAAATGACCTTAGACAAAATTTCGGCGGTTTTGGGGTCACTATCGGCAAATGGTAGAAATAAACGTCCTCGATGTTGGGAATGGACAGGTATAATACACACGGTGCCACCGGGTTGACGGTGAATAATACCGCTACCTAAATGAATCGAATAATTGCCTAAACTCCCTTCAATCACTGCATGAGAGTTTTGTAGCTGAACATTTTTTAGTTTAAGTAAACGACAAAATTCTTCAATTAAAACCCGTCGCATCTCGACTGTTGAGGCACTCGCTTCGGGGTCAACTCCTCCAAGATGGGCCACACTCACCACTAAATCAAGATCTCGCATCGTCTCACTAAATAGCTGTGGTGGGACTTCAGATAAATTTAATTCTTTCCCTTCTCCTCGTTTAGTGAAATAAACACCCTCTATCGTTAATCCTTCCATTTCTAGAGGAGTATAAAAACCATACTGAAATGTCACCCATGCAGATATATCCGCTTCATGAAAAGTACGTCTGACCCCTTCATCGGGAGATGTCACCCATCCCCGTTGACCCCACAAAGCTAGAGCCTGTTTAGGATTAATTTGCTGACCTTCATAGCGACGAGACAGGGTATGATTAGCGGTTTCTGTGGGTGTAAGTACATACAGTTCCCGAAAGATTTGTTTAAACGGTTGGGTACGTTGGTTAGTAAAACATTCTTGCTGCCAATGATGCCATTCTGTCTGTAATAAGTCGTATGAATGAGCAATTTTTAAGATTTGTGACTTAATAGGTTTAATTTTACCATTATATGTTTTAAAAGCAGTTCCTTTCTCCACAGGATAGCCAATTTCACCCTGTCCGATAAAAATTAACTGTTCTAGCATCGGGGCTAAAATGGGATGGGTGCAGAGTTGCTGAAATTCATTGACAGTAAAACTATCTCCTCGACACATTGCTTCTTCGAGAGATAGACGCATTCTGGATGTTTGACGAGTAATGTCTTGTTTGCGATTTTGTAATTCAACGATTTTCGGATTTTTTTTCAGTTGAGTCGGAACCGCTTTTAAAGATTTACCTTGTTTAATAATTGTTATTTTGGGTTTGCCGTCTGAAGTAATAGCCAGAGAGACGCTAACCTCATCAATAGTAGCGGTTTGAGGTTGTTTCACTAAATCTGATATCGCTTGTGCTTCCATTGCCCATTGTAAATGTTGGGGGTCACGATATCCAGCATTGCGGGCGAGATTTTCTAAACCCATTTTAACGGCTAATTTTTCGCTGGCTTGTTTTTGTGAACCAAACTGACGACTCGTGCGGAGAAATTCTTGTATAATCCGATAGCGTTCGAGTAAATCTTGTTCTCGATTTTTTAGGGGTAATAGTCCTAATGCCCTGACAGCATCTTGATTTCGTTTTTGAGTGATGCGATTGATCAAAGTTTCTCGCTCTATCTTACCTAACATCGCTTCTGCAAACAATTGCGCCCGTTTATGTCCTGCACCACTAGAAGCATATTTAGCCGCGTCATAGAGTTGTTGCCATTTGTCATCTAAACTGGGGTAAATCCGCAAAAACCAATTGACATCAACTGCTCCATCAATTAAACTTTGTTCCGATAATGGAGTTTTTTCTGTTACCTGTACCGTCCATGCTTCTTTGATATCATGGGGAACGTGCCACTGATTATCCTTAGTATGGGCATGAATCCACCAAACGCCCTCTGTGAAATTCGGCTGTTCTATGGCATATTCTACATAATTTGTCCATTGCGGGGCATAAAAAGCTAGTTCTATCAGTTGTTGTTCTGGAATCTTAGCTGTTTTAACCGCTTGGGCAAAGTCTTGGGGAGTTTCGGCAGATGCAGGAAAGCTAATCCGAATTAGATGGCTAAAAACGGTAGCTTTACTCTGATTATCGTAGCTATAGCCCCGAATGAGTTTATTTTTGCCAAACAGTTGTAGTAGTTTAATCAGAGTGGCAATACCTTCAACGGAACGGATAGCAAGTGCAGGAATAGATGCGGCTGTAGGTAAGTCTCCCCGTTGTAGTTCTACTTCAATAATACGTGTTCGACAACGATCGCTCAATTCTTTTAAAATAGGATCTAAATCAGTGTCTTGTTTTCTAGCCGTTAAAACTGATAAGTCATGGAAATCTCTTTGGGGTCGTTTTAAATGAGTTAAAGCACTAGGGTTAATCTGTTTTATTAAAACATCAAACTCATTTAGTTCAGGGGTTGGATTTTCGGCTAATAAATAAGCAATAATATCGGCTTCGGTTGCTTCCTTTAATCGATAAGCCAAGACGGTATCTCGTAATAAGCTATGTTTATTGGATAAAGCAAAAAAATAAAATTGACATAACCAGCGACTCATCTGCCAAAATTTTATTCTTTGTTTTTCTGTCCAATCAAAAGCAGAGGAGTGACGAAAAGAACGGGTAAGATTCCACCACCCCATAAAGGTATATATGATCAGTTGCTCAAGATAAAAATTTTCTATTGTTTGGTTAATTTCTGCTAAAGGAATTAGGGTAAATGTCGTGGCTGATGCGTCTAATAAAAAGTCAATTAGATTTTTAGGTGGATGCTGTTGAATTAAAAATCTTAAAATCTCTTTAATTAAATCGATATAAAGCAAATTTGGCGGTTCATTAAATAGCGTTTTTTCGGCTATTTTCCACCATTCCATATTTTGATAGGTCGGAATTTGCTCTAAATCATGGGAAAAAGGATTAAAAGAATGGTTATTCAATAAACACGCGATCGCTCTGACTAATTCTAAACCATCTTGATCCCTTTCTGTTTTTCCTCGATTTTGCCACCAGTTTAGCCATACTTCTTGTAGCGGAAAATTATTAATTTGATCTTCAGAAAAAGAATAGTAGTTAGCCAACAACAAATTACTATAGTTACCTAATAATTGTTCGGTCGTACCGTCATCTGTTTTGATAGTAATGGGTGTATGTTTGTGTTGCTCAATTAATTGATCCAAAGACTGTAAGCACTTATGAGCCGCCGTCGAGACAAATTTATATTTTTTATCAACTTTTGGAGGAATAATTGGCGTTAATTCTTCTAGTTTTATGAGTCCTAGTGCATCTTCTAAAGTTGCTTCTTTTTGTTCTACTTCGACAAGTTTCTCTAATAACTGAGTTTCATTTTCAGATAAATTTGTTTGTTTAGATTGATAGTTTTTGGCATAGTTTATACAATCTTCTATTAAACGTTTTTGATTTTTTAATTCGCGTAAAAGTTCTAAACCTGCTAAACGTTGTGGTGCTTGTTTTGCTGCTAGTAATCGTTGTGCTGATGCTAAAGTTTCTGAGTCGGTTTGATTGAGTAATAACTGTAAAATACCTCGACGTAAATCACTCGACTTACGAGTTAGTAACTTTTCTAAATAAATAGCTTCCGTTGATGTAATATTGCTATTTGCTTTCGCTAAAATCTTAATAATTTGTTGACGTACCCATTGACTAGGATCTGCAATTAAAGACAATAAAATGTTTCTAATTTCATCATCCCAAGGTTGTATTAACGATAGTTTATTTGCTAGTTCTTGTCTTTGATAAACATCAAAATGAGAGAGATAGGGAATTAAAAGTTTTGGAGAACGTTCACCTAAATTATTGATTAATGCTGTTGTGATTAAACTTTGAGATGTTGCTAATTTCATCCATTCCCAGACTAGCGGTGTTAATTCTTTTGACTTTTCGGGAAAGCGAGAAAAATTTCTTTCTAATCGTTCAAATAATTCCGTTTCTAATAAAGTTTTTGTTGAATATTGATGAAAGATATTTAAAGCAAAAGTGGCTACTCTTAAATCTGGATCGTCAATTGCTGAAATAATAGCAAGTTTGGCTTTTTCTAAATCGAGTTGTGCTAAAAAATAGACGGCAATAAAACGATGTTCAACATGAGGATGGTTGAGAAATTGACTCGCCACTGGAATAGCAGCAACAGCATCATGATAAGCTAATGTCCAGAGTGCAAAATATACGCTTTCTGCTTGCTCACTTTGTAAAGCCTCTTGTAAGGTATCTGTACTTTCTAAAAAAGATAAAACCTGTTCTAAACTTGATTTAACAACTTGTTGATTGGTTGATTCCCACCGCAAACCAAACCATGTATCTACTGTTCTAACTGTCGCACTAAAACGAGTCAAATTGTGTTCAATGATTAATCGAATCATTCTTTTAAATGCTTCGGGATGTGCTTCGTCAACTGTTTCTAAAATAACTTGTCTTAAACCTTCCTGTCTTTGCGCTGCTAACAAAAAATTCTCGATAAATTCCCAACCATCGGGACGAGACGCAATTAATAAACCCCTTGTGACATGACGACCCATTGCACCAATTGCATGATCTCCTTTAGCCGATTCTACTAAAATAGAAAAAATCTTATTTCCTAATTTATCATTAGCATTAATCGCGGCTGCAAATAATATTCCTAAGTGATCACTTCCGTAATAACTGATATAAGGAGTCCAAGTAGCTAACCAAGGTAAATCTTGATCATACCCTTCAAGGATACCCAACAGAGGAAAAAACCATTGACACCGCTTTTGATTTATTAATTCTGAATGGTTTGGAACACGAAATGCTCGACGGGAATAACTTGACTGATAGGGCAACTGCGGAAATAATTGCCATGTTTGTTCTAAAGTTGTCGCGATTTTGGGAAATAAAAGGCTAAAAATCGTTAATCGTTCTGATGAATCAAGACTATCTAACTGTAGAATTGCTTCCTGTTGAAACTGATAAATATTTTGCCACTCTCTCGGTTGTCGTCCTTTGTCATCATAGCCGAGAATTCCCCAAGCAATTTCTTGCAATTTTGGAGGTAATTTTGGAATTTGAGTAAGTTTTTCTTGTTTCCACGACGGATTTTTTAGCTTTGTCAGTTGTTCTTGGGATTGTTCTCTAGTTAGCATAGGAATATTCCATTAAATAAGGTTTAACCACCCACTAAGGGGACTAGGCGTAAAAACATCAGTTGGCTATCGGTTTTTAGAGAGACAATGCTATCTAGGGTTTCTTGTTGCTGTTCATCAACAAAAACAAAATAAAAACCATCCTCAAATGCTTGTAATACAGTATCTACAGCCTCTTGAGGGTCAACGGTCTGTACGATATCCCGTCCCCCCATATCAATTTTTCCCTTTTCGACTCCTGTTCTTATCTCTGATGGGCTTAAAGTTTTGATTAAACGGCGTTCTTCACTACGAGTGCGAAATGCTTCTACTTCTGCTAAAACTACTTGTGTCAGTAATTCTCTTAGGGTTATCGAGGTTAACGTTTGAGGGAGAGGTAGACACCACTCAGAAAACAGGGGTTTAGTTTTGCCTAAAATTTGGCCTGAAATGTACAGGGTAGAGGGCATAAAAGTTACTTAACATTAACATAGCTCGAATGTACTATATATTAGGGCAGAAATCTAGATGTTTTACCTCTACCTACTGGTATTAAAACTGAGCCAATTGAACTATGCTAGCTGAGTATGCGATCGCCTAATTGGACGTTGGCAGCATCGACAATCAAGACAATTCCAACTGAAGATTTTCTCTCCTTAAGATTTGGCTTTTGCGGGTTCTACATCGAAAAGAATCGACGACTGTCAATCAATCTGTGTAAGTTTTTGTCGGCAATTGCGGATTCATAAAACCCTGACGAAAGATGGTGCGCCTTCAAATACAGAGATTAACTATGAAACAAATGAAACAACTAACAAGGCGTAGAACTGTCTAAATATGAAGGGAGTGCGGAATGCACTGCCGAAAAGCGACCGCGTTTATGCGGTCAGCCGCAAGCCCTGCCGATAATCGGCTCTTATCGGCTGACCTGAATTTTAAATTCAGGTCGGTCGGCAGCCTTATAACTACACAGACCGACTATGATACTTAAAAATTACTCCTAAAAATAAGGCGACCTTAGAACCAGACAGACTCTCTAAGAAACCTACTAACTCACAAACAAAGATGTCCTCCTAAAAATAAAGGAGTCTTCGTATTACTACGATTCCTCGTGTGACAAGGGAGACAACTTCAAAAAGACTCTTAGAAAAAAACTGAACTCATTTGGACAACCTTGTTTAGTTAGTTCATGGGTATCATAATTAATCTGTTTTTAAAAGGTTGTCCCCCTTCCACAATGTTTAATGTATCTCCTTTATTTTTGAGGTCGTTTTAGCTCTTATTTTTGAGTTCGTTTCTAAAAATGAATCAACTTCTTCAAAACTCCCTTCATAGCGCGAAGCCAAGCGCGTCCCCCTTTCACAATGTTTAATAAATCCCCTGGGAAAAACCTAGACAAAAAGCCAAGCTTTGGAAAAATATCAAACAAATAGGGACAGCCTCTCTCTCAACAGTTTAACTATGGAACTAATAGATCAACTCAAAAAGGAGGACACGGATTGGCGACTTGTCGCCAATCGTGAGATGTCCGTCGCTGTCCCTATTTGTTAAGATTTTATGAATCCCCTTCATCATATATGGAAACGAACTCAAAATTAAAGGCGACCTTAAAACTACACGGACTATCTATAAAACCAATGAATTAATTAACAAAGGTCGCCTTTAATTTTAGAAGTACTTCTATAGGTTTGAGCCACTAAAATTTGGTCGCAGAGCGCATTATAAAGATTTTTGGTTGTAGAAAACTTGCCTCAAAAATAAGCCAGCCTTTTTGAGTTCCCCTTTTTATCTCACAGATAATTCCTATAGTTCTAAGGCTGGCTTATTTTTAGAAGTACATCCAAATGAACTAATCTCTAAAAATGCGCTCGGCGTAAGGCTTGGCTTTTTGTGAAAGTTAGAACTTGCCCGCTGCTTTATGGTACATAAGAACTATTTGAAGGGATACACAAAACCCTGACAAAGATGGACAACCTTCAACAACAAAGACTAACCCCAGAACACATGGACTATCCGTTCAAGGTTGTCCATCTTTGTCTAGTTTCCTTCTAGGGCGACCGTAAGATCGAGTGTCGATTTTTCATTCGAGGAGCGCGCTTCTCTTGTTAAAAAAAACAAATTGTAAAGCT
>NZ_PXOH01000058.1 GCF_003007785.1 Aphanothece hegewaldii CCALA 016 | reverse complement strand
GTTAGCACTCGCGGTCATATAAACAATTAACGATGAGTAATATTACTCAGTATAACAGGTTTGCAGACACGCCCTAGTTCACTAGATGATAAAGTGATATTGTAGCGGCTTAGATGGATTTGAAATATTTCTTTTCTTTCTTTTTCTTGAGGTAAATCGACAAAGAAAATTTCATCGAATCGTCCCTTACGAGTTAGTTCAGCAGGAAGCTGCTGGATCTGATTTGCAGTGGCGACAACAAACACGGGGGCTGTTTTGTCTTGCATCCATGAAAGAAGTAACCCAAAGATGCGTTGTGAGACACCGCTATCGCCTGAAGCTCCTGAACTAGCTCCCGCTAATGCTTTTTCTAATTCATCAATGAAAATTACACAGGGCGCGATTGCTTCTGCTGTTTTTAAAATTCGTTTTAAATTTGATTCGCTCTCTCCAACAAAGGAACTGTAAACTGAACCCATATCTAGCTTTAGAATAGGGACATTTAATTGTTTGCCAATTGTTTTAGCGATCAAAGATTTTCCCGTTCCTGGAATTCCCACTAATAATACTCCTTTAGGGGTTGGTAAGTTCACATTTTCTAATGTTGCGTTAAAGAGTTTAGCTCGTTTTTGAAGCCATTCTTTTAAAGAGTCTAGTCCTCCTACATCAACTTCAGGAGCAGGGCAAAATTCAACATTTAGTTTTAAAAGTTCCTTGATTTTTAAGTGAAGGATAGTGAGGATCGAGCTTTCATCTAATTTTCCATTGTTGGTTATTGTTGCGATTCTTATCGCATCAGCAATTTTATTTAGTGATAATCCCTGTGCTGCTCTTGATAATGTCTCTGTTTGTTCCTGACTAAGAGAAATGGCTATTTGTTTTGATTCTAAGTCTTGGATCACTAATTTTAGATGATTCTGGATTTGGTTAAGGTCGGGGAGTTTATTTTCTAACTGGTAAATCAGTCCATCAAATTCTTTACTTATTTTACTGTCTTGCCCTAAAAGAATAATTTTTTGTTTTGAGCGTTTTAGGCTAAAACAGAGATTTTTGAGTTTTCGGACAATGGCTAAATCGAATCGATTCGGGTCAGTTCCTAAGTAATAGTGTAGATCGAGGAGGATATATAGCTCCTTGTTGGTTGAAGATTCAATATGATTCAGTAAATCTATAATTGGATCAGTAGTTACTTTAAAGTTTGTGCTTTGGGCAATAATTCCCGTTTCCTTATTTAAAGTAAGTTTTTCCAAACCATTACTTAATGTCCAGCAATAGGTGGGTAGTGATAGTTTTGGATGATTGGAAACTTCTGTGATAATTTCTTCAATTACTGCTTCTTCTTCGACGCTTGGCGATTCAAGATTAATTACAGAGATGCTGGCTCGAATTAAATTAACCAGTTCAGTAGCAAAAGTCATGGATTTTCTTCGTTAAAATCGTTTAATAATATTTCAAGAATTGAAAGGACATAGAATAATCAAAACTTTTTAGATAATTTGTTATTTTGACCTAATTGATTTTATTATTGGTAATTTTTAAGTTTTTGTTTTTGTTGAATTTGAGTTTGATGGTACTCTGTTTTAAAAGTTCTATCTTCTATTTTTCCTAAAACTTCTTCTAAAGCTTGGGTTAGATTAGTGCAGCTTTTTCCATCACCCTGTATCACTTCTAGTTCCTGTGTTCCATCATCGTTGAAGGTAATTAATATTTCAGTCATCTTTAAAAGTTCCTTATAATTTAATGGGTTTTGCTGTTAGGAAACAGATCATAGTTCTGGTGTGACGCGCTGATCTATCGTCTGATGACTTGTTTTTGAGGTACACTCAACAATCTAAGCTGTAATCGTCCGTCTTGATGACGGGTTCGCTCTACTGTCATTCCTCGGCTACGGGCAAAGTTTTCAGTACAGACAACGCTATATTCTTTTGTTAGTTCTTTTATAAATCCTTTTAAGGGATTTGCAGCATCCCATTCACTGATGATTGCGTTATAGATGCCATCCTCGCTGCGATGGAAACCTAGATCGTTTGATGCTGGATTTATTTGCTCTCTACGCACGATTAAATGGGCCACTTGTTGACGGCGATCGCCTCGGTAGCCATATAAGTGTTGTTCCGTTTCATGTACTTCAACCTGCCAGCCTTTAAGGTTTTTGATTGCTGTAATTAAAGCATTTTGATCTTTAAATTCAGTTTTTACTTTTGTAAAGTGTGACATTGATTTTACTCCTTCTATAAAAATTAAGCGGTGTACCCTTGGTTAGTCAATTGATTCAAATTTATAGTTCTTTCTTAGTTTTGTATCGATTTATCCCAGTAAGTTTTAAGAATTGATTATTGAAATAAATCAATACATTCAACGTTAATACTCTTCCTTTATAAAATCATCCATTCTGCTAAGGCTCGATGCCCTTTTCCTTCTGTTGTTAATAAGGTAGTTTCTTCACTTAATGCCACTTTAAGGTTATCAATGGCTTGATCGATTAATTGTTGGTTGTTGTCTTTACTAACTTGAATTAATAAATCTAAGTCATTGCTTAATCCTTTAAGGCTTTGATCGAAGTTGATCAAATTTTGACAACGTAATAAGGCTTCTTGCAGCTTAGATACAGAACGATCACTAAGTTTATTTTTAGATAATGTTGTAAGTTTAGGAAGCACGTCAGCAAGTATTTCGCAAAATTCATTAGTTGCTGTTTTGATGACAGTTGTTAATTGTTTTTGTAAATTCTGTTTGTATTCTTTTTGTAATTCTTGAGCCATTTTTGCTTGTGTTCTTCTTAGTTCACTTTCGGCTAATTCAGCGTCAATTTTTGATTGTTCTGCAATCGATGGAATTCGGGTTAGCTGAGTGATTTCAATATAAAAGTCTTCTTTAATCTGTTCTGGTGTTGGAAAAGACTTTAAGAAATTTTTGATGATTATTTCCTGTTCTGATATTTCTAAATCGTTGGTTGTTAATAGCTCATTAATTACTTTAATAGACTCATGTTTCTTACTTTCATATAAACTTAATATTTTAGTTAAGTAAATATTTCTCTTTCTCTTTAACTTTTGAAAATTACGAGTTATTTCCTCTAAATTATCTTCAATTGTAAACCAATTAGGTTCAATATACCTCATTAATTTATCATTTTTTAGCCTTTTTTTAGCAAAATAGTTTAATTTATTGAGATAGCTGTTGAGGGTATCTAGGAAAGGAACTTTTGGTTCTTTAATATTTCTTTTTCTTAAGTATTCTATGGTTTCTTTTTTAATGCCTAATGTTTTCCACTCTAAAGTGTAGGAGCGTCGCCCCCCATGAATTGAAAAATTGAAAAGCCATAGGGATTGATCGCGATATTCGTCTAATTTTCTATATCTAACCTGTATTTGGTCGATCTCTAAGCTTTCTAAAATGCTCTGTTCTGTTTGAGTTGTGGTAGTCATCTTAGTCCTCATGGTTGCATTCAATTAAAAGATGGCGATAGCCATTAGTTAGACATCAACGAAAGAAATTGACGGCAGATGAATTAAATATCTGCTGATTCTGAGTTTTCCTGTAGTTTTGCTATGATTTCAAGGGCTTTTGAATGATTATGGGGAAGGAAGACCCTTAATTTCCAGTTAATAATTTCACTTTCTGCACCCCATCTTGAGAGTATCCTTACTGTCGCTTCATCGTAGATCTCTAAAATTTCGATCCGATGGCGGTGAGCGACTTTGTGAAATTGTAATTTATATTTTCCAACTTCAATAGGAGTAGAAGATTGTAGTATTAGCTCGTATAGGCTAGAGTTTGATAGTTTGATCTGGCCGAGATTAAAGTTGTTGTATACTGATTGGATTAGTTCACTTTTAATAATTCGGCCTAACAGCACTTCTTCTGTATCCGTAGTTAGTCGGTAAACTTTCAGGTTTTCTGCGATTTTAAGCTTATCCCAGATGGGTAGGAGTAATCCTGTAATTAGATAGAAAGTTTGTGTTTTAATTTTAGGAGCAATCTGTATTTCTTCTTCCCAGTGTTGCTTGAGCTTCTCAACCGAGATGGTTTCCCAAGGGGCTTTAATTTCTCCTAAAGTTTCTTGACCGTAACATAAAGTTGGGTAGAGGAGTCGGTAGCGAGATTCTGTTGCACCAGAAGAAGTGATGGTGGAAGTTGTCGGAATAGCGATCGCTACTTTATTTTCTAAGGTGTGATATAAAGGAATTCCTTTATCTAAGTACCTTTGTACTTCCATCCATTGTTTAATCGGATACGGATCGCTACGTTCAATTTCAACGCATTCTGTTTTTGCACCCGATGAATGAGAGTAGATGCAGTGTCGGGATAAGATTTTGAAGTTAAGAGAATGAAGGGTTTCAATTCCAACTTGAAAGGTTCCGTTTAACTTAGCAATTTTTATTCTTTCGTCGATTAGGAATTCAAAGAGGCTAAATACTTGGTTTTGGCGATTAATAGGTAAAGCTAGGACTCGATTGAGAAATTGATGGAGTGGTGGTAGGTCTTCTTTTAGCTTTCCCTGATAACTCAGGGTTAGTCCTGTGCTTTTTTCAAACTCTGCTAGACCAAATTCGGGAAATTCTGATGAGTAAATTTTTTGGTAAAGTTCTTTTAGTGCTGCTTTTGCATATAGGCTATCTAGGTTATCCTCCTCTCGGTAGAGTTGATTTGAGCCTGTTTCCCGTTGTCCTTTGGTTAATGCCCCTAAAGTCGCTAGTCGTCGGCAGATGGTTGAAAGAAATCTTTTTTCTCCTTTGACATTAGTGGTGACAAGGCAAAACAGAGGGGGAACAACTTGATTGCTTCTGTGCGATCGCCCCAATCCTTGTAAGGCACTGTCGGCCGTCCAGCCGCTTTCTAACACGTAGTGTTTACGACGGCGTTGATTTGATACATCAGGGCTGCTGTGGTAGGAGCGTCCTGTGCCACCTGCGTAGGAAAAAACTAAAATCTGTTTTTTTCCTTCCATAAAATCCTGTGCTTCTTTTAGATTAGCAGAACCAGGGCGAGTCTGTATCTTACGAACTCCCCTTTCCTCAATAACACGGATTTTTCTGCCCGTAATT
Source organism: Aphanothece hegewaldii CCALA 016 (assembly GCF_003007785.1). Taxonomy (GTDB): domain Bacteria; phylum Cyanobacteriota; class Cyanobacteriia; order Cyanobacteriales; family Microcystaceae; genus Chroococcus; species Chroococcus hegewaldii. The sequence continues at coordinate 6,771 of NZ_PXOH01000058.1, read as the reverse complement.
TCTGCAACCTGTTCGTGACCAAAATGCCAGATTAGTTGATCGAGGGCCGTTGGAATAGGAGGCATCAAAGCTAAATCTCGAATTAATTTTTGTTGAAGGGCTAGAGCTTCATTGGAATGAATAATTTGATGATCTATACTTAAACGCGAACATAGTTCTCCGTTTTCGTTAGTGTAAATTTCATAAAGTTGGGTTGGAAAGCTATTTTCTAAATAGTCGAGGATTAATTCTCTTGGTGTTAGATCGATATCCAAGTGCGACCATTGTTCGGTAGGAATTTGAGTTAGCCTACGTTCTAAAAGAGCCTCATTGGTGCTAACGATTTGAATAATGACTGCCAATTCCTGTTCTAAGTCTTTTGAAATTGATTTCAGTAGACTGGGCATTTTCAGGGCTGTTAATAGATAATTAAAAAATCTTTGCTGGTTACTGTAGAATGTGCTTTTTGCGGTGGCATTAGCCTGTTTGTTTAAGTTTTTTCCTCCAAGTTTAATATTCGTTGCTTCTAATGAGAGTTCTAAATTTTGTAAGATTTGTGAAAAGCACTGAGCATAGGTATTGTATATTTCAACCTGCTCTGGTGTTAGCTCATGTTCTAAGCATTCATACTCAACTCCATCGAAGCTTAAATTTCTAGCACAATAGAGGCCAAGTCTTTTAAGATCTCTTGATACAACTTCCATACCTGCGATTCCTGCTGCTTCAATTTGAGCAACGAAATCTTGATGGCTACTAAAAGGAAAGGGTGAGTGATTCCAGAGTCCGAGACGTTCGGCATATCCTAAATTGGTTGCGGTGGTCGCGTTGGTTGCAGAAGCATAGAGAATTCTCGAACAAGGAAGCTGTCTTTGCAAACGCAATCCTGCACTTCCTGAGAGAGAAGCTTTTTTGTCTCCTCTTTCGCCGACCCCTGGTAGTGCGTTAGCCAAGCAATGACTTTCATCAAAAGCGATAATTCCTGCAAAATCTTCTTTTAGCCATTCTACTAATTGCTCGATTCTTGATGGTTTTCCTTCTTTAGCTGGAGTAATTAAAGTGTTGTAGGTGGTAAAGATGATTCCTTCAGTCCAGGCGATCGGATCACCTAATTTGAATTTCGAGAGTGAAATAATTTGTTCGGGATTCCCTCCAAGAAGTGTCCACTCTTTTTGAAGATCGTGGATTAATTTGTCTGATTTTGTGATCCACAGGGCGCGTTTTCGTCCCTTGATCCAGTTATCGATTATGATTGCACAAATTTGACGAGTTTTTCCTGCTCCTGTTCCGTCGCCAATCATATATCCCTGGCGGTATCGGGTTCCTGAATTTGCTCGTTCTAGGTTTTCTGTTTCACGATTATAAATGTAGTAATCTTTTAAATACTGATTATGGGCTTGTCCTGCGTAGATCACTGTTTCTAGTTGGCTTGCTGAAAGTAGTTTTTCTTCTAAAATCCGTGATGGAAGTTGAGGCTGGTACTCTGGAACTGGGGGAGCGATGGCCGCCATTGCTGCTGATTCGGTTAGTGGTGATGGATGGGGATAGAATGAGCTAAATTGAAGAACTTGGCACTGATAGGATTCATAGAGTTTTCCAGTGATTTGATTCGGCTTTGGTTCTTGAGTTGTATATTTTACTGTTACCGGTCGTTGCCATTCCTTCTTTGCTCCTTCGTGGGGTAATGTTTTAGGAATTAGTGCAATTAAAGGTAAATTAAGCCAGATCGGTTCGGGTTTGTCTTCAATGAGTTTTCGTTTGGGTAGATCGCTAATTAATTGAGTTAGGGTTTCGAGATTGTTGGTGGTTGGGTGATGTTGTCCTTCTAGATTCAGTTGCTTATCGAAGATATGGATGCGTGTATCAATATTTGTTCCGTGAGTTTGATAGAGTTTTCCTGAAATGCCGACACTCATGATACAACTTGCAATTTCTTTATAGAGAGTATAGTCTAGAATGCCAGGGGAGAGGATGACTAACCTTCCGCCTTTTTGGAGTCTTAGTAAAGCAGAGCGTAGGTGTTTGTGAAAGATTCTTGAGTCTTTTCGCTGCGTTTTATAGATACTGCTAAAGGGCGGGTTCATTAAAATAGCAGTTGGCTTAAGATTGATAGGTAGATAATCATTGATTTGTTCAGCATTCAGGCTAAAGAGTTTGGCTGATTTAAAGTTGCGTTTGAGACATTCAACTCGTCTGGGGGCAACTTCATTTAAGATTAACTCAGTCCCGATTCGTTGTCCCCATAAAGCAAGAAAACCAGTACCAGCACTTGGTTCTAAGAGATAATCTGATGGTTGCAATTGGGCTGCTTGGGCCATTAAGTATGCAATAATAACAGGCGTTGAAAATTGCTGTAATTGAACCTGCTCAAGCGATCGGTAAGTTTGGTTGGGGAGGATAGATTGAAGTTGAATTAGTGTCTCTAGTGTGATTGTATCTTGCTGAAGTAGATACGTGATTATATTAGTTTCTAATTCATCGTAAGCATCCTTCCATTGCCATTGTTCTCCCCAAAGGGTTTTGGCATGAGTGCAAAGATGCTGTGGGGTGATTGGTTGTAATTTTTGAAGTTGGATTAACATCAGTTGTCAAAAAATGAGTATTAATTACAGAAGAGTTTTTTTTTCTTTAAAAAAGGGAAAGTAATCGCTATTCAATAACGATTACTCTGATTAATTAGAAGAAGGGAATACTAGAATTCGTTTGATTGAAGTTTTTTAGAGTAGAAAGAGCTAGAGTCGCGTCAAGAACTGGTTGAAGTTCACTATTTTTCCATTGCAGTGTTACACAATTATTAAATAATTGATCAGGAATATTGTAATAGTTTAAGGTTAGATAATTGTGTTTAATTTTCCAATGACTAATCAGTGATTCAGTTTCTTTGATTAGATTTAAAACTGGATCTTCAGGTTTAACTTCTAAGAATAGATTGTAGAATCGATACTTCCACTTAGTTCTAATTTGTGAAATGTACTGTTGATTCATTAATTTTAAAGCTTCCTCAATTCTAAGATGCTTATTAAAGAGATAGCTTTTGGATTCTGCTTCAAATTTTAGGGTAATTTGAATTTTTTTAGAACTATTTTCTTTAAATATTGTTTCAAGTTGTTGATAGTGTCCGTTTCCGTTATTTTGTAGGGTAATCATATTTTTGATTCGACGATAGATCGTTTAATATAAGCCGTTAGGCTTATTAAATGTGTCGTAAAAGCATTGTCTAGTTGCGTAGATTTCTCTCCACGTTTCTGGGTGGGTGGGTCGGCTTTAAAAAAGAAGGTATATCGGATACCTTCATTGGTTTTTATTAGATTAAAATTTTACAAAGTACCGCAGTGCAACTATTCATATAACCGTAGTTAACTGTTGAAAGGGGTGCGCTGATAATGTTTTGTTCAATTAGTGGCTCTAGGATTCCCGTATTTTCTTGCCCAATTTTAATGTAAGCATGATTCTCAGGAGGAATTAATCCATAGTCAGCTAAGTTTACGGTTATCGTACACAAAGGGCTACCTGTCTCGGTATACGCTTGCAGACGAGTTGTTCGGTTGGGGTACAACTCTTTTTTGATAGTTGCCTTAAAGCCAAACAGTTTTAGCATAATTTGATACCTATTATTTTTTCACTCTTATAAAGTCGCTAGACTTTATAAGAGTGAAAAAAAAATTCCACAATTTGTGGAATTTCTTTTAAGTCTTTATAAGTTAAAACCCGTTCTCTGTATTGATTCTAGAGTTTTGACCTTTTTATCCAAGTTTAAGTTTTCAGGAATCTCCCGTTTGCACTGAAGTTCTGAACGGATAATCGTTGGCTTTGTCAATTGAATTGTTGTATTCTCAATAAGGAGACAATCTGTATCTCCTCTATAGCTAAGGTGTTCTGGGCATTCATATCCGAAAAAGGTTTCGGTTTTGCTATGAGTTGAGTAGATTGTTACCACTTCAATTTGTGAAGTTTTAATTGCATTGGGGCAAAATGACTCAGCAGCAACGGGAGGAGTGGCTACCGCGTTAATAGTGCAATTAAGTAGTCCAATTAAACTGGTTAGTTTTTTCATTTCTTTGATCCTTTATGAAAAGAATTGAAGTTGTTTCTCACGTCTTTTGGCTTGTCGTAATTTACGACGTTCAATTTTTTTAATGCGGTTTTGAGATTCTTTTTGGATTTTCTTTTTGTTCATGATAAATTTCCAAAAATTTCATCTTTAAAAAGGCGATCCGCTTTTGCGGATCTGGCTGAAAGCCAGCGCGCCTTTGGGTGGGCTGGTGGGAAAAAGTTATTTAATTAGTTATCCTCCTTTTGCGTGAAGACAGGATGATGGCTCACTTTTAGAGTGAGAATAAACTTTTTCTTAAAGTATTGTTATGGGTGTCGTTCATTTAGTGGGTGGACAAAAAGGAGGGTCAGGTAAAACGTTTTTTGCTCGAATCTTGTGTCATTATTTCCACGCTCATAAACTGGCTGTGCAAATTCTCGATGCAGATCCGCAGCAAGATCTTTATCGAGTTTATGGTGGAATTGGGGGAATTCAATTCTGGGGGGGTGATGCTGATGCTGCTGCTTACTCTAAGTCTTCTAATGAAATGGATATTTTATATGATTTAGCAGTTGAGCATCCGTTGGTTTTAGTGAATTTGCCTGGGAATGCACAGGAAGGATTAGCGTGGTGGTTAACCGCCAATCGATTACTAGAATCAGAATTACAGGATATTGAATTTCGTTACTGGTATTTGTGCAATTCACTTCAAGGATTAGAGGCATTTAATCAGTCTTTAGCTTTTTTTGCAGGTAAGTTGGCGCATTGTTTAGTTTTAAATCAGTTTGGTGCGCCCGACTGGGATTATGCTCAATTTAGTCAAATTAAACATATTTCATTGCCTGTTTTACATCGTACTGAAGCACAATTATTTAACGATCCTTCTCATCCTTTGACTTATGGTGATGCGCTTAAGGTTGGAATGTTGCCTCGCTTGGCTCAAAAACGTCTATTTGATTTTTTGTCCGTTGTCTTTGCTGATTTAGAAGTGACAGGTTGGTTGGATAAGCCGAATCTTCCTGTTCCTGTACCTACTAGCAGAGTGAAAAAACGTAATAGCAATAGTCAGACGGCTGAGGTAGATCTTGTTGAAGAGGTAGGAAATGGAAGCAGAAACCAGACCTGATGTGTTAAGTGCAGTAGATGAAGAAGAAATTCAAAAATTAATCTCATTGATTGCTCAATCTGACGATGATGTTTTGATTGCTCCTGAAATCGCTGATTATAACGATCTATGCTTACATGATGTTCTGAAACATAAAACCCCTCAGGAGCGGCAAGATTTAATTGATTACTTGTTACGGTCAAATGTCACCCGAAACGATCCGCTTTTTGGAGTGCTGGTCTGTTTTGGGGATCTTCAATTAGCTCCAAAGAAGCTTAATCGTCTGTTTCGAGTTTGGGCGCAGCGTTGGCAAGATGGCATTATTGTTGCTAAAGGTGTTTTTGAAGCGCATATCAATCGTCTAGAAACTTTAACTCAAGAGCATGACAAATTATTGAAGTCTCAAAGTAAAACTTCAATGGATTTACAGGCTAGTGATATTGCGGCTACTGTTAATACCTTAGTTAAGCAAGCCTCACTGACGAAAGTATCTCATGATATCTATGCCTTAATTGCTTCTGGAGCTATTTTGCTAGGGGCTGTGGGAATTGGGATTGTTTTGGGTTTATCTGTTCCTTTATTTCGTTCTCCCGTTCCTCTTGATCCTTCTAAACCGCGTGTACTGACTTTAGAAGAAAAAATGGCAATGCAGTGGGGCTTAAGTGATACGGGTCGTTGGGTGCGTTCCAATCCTGAGCAGGTGCGTTGGTTGAGAAGCCCTGAAGGTCGGTTTGCTCAATCTTTCACTACGTGGAATCAAACTTTGCTTTCTTTTAGAAAAGGTCAACGTTTGTGTATTGAAGATCAAAAGAAATTGGGAATTACTCTTTCAGTTGAAGGTCGTTTAGTTCGATCTGGAACCTGTACTTTGTGGGTTGTTCCTCCAGAAAAACGTCAGTTTGTTGATTCTAGGTAGATTCATTATGATTAATAAGAAATTGATTGCTTCTTTATCTTTAGTTCCTTGGGCCGCGATGCTTGCTTTTCTCCCTTTTCCTGAATCATCCTCAGAGCGGGTTGAAGCTTTTCCATCGCAGCAAGTTCCCGTAGAATATGAGAATCAGATAATCGGATCTGTTGAAATGCCTGATTGGAATTATTTTAGTTTTTCTGATTTTGAGCCAGTTCTGACTTCAGGTTCGATTAATTCTTCTGAGTATGATGTTAATGAAGTTGGCTATGATCTTTCAAGGCAGTGGAATAGTGGCGATCGCATAGAATCAATTTTGACTTTAGGTGATTTAGAAGAAATCATGGATGCCCAACAGTTTTCTTTAGATAATATTTCTGAGATTACAGGAGATGATCTGTCTTTGGTTTCGCTCGATCAGTTTCCTTTACTGGGGCAGTCTACTTTAAGTGAATTAGTTAATACAATTCCTCAGTGGCAAAATCTTAATCTACGTGTTAAAAATGTTCCTGCTTTAGCTAAATTGCTTAATGGTCAGACTATTCCTGGAATTAAGGCGGGCCCTAATCAACGTGTGGCTAAGGTACTTAAGTGGTCTAAGTTTGCTAATCTATCTTTTTCACAAATGCCTCCTGAAATGCAACAGACACTTAATATTACTCAAGTGATACCAAATCCGTAAAAGAGAACCCATTTATCTGATAGACTGTGGGAATGGGAAGAAAAGCACATTTAGAAAATTATCTA
>NZ_PXOH01000057.1 GCF_003007785.1 Aphanothece hegewaldii CCALA 016 | reverse complement strand
TCTAGAGTTTGAGACAGGGTTTGCTGTTGCATTTCCATTGAGTTTGTTGACTCAGTGGGGAGTTGGGGGGAATGATGATGAATTTGCCTTTGCTGTTCTGATAGAGTTCGATTCCCCAGGTCTTGTTCTTGAGGAGTTCTAGGGTTTTCTGTTGTCGCTGGCTCTCGGCTTGTTGGCTGGTTATCTGGTTGGCTTGATGAGCTAAGTATTGCGTCATCGCCCAATTGCCAACGAAGAAACCGATTAAGAGGCTGATAATCGTTGCTCCAGGTAGAGCTAGATACCACTTGAGTTGATTCTGTGATTTCTCTTTGATGAGTTGGGTAGCGGTGCTGAAAGTATTCAGCACGTTTTGACATTCGATTTCCAAGTTCTGTTTGAGCTTGGTTAATTCGCTGCTGTGTAGTTCTTGAATCTGCTTCCTCTCGTTTTCCAATTTCTGCTGGAGTTCTCGATTCAAGTCGCCAAGATGCGTCATAAATTCCCCCTTTTAAACGGATACGTTGGTTTAAACCCTCTCTATAGACTGTCAGGTAGTCCTCTCCCGTTCGAGTGATTTGAAAGTTGGCATCCTGTAGGGTTTTGATGATGTCTTCTCGGTTTTGGATGCGCCCTAGTTTGATGTTTTCTTCGATGTAATTATGGATGACTTTTCGATAGTCGTCTCGGCTAATGGTGGCGAGTCCTGCTTGTTCGAGTCGTTGGTTTTGAGCACCAATGAGGGCGTGATAACCAGGTTGGTAAAGTCTGGCTCGGTTTGGGTCGTCGGGTCTGGCCCATCCTTGACTGTAGTTCCAATAATCGCGCCAGTGGCAGAAATAATTCTGCCAGCCTGGGGGAGCGATGTTTAAACTTTTACCTGTGCTGAGTTCGACTCTGGGGGTGACAAAATGCAGTTCAACGCGACCGCCGCTTGTGTGGCTGTGTTTAACCCAAAGGATGTCGTATTGGTCGGGTTCAAGACCTGCAAAGGCGGTTTTCTCAAATGAATCGATTAAGGCTTGCTGCTGTTTAGAAGTGGGTGCGTCTTCGGGGGCAAAGCTGATGACTCCTGTTTGATATTTGCATTTAAAGTCAAGTGAATCAATGATTTGAACGATTTGCTCTGGGTCGCCTTTTAAGACTTCGGGTAAGGGTTCTCGTTTGACTCCTTTTCCATCTGTAGAACGGGTTAAATAATCAACGATTCCGCAGCCTTTTCCTTGACCTCCGTTGAAGAATTTAACTAACATCTTCATCACCTCCGTTTTTTTGGGCAGATGGGAAAGAAGTTGGCTTTTCACTTGTTAGTTGATTGAGGGCGTTTTCGATTTCTCTTAGGGCTTCAATGATTTCGATGGCTGAGGCGGTTGTTTTGTAAGTATTTGCCCATTTAGCGATTTGGTTTAGGTTGATGCCGATGCGTCGAATTTGACAGGTTCTTTCTTGAAAAAGGGAGCGATCTAAATGTTTGGAAATGGTAGCTTTTTTCATCGCTTGACGGACTAGAGAAGCCAGGGGCATTCCCGCGAGAATCGCTTTTTCTTGCCACGCGGATTTCTCGGCTTTGCTTAATCGAATTAATAGTGAGGTGTCAAGTTTTTCAGCCATCTTCATTTCTTTTCCCATCTGCCCAAAGGGGGTTTTAGGGGGGTACCCCCTAACCAGTCCCCGCCCTAATTATAAACGAAGTGAAGGGTTTTTGTATATTAGCGGGGTATGCTGGCTAATAAAAAAAATCAGGGATGAAAAACTTAGCGTGGTGGATGCTGTTGCCTTTTCTGTTAAAGGTAATTATTTAAAGATGATAGTGATATAATAGTTAGATAAAAATATCTCTACTAGAAATTATTTGTCCTTCCCATCAAAACTTTTACGTCTTGTTGATAAAATTTTCGAGCTTGACTTGAAATATTAGAGAAAATCAGCATCCCATCTATTTCTAAATTATGAGGTCTTTGATAATAAACATTTTTATTATCATCAATAAATTGATCTATGGAGATACCCGACTGATTAATTATCTGCCAGTGAACATTGGTAATTGGATTGCCTTGAGAATCAGTAATTCTAGCAAACATTAATTATTCCCTAAAGATTAGACAAGTCTAATTAAAATAGTAGCTTGATTTTTAGGTAATGTCTGTGATTTAGATCATTGAATTGGATTTAGCTATTAATAATAAAGCTCTCGTTGTAGAGCAGTCATTTATTTGAGGAATGTTTTTTGGAGCCTTTTTTGAATTCGTCAATAGGAGCTTCGCTAGTTTTCCCCCGACCAAGCTAAAAACTGAGATTATTTTTTTAATTATGACCACATATGGAGTTATTTTTAATCATTTTGAGCAGTATTTGTACACCATATTGGTATAAGATTATTTTCATATATAACTACATTGCCGTCATCTTGAACTTTTAAAAACGAATTTAAGCGTTTGCTTGTTTGGGAATTCCATATTGCTTTTCTAGAGCTATAAAGAACTAAATTGCCATCGAGTTGCATAACAACTTTTTCTCCTCCTAACCCTGTTGTATTAGAACACCATAATGCTAAGTTAGAAGAATAAAGAACTAAATTGCCATCGGATTGCATAATTAATGTGTATTTTCCATTAGCTGATCTTAGATATTCATTAATTTTTAATTCGCCAGATGGTGTCAATATATCTGTCGGACTAGAATTTTTTAAACTTGAGTGATTTTCTGGTATTTTTTGCTCTGAAAGCCCAAATTTCTCGATACGACTCCTAATATATGGGCTAGATCTAAGCAAATCTGTAGCTACTCTCATTTGCTCCAAAAAGGTAAAGTTAGACTGTACTTTACTAACTGCAGCTTGCATTTTAGCCTGATTATCCTTAAGATCCAGAATAACTAAGTGAGTCGCAATTCCTCTATGAAACTTAGCCATTGAGTCAGCAGTTAAAGCTCTCAAAGCATCAGCTTGCCTGAGTTGCAAAGCTTTCGACCAGTAGAGGCATCCAGGAATTACTTGTAAGGCTGCTGTGAGTGCGGTAGCAAGCTGAAGATTTGCATAAAAGTGGTTTGGCTCAATCTCAATTGCTTTAAGGTAGAATTCGCAACTTACAACAAGCATCTCTCTTTTTGCTAATAAACTCTTTTCAAACATTTCTTTTTCCTCTTCTTTGCTTAGAAAGGGAAGTGATAGGGCTAGTCCGGTCATCACGAACTGAGTTGTCCCAAATTGAACACCAGAAAAAAGAACATCACCCCACAAACCTGTATAAGTAACGTCGTACTTGTCACCCGCTTTGTACCAATCCTGAGCATCGCAACTCTGTGTTGCTAGCTGGTATAGCTGGTAACCCTCTTCGCTGAGTTTTTTTAGCTTTTCATCTGGGAATATAAATGGTGCCATTTTTTGTTTTACCTCTTAACTCTTGCTTAGTAAGGATACCCAAGAACAAGCTGCCACTTAACTAGTTGTTGAATAGCTGTAGCGATTTGTGAGAATGGGCAGATGGGAAAGGAATACTTTTTAGGAAGTCATTAGGTTAGTAAGTTAACAAGTTAACTTGTTGACTTAATAGCTTGTTAATGGAGTGACTTCTTTCCCATCTGCCCAAAAGGAGCTTTGCTTGTTTCATCGGCTTCTAAATCACTAAACAATACTTTGCCGTCTGTGACACCTTTCCTTGCTTTAGCTCTTGATTAAAAAATAGAGAAGCAGGTAGGAGTTGATAAAGGTTTGGGGTTTTTAGAAAACTAGAAATACTTAAGTCACAGTCAATGCTCACTTTCCATATTGAGGAGACTTCTATTATTTCTTAGAAGTTTAAAGATCCTTAAGGAGGTGATAAAAATGGCCGAACATATTTCCATGATGTTGCCAACTGTACAACTCTTGGCCGCCATGCTAATTACTATTAATCAGTTATGGTTGCTAGTCGATAGATTTCTAAAATAGTGCCTTCACCAAAAATGTTGGCAGGATGCCCCCACTGTAACCCGCTCAGGGTCAGTGGCGGGATAACTAAACATAACCAGCTAACAAGTTGACTTCCTTGATTGCATTTCATAACAGCTTCGCCATGTTTACCCCAGGTTAATGGGTGAGTCAGCTTAATAACTTGTTGACTTATTGAGAAGTTAGCTAGTTGAGTGGCGATCAGGTTAACTTCTTTCCCCGAAGCCCAAAAGAAGGTTTAATGAGTTAGACGGTAAGCTGTACCTGCGATAGAGATAGGTTAGACTGACCAATGAAATTTTGACAGCTTAAAAGACTCTGCCGCTTCGCTGCCTATTTTCTTCTTTTCTGCCGTCGCTCCAGAGCCTTAAGAATTTTAGATGGGTCATTGTTTAGAAGACGCTCTATTGCCTCCTCTACGATGACCTCTTTATAAGGTGCGTTCTCCTTACCGAGTTCCAATTGAAGGCTAAGGACAAATTTCTCCAGTTTAGTCAACACTGCCTTATCAAGCTGGAAAGTAGCTTTCTTAAGTTCTACTGCTGGTAAGTCTTCTTTTTGACTTGTTGGCTTTTCAACTTGATAGCTAGTTGAGTCTTCGGTTTTAGTAGAGGTTGGCTGTTCTACTTGTTGAGTGGTTAACTTGCTGTCTTGTGAACGGGAAAGGGTTCTACTTGTTTTCTTGTCATCTTTTTGACTTGTTATATTTATAACAGGCTCACTTTCTAAGATACTAGGTTGTTCATCGACTTCTTCTGTAGCGGGTTGAGTGGTTAACGGTTCAGCTTCTGAGCTTTCAGGCTGCTCTGGTGTATGGTCTTGTTGACTTGTTAACTGTTCAACAGGTTCACTGGCTGGCTGGCTAATTTGTTCAAATCGTTCTAAAACTTTCTCGGTTTTGTTAAGAGGGTCATTATCACTGATTCTGGCTCGTCTGGGCATTAGTCTTTCTCCTAGTTAGTAGATAAAATTTTTTGGGCTATGGCTCTGTAAGGCTCTGAGAGTTTGGGATCTTTAGCGGCGTAGAGGTGAATCGGTTCTCCCGCTAGGTTCGATTCGGCAAACTTAACCGATTTAGGTACAGGCTCGAAGATAGTAGTTAAATCCTGCATTCGTTTGGCTAGGGAGTCGAGGACATCTCTGCACATGACGGTGTTATCGGCCATCGTGGGGATGACTCCTAAAATCTTTAAGTTTGGGTTGAGTCGCTTCTGTACGGCTTGAATCGTGTCTAGGAGAGAAGCTAATCCTTTGAGGGCAAAAAATTGACACTGGACGGGAATTAAGACAGCATCGGCACAGGTGAGGGCGTTGACGGTTAAAATTCCCAACGATGGGGGACAATCAATTAAGATGTGGGCGTATTTGTCTTTAACAGGGGCAAGTCTCTCAGAAAGAATGTAGGAGCTACCGACTTTGCCAATCAGTTCGGGTTCTCCGTTAGCCAAGTAAATATCGGCGGGTAGCAGGTCAAGTTGAGTAAGCTTGGTACGAACTATAGCTTCTTCGACGGTGGCTTCTTCTTTGAGAACTTCGTAGATGGTGGGTTGGTCGTCTTCGCTGTCATCGAGGTTCAAACCTAAGCCAGTGGTTAGGTTGCCTTGAGGATCGAGGTCAACAACGAGACAAAGGGCGGTTTCTGCCAGGATTCCTCCTAAGCAGATGGATGATGTGGTTTTAGCAACCCCACCTTTTTGGTTGACAAGAGCGATAATCATAGCTTGTCTACTTTATGAGTTGTAAACTTGTCAGACAGTTATTAAGTTGACTGGTTGACAAGTTATATTCCTATATTAATAGATTGTTTGGGCAAATGAGAAATGTTAGGACATTTGATGAACAGAAGAGTGAATAAACTTTTATGTTTCAAAGACCAATTAGATGGAGTGATATTCAGAAAAATTATAGATATCCGTCCGTATTGGAATAATCTACAGAAAGTTTTCATCTAATAACGGGATTTGAGTCAGTTGCTACTCAAACGTCATAACTAGTTGTTCTGGCTGAAATTAAATGTTACTGCTTGGGAATATTAAGATTATAGCCAGCCACACCAACACTTCGGTGCAACCGACAGCCGAAGGCGGTAAGAAAAGCTAACCGTGACGCATAGCGGCTGCGGTTGAGCTAGTTCGTTAGGCAGCTTCTTCTTTAAAGATTTTGTAGATGAGCGTTGTTATGTTGAAAGTTGAAGATTTGCTTGGAAAAGGATATTTCCCCAAAGAACTACCACCGCCCTTCACTAGCCAAAAGTTGGCTCATAAATATTCATCCATTAATTCGCTATGGGCTTCTATTTTTAATGCTCTTTCAAGGTCTGACAAAAAAGTTTATAGGGATTCTAGATGCTTAAGCTTCTCAATTCCTAAAGTTGGATTTTCAAGAAGACAAATTTCTCTTCCAAATCCATTGCATCAATCAATTTTATCGGATTCAATATGTAAAAATTGGAGCGAAATTGAAAAGATATATCTCTGCTCTCCTTTGAGTACAAGTAGACCTGTTGTTGATACAAAGGGAAGTAGATCTGTGAAAAATAGAAGAAATTATAAAGAATTTAAAGAGGGATGTATTCTCAACTCCTATGCTCATCTCAGTTTAATGAGAACTGATATATCTAGATATTATCCAACCATTTATACTCATATTATTCCATGGGCGATTCACGGCAAAACCACGGCAAAAGAAAATAGGGATGATTATTCACTTCTTGGCAATATTTTAGATCGAGATGTACGGAATACTCAGTCGGGACAAACAATGGGAATTCCGATTGGGCCTGATACATCATTAATCATCTCAGAAATAATTGCTTGCAAAATTGATGAAGAATTAATCAGCAAAATTGGTGATTTGAATGGCGCGAGATATTATGATGATTATTTTTTATTCTTTTCTGATTATGCCAAAGCAGAAAAAACTCTAAAGTGCTTGCAATCAATACTTGCCGCCTATCATCTTGACATTAATGAAGAAAAAACTAGAATAGAACGGTTTCCAGCCCCATTTGAAAGTTCTTGGTCAATATTTTTAAGTAGATTTGAGTTTAGAGATGGTAAAACTAGTCAGGCTACGGATTTATATCGTTATTTTAGTTTAGCTTTTGAATCTGCTCAAAAGCATCCAAATGACTCTGTTCTAAAGTATGCTGTAAAACGTCTAGAGTACATAGAAATTTTACCCGAAAATTGGAGAGTTTTTGAATCTTTATTGCTTAAGTCTGCGCTTAGTGAGCCGTCTACTCTTCCTGAAGTTGTTAAAATTCTCATCAGCAATGAATCATATGTTTCTAAAGATAGGGTTGAAAAACTGGCTCAAGAAATTATACTTATCCATTGCTTTAAAGCTCATTCATTTGAAGTGTCCTGGTCACTTTGGCTTTTAAGAAGTTTTAAGATAAATCTTGATGTTTGTATAGCTGAAAAGGTTATTGCCTCTGGCGATCCTATTTCTGTACTAATAGTATTGGATATGAGAAACTGTGGATTGATTTCTGGAAGCTTAGATATTTCAAGTGTAGAATTAGATCTTACAAGTAGCTCATTATTTGATGAAAAATGGCTTCTAACTTATGAGTCCGTAAAAAAAGGATGGTTAAAACCGCCTGATCCAGGTTTACTTTCTTCCAATGAATATTTCAACTTGTTATCTAAAGAGGATATTGAATTTTACGCTGAAAATCAGCAGCTTGAAAAAATTGAGATCAATAAAAAATCTGGAGCAAGTGATAGCAAAGAAGCACCTGAGCCAAAAGAAGAGACAATACCATCGGTTGAGGAGTATACTTCAGATGCTAATTTAGCTATAACTGATGTGGTAACTCTTTACTAGAAATCTTGTTTAGTCTCAAATTGTTAAATAGCTACTTTGCTTAATTTGCCTAACAATTCGGTAAGCTGCTGGTGGGACTCAAAGTTACTCGTAGCCGCTCAACCGCACCGTTAGATGGCCACACCCGCTTGTGCCTTCAGGGTGGAAGAAATTACAGTTATGTCAATAATCTATTAGTATTTATCAGTGGTAAACTTACTAACAAGACATTAAGTTAACTTGTTAGCAAGTTAAATGGCTCAGTTGGCTAATAGGTAAACCTGATTAACTTTGGCTTGACTCGCTCATTAAGGTCATTTCAATTTCTGTACGGTCGGTTGACTCCTCGGAGAACAAACTGTGATAGCGCATAAGGACGTTCATTCTTTTTCCGTAGCCTCCTTTAAAGATCACATTGGGGTTAAGCATAACAACACCTGTTTTACGCTTGACAATGTTATGTTTTTCAAGTGCTTGGAGAGTTCTGACAACGGTCGCCTTACTCACCCCCGACCCCCCTTTGGGCAGATGGGAAAAGAAATCTTCCTTCCCATCCGCCCCTCAAAAATCCAAAGTAGAGATCGCCCGTTGTTTCTGCTTATCCGTCACCCCTAAATACCTTTCAAGAGCGGCTAGGGTGCGATGGCCAGAAATCGCTTGAATATGCCTTAGTGGAACACCTGCATCACTCATCCACGTTAGAGCCGTTCTCCTAAATGAATGCGTACTCACCCCTTCAATCTCCAACCTCAAACAAGCTTCGCGTAAAATTCGGTCTGCACTCGCTTTGTGAATATGACCCCTGCCATGTCTGCCAGGAAATAGGTGAGGGTTGTATTTATCTAACGACGGGGCTGAAATTCGATAATCATCCAAATACTGCCGTAACCGAGGATGAATATCGATTTCTCTCGTCTCCTGCTTTCCTTTGGTGTTAAAACAACGGATTACTAATTTATCTCTGACCCCCTTAAGACCGATCGCATCGGCATAAAACAGGGTGCAGACTTCATTGATGCGGGCGGCGGCATACAAACAAATTCCAAATAAAGCTTTGTCTCTTGGATTGACAAAGCCCTCGTTAAAAAGCAAAGATATTTGTTGGGCGGTGAGGATTTCAGCCCGTCCGAAACGATTGACTTTCATAGGTTTTAGTTTACGCTAACAAATTAAAGTAAGATAGTGTAACCCTCAAAAACCCTTAATCGTTCGTTAGTCTAGCTAGGCGAATTTAGTTTTTCTTATCAGTCGAGGGGGTTTTTTAGGGTTTTTTGGCACATTTGATAAGATTTGTTTATAGCCAGTTGAAGGAATGAATTATGCAAAGTATCAAATTACGCTCCCGTGTCGATGCCGATGGGATCTTAAGGTTGGAAGTCCCTGTAGAACTGGCTAATCTTGAACTTGATCTAGTCGTGGTCTATCAGCCTGTCGAGTTGGTCACTCTCGACGCGCAAGAACAAGAGGATCTTCCCCTGATTAAACTCAGCCTCCAAGACAGTATGGCTTTTGTTGAATCCCTGCTCAATCCGCCATCCCCTAGCCCTAAGATGCGTCTTGCTGCTCTTGAATACAAACGTAGCATGGGGTTTTAGTTGGTGGCTGCTCCGACCTTTGCCTATGCTATTGAACCGTTGAATGCCCAACATGATCGCGATAGATTTAACTGTGGCATAGAATCCCTTGACCGCTACCTACTCCAAATTGCGGGGCAAGATTTGCGCCGTCGCGTTGCTGCTCCTTTTGTTCTACAGGATTTAGAGAACAAGCGTATTGCTGGCTACTACACCCTCTGCGCCACCGCCATCGAGTTACAGGATTTACCGCCTCAACTGGTGAAGAAGTTGCCTAGATATCCTGTTATTCCTGCTACGTTGCTAGGAAGGCTGGCCATCGATGAACGCTACCAAGGTCAAGGATTGGGAAATTTCTTGCTGTTCGATGCCTTCGGGCGTAGTCTCAGGAGTGAGATCGCCTCTTATGCAGTGGTGGTTGATGCGATTGATGAGAAGGCGAGTGCTTTTTACCAACATCATCAGTTCATTCCTTTCCCCGACCTGCCCCGACGACTTTACCTACCAATGGCAACCATTGCTTTGATGTTTTCTGGGTAGAGATTAAAATGACTTGATTTTAGTCATTCATAATGTTAATAAATTCAGTCGAGTCGAAGGATTAACGATCTCAGATTGGGAAGCAAACATGAGTTTCGCCGTTGAAAAGCCCATTTTTAGGTTTCTGGCTCGGTTCCGTTTTCTGGGGTGATTAGACTAAGTTTGGCTTTTTTAAGCATTGCTTTAGATTGAGCCTCGTTTTCCTTCTGCCGATAATCATCAAGGTTTTTAACTTTACCTTTCCAGCCAAAATAAGGGTTTAATCTAAAAGCGTAAGACCGTCCAACTTTCGGGCCTCTTAAAATAATTCCCTTTTTTTCTAAAAGTGAAATAGCTCTTGATACATTCGACTTTTTAATACTTATTTTCTCAGATATTTCCTGTTGAGTAACTTGAATCCAGTTCTCAAAGTCAAGACGAGCCATAAGAAACATTAGAACCCTAAAGGCTTCTTTAGTTAAATCATCATCAGCAGCTAAAAGTTCTAGTGCATCTTGGCTAGTCATTATCCAACCCTTGCCATACGGATTCTGCTTAACTCCACAATAAACGATTACTCCTTCTAACACTTCACCAGTATCCTGATCTACGGATGCTATTTTTTTACGTTGCATAAGTTCTCTGAGTGATAGTTATCAATATGATAACTAAGTTATCATATTGATAACTATCTTGATCTGTAACCTTTACAGAATAAGAGTTCTAGAAAAGGCCTTATGTCTTTGTTGAAATGAGCAAATGTACTACTCAAAGTGCGAGCGCACTTTGACGATTGGCGCAGCCCCTTGGGGGCGGATCAGCGCGGGGGTAATGAGGTTTTGAAAGCGACGCGAAAGAAGCGACGATTTCCTTCAATCAATTGACCTGATCATTCAAAGGCCACCCAACAGGAACCAGAGATTTATTTTGGGCAGATGGGAAAGAAGTGGCTACAAGGTTCATCCGTTAAGGCTTACAATTCTGGCCCCCGACTCCGTTCCCTTGTTTTCTGCTGCTCAACAAGAGCGACGATTAGAGCCTCGTTCCAGTCTTTTTGATAGTCTGGTACCTCTCTAGAGATTTGAGAGCCTTCAGGGGCAAATTTAGCTAGTTCTAGGGCAAGTTTTTCACCCGCCTCATCACGATCTGTAGCAATGACGATTTGACCCCCTTGTTTGTGGATCTTTTCAAAGGCTCCTCGAATGAGGTCTTTTTGGTTTTCTGATAGCGTTCCTCCTGTAGCAAAGTAACGAGTCTGGCCGTCATCAAAGAATCGGTAATAACTGAGGCAGTCAATCGGACTTTCACAGATGACGAGGCGTTTGTCTTCTGTTGTGGCCGTCGAATGCCATAAGCCTTTAGTCCCGCCTTCTGAAAAGCCCTTAAATTGCTGGTTGCGGATTTCGTAACCACAGATCCCCTCTCGATCTCGGTGGGGGAAAATGACATTGTTACGGCTGTCGGTGTAAATCGTTCCATTAAAGCGATCGCTCTCGATGGTGTCTCGATTGATTCCTCTGGCGTTGAGGTAGACATGATTGGCGATCTCCTTCATCGAGTCAAATTGAGCGATGATTTTGTGTCGGTCTTTTGTTGTGGGTTTGGGTTTAGGAGCAGCTTCAGAATGTTTGTAAGTTGCGGTGTAGCTGCCT
The DNA here is from genome assembly GCF_003007785.1 of Aphanothece hegewaldii CCALA 016. Lineage (GTDB taxonomy): Bacteria > Cyanobacteriota > Cyanobacteriia > Cyanobacteriales > Microcystaceae > Chroococcus > Chroococcus hegewaldii. The sequence continues at coordinate 644 of NZ_PXOH01000057.1, read as the reverse complement.
TCTACCCAGGGTCTAAGTTCTTTTCTGACTTCTCCTAGATTGAGCGATCGTCTTTTTTGAATAAAGTCGATAATTGAACCTTTGTCTCTATCATCTTTGACGGAGGAGTAGAAGTAATGTCCGTCCTTTTGATCGACTCCGATTAAGATTTTGTCTCCTAAATGATCTTTGAGAACGATGCAATTTTGACTCGATTTTTTGAGATCAATTTCATATCCTTGAGTTTGTGCATATTCGACTAAATTGATTTGGGTTTTAAAGGTTTCTAATTCAGAAGCTTGTTTCATTTTTATTCTTCTAAGACGTTCAGGATGTCTTCGTAGGCTTTCTCTAATTCTTCGATTCTCTTGCTCAAGGATTTGATGGAGTTGGTTAAGTCGTTGATTTGTTTGTTCTGATTGTTGATGAAGTTCTTGATTTGTTCGTTCTGTTTCTGTCTGGAATGTTCCTGTTTCAATAGCCAGTTTTCGATAAGTTCGTTCTGTTTCTTCTTGTCGAGTTCGTATTGAGTGATGAAGTCTTTGAAGGTCTGGAGTAGTTGTTTTTCGAGGTCGGTCATTTTCTTGTTCTAGAGTTTGAGACAGGGTTTGCTGTTGCATTTCCATTGAGTTTGTTGACTCAGTGGGGAGTTGGGGGGAATGATG
>NZ_PXOH01000056.1 GCF_003007785.1 Aphanothece hegewaldii CCALA 016 | reverse complement strand
TGGTTGTAATGCTTGTCGCTTAGGCGTTTGGGGTTGGATTCAGGAAGATTGAATGTTGAGACAACGGTATCTTGAGTAGCAGATTTTTCGGGCGCACTTGTCTGTGTCCACCCTTTTTTGATAAGATTGAGCATAGAGCAAAAAGTTTTTTTGAACTTCAATATGTGAAAAGCCCTGCTAGTAGTTGTAATCAATTAGCAGGGTTTTGCGTACTGTAAACAGTATAGATGTTTTTGTTCAATCTATCGCACACCTCAAGCCAAAGATTTATGAAGATTTCTTACCTTTTCGATACTTTTGAATATATTCAAGTGCCTCTGCATCAGCTACAAGAAATGTAGGCCCAGCTTTATAAGCTTTCAGTGAGGGTTTCTGATTAGCTTCTGGTCGTCCTGTAACATCATATTGAACTTTACGAAGAGAAACCCCAAGCTCTGCTGCTAGTTCGTCAAGTGTCCAATAACCAGGAACGCTTGGCTCAATTCTTTTTAATGGTGGGTCAAAATCTTCAGGACGCAGAATTATTAGTTCAGTAGTAGCTAGAGGGTTAGGCATTTTTTGCGAGTAGTGGAATACTCTTGATTAACCTTATGATATCAAGGGATTCCAAAATCTCAAATCAAATCGAATGACGCGACAGCCCCACGACCAGTTTGCCAAAGAGTACCTAGAAGAATTGCTATCGCCTATAGGAAAAGTCGAAACTAGCCGCGATGTTAGAAGCGAAGTTCAGGAGATCGATGTCTGGTTCGTTCCGACCAATTCACCGTCCCTCTACGCTCAAAATCTAGGGTTACTAAACCAGATGGCCGCCACTAGCTGTTTATTTGAACCCTATCGCAATGCCCCGACTGAGAGCGAAATCCGCAGTTGCCTATTAAAGCTGTACACCGTTCATGGGGAGCTATTACGGAAAGCCAAACGGGAAAAACAGTCATTATCGGAAGTCGAACTGCCGTTTTTATGGATTCTCTCCCCCTCCTGCTCAGTCAGGATCAAAGAAGGATTTGGGGCCAGATTAAATGAGAAGGAAAATTGGGTTGAAGGAGTTTATTTTCTGCACGACTTTCTCAAAACTGCCCTTGTGGCCATCAATCAACTTCCCGTCACGCCAGATACACTCTGGTTAAGGGTTTTAGGCAAAGGAGGAACCCAGAGGCAAGCGGTAGAAGAATTAGCCAACTTACCAGAAAATCATCCGTTCCGAGATAATTTGTTAGAGATCTTAGCTTCTTGGCGTAAGACATTAGAGTTGAAAGATAATAAGAGTGAAGAAGAGAGGGAATTAATTATGAACTTATCACCCGCTTACATAGAGCAGCGCGAATTGTGGCGACTTGAGGGAAAACTTGAAGGAAAGATTGAAGGAAAGATTGAAGGGAATTTCGAGGGACAGTCCCTCATGGTGGCCAGCTTGCTAGAAGAACGATTCGGCTTTCTTGATGAAGAATTATCCAATCTGATTCCAACTCTAATGCAGCTTCCCTTACCAGAGCGCACGAGATTACTGCTCCAGATCGCTAATCTGTCCCGTGAGGACTTAATAGCTAGGCTTGAGGGGTCATCGAACTGAGATCCGATGGCTCGACTTCAACATACACTGATTTATCGAAGTTTGTTTCATCAACGGGAGTGAGCATCGACAGGGACGCGATCGCGCCTTTGATCTGTTCGGGTTTGACTTCTAAATATTTGTAAAGTTCATCAAGGGTACGGTGTCCTGAGATTTCTTGGATGATGCGTAAAGGGATGCCTGCGTTGCTCATTTGGGTTAAGGCGGTTCTGCGGAAGCTGTGGGTTGATACTCCTTCAATGCCGACGCGCTTACAGGCTTGATTGAGGAGCCAGATGGCGGAATCGCGGTGTAGGTGGGTATTCGCTCTTTTGTTTCCTTCGTTGCCTGGAAAGAGGTAAATGGAGTCGGTGCGGGGGGTGTAGGTTTCTAGTTTTAGGCGTAAATCTTCGATAACGGGGATGGTGCGGGTGGCCAGCTTGCCTTTGGTGTTGCCTTTGCGGATGATGAGTTCGGGTCGGACTTTTCCCGTTGTGTCGTAGACATCGCGTTTGGTTAGGGTGACGGCTTCAGAAATGCGGCAGGCGGTGTAGAGGCAGACGGCAAAGAGGGCGCGGTCACGGGGCGGGTTGACGGTTAAACCTTGATTAAAGAGTCGTTGAATTTCATCAGTTGTGAGGATTTTCGCTTGTCCGTGACGGTCGATTTTCATTTCTAGACCTGTAGTGCCTTTGTGAATATTGAATCGCCATAGGTGTGTTTGGTCAATGATCATGAGTTAAATCCGACAGTGACCGACAGGTTTTCCGACTGTCGAGATTAGTCTTGTCGGGTTTATAAATTTTCGATATACTCTTCTAGGTCTTTACGCTTGACTCGCCATGCTTTCCCGACGATAGCCGCTTTGAGTTGACCAGAGGCTATCGCTTCACGTAGAGTTTCACGGCTTAAGCCCGTAAGGGCTTGAACTTCTTTTAAGGTTAATAGCAATTTATTTTCAATTCCGACAGTCGGTTGATTGGTTGGTAGTGCCTTGAGGTAAGAAATCGCTTCGGTGAGTTGTTGCAGTTGGTTGGAAAGGGGAAGGATGAATTTTTCGACTAACCCCGACAGCCCGACAGGTGTGGTGGCGAGTTCGGTCGGAGTTTGATCAGTAGCTTCAATGGCAGGTTTATAAGTAGTGGTATTTAATTCTTCTTTAAGTTTGTCTAGTTCTTCTGAGTCATAGACGGCAACGGGGCGAGTTTTGCCCCCTTCGTACTTGACACTGAGTTTACCTTTTTGGGTGTAGCGTTCGATCGCTCTAGTGCTGACACCAAGATAATCAGCCGCTTCTTGTTTATTCATGGGGGTTCAGGAAATATCGACAGTGGCCGACAGCAGAAATTCGACTGTCGGGATTAACATTATTGTACGATTGTCCGAACCGAACCCCGACAGTGATCGACAACTTAATTGCGACAGGGTGAAGTCGCTCTTGAGTAACATGGGAACGATGCACGTTTTGTGTCAATCTTGAAAAATTAGGCTTAATTTTCTTGACCAGATATTGCTCTAACGCTTCCTTAACAACAAAGTAGCACTCATAAGTGGCATCTTCCATCCCTTCTTTTCTTGAGGATTGTGATGTTACCTCGGTTGGCACGAATTAATCCTGCTGATTGTAAAGTCCCAGTAACGATGCTAACGGTTGGGCGGCCTGCCCCTTGATTGGCGGTAACTAATAATGAATTATCTTCCTTCTCCATCCCCATACTGAGGTCCAACTACGATAGTCCCATCGGACATGGTAGTTCGCCAAATCAAATTTCCGCAACGACAAATAAGCTGTTTTGGAATAGTAGCGTTTTGGAAGTTGGCATAAGCCAAAACGGCATATTGAAAAGTATCGATCTTAGCTCCACAAAAGAAAGCGCTACTAGCATTCATGTGATCCAAGTTAGCTCCTCTGAGATCAGCTTCATGCAAACTAGACCAATGCAAGTTAACAGACTGCAAATTAGCATTCCTAATAATGGTACGTTTCAAAGTAGCCTCGACCAAGAAAGCACCCGACAAATCGGCTCCAGTCAAATCAGTTTCACTAAAGTCAGCGAGCCGCAAGTAAGCTCCACGCAAGTTAATTTCTCGCAAATCAAACCCTCGGAGTTCAATCGGATTTCCTCGGAGATTGTTTTCAGCTTGAATCAACTCAATTCCCCGAAAATCTCGCTCTCCATCAGCATACCGAAACCACAACTCGTCAGGAGTCATTTCTATCCCCATAATTCAACCTCCAATTTGGTTTTTCATTTTACATCGCACCGCTAGTTTTACCCCTTTCGGGAATGATAAAGGTTTGGCTCTCTGTTGCTGTTGAAGGGCGAATCGGGAGGTGAGGATAGCTTTAGAGTGTTCAAAGGTGGCAGCACCGCATCGATAGAGAGCCATAGTTAGAGTCATTTGAGTTAGCGATGTCGAAGTCGCCATTGAAAAGACCAGGTGAATTCCAGAGTTCTATTGTACTATTGTTGAGAGTGTCAATTGATTCAGGAGTTGAGTTATGGATGGTGAAGAATTGCGAAGACGGTATGCTGCTGGGCAGAGAGATTTTAGTAATCTTAACCTCAGAGAAGTTAATCTTAGCGGAATCGCTCCTGAGCTTGACGCGGGTGCCTATGATGAACTTTGTCCTGAATTGGCGGCTGATTTGAGTGAGATTAATCTCAGTGGTGCTAATCTCAGAAGAGCTATCTTGGCTGGTGCCAATTTAACTAATGCCAATTTGAGCTATGCCAATTTAACTAATGCCAATCTAGCATATTGTAATCTGACCAATACCAACTTAAGTAATGCTATTTTAATCAGGGCTTGTTTGGATTGTGTCGAATTCGATAACACTAATCTTAGAGGTGCTAACTTGTACTTAGCCGAAATCTGTCAAACTTGCTTTAAAGCTGATGCCACAGGAGCTACAAATCTCACTACTGTAAACTTCGGCGGTACCCAAGTTCGTGGACTGGTTTTGGACGATGGAACTGTACTCGACTCCGACCACGATTGGTAACGTATTGTTGATTTCAGGCTCGGCTAACAGAAAGGGGAAAACTATTACAAGGTCTACTTTTTCCTGATTCTGTATGTTTTTAAGCTTACATTGTCTATTTAATTAACTGACACTGTAATTGGTTAAAGATTCAAACTAATCATTTTAATGACAATTAAGCATACACTGTAAAGCATATTTAGGAGACGTTGTAAGTTAAAGTATCTAACATTCGACTCAAAAGAAAAATTTAATCTCTCATTCTGTAAAATACTTACAGTTGCTTGATTACATTAACATTGACTATTGCATTTACTGTCATTAGCTTTAGCATTTAAAGTTATTTAACTTAATTTATTATCATAACCACAAATTTAAAATGTCTTGAGTATCTTAAGCATCTTTAAAAATTAAAATCAAATTTATATGACATTGCACACATAAATCAAATACATTTAATGACATAATATTAATAAATTATAGCAACTAACACTTATTCAGCCATCTCTTCCCCCTTTCACCTCATCCTGTAACTTAGATATAATTACAGTGCATACATCAACGTCACTCCCCGTCACCCATGACCGAAAACTCAAAGAGTACAGCCGTTACCTTCCGTTGTCCATCTGAAGTTATCGACAGCATCGACCACCAAGCGAAAGCTACCAGACAGAACCGAACTGATGTCCTTGTTGACCTCATCCTCGGTTCAATTCCTAACGTAAAAGTCATCGAAAGATCTAAGTTACCACCTGTCCCTGCGATTTATTATGTCTTTACCCCAGACAAGAAATTATTATACATGGGAAAAGCTGACAACCTACAAAAACGATGGAATAGTCATCACAAATATCAATTCTTTATTGAAACATCATTAGACTGTCGCATCGGTTACTTTACCCTCAATTCAGTTGATAATCTCAACGACGTTATTGAAGAGTTCCAAAACGAATCTGAAACCACACCAACCGAGAACATCTTAGTAACAAATGGACAATTAAACGAACTTAGAGGGGAACTCTACGCCTTAAAGCGGCAATTTGACATTACCTTTAGTAGCCTGTCGGCTATCGGCTTAGAAAACCTCATGAAGCGATTTGAAGACCTTAAACCCCCTAGAAGTAAGCAGGACTGGACACCGACCTCTGAAGACCGTCGAGAAGGCATTACCCGAAGCAACCTCATGAAACACTTCGGCTTCAACTCAACCCCTGACTTAGAAAGTGCCGCTTCTTTTTATACCAGTGAACCCGACAAATACCTTGAAGAACTCTCAGGCTGGCAATGTAAGCCCATCGAACAAGGTAGCCACCGAACCCGTTTTTATCCTCCGACTACATCTCAAAACAAACCATAAAGCCAGGTCGGAATCGGGTTGGATTGATAGCTTATCGATGAGAATCAAAGACCAACGCCAACTCAATTCCTAAACCTCGTCACTGCTGAGTCGGGATATTTAATTAATCACTTCGTTTTAGTTTGACCACCCGCCTCATCAGGCGAGGTTTCCCTGGCTTTTGTCCTTTAGCCTATTCCAACACACACTCCATTTCGGTCAGTCGGAAGACTTTCTTACAGTAACAGTCGCCCCGACCTCTTCTAATTGCTTTTTCATGTCTTGTGCTTCATCTAGGCTTTTAACTTTCATCAACAACGTCGGAGCCGATTCAACTAAATCCTTAGCTTCTTTAAGTTCTAAATTGGTCAAGTTACAAGTCCGACCGAGGACTTTGATCTTATCGGAACCAAATGAGTCAAGAATCACCTCAAAAGACGGTGGTTGAGCGACACTCTCAGAAGGGGTTATCGGCTCACTCTCAGTTACCTCTCCAGGTAAATTAAATAACGTCCGATCTCCCGACCTAGACAAAAACCCATCTAACCGCTTGTCAATAACATTCTTATCTAATTCCCCTCTCTCCATCATCTCTAACACTAAAGCACCAAGTAAGATTTTTCTTCTCGTATCCTTCTTACGTTCTTCGGATGCCTCAGCCGCTTTAATCTTCTGGATCTGAGCCTTAAGTTCCTCTTGCTTCTTTAATAGCTGTTCTAAACGCTTATTCATCACTTATTCTCAAAAAAGCCTTAATACAACCATCTTAGCTCTTCAAAAACTTACTGCCTACGTTCAAGACCTAGAAGTGTTACACTCTAGTTATCGTCTGCTCCCATTACGCAGTAATTACGCACTTATACAACCAAAGGTTGTGTGCGTCAAAGGGGGACACCCCCTTTGAAAACCCCCTCGGTGGGCAGCCCTAAACCCTTTGATTGATTTACCAATCCCATCGCTTCGTTCCTGTTTTTTGTTTTGGGCAGATGAGAAAGAAGTTAACCTAACCTAAGAACGTTTCATCACATTCGATGGCCATTTATCACGCCTCAGCAAAAATCATCTCCCGTAATGGCGGTAAAAGTGTCGTTGCTAGTGCCGCCTATCGTGCTGGCGATCTCTTGACTGATGAACGGTTAGGGAAAAGTTTTGATTACACCAAAAAATCAGGGGTAGACTCGACGATAATCCTTGCCCCAGAAAACGCCCCTGATTGGGTGAAAAAACGTGAGAAGCTATGGAATGAAGTCGAAGCAGTAGAAAAGCGAAAAGACTCTCAACTAGCTCGTGAATTTAATATCGCTCTACCCGTAGAACTGGACAAAGAGCAGATGAAGGATTTAGCTAAATCCTATGTACAAGAACAATTTGTTAACCGAGGCATGATTGCTGATGTTGCTTTTCATGATTTAAAAAGTGATAATCCTCATTTTCATGTGCTGCTCACCATGAGAGACATTACTGAACAGGGCTTTAGTTCAAAGAAAAATCGTTCCTGGAACTCAACCGAGCTATTAGTCGAACAGAGAGAAGCATGGGCTAATCATGTTAATGCGGCTCTTGAAAATCTTGGGCTAGTTGAGGATAAGATCGACCATCGTACTTTAGTGGCTCAAGGGATTACAGACCGTCTCGCTCAGGTGCATCTTGGCCCAGAACTACACCGCATCCGAGAAAGATCTATCGAAGCTGGCGATTTAGAGGGATTTCGGGACAACTACCAGATCGGGGATTTGTATGAAACGATTTCGGAGATTAATCGAGAACTGGCAAAGACCAACACTGCCTTAGAGGAACTTGATGAGTTAATTGCTCTTGAACTTGCAGTAATGGAAGAAATCAAACAACAGACAACTTTTCTCCCATCTGCCCAAAATATAGCTATGAGCCAAACCGATACCACAGAGGAATCAGACCGTGACTGGGAATGGGAAAGCACCGCAGAATCTATCAATCTCACCGAGCGACTTGACGAAATTACTGACTACTTTACAAGCTCTAGTAGAGAGGCAGAAGCAAGCCGACGAAGATTACACAGCCTTGCAGACCGTCTTAGAGGCAGCAGTGAACAAACTAGAAGCTCTCTCGAACCAAATCAATCAATTGGAGAGAATACAGCAGCAGAAGTCGAATCAAATACAGAACCATCAAGAAGCTCTAAAAAGCCAACTCAAGGACTTGAAAAAGGCACAGGGTCAAGATCTCAATCAAGTGGAGCAGAATCTATCGACCAGTCTGAACAAAATCAACAACAATTGTCTAGTGACTTGGGAAGCGGCACAGAAGGACAGGGAGCAATTTCTGGGGCTACTGAACAAGCTAGATCAGCCCACACTGCTGAAACTGGGCGGTCTAATCCTAACTCTGAGCAGTCTGCTCAGTTGGAGCTTAATCAGGATTTTTCCTCCAAACGCCAGCTTAATCGAACAGATCAAGGGGCGGGTGAACAACATCGAGATCAAACTCAATCGTCTGGAGAAGCCGAAAAATCGTTAACCTCTCAACAACGACAATCAGATTTGAATCATCAAGCTGCGATCGCCACTATCATTCGACTGATGCAAGATTTAGACGAGGAAACTTTTTCTGGCCAACGGTATCGATTAAAAGTCTCTGCTAACTTCGATACAGTACAGATGTACGCAAATGACGGACGAGGTTTAATTCTTCATCAAAAAGATGGTCAATTGACACTCCTACGGCTAAAGCCAGTGGGATTCTTGGTTCATCGAAACCACTTAAACTAGAGTCCTTGCGTCATCTAGCCCAGAGGTGGGATTCTCCCCAAGCGTTAATTCGGGTATGCCCTACCCTATTTGCATTGCTGCAAGTCCTGTTTAGTTTTGAAGCAAATATGCCTCAAAATGCTGATTTGTCTAGTCCCTATGAATCTTTTACCTACTGCTAGGAGAGAACTAGAACAATGCAGTAGAACCGCATAGATTCAATTGTCAAGGTTCAACGCTTTGTCTTTCGACAGCTAGGTTTTTTAAGTGGTTGGTTACCTTTCCACTACAATCAAGATACCACACATAGAGGTATTTAATTGTGTCGAAGCCAGAAATATTTGTGACGTTTCGATTAACCCAAGCGGAAAAAGACTTGTTAAAGCAGTATTGCGAACAAGCTTCCAGGAATCAAACCGATGTTTTGAGAGAGTTGGTTCGATCTTTGCATCGGAGACTTAAATCTTGACTCTGCCCATTGGCATGGGCGCGAGAGGGTTCGCTACATCCCACGCTTAAAAGACGTGGGTTTTGCTCCCCTCTCGAACTCTCCCGCTCTATAAGGGGTCAGCTATCGGCAGAAGATCTACAGGCAATAGAGCATTTGAATCAACAGCTTGATCAAAGAGAGGGGCAACGACAGGTTAATCGTTGTATGCCCGTTCTGGCCAGACTCTTAAATCATTTTGGTCAATATAGACAGGATAACTCGGTTTATTTTCTCGAATTTGACCCCAAAACCCAAATTATGACCTATCGCTCACAAGAAAACCCCGAAGATTTCCTCATCGCTCTTCAAACTGAACAGGGTTGGGAATATAATTTGGGAAAATTATCCCCAGATCTTGAAAAGGAAATCTCCGTTGATTTAGACCAATGGTTAGAGCAACAGGCGATTTTCAAGGCTAAAGAGCGATCTAGAGGATTTGAGCGTTAATTGGTTCAATAGCTTGAATTTATTGCCGCAACAAGTCAAAGAAAAACTTACTTCCTTCTTCGTTGCTAAAAAGGGATCTCATCCTCATCTAAACCCGTAATATCTGGCCGTCCTAGAATTAGGGGTTTACCTTTCTCTTCTTTGCCTTCCCTTTCGTTAAGATCATAGCCATATAATCGACGAAAGTTGTCATAGAAAACGATTCTATCTAAAGGTTTTTTTGAGGTAGGAATTCCATTCAGAATGGACTCCAACTGTTCTCGAATCTCCATATCGAACCTGTCTTTTTTTTAGTTGTTTTTAGCATTAATCCCTGACGCTACTGCTTCTCTGATGCTTATTTGGATTGCTGACGAAGGAACTGCCACAACTCGATGATTTGCTCATCACTGAGTTTAAATCGAGCTTTCACCCCGTAAGTTTGAAACAGGTACTCTTTGGCTTGTTCAGTTGTCCAGCCCAAACGGATTAACTCATCATCAATAGCAGCAATTAGCTCATTGTAATCATAGCTAGGTGGTTCTAAAAAATTCAATTGGGAGGCGAGTGCTGCTTCATTTAACTTTTGCTGTTCTGATTCCGTTAATACATGATGAAAAACCCAATCGATTTCGTTACTGCTAAACCCTGATTCATTCTTAAACCGTGTTAATTCCTCTTTATTTGTACAACCCAACATTAATACTAAACACTTAAAAGCCCGTTTTTCTTTGGCTCTAATATCGTTCGAGGTTCGATGAGGATAAGTCGAATAATCTACTTGATCCACCACCGAGGTGGATCGGGGGGTGGAGCGAGGTGGATCACAAGGTTCAACGCCTTGTGGTGTAACGGTTTGGTTTTGTTGATCCACCTCTAGGGTTTCTGGTTCAAACTTTTGTTCATTAATTAAAACTTCCTCATCACGAAGGGGATGTTTTAGTGAGTTGGAAAAACTTTTATTTATAGGTGGATCAGGTGGATCACTAATTGCTGTATTGCTTGTGCTATCTAGATTTTCCCCTTGATCCACCTCAAGAAAACTAGGTGGATCATGAGGTGGATCACATAAAGGTGGATCAGTTTTCATCCAGACTTTTTGTCGTTTGCCTTGGTAAGTAGCGAGGGTTTTCTGCCACTCTAAAGAGCGCAAAATTGACGAAACCCGCATTTCATCGCGTTTACCAATTCGTGAGGCTTCAAAATCGAGAGCTTGTGTAAGTAACTCAAAAATTGTCACCATTGGCCGCCCTTGTAGATAATTAGATAAAGGAACTTCCCAACTATCGGTATGGCAATAATCTTGATTCAGTTCCGAAATTTTCTGTTCAGTCGCATAACTTAAATGCCACGCTTCAGAGTCACGATAAGCGAGTACCGCCGCCGCCCAAATTGCATCTCGCTCTCTCGCTACTTTTTCTAAATCAATCCGTTTTTTAGAAACAGGAATTACCCAATAGCGACGATTGCCTGTTTCATCAACTAAAAACGCATCAGGATTAACAGATCCGACAATGACTGATTGCCGTTTTCTCGCTTGGCTAGATCGAGCATAGGGTTCACGGAACGTATCAGAAGAAGCCGATAAAAACGCCTTTAAGTCCCCTGCTTGCTTTTTACTGGTCATCGTTTCAAATTCAGCTAATTCTAACGCCCAGTATTGATGCAGCACGAGCAGATCATCGCGGTCAGTGCCTTTAAGCGAATCACTAAAGAAATCCTCTCCATAGAGAACTTTCCAAAACGTCGATTTAAGAACTCCTTGTTTTCCTTTAAGGATTACCGCTTCATCTTTTTTACATCCTGGCTTAAAGATTCGGGCCACGCTTCCTATCAGATGGCGATACATCATCTCATCATAAATTGGATCAGTTGTACCGAAATAATAATGCGAGAGAGAACGGATATCGATCGGCTCTACTGTATCAGCCACATGATTAAGGTAATCTTTGACAGGATGATAGGGATTTTGTTTGGCACAGCGAATCGCTAGATCATAGGCTTGCGTTTTCGTAATCAAGCAATTATGGATCAATGCCAAATCGAGATAGAATCCCTCTAAATCGGTCGCTGGTTCAGAGTCGAGTTCGATACATCGGGTCATTTCATTAAACCGTAGGCGATCTCCATATTCAGCCAGCACTTTAGCCCAAGCGCGATGCAGGGCTGATAGTTTTGGAGTTGGGCCTTCATCTGATGATTGATGTTGTTCAACCCAAGTCTCGAAGGAGATGGATTTGGTTAAGAGTTCTCGGAATTTTTCTATGTTGTTCATTTGGATATAATCATCGATTCCTTTTCCTAGTTGTTCATCCCATGAGGGTAGAACCTGTACGGGAGTGTTAAATTTTGTTAATTGAACTCCCAGCTTATGTAATGCTTCCCTGACATTTGGTTTAGTCGAAATATCGGCATCGAAAGCCAAGATAAAGCCAAATCCTGCTTTAGCTAAACGCTCTAGGGCGGAAACCAGGTAGCGTTGGCCCTGTGGGTCGGATTTAGCTGAAGTAAGACCCATTTCCACCCCTAGTAAGGCGATCGTCGGAAGCCCATGAAAACAGGCGCAAATCGCTTTAAAACCGCCTTCAGTAATGATGATGTAGGGATGCCCATCGATGAGCCAGCAACGGGCTTTTAGAGCCTTTAAATCGTGCCAGAAATAGGGATCACTCGGATGAGCAGGTAAGAGAGCATCATATTCATCCTTGAAAGCGGTGCGGTATTTAGCGGCTTTTTTTCCCTGCTTGTCACTCCAGGGCTTGTCGGGTCGGAATTGAAACTGACCGTTAGAGCCACTTAGGATGATGCCCCCCGAACGGGCGGGGTAGCCGAGGAGTTCGGAGGCTTGTTTGATGTCTACGGAGTAGCAGTTGGCCGCTATCCAATCGGGGTTTAATCCTCTTTGTTTTTGATGGATGTCAGAACCGCAGCAGTGGTTGTAATGCTTGTCGCTTAGGCGTTTGGGGTTGGATTCAGGAAGATTGAATGTTGAGACAACGGTATCTTGAGTAGCAGATTTTTCGGGCGCACTTGTCTGTGTCCACCCTTTTTTGATAAGATTGAGCATAGAGCAAAAAGTTTTTTTGAACTTCAATATGTGAAAAGCCCTGCTAG
>NZ_PXOH01000055.1 GCF_003007785.1 Aphanothece hegewaldii CCALA 016 | reverse complement strand
TTTAGTGACCCAAGACAATTTGGTTGGCTGGTTTACTCACTGCTGCTATTATGTTCAATCCAATTGAAAAATGCTATCAAGTTTTAACAGAACAGTTGCGGCAAGAGAAAGGCATCGAGTTTTTCGCTCCTCCAAAAAGAAACATGAAAAATCGCTTAATGCACCTTCATGATAAGCTCTTATCGCGTAAACGCTAAGAGTGTTGAGACAATTACCCTTCCAACTCAAAAACATCTCTCAAACCCTTGCATTCTCGCCATAGAAGTCCTGTCAATTTTTGTGTCAATCTTCTGTGTGGTTTAATTGCTTATTGCCATCAGCCCAAGAAGCCTTCTCTTGGGATGGAGTGGGCTTTACCTCAATCTGCAAAGGCCCGAACTGACGTTAGATTTATTAAAAGATTAGTCAAGCCAGGACTAAGATTTAAATCATTTAACACAGCCAGACGAACAATTAAAGGCTATGAAATGATGAATGTAATCCGCAAAGGACAGATTAATAATATCAAAAAAGGGGATATTATCGGTCAAAAGAAATTTATTGAATCTCTCTTTGAAAGAGTTGTTTAGAAAAGTGGAAAAGTTAGAGCTTTTCTGTCTCTAAAAAAATTTGCAACACAACCGAAATCGTAATATTCGGGTTTTTCATCAATGAAGATTTGGTGGTCAAAAACCAACTTTCCATCATCTTCAAAAATTCCGACAGGCATGAAATATTGATGATTCTCTTTCAATCGATAGAACAGATGTGTCCCACAGCCTGAGCAGAATCCTCGTTCTGCCCATTCAGACGAGTTGAAAAAGCTAATATGTTCTTGGCCTTCAAAAGATACATTACTTCCGCAATCAATGGTTAATAGAGGCCCACCCGTCCAAGTTCTGCACTGATGGCAATGACAAGCTCCGATTTCTTTACTCATTGTCGGGGCTGTTACCTTGACTTTCCCACAAAGGCAGTGGCCTTTACCTACTCTTGTATCAGACATCGATCCTCCCTTTCAAGAAAGAATGAGACAATTGCCCCTAACTAATTATAAGACGCGATCGCCCTCTTTCATTTTCCCTTTCTAATAACGATCGCTATTTTCTGTACCCATCGCTACTCATCTGATTCAAGCTCTACCTATTTAGGGTGATGAGGGGAATATTAGTTACTGCTTTGATTAAAAATAGGAGAACTCAGATTTAAGCTACACAACAACAATGACACGACATAATTCACCTAATGGCAATCTTGAAAAACCCATTCAACAAGCCGCATCACATCCTTGGATGGAAAAACTAGCCCGACTTGGCTATGCTGCTAGAGGTGTAGTCTATTTTATTATTGGTTTGTTAGCTGCACAAGCTGCTTTTGGGGTAGGGGGCAAAACGACAGACAGTAAGGGAGCCCTTCAAACGATCGTCACTCAACCATTTGGGAAATTTCTCCTGAGTCTTGTTACTGTTGGACTCATTGGTTATGCTCTCTGGCGAACCGTTGAAACTTTTCTCGATCCAGAACACCCTCATCAACATCGAGGAGCTAAACAAATCGCTCGACGGCTCGGTTATGCCATTAGTGCTTTGAGTTATTTCGTACTAGCCGCAACAGCAATTAAACTCATTCTCGGTTCAGGAGGTGGTAGTAATAACTTAACTCAAGACTGGACGGCGCGTTTCTTGTCTCAACCTTTTGGTCAGTGGTTAGTAGGGAGTGCGGGAATGCTTGTAATTGGACTCGGATTCTACGAACTTTACAAAGCTTACAAAGGCAAATTCCGTAAACATCTCCAGTTGTCGATGATCAGCCCTCAACAGAGAACTTGGGCGATTATTCTTGGTCGAATCGGAATTGCGGCTCGTGGAATTGTCTTTGCTACCATCGGTGTCTTTTTAACCCAAGCTGCCCTCACCTTTGACCCGAATCGAGCTAAAGGGTTAGGTGAAGCACTAGCGGCACTGGCACAACAACCTTTTGGACGCTGGATTCTAGGAGGAGTAGCATTAGGTCTGATTGCCTATAGTATTTATTCGTTGATTGAAGCGAGATATCGACAACTGCCAAAGATCAACAATCACAGATGATTGAAGCGATCCGAAGAGCGGATCGGCATGAAGGGCAGCGCGTTATTAAATCTGAAACCTTGTTGTCGGACTGATTAGATGACTTGACTGTTAAAAGTCAAAGGGGGCGATGCCGTAGGCACGCGGAAGCGCACGCAGTCACGTCCTTAATGATTGAATATCGAATACATCTTTCAATTCAATTTGTTCATTAGGCAAGTTTAAAAAATACCAAGCTTTTTCGCTCGTTCGGTCATCTCAAGAGAAAAGAAATCTGGCCCGACTTTCGTTATGACAAGTTGCTCAGTAAAGCGGGTAGTCATCACTATCATTTGAAAAACTCTTTTGTGAGAAACATTTTTCATCGTGGCTCACAATGTTCGTGCCTGAGTCAGCTTTCCAAGCCCTCCTTTTCCCCCTAAGAATAACAAATTTTGGGGTGTCATCTCTTAAACGACACCCCAATGATAAGATTACAAGCTCAGTCGAGTTTAAGCGGTTTTAAGAAGTGCTTTTTGTTGCAATAAATTGATGACCGAAGCCTTTTCTAACAAGCCAACAACGATCCCATTTTCATTTACTACCGCTAACTGGGGAATTCTTTGCTGTTCTAGCAGTTTGACAACCTCTAATAAGGTTTGATTAGAGCGAACAGTTGTTAAAACTTGGTTGGGTTGTATTAACTCTTTAACTAGGATTTTTGTCCAATCAGAGGTCGCTACTTTTTTTAGATCATCTGTAGCGATCGCTCCCAGTAAATTGCCCGCTTCATCAGTGACTAAGAACTTACTCCATTTATTCTGTCCAATCACATAGTCATTGGCAAAAGAACGCAAGTTCAGATCTTGGTTAACAATTGGACTATTGGGAATCACTGCATCTTCAGCCGTCAATCCATTCATCGTTTCTTGAATTTGGGCTGATTGAGCCGAACTTCCTGCATTTTGTAACAAGAAGAAGCCAATCAATAATGTCCAGAAACTTCCAATGGGACTTAACCCGACAACAGCTAATCCTCCGATCATAATCGCTAACCAACCGAAAACTTGACCAACTCTACTGGCAAAAATAATACCTTGATTGGGATTACCTGTAATCTTCCAAACCAAAGCTTTGAGGACATTTCCACCATCTAAGGGTAAGCCTGGAATCAAGTTAAATAGTGCCAATGCTAAGTTGATTGAAGCGAGTAAAGAAACGATCGCAGCGATTGGTAATGGCAGCGACACATTAACGCCAATTATTGTAAATAGGCCAAAGAGGAGCAAGCTGACGAGGGGGCCTGCAATAGCGACTAAAAAAGCTTCTAATGGTGTTTCTGATTCTTTCTCTAAGCTGGCTAAACCACCAAAGATAAACAAAGTAATGGATTTGACTCCAATTTTTTGAGAGATAGCGACCAAGCTATGACCCAATTCATGGGCAATTACTGAAGCAAATAATAATAATGCCGTAATTAATCCTAAAATCCAAGGGGTAATGCCGCTAAGTTGAGGAAATAAGGCGAGTTGCCCACCATAAGTTAACGTGACTATTCCTAGCACGATAAACCAAGAAGGACTCACATAAAAAGGAATCCCAAATAAATTACCGACACGTATGTTGCCGTTCATCGGACAACCTCCTATTTTTAGGGAGCGAAATCTACGGTTCGCCTGACCTTTATTTAAAATTGTAACGAAATGTAAACTTTTATCAGGGAAACTGAAGGTAGTGAAAGCCTCACCATTCAGTGATGTAGAGTTCAGTTTTGTTAGTCAGGAAAGTTAAAACTTTTACTTATCTTTTTTAACGGTTCTCTAAGATGGGGTTGTAGGCACATAACTGTTACAGAGTGTTTGCGTAGTACAATTGTTGCTCAACAATTAGCCTCAAACCATTATTCTTGCGTTAGAAAAAACCGTAGTTCTTGGAAAAATGTGACGTTAATCTGATTCAAGCTTTGATCGCTAAAACTCCTACGGAGTATCCCTTTAAAGTTTTGAGCGGAAATTGATAAAATATGGAGCAATCCTCAAAACTAAAAACTGATTAGCTCATGAGTGTACAAACTTCCCAGGCACTTCTATCTCCTTTTGATTTACAGGGACTCTTCCTAAAAAACCGAGTCGTCATGGCTCCAATGACTCGCGCCCGTGCGGGAAAATCTAGGCAAGCTAACCCTTTAATGGCCGAGTACTATGCCCAAAGAGCCTCGGCGGGGCTGCTCATTACGGAAGCGACGGTCATTTCCCCACAAGCTAATGGTTGGGAAAACAGCCCTAGCATCTATACTTCAGCACAAGCTGAAGCTTGGAAAGAGGTGATTGAAGCGGTTCACGCCAAAAGAACCCCGTTGTTCCTCCAACTGTGGCATTGTGGACGGGCTTCCCATAGTAGCTTCCACGAAGCGGAAGGTCTTCCTGTCGCCCCTTCAGCCATCAAGATTAACGGAGAGTCAATCCATACCCCCATTGGCAAGCAGCCCTACGAAATACCCAGAGCGTTAGAGACGGAAGAGGTTCCTAGCGTGGTTTCTGATTACCGCCAGGCAGCCAGACGCGCAATGGATGTAGGATTTGACGGAATTGAAATTCATGGAGCAAACGGTTATTTAATCGATACGTTCCTTCAATCTAAAACCAATCAGCGTAGCGATCGCTATGGTGGAAGCTTAGAAAATCGTTACCGATTTTTAAAAGAGGTAGTTGAGGCGATCTTAACCGTCTGGCCAGCCGAAAGGGTGGGAGTCAGATTATCACCCAACGGCATCTATAACGACATGGGTTCGCCTGATTATCGAGAAACCTTTCTCTATGTAGCCGAGCAACTAAATGCTTATGGATTGGCTTACCTCCATATCATGGATGGTTTGGGTTTTGGTTTCCATGAGCTAGGCGAGCCAATGACCTTAGCCGAATTTCGTCAGGTCTTCAGTCAAGCAATAATCGGGAACTGTGGTTACACTCAAGAAACCGCCGCCGCAGCAATTCGGTCGAACCATGCGGATCTGATCGCCTTCGGACGGCCTTTCATTAGTAACCCTGATCTGGTGGAGCGTTTTGCTCACGGATGGCCACTTAATCCCGAAGCACCGATGAAAGATTGGTACTCGTCCGAGGCCCAAGGCTATGTAGATTTTCCCTTTTATCAACATCCTATCGTTTGAATCTTGAAAGGTTGAAAAAACTTTTGGCTCAGGAGATTGTCACCCCGTCAGTTCATTCATGTATTAGTCGAAGAATGATACTATTTTTTGTGACGGTTTGAGCTTTAGCTTTTGAGAATCGTTCAAATGTGTCATCAAATCTCTAAAATACAGAGTAGACTGAGCTAATCATCTAGTTATTCCTTGTTCATGAAAATCCTTCACGGGACCTGGATTCCTGAAGCAAGTTATGAATTTATCCAGACTGGCAATTTTTATCTCTGGATTGAAACCTCCACGCCCAAAAACCGAAAAAATCAGCCAGCCAATCGTCATCGAGGACAATTAGCCAAAGAAGAATTAGCTCTTTTTCTCGCCAATGAATTAGGTCTTGTCTGTTCATCCAACAGCCCGACGAGCCGCGAGATTACCTCTAAATACTTTCTCTTACCTAGTGCGAATCAACAGCCACTTCCTTCATTGGAATTAAGCCGTTATCTAGAATTAGAATTGCCTGAAACCTCAGATTTACAATCTTGGGAAATCGACTGTTATCGAGTGACCCCTGTCATTAAAATCCTAAATGACCTTCATTTTATTAGTCTTAATCATTCGCTTGAAATTCAGATGGGGTCTGACTTACTTTTTTGGTATTACTATACCCAAGCCTTTAAACAAATTATTCTGAAAGATCAATACATTCCTGCGTTTAAATATCGAGAAATCTCAACTCAAATCCGCAAAAGTAAGCCAAAAAGCCATTCTTTTGAAATCTATACCATCTGGGAAATTGTTTCAGAAGCTTATGAAGCCAATCTCAAACGATATCTCAATTACCTTCCTCTAGTTTGTCTAGCTGGTGCCGAGACGGCTCATCCAAGACAAGAATTTTACGACCCAGAAACCCTACTTCGTCACTTTTCTGAGGCTCTTCTTAATTTTATCGTCACTAGCAATCCGACTCCTGCTAGCTTTGACAAAAAAATCAACGAGACTGCCCTTCTCTATGGTTGCCTCCATCCCAAAACTTCCCAACAGCCTTGGACGAATGTCTCTGCCTTAGAAGACTATCGAAAATGGCAAACTTGGAAACAGAAACTATTAGATACTCAAAATACTTCAACTTTTCATCTTTGTTTTAAACTTCATGAAGCGTCAGAAAATAACCTAGATCACTGGCAAATTCAATTTCTCGTTGCTTCAAAACAAGACCCATCCCTAAAACTTGAATTAGATGATTATTGGTTTCTTTCTCAGAAAACCAAAAAGCCAATCCAAAAACACTTTGGCAACGATTTCGAGAAAAATTTACTCTTAAACTTAGCTTATGCGGCTCGGATGTATCCGCTAATCTGGAAAGGACTCGAAACACACAAACCAAGTGGATTTTCCCTGACCTTAGCAGAAGCCTTTGATTTTCTCAAAGAAAGTGCATGGATTTTAGAAGATGCTGGATACAAAGTGATTATTCCCGCTTGGTGGACACCCGAAGGTCGTCAACGAGCCAAAATTCGCCTTCAAGCTTCTTCTAAGAAGTCTTCTGCGAAAAGCCTCAACCAAGGCTACTTCAACCTTGAAACGATTATTCAATATCAATATGAACTCTCCATCGGTGGACAAATCATTAGTCAAGAAGAATGGCAGCAGTTAGTCCAAGCCAAAACACCTTTAGTCCAGTTTCGGGGTCAGTGGATTGAGTTAGACCAAAACAAGATGAAGCAAATGCTTGAGTTTTGGCAGGCTCATCAAGAGGAACATCCTGAAATGACTCTACTAGAATTGATGAAAAAAGCCACAGAAGAAGCTGATGAAATTGAAGTTGAGCCTGACCAGATGTTAGCGGCGATGATGGCTCAATTACGTGACCCTAGCTATCTCGAACCAATTGAAAATCCGACTCAATTACAAGGAAATCTCAGAGAATATCAAAAACGAGGCGTGGCTTGGATTCAATATTTAGAGAGATTAGGGATAAACGGCTGTTTGGCTGACGATATGGGACTTGGTAAGTCTTTACAGGTGATTGCCAGATTAATTACCGAAAGAGAAACAAATCATCCCATCTTACCAACTCTCTTAATTGCCCCTACTTCAGTTGTCGGCAATTGGCAAAAAGAAATCGAAAAATTTGCCCCTCATCTGAAAAGCTTCATCCATCATGGCAGCAGTCGCTATCAGGATGAAACTGAATTTCAATCGGCTTCTTTAGAACATGATCTTGTGATTACTTCTTTTACGCTGGCTAGAAAAGATGCCAAACTTTTTAACAGTTTAACTTGGCAGCGAATTGTCATCGATGAAGCCCAAAATCTTAAAAATCCTAAAGCGGCACAAACTAAAGCCATTCTCACTTTACAAGCTAATCACCGTCTCGCTTTGACGGGAACACCTATCGAAAACCGTTTACTCGACCTCTGGTCAATTTTTAATTTTCTTAATCCAGGTTATTTAGGTAAAGAAGCTCAATTTCGCAAAACCTTTGAAATTCCCATCCAAAAACAGAATGACCAAGTGCAGTCCAACGTTCTCAAAAAATTGGTAGAACCTTTGATCCTGCGTCGCGTCAAAACAGACAAACAGATCATCAAAGATTTACCTGATAAAATCGAACATAAACAGTATTGTAACTTGACCAAAGAACAAGCTTCTTTGTATGAAGCCGTCGTGAAAAATGTAGAAGAACAGCTTCAAGATGCTGAAGGAATTCAGCGCAAAGGATTGATCGTATCAACTCTGATGAAGCTTAAACAAATTTGTAACCATCCTCGGCAGTTTTTACAAGATAGCAGTGAGTTTACGCCAGCCCGTTCTCACAAATTGTCACGTTTAGGAGAAATGCTAGAAGAAGTGATTGCTGAAGAAGAAAGTTTTTTGATTTTTACTCAATTTACTGAAATTGGCGAAGCACTACATCACTATTTAAAGCAAACCTTTCATTACAATACTTATTATTTGCATGGGGGAACCACTCGTCAAAAACGAGAAAAAATGATCGCTGAATTTCAAGCTCCTGAAACTGAACCCTCGGCTTTTATCCTATCTCTAAAAGCTGGAGGTGTTGGAATTACTTTGACTAAGGCTAATCACGTCTTTCATTTTGATCGTTGGTGGAATCCAGCCGTTGAAAATCAAGCAACCGACCGAGCCTTTAGAATTGGTCAAAGTAAGAATGTCTTTGTTCATAAGTTTGTGACTTTAGGAACATTAGAAGAACGTATTGATGAGATGATCGAAGAGAAGAAAAAGATCGCTAATAGTATTGTGGGAGCGGATGAATCTTGGCTAACCGAATTGGATAATGAAAGTTTTAGAAAGCTAATTGCTCTGAATCGACAAGCGATTATTTAATTTTAGATTTGGGACAAGGTGAAACATGGCACAATTCAGTAAAACTTGGTGGGGAAAACGATTTATCGAAGCCTTAGAAGAATTTACGGATTCGGCAAGACTAACTAGAGGACGTTCCTACGCCAGAAATGGAAAAATTCAAGAATATTACCTTGAACAAGGCAAGATCACGGCTCAAGTTCGAGGTTCGATTAATCCTTATTTTGGAGTCTATACAGAGCCTTTATACAACATCACAATCGAGATTAAACCCATTAAAACAGCCGATTGGTCGAAAGCAATTGCCTATCTAGGGTCAAAAGCGAGTTTAATTTCTAAACTCCTGCTCAATGAAGTCCCTGATAATATTGATGAAGCGTTTCATGAAGTCAATCTCCATTTACTGCCTCAGACTCAAAAAGATTTTCAAACGAGTTGTTCTTGTCCCGATTGGGAAAATCCCTGTAAGCATATTGCTGGGGTTTATTATTTAGTGGCTTCCCAATTAGACCAAGACCCCTTGTTATTATTTGAACTCAGAGGAATTTATCGCTCACTCTTACAACAAGAGTTAGCTAAATCGCCTTTAGGAAAGATTCTCTCAGAAGCGATGGAAGCCGATGAAATTCTTTTAGAACCTGTCACTTCATACTATACAAAACCTGAAAAAGTGCAGCACTTAGATGCAGTAAGCTTGAAAGAATTTTGGCACTCGACTCACCGATTACCACCAACGGTTGATGTTGTCTCAAAAGCGAGTATCCCAGCTATTGTAGTCAAAAAAGGGGGAGATTTCCCTCCTTTTTGGCGAAAAGATGGGTCTTTTCTAGAAGTGATGCAGGAATTTTATCAGCGAGTGAGGACAAAAAATTCTCTGTTATAAATTTTCGGTTAAGTTGGTGGTGCCACAAAGATGTAATAGTGTAGCAAAGGTGTTGATTAAATTAAACGCGCTCAGGTTATATTTTAATGAACCGGCATTTTACGGGGAGAAAATCTTTCCATCAAGATCTTTGTGCCACTACTCCCCTTTAGTTAACGTCAGTTTGAGTTAAGGCGATTTTGCGCTCTATTCTACGAGAGAATGGGGGTTTTAGCTTATCCCGAACTCAGGTTAGTTAGGGAAGTATTTTGTTTTTCCTCAATTCGCACACTTTCAATTGGAAGCGGAAGTCAGAAAAGGCGAAAATCACCACATCTCCATCTTTGACGAGGATACCTGAAAAGAGTCCCCTTTAAAAAGCGCAGTGAAATGAAACGAAAATGGGTTAGAATCTTGCCAACATTCGTTGAGCCGCGAAAAACTTAGATGTACAATGAACTACTTTAACGCACGCTGACGAAAAGCAGTTGGGGTAATTCATCGATAATAGCCCACAACGTTGTGGTCTGTTCTAAAAAAGACAATTCACATACAATGATGGGAACAGTTTATTCAAAGACTAGCTCATAGAAATTAATTCAAAAAAAGAAAAGAAGAGAGAAATGCACTCATTATGATCATCGCCCTTACTAATCAGAAGGGAGGAGTAGGGAAAACGACAATAGCCGTTCATTTGGCTTATTGGCTGTCCTTACAAGGTTCTGTTGTTTTAGTAGATACTGATGTACAACAAAGTAGCTCTAATTGGCTGACTGACCTAAAAATTCCCTTTGCTATAACTGACGATCCAGAAGATCTGCTCGATCTGTTACCCGAACTTAGCCAAAAATATGATGCTGTCATTGTTGATGGCCCTGCTGGTTTGTCAGAAGTTACTAAATCGATTCTGTACGGCTGTGACTTAGCTTTAATTCCTTGTAAGCCATCTGGATTAGATACTCATAGTAGTCATAAAATCTTAAGAATCTTATCTCAAGCCCAAAGAATTAGAAATAATTTCCCTAAAGCGGCTTTGCTGCTCAATCAAGCTGTTAAAGGAACAATTTTACTGAAAGAATCAATTGATTTACTTTCTAAATCAACTGTTCCTTTACTTTCTACAATTATCTACAACAGACAGAGCATTAGCGACGCTCCAGGACAAGGAATTACCGTTTGGCAAGATCCAACACCCGCCGCTAAAATTGCCTCCCAAGATTTTGAATCTTTATTTAGAGAATCTTTAAAATTAATCAATGGCTACTAAAGAAAGAAGATCGCTTAATGTATTTACTTTTAGAGAGGGACATCAGAATGATTATCAAATTGTTCCATTCTCACAGCTTGTTCCTTTTACCCATCAACCTAGAAAATTTTTTAATCCGATTAAATTAGCTGAACTTGCCGCAACAATCAAAAAACATGGCATTTTAGAACCTCTATTAGTTCGGTTGATGAATGATGGACAGCACTATGAAATTCTAAGTGGTGAAAGACGATATCGGGCAGGACTTCTAGCAGGTGTAAATGAAGCACGAGTCCTCGTCCTTGAAGTAGATGACGAGGAAGCCATTGAGATTTCCTTGCTTGATAATCTTCAAAGAGAAGATTTAAACCCTGTTGAAGAAGTAGAAGGGATTTTAAATCTTCTCTCTTTTAAGCTAAAGATTTCTAGAGAGCAAGTTAAATCAACTCTTTACCGACTTCAAAAGGAACGAAAAGGGCAAACAGCCCACAACGTTGTAGGTAATGCCCAAATTGAAGTGATCACTTCAATTTTTAAGTCGTTAGGGTTACTGAATCTCGATTCATTTATCAATCATCGTTTGTCTCTACTTAATTTACCAGAAGACATCCTCAGAACTCTTGGAGAAGGAAAGATCGAATACACCAAAGCTAAAGTGATCGCGCGGCTCAAAGACTCAGAACAGCGAACCGAGTTGTTAGAAGATGTGATCGCACAGGAGTTATCCCTAAGCCAGATTAAAGAACGCATCTCCCTACTTGAATCGCGGGAGTCAAATCCCTTAACCCCGACTGCCCAGACAACTTTAAGTGAAACTTATCAAAAGCTCAAGAAAGCACAACTCTGGAAGACCGATCCGAAAAAATGGCGTAAAGCTCAGACTCTATTGAAGAAGCTAGAAGAATTGCTCAATGAAGAAATTGAGGAGTAGGCAGATAGCTAAGGTTGGCTTGTTACAGTTTTTTGGATAGGAATCTGGATCTCACTCCGTTTGAGCGCATCAGGAACATAAGGGCCATCATAAAAGAAGCGACGGGGTGAATCGGTGACTTGATAGTTTTGATGACGGTTCAACCACTCTTTTAATTGTGCTAAACCTTTTTGGTAACTGTCGTAACTGTAGCTTCCTTGGCATCCCAGACTTACTACCGTCATTGAGGGAATATCTTCGATGACGATCTCATCCGCGATTGTTTTTGTCGAAGTATCTTTGCTACGGTAAAGGAAAGATACCTTAGCCAGTCCCGTATCTTCGACTTCTGTCAAGGTGGTGGTGGGATAACGAGTTTCAACTGGGGCGGTCATAGGAATCTCGTTAGAACTAATGTGTTGGTACAAAGGATAAAAAGCTTGATTAGCGGCTTTCGAGAGTTCCCCTTTGTAAGTGTAAGTGGCAGCACGATAAGCAGGATAAGTTTTCACTTCAATCACGCCAGCCGAAGTAGGGGAGGGAAATCCTTGTGGTAATGGTGCGCTATTCGCTTGATAGACTTCAATGGCGAGGGCAGTGATAGCAATGATCCCAAGAGGAATTAGAAAATAATGTAATTTCATAGGTAACTTTAAAAAAGCTTTTTACTTCTATGATGAAGCAGTTAACAGCTTGTGAACAGGTTCTTCCAAAATTAATTTTTAATGAGATTAGGTGCAATATCGAGAAAAAAACGATTAACAACTGCGGGCCTTATGATTACCTCCGTTATCGTCGCAATGGCATTCACTATTCTCTGTACTTGTGCAAAAAAAGAGAATCTTCAATTTAGGGTGCAAACTTTAACAACAGAATCAAGGTTTGAGCCGTTTAATTGCACCCTAAATCCATTCCTTTATTTTGAGAATTATAGTTTTAGGGTGCAACTTTAAACGACAAAATAGGCTTTTAAGCCTCCAAACTGAATCCTAAAATTGACAAAATGCTGCTTTCGCAGCTTTCAGCATCGCACTCAAGAGAGCGATCGCTATGTCCATAAGTATCCTTCCTAGAAACGCCGTTACCTGCAAACTTCTTGATGACGGATGGCGGCTAAACTACCTATATCCTCGATTTGCCACCGTCACTCGTCCTGATGGCAGCCGCCATTGTTCGTACATTGGGTTTGATGATCTTAATACTGCTCAATCCTACCTCGAAACTCTGAGTCAAAACTATAAAGCTGAATTGAGAACTGGGCAAAGGTTAGAAACCTGTTACGAAATCAAAGTCTGGGGACTATCGACTGAAGCTTCTTTTGAGGTACTGCGGCAACTTTATCGGAAAGCTTGACAAGCCAAGATGCCCCGACCGAGATCCCCGATTCGGGTATCTTTTTCTTTTTCTTTAGACTTCCCCTTATCGCTTTAATCTTCCCGATGCTGGCGCATCTAAGGCGATCGCTTGATTTCAATTAATAACGATGCCTCAACTTATCGCCAGTAAAAAAGCCGAAAAGTTTAAAGCTTTGGCAGATGCGCTCGAACCTAAAATCCAATATTATCTCAAACCCGCGTGCTGCCGTAAGGCAGATCCCTGCGGGATCGCCTCTCAACGTCTCACGCGCCGACGTGCCAACATTGCTGCTTCCATGCAACAGGAGGGAATACGGCTACAGCAGATTCAAGGTTGGCTTTATGGACTGGCAGAAGCGATTGAACAGGATAAATGATCCCTCTTTTGTTAGATAAGGAAGTAAAATAGAAAAAACAACTGATGGAGAGAAGGAGTTAGAAATGGTAACTCTA
>NZ_PXOH01000008.1 GCF_003007785.1 Aphanothece hegewaldii CCALA 016 | reverse complement strand
CGAGTTGGTTGGCTTTTGAGTTTAGTTGTGAGTAGGTAAGTTGTTGCTTTTGGTAGACAAGTGCAATAGCATCGGGGTTTTTTTCCGCTTGCTTTTCAAATAATTGATGGATGCACTCACAGGGATATTCTATGTTGTTTTTATTCCATTCATTTAGGATTTTTTCTTGTTCGGCTTGAGTAAGAATTGGTAATGCAATAATTAATTCTTCTGGATGCGCGACCATTGCAAACACTAATGTTTCTAGATGTTCTAGCATTTGATAAATGATATCATCTTGAAAGTTATTTTGATTATAAGTAATATCAATCGTTAATTCTGAGCTTGGAATAATAGTTAGGGTTAGAGGATAATTTGTCCAGCTAATCCCTTGAATTTTTCTAATTCGTAAGCCATTTTCTTGATTGAATAACGAGGTATCAATAGGAGCATTTTCAAAAACTAAAATACTTTCAAATAAGGATTGACTTTGAGGAATGTCACTCCATTTTTGAATATCAACCAAAGAACTATAAGAATATTGTTCTATTTCTAGCTGTAATATTTGTAATTGTTTTAGCCAAGGTAATAATCTAGTATTGGGTGTTATTTTGACTCGGAAAGGAAGAGTGTTAATGAATAATCCTATTATGGACTCTACACCTTTCAAAGATGGCGCTCGTCCCGATACAGTTACTCCAAATAGGATATCTGATTCTTGAGTATATCGACTGAGTAAAATACTCCATGCACCTTGAATTAAAGTATTAAGTGTTAGGCGATTTTGTCGAACAAATGTAATTAATTTTTGAGTTTTTTCAACAGTAAGAGTTAGAGATTGAGATTTATATTCTAGTTTTGTGTCAGCATCTTGCTGATGAAATTTATTGACTGATAATCTAGTAGGTGTCGTAAAGTCTTTTAAAATATTTCGCCAAAATGTTTCAGCTTCTTGTAAATTTTGTTGTTGCAACCAAGTAATATAATTTCGGTACGGAATAGCTGGCTTTAAGATTAATTCCTGTTCTTGATTAAAAGCATTATAATAATCAAAAACTTCTTTAAAAATTAAAAAAACTGACCAAGCATCGCACAACAGATGATGAAAACTCCAAATTAAATGATAAGTTGTCTCTTTTATTTGTATTAAGGTACAACGCATTAAAGGAGGTTTACTACAATCAAATGATTGAGTTTTATCAAATTTTAAAAAAGCTTGTAGTTTGATATATTGTTCTTGAGTAGATAAATTCTGCCAGTCTTGATACTGAACTGAAAAGTTTACAGATTTTAAAACAACTTGTATGGGTTGTTTCAGATTTTCCCAAGCAAACAAAGTTCTAAAAACTGCATTACGTTGTATAACTTGTTGCCAAGCATAGTCAAAAGCTTCTACATTTAATTGTCCTTCTAAAATACAACTATATTGTTCTATATACATTCCTGAATCAGGAAACATTAGAGTATGAAACAGTAATCCTTGTTGCAAAGAAGATAACGGATAAATAGTTTCAATATTTTTATTTTTATTGGTTTGTTGCGACTCTATCATTATCTTTACTCCTATTCTAAAGAAGATAAAAGATTGTCTAATTCTTCTTGAGTTAAATCTACATCTGGAAAATCTGACGGTGTGTAACTTTCTGTATCTAAATCTTGATTATCATCTATTTTTGTGTTTTGAGTTTGTTCTACAACTGCTAATTCTGGTATTTGAATAATTGTAGCTAATTCAGCAATTGTTTGATTTTCCAAAAGTTGCATCGGAGTAATATCTAATCCTGCTTTCTTCATTTGTACTACAACTTGAATCATCAAAATAGAATCACCACCCAACTCAAAGAAATTATCATAAATTCCGACGGGTGCAACTTTTAAAAGTTCTGACCAAATTTTCGCTAGACAAGTTTCGATTTTATTTCTGGGAGGAACATAGTTTTGTTTTGTATAAGTCTTTTTAAATAAAGATAACATTTTTTGATTGATTTGTTTGGGCGATGCAAGTTGTGTGGCAATTCTAGAATATAAATCTGAGTTAGCAATAATTTTTTGATAAGATTTAGGTTTTTCAGAAGTTAATACTTTTGCTACTTCAGCATTAGGATTATAAATAATTTGACTTGCATAAATAGCAGGAAAACGAAAACAATATCCGTCTCGATAATTTTGAGCAATTCGCTGTAAAAAGTCTAAAATCGGTTGATTTTTATCAGTTTGTTGATAATTAATTTCAATCCATTCTATATTTTTAGCTAAAGCAATTTTTCCTAATTCAACCATCATTTGATACTCAACGCCTCGCCCTAATGTTCGACAACTAAGCAAGAAAGTATCGATTTTTAATAAGTTTTCTAAATCTTGGTAAATAATTGCTCCAACTAAGCCATAATCACCAAATCTGTCTTTAACATCCACTGTTAAACAAGTATAACCTAAATTGAGTAAGTTTTGTATTTCATTTTCAGTACGTCTAATTGTTGTTGTTTTAAATTGATTTGTTCTTTGAATCAGTTGATATATTCGAGAAAACTGCTCATCTTCTAAATAAGAAATTTTGACTTGAATATTTAAGCTATTTATAAAATTACCTAAAGTTAAAGATTTTTGTAACACTTCCTGACGTTTTATATTTTTTTGATAAAAATTTGTTCTTTTTGCATCTTCTACCGTTGTTTGATGTTTATCAAATGCCCAAATATGATTTAAAAACTGAGATATATTTGCTCTATTTTCTGGTAATTCTATGGTTAATATTTCAGGATAATTAGCTTTTATTTCGGCACATTGTACAGGATTATCATCAATAAAAATAAAGCTATCAATACCTAAATTAAGTTTTTCAGACAACAATTTCAAATTACGTGACTTATCTTGCCAATTAATCTGAACATCGACAAAATCTGTCCACTTTAAAATCATATCTAAACGTTTTTCAAAAACTTCTCTAACATCTTCCTCATTATTTTTACTACATAAACATAACAACATACCTTTATTTTTCTGTTCAATAATAAAGTGTTGTAGCTGACGACAAGATTCATCAATAATAATTTTTTCGACTCCATCCTCACCACAAACTCCATGCCATAATGTATTATCACAATCTAAAGCAATAACTTTATAGGGTGTCTGTTTTAATGAATGAATTCTCCGAATAATTGTCGTTCCTAAAGCAATAAAAAAATTAGTAGTATACGGAATATGTCCTAATTCATTTCCTTGTAAATTCTCATAATCTTTAACGGGATAAAATTGATTAATTTCTGAAGATGTAATAAAATTAATTCCCTGAAGTGTCTCACTTTCTATTATAAATTTTTCTTCTAAAATTTTTGATTCTATAGAGGAAGATGGACAAATACAAACAATCAGAGGATTAATATTATGCTGTGATATTTCTTGTAAACCTAAGATAAAATCTTGTAAGTTTCTTTCGAGTTTATCTTGTTCATTATCTTGATTAATATCAAATCTTAGCCAATCTTCAAAGCGAAATAAAATACAATTGATTCCGTTTTGGTTTTTTCTTAACAAACTTTCAGTATTTAATAATTGCTGGAAAACTTGGTTATAGGGCGCAAATTCTATTTGATAAGATAATTTTAATTCTTCTAGCCAAAATTCAAGAGTATTAATGATTGGTTCTGCTGTAAAAGTAGCTGAAATAACTAAATTATTTTTTTGTGTTTTTGCTTCTAGTTTTTCACTTAATTGAAATTTATTTAAACTTCGTTCAGGAAATTCTATACATTGTTTTATTAAATTACAATAGGATTGAATAACTTCTTGAATTGTCGCTAATTCAAATAAGCTTTTATTATAACCAATCACACCGTGTAATTCTTCTTCTACTTCATAAAGTGACCACAATAAATCTAAATCACTAGGTGTACGACTCGCTTCTGGTAGCAAAGTAAATGTTATTGCTGGAAGTCTAATCGTATTTAATTGATTTCCTAAAAATGTACTAAACAAAACCTGAAATAGTCCTGATTGAGGCTTAATTTTTTCAACTATTTGACTAAAAGGTACATTTTGATTTTGAGCAATTTCTATATTTTTATCTCTAACTTGCTTTAATAAATCTTGAAAAGTTAGACTATCAGATAAGTTTATTTTAAAAGGTAAAGGATAAGCAAAAAAACCAATTAAAGAATCTAATTGAGAATGAAAACGCCCTGAAGTTGGAAAACCGATAATAATCTCTTTTTGTTGTGTAATCTTATACAAAAGTGTTTCAAAAACAGTTAAAAGAATAATTGCAGGTGTAACATTTTGTTGTTGACTAAATTGTTTTAAAGCTAACCAATCTTCCTTAGATAATTTAAAGGTTTGATGCTTTCCTTGTAAATTAGATTTAGGAAAATCGTAAGGTAATTTTAATTGTTGAGGAATTTCTTTAAATTCATTTTGCCAGTAATTTAATTTTTGTTGTATTTCTTCGGTGGCTATTTTTTGCCTTTGCCAAGATGCAAAATCGGCATATTGAATCGTTAAATTAGGTAAAGATAATTTTTTTTGCTCTACAAAAGATTGATAAATTTCAGCTAATTCTTTAATTAAAATACTGGTTGATAAAATATCTCCTATCAAATGATGAAAAGTAAATATTAAAATATATTCTGATTCTGCGGTTTTTAATAATCTAAATCGCCATAAAGGTAAATCTAAATCCTCTAAATCAAATGGTTTCTGAGCTTCTTCATCAGCTATAATATTTATCTCGCTACTTTGGCAATTTTCTATATTTAAGCTACAAGTAAAATCATTGATGACTTGAATAAGGTTGCTGTCTTGAATAGCAAAAGTAGTTCGCAAAGCTTCGTGACGTTCTAGAATCCTATTAAGACTTTTTTCTAACAAGCTAATTTTTAATTTCCCTTTTATTTGAATCGCTTGTACTAAATTATAAACGGCATTGTTAGAGGAAATTTGATTAGCTAACCATAATCTTTCTTGTTCTACTGATAAATATAAAGGCAAATTTCTAGAAATGGGTTTAATCGGTTCTTCTTTGAAAGATTGTAGTTGCAAAAGCAGAATAATTTCTTCTTTATATTCACTTAACTGATTTCGATGATGTTCTGATAAACTATTTTTCGGCGCTCGAATTCGTAAATTATTTTCTTCTACTTTCAACTGTACGCCTTTTTCGGCTAATTCATTAAGTAATTCTTGTAAACTCATATAATTATTTCCTCCATTTCTTCATCATTTCCATCTAACTGACTTTCTTTAAATTGCGCTAAAGTAAGTTGTTTAATTATTAAATCTGTTAATTCAGTTAAAGTGATTCCTTCTAAAATATTTTCTACGGCAATTTGTAAATTAAATTCTTTGATAATTAAATTGCGAAGTTCAATAGCCATTAGAGAATCAAAACCAAGACTATTTAAAGAGTCATCATCTTTAATATGAAAAGCATCTAGTTTTAGGATTCTTGATACTTTTTCTCTAAAATACTTTAACAATATAGCATATACTTCATCTTTTTTAGCTTCTTGTATTGTTTGTAATATAGTCCTTGGTTTTATAGGTTGATTGGAATTTTCTGTAACGGGTAAAGTCAATAACTCGGATAAAAATGAATTAATAGATTTAGACTGTATTTGTTTTTGTAAAATTGTCCAATTAATTGAAAATATGCCGATTTGTCCCGAAAATTGTCCTAAAAGCTGTTCTAATATACACAATCCCTGTTCAGGTAAAATAGATTTAATTCCAGTTTTCTCTAAACGTTGTTGCTGATTTTTTGCTAAACTTGCAGCCATTCCTACTGTATCCCATAATCCCCAGTTAATACTTAATCCAGGTAAACCCAAAAGATTACGATAGGATATTAGATTATCCATAAATATATTAGCTGCTGCATAATTACTTTGTCCAGAAGAACCGATGACAGAAGCTAAAGAAGAAAACACCACAAAGAAATCTAAATTCATTTCCTGCGTTAACTGATGTAAATTCCAAGTTCCTTGAACTTTGGGTAACATGACTCGCTGAAATTTGTCCCAATTTTGTTCGGATAAAATTCCATCATTTAATACACCTGCTGCATGAATAATACCAGCTAATGGGGGCATCGACAATTTAATCATCTCAAAAACTTTAGATACATCTTCTAACTTAGATACATCTCCTAAAACAACTTGAATATTTATTCCTTGTTGCTGATACTGAGAGAGAAGCTTTGTTACATCAGTACTTGGGTTATTTCTTCCCATCAAAACTAAATGACGTACTCCTTTTTTAATCATCCATTGACTGGTTTCTAATCCTAATGCACCTAAACCACCTGTGATAAGATAAGTCTTATCTGATTTAAGACTAATCGTTTTAGCAAGGGGATATTGAGTTTTAACCAGACGAGAAACAAAGCGTTTTTCTTTTCGGAATGCTATTTCGTTTTCTGCTTCAGTTGATTCTATTTCTGCTATTAGTTGCAGAATGACATTAGATGTAGAATTAGGTTCTAAATCTATCATACCTCGCCATAGTTGGGGATATTCCCAAGCAATAACTTTACCCATTCCCCATAAACAAGATTGCGCTAAATTAGGAATAGAATTATTAATCGATACACTTTCTTTTGTTACTAACCAAAGTTGAGGTGATTGCTGATTAGGTAAAGTTTGGATAAGATACAAAAGACTTTGACAGGTGAAAACTTGTGCTTGTGTTAATAACTCAGAGTTAAGGTTTTCATTAGAAGCTGTTTCCAAACTCCATAAATGAATAATATAATCTACTTTTACGGTTATATTTTGCCAAAATCTGTCAAAGTTATATTTTGCTTTTAAAGAATTTTGATAGATTTGTTCAGGATAAATTAAAAAACAAGTATTACCTTTATCTTGTAAGTGTTTAGCAAGTTCTTCACCTATTCCTTGGGTATCAGCTAAAATTACATAAGTTTTTGCTGTTGCTAGTGACTGATGATTGTGTAATGGTTTTTCTCGCCATTGAATTTGATATAACCATTCTTCTAAAAACGATTGATTAATGTGTTGTTGTGGCTGTGCTAAGATTTCAAGAAGCTTAGGTAAAACTTGTAATTCTTCGGTAGAAAATTGATGATTATTTTGAATTAATGATAAAACTTGTTCGGTTTTTCCTTGTTGAATTAGATTTGAAATAGGAGAATCGGAAGTTTTAGTATTTAATTGATTTACATGAGTTACACTGTCTTCTTCTACAACCCAATATCGTTTTCTTTGAAAAGGATATGTAGGCAATGGAAGTCGACAACAAGCATAATCTTGATTTACTTTATTCCAGTTAATTGAAATTCCTCTTGTATATAAAATAGTTAAACTTTCTAATAATTGTTGCCAGTCGTTTTGTTCAGGGCGTAAACTAGGAAGCCAGAAGCCATCATGAGTCGGTAAGCATCGTCGCCCCATACCGAGTAAAATAGGCTTGGCTCCAATTTCGATAAAAATTTCGTAATCTTTTGCTAGTATTTCTATACTATCTGCAAAGCGAACGGTTTCTCGTAAATGACGGCACCAATAATTAGAAGTTGTAATATCATCTGTCGCAAAATTACCCGTTAAGTTAGAAATTAACGCAATTTTCGGTTTATTGTAGGTTACTTGTCTAGCAACTTGTTCAAATTCTTCTAAAATGGGTGTCATTAAGTGCGAATGAAAAGCATGAGAAACGGTTAAAGGTTTGCTGATAATATCTTGATTTTCTAAAACTTTTTGTATTGCTTCTATTTCTTCTTTTTTCCCTGAAATAACGGTATTTTTGAGGTTGTTAACGGCTGCTATATCAAGAGAAAATGAATGTTGTTCAATAATTTGTCTAACAGTTGCTTCATCGGCAACAACCGCTAACATTATGCCATTTTGCGGCAATTTTTGAACTAATTTTGCACGTTGAGCAATCAATTTTAAGGCATCTTCTAAACTGAATACACCTGCAATACAAGCCGCTACATATTCTCCTATACTATGTCCAATGACGGCTGTTGGTTGTATTCCCCAAGATTGCCAAACTTGAAATAAAGCATATTCAAGGGTAAATAAAGCGCTTTGAGTATAACAGGTTTGATTTAAAAGATGACTATTTGGAGAAGTATATAAAATTTCTTTTAAAGATTGTTCTAAATAGGGTTTTAAAATCTCGTCGCATTGGTCAAATGTTTGTTTAAATATAGTATTCGTTTCATACAATTGTTTGCCCATTTCTATATATTGTGAGCCTTGTCCGGTAAAAAGAAAGGCTATTTTAGGGAATTTTTTTCCTGTAATATCTCCCTTAAAAAGTCTTGGGGGTTTTTCTTGTTTTAAATAAGCTTCTAGCTGTTGTTGCAGTTGTTGTATAGATTGAGTAATAACGGCTAAACGATGCTTAAAGTGAGTGCGTCCAGTATTAACAGTAAAACAAAGATTTGCT
Organism: Aphanothece hegewaldii CCALA 016; assembly: GCF_003007785.1. Taxonomy (GTDB): domain Bacteria; phylum Cyanobacteriota; class Cyanobacteriia; order Cyanobacteriales; family Microcystaceae; genus Chroococcus; species Chroococcus hegewaldii. Next base: position 168,624 of record NZ_PXOH01000008.1, on the reverse strand, counting down.
AAATTGATGGACGGTTCGTCGGCTAAATAATTAATATAACGTTTTACTAAATCTTGTAGCGCTTGTTCACTTCTAGCCGAAAGGGTAAATAAATGGCAAGGGCGTGTTAATTTTGGTTCTGTTGTTTGTTTTGGGGCTTCAGAAAGAATAACATGAGCGTTTGTGCCACCAAAACCAAATGCACTGACTCCCGCGAAAAGCGTCGGATGAGAAGTGTGCCAAGGTTGCAGTTGAGTGGGGATAGCAAAGGGAGTATTTTCTAAGGAAATATAGGGGTTTAGTTGTTTTAAGTGGAGATGTGGGGGGATTTCTCGGTGTTGTAGAGATAGTATAACTTTGATGAGGCTGGCGATACCGGCGGCTGATTCTAAATGGCCGATATTGGTTTTGACTGAACCAAACCAACAGGGTTCATCAAGCGATCGCCCTTCCATTAATACGGCTTTTAGTGCTTTAATTTCAATAGGATCACCTAATACCGTTCCTGTGCCATGAGTTTCGACATAACTAATTTGTGATGGTAAAACGTCGGCATTGTGTAGGGCTTGACGAATCACCGCTTGTTGTGATAAGCCATTGGGTGCGGTTAATCCATTGGTTAAACCATCTTGATTAATGGCTGTTCCTCTAATAATGGCTTGAATATTGTCTCCATCTTTTAGGGCATCCTCTAAACGCTTGAGAATGACGACTCCACAGCCTTCGCCCCGTACATAACCATCGGCTGACGCATCAAAGGTTTTACACCGTCCATCCGATGCCATCATTTTAGCTTGAGAAAATGCGATCGTCGGTTCAGGTGATAACATTAAGTTAACACCACCAGCGATACAAAAATCGGATTCATGAAGAATAAGACTCTGACAAGCTTGATGTAATGCGACTAAAGAAGATGAGCAAGCGGTATCGATGGCAATACTAGGGCCTTTTAAATTGAAAAAATAAGATATACGGTTTGCAGCTATCGCAAAACTTGTTCCTGTTCCGCTATGGGCATTAATGCGAGTTATATCTTGTTCAATGAGCCGTAGATAGTCTCTGTGGCTAATTCCGATATAAACTCCAGTTTTGGTTAAGGCGAGTTGTGAGGGGACTAAACCAGCATTTTCTAAGGCTTCCCAAGTGACTTCTAGTAGTAATCTTTGTTGAGGGTCAATCTGTTCGGCTTCTCTTGGGGAGATTTGAAAGAATTCTGGTTCAAATTGGTCAACATTTTCTAAAAATCCACCTTGACAAATATTACTTTTTGTTGTACAGATTAAATCATCAAATTGTTGACTATCCCAACGCTTTTTCGGGACATCGGTAATGGTATCTTTACCGTTGTGCAAAAGTTCCCAAAACGCTTTCGGATTGTCCGCATCAGGAAAGCGACAACCGATACCAATAATAGCGATAAATGTCATTGTTAGTCTTTACAAATGCGAGGAGATTTGAGCAAAATAATTTTCTTACGATTGTTGTGCTAAATATTGGGCTAAAGTTTCGATGTTTGGGTAATCATAAAGCAAAGTCGGGTCAAGTTTTTGCCCTAACCATTCTTGCAAATCTCCACTGAGAACAACCATCGCTGATGAATCAAGTCCGTAGCGTTCAAAAGAGGTCTGAGGCTCAATTTCTTGTAAATCAATTTCTAAAAGTTGGGCTAAATAAGAAGACAGCCAATCTTGAATAACTGATGCTTCAGGGCGTTTTTGGGACTTCGTGGATTCTAAAGAGGAGTAACTCATAATCATTGATTAAACAAATAAACTCAAGTTTCTCAAACTAAGCAGTTTTTTTGGCTTCGATTCGTTCTAGGCTAATCGTTTTGACATCCCAAATTAAACCCAGTGTTTTCATCGCTTTTAATAGCCAACCACTTAGATCTACCTGCCACCACTTTAACCCATTAATTGCCGAATCAGGAAAAGCATGATGATTATTGTGCCATGATCCGCCCAAAGTGGGAATCGCTAACCAGAAATTATTCGTACTTTGGTCTAAGGATTTAAAGGGACGATTTCCATACAGATGACAAATCGAGTTAACCGCATAAGTGGTTTGATGTACAACGAACATCCGAACTAATCCACCCCACAAGAAACCCGTAAAAAGTCCTATTATGCTGCCAGTTAATATTCCTCCGACAACGGCGGGTAAAGCTAGTCCTAAAAATACCCAAACATAATAATATTGATTAACTTTGGCGATCGCTCCATCTCGTAATAAATCTTTAGCAAAAAGATAAGTATTTGTCAGTTCTAAATCAAAAATCCACCCAAAATGAGCGTACCACAAGCCCTGTATGCGACCCCAAAAACCTTGTCCATGTAGATGAGGTGAATGTGTATCCCCTATAACATCACTATATTGATGATGTCGGCGATGGTTTGCTACCCAATAAATCGGGGGTCCTTGCCCTGCCATCGAACCGAAAATGGCTAAAAGTACTCGTATTGGTGTAGAAGTTTGAAAAGAACGGTGAGACAGATAACGGTGAAATCCGACTTCAATACCTAACCCAGACAAAAGCCATAAAATTAGGAAAAGACTAAAATCAATTGGACTAATTCCAAAATTTAACGCTAAAAGAACAGCCGTAATCAAGCCAATAATGGGTAGAACAACAATTCCATAGGCATGAATACGATATAAAGTACTAAGAGAGCTACTATCAATCGTTATTTTAGGTTGATAATGAGCAACCACAGATTGTTTAGCTGGCTCTACATTATTAATGTTCATTGATTAATACTATAACTATTTAGCTTTGATATTAATTAGTATTTTTTATTCCTAAACTTTAAATTACTATTTTTTTAATTTAAATGGCTGGCGCTAGTGTCCAAGTTGATTTAACTTTAGATATTTTGCTTATCTCATTATGATCGGATTTTTCAATAGGGGTAAATGTTCCCTGCTGGAATTTTTCCCGACACAGAAAATGTTGAATTTTGCCACTAGAGGTTTTAGGAATACTACCTGGTTTTAACAAAACTATATCATGTACTTGTAAACCATGTTGTGCGGTTAATGCTTGTCTAATGTCCCAAGTGACTTCTTTGGGGTCAATTTTTTTAAGATAAGTGCGTTCAACTTCATGGACAATCACTAATTTTTCACAGGAATTAATTGTTACTCCAAAAGCTGCCCCACAGCCGCCGCGTAAAGCTGGATGTGCTTGTGATACGGTTTGTTCGATATCTTGCGGATAGTGATTCTGTCCCCGAATAATGATGACATTTTTCATCCGTCCTGTTACGAATAACTCACCGTCTTCGCGCAGAAATCCCAGGTCGCCTGTACGCAGAAAATTTCCTTTTTCTGTTGCTAAATTAGCGTAAAATATTTCTTTGGTTTTTTGCTCTTGTTTCCAATATCCTTGAGCTACGCTTTCACTACTAACCCAAATTTCACCAATTTGATTCGCCGAACACCGAGTCAGGGTTTTTGGATTAACAATCGCTATTTTACCATCAGCCTTAACACGACCGCAACCGACTAAGGTTTTAGTTCCTTTTCCCGTTGCGATGCTTCTAATCACTTGATTTTTAGCTAAGGCGGTTTCTTCTACGGTTTCTAAAATTGGGGCTTGACTTTTATTACCACCTGTGACCAACAAAGTCGATTCAGCCATACCATAGCAGGGGTAAAACGCTTCATGACGAAAACCGACTTCGGCAAACTTATCGGTAAATTGTTCTAAAGTTTGAGGGTTAATGGGTTCAGCCCCAGTAAAAGCCACTTCCCAACTACTCAAATCTAAATTAGCCATTTGTTCTGGAGTGACTTTGCGTACGCATAAATCATAAGCAAAGTTTGGCCCGCCGCTTGTTGTACCACCATAACGAGAAATGGCTTCTAACCAGCGAACTGGTTTTTGCAGGAAATCAACGGGAGACATCAAAGCGACTGGAAAACCGCCATAAAGAGGTTGCAGTACACCACCAATTAATCCCATGTCGTGATATGGAGGTAGCCAGATGACACCTTGACTATTAGCGTTGTGTCCAAAATTTTGATGAATGAGGGATAGATTATGAATAAGGTTGCCATGAGTTAACATGACTCCTTTGGGGCTTCCAGTTGAACCAGATGTATACTGAAGAAAGGCTAAGGAATCTTTATTAATGGGGGAAGGTTGCCAAGTTGTTGTAAGACGGTTGACTAATTTGTCAGTTGCTAACCATCTTAAAGAGTTTAGTTGTGGATGTTGTTCTAAGTTGTGTTCAATATTTTGTAAGACTGAACTGGTTGTTAATACATCTTCGGCTTGACAGTCGTTAATAATTGCTTCTAACCGTTGTAGAGATTGGTTACGACGCGGTGGATAAGCAGGAACAGCGACTACACCAGCATAAAGACAGCCAAGAAAAGCACTAACAAAATCAATACCAGGAGAATACATTAAGAGGACTCGTTTACCAGTTAGCCCTAGGTTTTGGTATAGCGCACCCAAAGAGCGAGCTTTTTGATCTAGTTCTTTGTAGGATAATTCTAGGGTAATATTTTCGCCATCTCCCAAAAATTTGTAGGCGATAGCATTCGGCTGCTTTAATGCTCTAGATCTTAATAAATCAACTAGGCTTTCACTTTGATGATGATTGGGAATTTGCTTTAGTTGATACATAAATAATTTTTTTCTCTTTAAGCGTTTTACTCAATGTCCTAAAAAAGCAACTAAATTTCATTTCTTAAAAGACCAACGAATCTAAAAAGTTTGTTGTTGCTTTGTTTGTTAGCAATTCACTCAAAAGAGAGATAAAGAAATGTATATTTAGTTCATTGACAGAGTACAGAGTAAATGTTAAAAAGTCGATTAGCCGAATCGAGCTTATAAATATTAGGATACGTGATAGTACTTATAACTTATTCAAATACTAAGTTGCACTGGCTCGTTTGTAGAGAATGAGCCACAGTAGTATAAAATAGCACAGTTTCACCCAAAATGTAACTCGCTTTGGAAGATGTTGCGATGGGCGCGATCGTACTATACTGATCAAATGTCAGCAATTTATGACATTTTTATCTAATCTAAGTAGTTTTATTTTATTTGGGTTTGTTCCGAAGCAGTAGGCTCACTCCAGCAACAACAAATAAGCCAAAAACAGCTTGTGGCTCTGGCACAGATATACTATTACTTTCCCCATAAACTTCTACAGAGCGTTGAGCTAAAATGGTGTGGGCGTAGCTCGTTAAATGTATATCGTCCCAAAATAAATAATCATTGGGGTCACTACATTGATTAGCTGTTGCTAAATTTAGACAAGCATCCTGAATATTAGCAAAATTATTGAAGCTTTTTTTCAAGAATCTATTAAAATCTAAAAAAGTGATGTCGAGTTCTTGTTCTTGTTGTAATGAGTCTAAAGCGATTTGCAAAGTAAGATTATGTTGTCGAGAAAGATTTTTAAGAAATTCTTTTTCGTCTTCACTAATGCCATTTAGAGCAGGTGCTATGGTAAGATCAGGAATGCCAGCTATAGCAAAATTTTTAGCCCCGGCATTAGCAAGTTGAGTAATACTTTCAGTGATCTTGCCAACCACTGTTTCAACATCGAATGACAAATTGCCGTCTTCATCGGGATAATAATCGTTAGAACCCACGGCAATTAGGTATAGAGCATCTGGATCAATGGATGGAGTAGAGAAGATGCCTAAAGCTTGTGAAGATGGAGAAAACTGAGCCGATAAAAAACTATTAATTTGATAGTCTAATCCCATCGAATTTTCTAAAAAATAATTATAATTAATGCCTGAACCAGCGATCGCATAATTATTAGCCGAGTTGTACTCTAAGGTTGCCTGTCCAAAACCATTATTTTTTAAATCTTCTGGGAGATTTTCAACAAAAACTTTACCATTTGAAAAACGCCCATTAAAATATCCTAAAGATGACGGTGGAGACTCGCCATTTGTTAGATCATAAAGATTCCCATCATCTACCAAACTATCCCCAAATACAAATAATTGGGAAATCGAATTAGCTTTAACCAGTTGACTTGCTTCGGCTGGCAAACTGCTTAAAAACAATTGACCAAGAGCTACACTAAAAATAAATTTTTTTAAATTTTTACTAATTTTTTTCACTTTTTTTCTCCTATTATAGAAAAAATCTAAAAGGATTTCATTCAAATTATGTTCTTATGCAAATTTTGAGAAAACCAAATATGGTTAATCCGATTATTTTATTTAATAAAATACAGAGCGATACCTCCATACTTGATGGCGGACTTGGTATATTATTTTTATTTATTTGTCACCTTTAAAGTATAACTCTTGATTGAGCTACTCAGTCAATACAAGAGCTAATTCTGTAATTTTTTTTCAACTTAATCCTTAAATATCGCGGATATATTATTAACTTTTATTGCAATTTTTAATCGGGTATAATTACTGAAATGACAAAATCTTTAGGGGAACTGATACACGGCTCAAGAGAGACGCATCTCCTGCCATAAATCTTGATATTTTTGCGCTAATTCGGCAGCTAGAGGTAGGATAAACTCACTTTTTTCGAGAATGCTCTTATTAACAATTAAAAGAGAGTTTTCTTGAAGCTCTTTAGGTAATTTCTCGGATGATTGGGTTAATATTACAGGAGATATACCTTTAGTAAACAAAGAAATTAAATAAGCGGGTTGGGTTTGCCAGCAAAAATCAATCCACTGCTCTATAACTGATGTATCATCACGATTGACCATCGCCGGTTTAACCCATAAATCAGCCCATAAAGATGTCCCCGATAGAGGAACAATGGCTTTAAGATTACGATTGTTCGATAAACTGGACAGAATATCATTAGACCAACCCACTGCTAACCATGTATCGCCAAGTATTAAGGGCTGTAAATAATGATTAGAACTATAATACTTAACCTGTTGCTGCAAACTCTTTAATTCTGAACTTAATTGAGGAATATTGTCTAAATTCGTCGTATTATAAGAATATCCCATTTTTTTAAGCGTTAATCCGATAATTTCTCTGGGTTGATCGACCATTGAAATACGCCCTTTTAACTCAGGTCGCCATAAATCTGACCAGTCTTGCGGTTCCCATCCCAAAGTTTTAAATTTATCTTGGCGATAGGCGATTAAAGTTGTTCCCCAACGATAAGGAGCGCCCCAAATTTGCCCAGTTAAGCTAACTTTTCCCTTTGTGTCTCGTTGGACAATTTCCGCGAAGCTAGGGGGTAAATTTTTCCAACCCGATAGTTGTTTGAGTGATAAAGGTTGAATAAGTTTTTCTGATATGGCGATTTCTAACCAAGCATCACCGAGTGTGACTAAATCATCAACGGGGGATTTCCCTGAATTAATTAAAGGCATTTGCCATTCCGAAGAGTCGGCGGGTTTATTAACAGATTTTTGCCACTTTTGTAAGAGCGTTAAAATATCTTTTAATTGAGCTTCTGGTTTAATGACAATTTTGTTGTCTTGAGCAATCTTCTGACGGAATTGCTGAATAAGTTGTGGTGGAATTGACCCTTGTAGGAGTGAAACGCGCAATGATGATGTTGTCGGATTACAACCCGAATTCAATGCGAAGAGTGTTAATGTTCCAGAACCCAATAAAAAAGAACGACGAGTTAGCATAGAGAGGGTAGAGAAAGCGATGAAAAATCTTTATGTGACGGCGAAATATTAAATCTTAATTAAGACTATTGATGGAATCGTTAAATGAATCAGGATTTGTTAGAAGATTTTATAATTTAAGCCTAGCATGGAAAAAATAACTTTTATAGTCAGGTTTAACTATGGATGGGACGCAACAACAAATTGTCAATCTTAACCGAAAAGTCGATCAATTGCATGACATTGTTGAACGAATGAGTTATCAAATTACGGCTCTAATTTCTGCAAAACAGCTTTCTTCTACTGAAAAGCAGCTACATCGCCAAGATTTAGAACCGCTCATGATTTCTGATACCTCTAACAATGGTTCATATTCCCTCTCAATGATGGAACACAAAGATATTATTCAAGACGATTCTCACAAGGGTAACATGACCAATGGCTCAAATGACCCAAATTGGTCGTCTGATATTCAAATTAGGAGATTAACAGCCCAGTTAACGGCGGCTTATAATCGAATCGCTGCTTTAGAAGAACAGTTATTATCCTATCGAATCCATTCTTAAAATCTAATTTCCGGGTTGTGCCTTTTGTGTTGTTTGAGGAGTATTGTCTAAAGTTGGAGGCAGATTAGGTACGGAAGGCACTGAAGGATTTAAAGAAGGATTTGGTGTAGATGGAAGTGGCTGTTGCCAATTGTTTAAGCTTGGAGTAGTTGGATTTGTATAAGGGGTTAATCCTTCGGGGGGTTTCCCTTCGCCTGGTAACGTCGCTAAAGCTACGCGATCGCCACCGATTTGTCTAAGCATATCTAACACCTGAATGACTTCATTGTAACTCGCTGTTCTGGAGGCATTGAGTACCATCAAGCCATTAGGATTAAACTGATGATAGTTTTTGATGGCTTCATAAAGTTGATTTCGCGTCACCAGTTGTTGTTCAACATAAACTTGTCCAAAATCATCCAAGCTAACCACAAGCATTTCTCGCATTTGGGGCGTTCCTGTACTGGCTTTCGGTAAATCTAAACTAATAGCTTGCTGACGAGACAAACCCACCGCCCCTAATATAAAGAATGTTAAAATACAAAAAATAACGTCAATCAGTGGTATAATTTCTATCCTAACTTCTCCTTGGTGAGAGTGTTCGTCCTGCCAAAGTTTGAGAGGACGGGGTGAAAAAGACGTTTTAACTTGACGAGTTGAATTCGACATAAAAAATATTTTCTACGCTACAAATATTTAAAGTTCTCTTTGTTCGAGTGGATCTCGGTTACTCCGCAAAGCATAACGGCTATCATCTAAATCCATCCATTTTTGACGATAAATAACTTCTAATTCACCCCCTGCTTTACGAAAAATGCGTACTTGATTAAACCAGAGAGCCTGAAATAAACGATAAAACGCTAAACTAACAATAGCGACAATTAATCCTGTTGCTGTAGAAATTAAAGATTCACTGATCCCTAGAGTTACTCCTGTCGTCGAAGAAGTCCCTAAATCGCTAATTTGAATATTAGCCAGAGAGCGAATTAATCCTAATACTGTTCCGAGTAAACCCAGTAAGGGAGAAAGTGCGATCACGGCTTCTAAAATTTTATCACCCCGTCTCATCGCGGATAAAGCATCATCGGCGGCAGATTCTAAGGCAAAGTGAAAGACTTCTGGTTCAGGATTATTTAATTTTAGAGGCGCGTAGAGAAATTTAGCGATCGGATGTTCTCGATAATCTCTGGCTACTTTTGCGGCAATTTCCCAGTTACGCGACGCAGTTTCCAGAATTTGTGTCAAAATTTTTCCTTCATTGAGTAGGGTTTGTGTCCAAAACCAAATACGTTCAATAATGGTACTCAACGCAAGAATAGAAAGAAAAATTAACGGCCACATTGCTGGGCCACCTTTAGTAATAAGTTCGGGTAAATTCACTGTTACTGTCTACCTCCGTTGTTCTTTGGTAATCCTAATTGCTTTTAAATAGATGACTTTAGATAAATAAAAGTTCACGTTTAGCTTACCAGTATACCAAGTCCAACATCTTAATATTAATAATGACTACCAGACTTACGATGATGAACGGCGGTTAAACCATCACGTTGTACTTTTCCTTTTTGGGCGATCGCATAAACTACCCAATGATCACCGCATTCCATTCGACTATCGACGCGACATTCCACATAAGCTAAGGCATCTTTGAGGATGGGTGAACCATTTTCTGCTATTTCTACGGCTAAATCGCCAAATCGTTCTTCTCCTGGGCTAAACGGTTTTAAGAAATGTTTCATTAAACCTAAATGTTTGCCTTCTTCTAAAATATTTAGAACAAATGTATTGCCACTGTAGAGTAAAGATTCGATTGCCCGTTCTTTGGCGACGGCAATGGTTAAACCTGGTGGGTTAAAGGTTGCTTGCGATACCCAAGAGGCTAACATAGCCCCGCCTAATTCTCCTTGGTGAGTGGTAACGACGCATAATGAACCAACAATTCGCCCTAATGCTTGTTCTGTTCGCGCTGACTGCGATTCACTTACAGAAGCTTTAGGTTTACGCGCTTTCTGCATTTTTTTAATCGTTTGGGCAAAATCGGTTCCCGCTTCTTCACAGGTTTTTAGAGTTGCGTCAGTGGGTTTAAATTTAGCCCGAATCGGTTCAAACCCTAAACGATAGCCCCCATCTTTGAGTTTACTTTCTAAATAGTCTATAGCTTCTCCACTCCAACCAAAAGAACCAAAAACCCCCGCTAGTTTATTTTTATCAGCGTTGGCTAAAGTAATGCCTAAAGCAGTTTGAATTTGCGTGGGGGCGTGCCCAGCGAGAGTGGGTGAACCAAAAATAAAGCCATCTGCTTTTTGTACGACGGTTTTAATTTCATCAGGATCAGCAGATTCAGCGTTAATTGATTCGACGGCGACTCCTGCTTTAGTGATTCCTCGTGCGATCGCTTGTGCTAAAGTAGCAGTATTCCCGTATGCCGAAGCGTAAATCAAAGCGACGGAAAATTCTTGAGATTTCTGAGTATTTAACCATTCTTGATAAGATAAGGTTAATTCTGCTAAACCATAACGTACCAGTGGTCCATGTCCTGTAGCATAAATTTTAGCGGGTTTATCGCTTAATTTTTCTAAAGCGGTTGTTACTTGTTTTGCATAGGGCGCGAGTAAACAGTCAAAGTAATAGCGTCGATCTTCGTTATAGATTTTCCAACCTTCATCTAATACTTGATCACCACAAAAATGCGCCCCAAAAAGTTTATCGGTATATAAAACTTGTGTTTTTCTATCAAAGGTACAGAGTTCATCTGGAAAACGCGGGTTAGGAGTGGGAATAAATTCGAGTTGATGATCTTTGCCGATTTCTATGATTTCTTCACCTTTAACGACTTGAATCTTTAAAGGAATTTCTTCTAAAATTTTACTGAGAGAAATTGAGCCTAAATTGGAACAAATAAAGGTAATTTGCGGAGCAATTTCTAATAATGCTTTGAGAGTTACGCCACGATTGGGGTTAACGTGTCCTAAAATGACGTAATCTATGGTTTTTGGGTCGATTCGTTCTTTTAAAGCATTGAGAAAAATCGATGTAAAAGATTCTCCAGGCGGATCTAATAAAACAACTTTTTCATCTTGAATAAGGTAGCTATTAGCGGTAGTTCCTTTTTGTAGTCCGTATTCGATTTCAAATTTTAGTCTATCCCAAGTCCGAGAACGAAGTACGAGGGTATAAAGGGCGATGGGAGAAACTTGTACATCTCTGGGTTTCATGTTGATTTCGCACTTAGATAAACGATTCTTTTACAGATTAACGCAAAAGGTGACCGTTTCGATTAGAAGGATTTTTCTTTTCAAAAATTATAATAATCTTAATTGTGTTTTGGGTAAATTAGGAGAAGAAACGGGCTCTTTTTCCTCATCTTCTACATCAATCCAATTTTCATCGGGACGATTGAGTAAATTTTGTGCCGCTTCGAGCATATCTGGGACTAACTCTCTTAAATCTTCACGATTATTGAGATAGGTTTTTAAAGCTTCTAAGGGATCTAAATTATTGTTATGTCCTAATTCTGGGAGACGAGGACGAGCTAATTGACTAATTAATTCAGTCCGAATACTATAAGTATGTGCTGGTTTTAAGGCTTGATGAATTTCACTCATATCAATTAGTTCGATTTGTTCAGAACGAATTTTATAAATCAGTCTAATAACGGCTTCATTGATGTCTTTTTTTTCGATGGCTTTTAGAATGACTTCTTGAGGATTGTCTTTATTACAAGCATCCACCTCAATTGTACAAAAATTTCTCACTGGTAAGGGGCAAAATTCCCAATTGACTGAACCTTTTTCTACGTTGATGATTACATAGCCTTTTTCTTCTTTTTCTTCACTAAAATCAACGCGATCGATACTTCCTGGATAAACGATTGGCGGATCATTCGATAAATTTAAGTTTTGATGTTTGTGAACATGACCCAAAGCAACGTATTCAAATTCGGGACGATTTAATAAGGCAATAGGAACAGTAAATCCTTTCCCAACTGCTAAAAAACGTTCTGCACCTAAATTAGCGCGATCAGCCATAACATGGGCTAATAAAATAGTGGGAAGCGTCGGATCAAGTTGACGTATTTCGGATTCTAAAATCGGTTCTAATGTTGATATTAATAAGTCGTGAGTTTCGGCTAATGATAGTCCTTCTGTTTTAGAATTTGTTAATAAGTTTGATCTCGTTAACCAAGGAAGCGTCAGAACTTGGATATCACCGTTAGGAGTGTTAATATGATGGGTTTTAAGACTATCGCCAACGATAAAACCAGGCACAGCTAAAGTACGATAAATACAAAGACTTGCACCGCCATTTCCCTGGGAATATTGATCATGATTTCCTACTAATAAAACAGTTGGTATATTCGCATCCGCTAGACGACGAAATTGACTCGCAAAAGCTTCGTGAATATAGGGTGCAGGAGTAGCATCAGGAAAAGCATCACCACCAAATAACACGAGATCTACGGGTTCCGAGATCGCTTGATCAATACAAAGGCTTAAACTATTGACAAAATCCTCTAAACGTGTATTTAAAAGAGTTTTGGGGTTATGTTTTCCATGAGAAAAACCACTACCCATATGAATATCTGAAAGATGAAGTATTTTAATCATTGTTTGTCGTGTGAAAATTGTTTTTCAAGTTGTTGATATTTTTCGACTTCGATAATTTGTTTGAAGTCGGTAAAAGATAAGTTATTTGAGAATCCTGTTGTTGTTCCTTGTTTTTTAAGATGCTCAAAACAAGTGAGAATGGCTTGTGTTGCTGCAAGTAAACCCGAAAGCGGATAGACAACTATTTTAAAACCGATTTCTTGTAATTCTTGATGGGAAAGAATCGGCGTTTTGCCACCTTCAATCATATTAGCCAGTAAAGGAATGTTGGGTAATGCTTGTGCGCACGCTTTTAAATCATCTACTGATTGAGGTGCTTCAATAAAGATTATATCTGCACCCGCTTCGGCGTAAGCTTTTCCTCTAGCAATAGCCTCAGTTAAACCCAATGAAGTATAAGCATCAGTTCTCGCTACAATAATTAGATTTTCATTTTTACTAGCATAGCGAGCCGCTTTAATTTTTTCGATGTGTTCGGCTGCGCTAATAACCTGTTTTCCTTCAAAATGTCCGCATTTTTTGGGAAAAACTTGATCTTCTAATATAATTCCCGATATTCCTTGTTGTACCGCATCCTTTACCGTTCGGATTACATTTAGCGGGTTGCCATAACCTGTATCTAAATCGGCAATGATGGGAATGCTCACAGCTTGCGCCATTTTACTGATAGTATACAGTGTTTCACTTGCACTTAGCAACCCATAATCAGGAACTCCTAATGTTGAAGCGGCAATGCCAAAACCACTGGTAAAAATTGCTTCAAATCCTACTTGAAGAGCGAGTTTAGCACTGATACAGTCATAGACACCAGGAAGAACTAGAATGTTAGGTTGAGTGAGCAGTAAACGTAGTTGAGGAGCTTTTGTCATTGAGTTAGGAATTATGAGGGATGATGAGAGAATTATTGTCGTTTTTTTCTAACTGTTTTATCATTTTAGAGAAAAAAAACCAAAAAAGTTAGTTAAATTTTATTTTATCAATGAACAAACAAACAACACCTATACTCTATTTTGATGGAGGTTCTAGAGGAAATCCTGGAATCGCCGCAGGTGCAGCAGTTATTCAGTTACCAAAGAAAGAATCCTATATTGTTAGTGATTTCATGAAATATGCTACTAATAATGAAGCGGAGTACACAGGTTTAGTGATTGGTTTAGAAAAAGCGCAACAACTCGGAATAAAAATATTAGAAGTTAGAGGAGATAGTCAATTAGTTATTAATCAAGTGAATGGATTATGGAAAGTCAAAAGTGAGAACTTACAAGGATTATATAATAAGGCGCGGCGGTTAATTTCACAATTCAATAAAATTAATATTAGTTGGATTCCTCGTAAAGATAATCATTTAGCTGATACCGCAGTTAATGAATGTATTGATCAAGCAATTGGTAAAGTTTCTCAATCTATGATTACTCAAAATCCTGTTTTATTTACATCAAATCTTTTTAATCAAGGAGATTTAATTGTTATTAGTCAACAACAAAATAGAGACAATACACAAGCTGGAATGATTGTCGAGTCGCCAGAAATATTAGATAATGGAAAGATGCGAATTGTGATTGAAATAAATACTAAAGATTAATATGAATATCTATTTGATTTTATATAGTAAAAGAGGTTGTCATCTTTGTGAAGGATTGCTAGAAAAATTACAACAGATTAAATATATCAAAACTCAAGAATGGCACTTAGAAATTAGAGATATTACCACTAACTCAGATTGGTTTGAAGCATATCAATATGAAGTACCTGTATTAGTCCAAAAATTATCTAAAGGTGAAAAAACATTGCCTCGCTCTTCTCCTCGTGCAACAGTTGAACAAGTAGAAAATATTTTAAATAAGAATTTAATCTTAAATTGATTTAATGATACTTTCTTCTATCTGATGAATTGCCGAAAGAATATTATCATCGAGTAAAGAAATCTTAATTTCTTGCAAATAATCTAAAATAGCTTCTCGTAAAACAGGTTTTTCGACTTGTACTGTATGATTATAATCCCAAACATCCCAGATAATAATCCCCACTCCAACAATAGGATCAAGAAATGGCAATATACCTAATTCTCCAGCAACTGCACCACCTGTTTTAGCGGCTAATTTTGCACTTCCTTTAACAGCAACTTTCGCCATCACTTTACTACCTATTTTAACAGCTACTGGGACTATTGCTTTAGCTAAAAAATAAGTACTACCACCGACTAATAATTTCATCGACAGATTAGATAAATTTCCTTCAGTATCAGTAATCGTAACACCAATATCATCTAAATATCGCTCCCATTCTACTTGTGGAATAGCATATTTAATTTGTACTTGAGCAAGATTATTTTTAAGTTCATCAATATAAATTTGTGTAGTTTCTTTCGTCATTCGTTCGAGTTTTAGTTGTTCTACTTTTGGACGAAGTACCCGTTTAGCAAACTCAGTTTGAAAGTCTTGTGTTAATTTTTCTGCTACTGCTTGACTGGGTGAAGGACTATTATTATCTATCTGATGAGTAACTACTGAACTTATCCAAGTTATCGGTGCAGTAAATTCAATTTTCTTTTGATTAAAATAATCAAAATACCAAGGTAAAAAACTGGTATCGACTCGATTAGTTAATTCATCAATCCAGTCATCTAATTCTTGTGTTGCAGACTTTCTAGCGGTTATTTCTGCACTCTGTAAAGCTTCGATTAAAGCTTGATCTAAATTAGATTGTTTTAGCGGTGTAATTGAAACAATTTCTGTTTTAGGAAGACTTTTTTGAGGGTAGTTTTGAGAGATAGAACGAGTGATGAAAAATTGACCAAGTAAAGGAATAAAAACAATTAAAATAACAATTAACCAAATATAAGGGGTAATTGATTTAATTATTTGTACCCAAGTTTTCAAGCGTTCTGTTTTTTCATTATAAGAAGGTTTGTCATCTTTCATGAGTTTTATTAATTAATTATAGGAATATTTGAAGGAAGATAAGACCAAGTAAATTTAGGATTAACTTCTATTACCATATGCTCTGGTGTAAATAATTCCCAATAAGCTACATCTGAGTCATCATCTTCTAAATCTGGCAGAATAATTAAATGATAATTATTGCTAAAAGTTATAGTAAGAACTAAACTAGGGTAATGAATATCAAAGTTACTGATTTTACTTCCTTCGATAACTTTAATTTTTTTTTCAAAAGTTTCTACATTTAAGACAGAACTTGTAATAACTTGATCTTGATAAATAAGTTTCCAATCTGTCCCTCTAGTTCCAAAAACCCATGATCCTCTTTTATAATTTTTTAACTTTTTGTTAGTGTACGGGATTTGCTCTCCAATGTGAAAATTTAGTTCATCACCGTAACTGACTTCAATAGACCAACAAATTTGACCAAGAAGTGGTTTAACTATATCTCTAAGAATTTGTAAGTCTTGCTCTTGTTTGATCGATTCAGTAATATAAGAATTGATTAGCATAATTATAAGATATTTTTTCAATCCTAGTTTTATTCAATTTCTAAAAATTCCATAGCTTTTTGTAGTAATTCTTCATAAGTAAAGTCGCCTTGCTCATTTTTTGTGCCTCCGTAACCCAGCTTTTTTTCTGTTTCTATAAATTTGCCGAATCCTTTTCTTTCTTCTATTGTCATTTTAAATTCTTTGGCAATACGATTTATTTGTTTAATATCTTCTTTGGGCATTAATTGTAATTTTTATAAATTTATATAAAAAGGTGAGCAACCAGCCCACCTCTTATTCTAACTAATTTACGATCGCTCTTCAAAAAATCCTAAACTTTTGCCGATTTGACTAATTTTTCCCAGCCCAAATCTTTAAGGTTATTATTGCGACGTAAAGGACGAGTCGCTAACTCTAGAATATCTCTAGCATTCGTAAAACCATGAATTTGAGCAAAGGTAAATTCAACAGACCATTTAGTATTAATTCCCCGCGCTTCTAAGGGGTTTGCGTGTGCCATTCCTGTAATCACTAAATCAGGTTTTAGCTCATAAATACGCTGAATCTGATTATAATTATCGGGTTTTTCGACAATTGTGGGTAGAGATACACCCATTTCTTGACAGGTTTTTTCTAGTAATGCTAATTCTGCTGCTTGGTAACGTTTATCCATATAAGGGATACCAATTTCAGGACAAGTCATACCGCAGCGAATTAGGAAACGTGCTAGGGAGATTTCTAATAAATTATCGCCCATGAAAAAGACAGATTTACCGCGAATTAGTTTAACATAATCTTCTAAACTTTCCCAGATTTGGGCTTCTCTTTCGGCTAATCCTTTGGGTTCGATATTGAATACAGAACAGATTTTCTCAATCCAAGCACGAGTTCCATCAGGACCGATGGGAAATGGTGCGCCAATTAGTTTACACTTACGACGACGCATAAAAGTAGTAGCGGTGCGAGATAAGAAGGGGTTGACACCAGCGACATAATACCCTTCTTGAACAACGGGTAATTCTGTATAACGTTTTGAGGGTAGCCATCCTGAAACTTGAATACCCTGTTTTTTCAGTTCTAGGGTTAAATTAGTAACAACGGGATCGGGTAATGAGCCAAAAAGTACTAAAGGAGGATGAGTCGCATACTCAGCTTGTTCGGCTTTAACGTCTTCTTTTTTGCGTCCAAAAGCGAGTAATTTTTGGATAGAGTTGCGTTCTTCTTTTTCTTCTTCTTGCTTGACTCCTTCTGGACATTTATGCACCATCGAAGCGAGTACGGTGTCTTCTCCTTGGGTGAAAGCGTAGTCTAGACCGTTGGCACGTGCGGTTACAATGGGGATACCTAGTTCTGCTTCGAGTTTGGGTGCTAGTCCTTCTAAATCCATTTTAATGATTTCGGTGGTACAAGTCCCAATCCAAACAATAACACTTGGGTTGCGATCGCGTTTAATCTGTAAACAAAGACGTTTTAATTCTTCATAGTCGTTGAGTTGTGCTGAGATGTCCCCTTCTTCTAATTCTGCCATTGCGTAACGGGGTTCAGCAAAGATCATTACTCCCATTGCATTTTGCAGGAAATAGCCACAGGTTTTTGTTCCAATGACGAGGAAAAAACTATCTTCAATTTTTTGATACAGCCACGCGACACAGCTAATGGGACAAAAAGTATGATAATTCCCAGTTTCGCATTCAAATTGTAAAGCGGATGGTTCTTGTGCAACGGTCATGATGAATGAGTTCTCCTAGTTTATGTTATGTTCGGAATTGTTTAAGGTATTCGGTGTCTGATTGAGATTTTTCTTTTTCGGCTTTCCATTTAGTAAGCTCTTTTTCAGGATCGAAATTTAAACCCAAAGCTTCTACTAATGCGTCTTCATCGGTATTTAGTTTACAAAACGGGACTAACGTTTCTTTTAGACTGGGTTCTAGTGCACTAACCACACCTAAGATCAACATTGAATCAGGACAAGTCTCTTTATTGTCTAGACTTGTATAGTAGCCGCCTTCTTCCATTAAAATTTTGAGCCAAGAGCGATTAGTTTCATAGAACTCCAGCCATTTATCTTTCAGAGACATACAATAATTTCTCAAAATAGTTTGACGTTTTTATTGTTCCCCAAACTTTTTGGAAATTTATCATTTGTCAGCGTTAATTCAAATACCGCCAGCGATTTAAATCGCTGTCTGATAGCATAAATCGGTTAAAACCGATTAAATTTATTGATGTAAGAGTCCGTTTTAACGGACTTTAGCTATTAGACAGGGAATTTATTCCCTGACGAACTCCATGTGTTGACGAACTCCATGTGTTGACGAACTCCATGTGTTGGCGAACCATTGAACATTAATTCTTACCCGTTACACCATCATTAAATCTAATTCCTCATCTGCACTCATGACAGGAGGTTCTTTAGGATTAAGATAGAAGTCAGATAATAGAGTGAATAATTCTCTATCGGGTGATTCACTGGGGACAACGCCTTCAGGACGAGATAAAATCTGATCGGCAATGTTGAGATAATAATCACAAACATAGCTCAAAGATGGATCACTTTCGGCCATTTCAAATAAGGTTTTTCCTTTAACCCGCGATACCCGAATATCTTCAATTAAGGGTAATACTTCTAAAACGGGCATGGTTACATGGTCTACATATTTATCAATTAAATCTCGTTTTGAGGTACGATTTCCGATTAATCCTGCTAAACGAAGGGGATGAGTTCTCGCTTTTTCTCGTACTGATGCGGCGATACGGTTTGCGGCAAAAAGCGCATCAAATCCATTATCTGTAACAATTAAACAATAATCTGCATAATTGAGAGGTGCAGCAAAACCACCGCAAACCACGTCACCGAGTACATCAAAAAGAATGACCTCAAATTCGTCAAAGGCGTTAAGTTCTTTGAGGAGTTTAACGGTTTCGCCAACAACATAGCCACCGCATCCCGCACCAGCCGGCGGGCCACCTGCTTCTACACATTTTACACCTGCATAGCCATCATAAATAACATCTTCTGGCCAGATGTCCTCGTAATGAAAGTCTTTTTCTTGTAGGGTATCGATGATGGTAGGAATGAGAAAACCCGTCAAGGTAAAGGTACTATCGTGTTTTGGATCACATCCAATTTGTAAAACTTTTTTGCCTCTTTTGGCTAAAGCTGCCGATATATTACAGCTTGTGGTCGATTTTCCGATTCCGCCTTTTCCGTAAACAGCTAGTTTTAATGTCAAGGTGTCCTCTCCTGTGTCCTCTGTACAAATCTCATTGATTGCATTATTGACTAAGTTTGATTCGATTGCTAGAGGTGTTGTTTTTGAATTTGCTCGTAATTTAGATATTTATATATATTTTGGGCATATAAATTCTATAAATCTCTCAAAAAGCTCTTATAATCTTTAAAAAATCTAAAAAATAAACTTTATAACTACATTTATATTAAATACGAACAAAAGACAAAAATGAAATAATCAATAAATGCGATCGCCAAAATCGAAAAAATCTGAGTTATTGCGAGGGTTCATAAATCAATCATCCTTACTCAATAAGGGTTTTGCTTCCTGATCCCTATCAAACCTTGATTAATTCAATTGATCTCATTTTCCGAATGAGTGAACGCTAAGAGTTTTACAAAGAATAGTTACATTTTTGGCACTTATTTTTCACCCGTTGCAACAAGTACCGCAACCAGCTAAAAAAATCTAAGATAACTATATTTAAAAAAACAACCAATGAAACTTTTAGAATATTTCGAGCAATCATATATCATAAATCTGCCCATTCGTCAAGATAGACTTAAACAAATCACTCAAGAATTAGCCAAACAAGGCATTAATCTAACGTCTGATCATATTGATATCTTTGAGGGAATTCGTCCGACAGAACCTCAAGGATTTCCAAATATCGGTAGTCGGGGATGTTTTCTGAGCCATTTACAAATTCTCAAGCAAGCCCAAAAAAAACAACTTAACAATATTTTGATTTTAGAAGATGATCTCGCTTTTGCCCCATTTTTTCAAAAAGAGCAAGAAAATATAGTCGAACAACTTCGCTCATCAAATTGGGGTTTTGTGTATCTCAGTCATCGAGAACAAGTAACAGCAACTTCGCCCGTTTCCCTGAGTCCGTATAGCGATAGTGTCTTAACCACTGGGTTTTATGGAGTTAATGGGACTATTATAGAACCGCTAATTAATTTTCTAGAACAATTACTCACTCGACCCGCAGGACACCCAGACGGTGGGCCGATGCACATCGACGGAGCGTATTCAACCTTTAGAAAAAAACATCCTGAAATCCTGACCTTAATTTCATGTCCTACAATAGCTTGGCAAAGCTCGTCTAGAAGTGATATTAGTCCCAACTTTTATGATCAAATCCCCGTCATCAGAGAAGCAGCAACTCAGCTAAGAAAAGTCAAAAGATGGTTAAGGTAATCTCTTTAAATAAAACCCTTTGCTTGGTAGGATTAATCCTGACGACACGATGAATCACTTATGAGCATACAGACCGACGGAATTGCGCCCCACGGCGGACACTTAATCAACCGTATTGCAACGCCTGCAGAACGGGAAGAATTTATTGAGCAACAAGATCACTTACCGCGAATTCAACTCGATGAAAGAGCAACCTCTGATTTAGTAATGATTGCCATTGGTGGTTTTAGTCCCCTCAATGGCTTTATGGAACAGGCTGAATATGAATCCGTTGTCGAAGATATGCGATTCGTAAACGGTCTTCCCTGGGCGATTCCTGTCACTTTATCAGTAACCGAAGAAGTCGCAGAACCCCTTAAAGAAGGAAGTTGGATACGCTTAGATGATCCGACAGGACGATTTATTGGAGTTCTCGAACTTACGCAAAAATATCGTTATAACAAAGCGCACGAAGCGGTTAACGTTTATCGTACTGATGATATTAACCATCCTGGCGTAAAAGTTGTATATGAACAAGGGCCAATCAACTTAGCTGGTCCCATTTGGTTATTACAACGCGATCCTCATCCTTATTTCCCAACCTATCAAGTTGATCCCGTCGAGTCTCGTAAACGGTTTAAAGAAAAAGGATGGAAAACCGTAGTTGGTTTCCAAACCCGTAACCCCATTCACCGCGCCCATGAATATATTCAAAAATGCGCCCTAGAAATCGTTGATGGCTTATTTTTACATCCTTTAGTCGGTGCGACGAAAAGCGATGATATTCCTGCTGACGTGCGGATGCGCTGCTATGAAATCATGATCGATCTATATTTTCCACAAGATCGGGTAATTTTAGCCATTAATCCCTCAGCGATGCGCTATGCGGGTCCAAGAGAAGCGATTTTTCATGCCCTAATACGGAAAAATTATGGCTGTACTCATTTTATTGTCGGTCGAGATCATGCAGGTGTAGGGGACTATTACGGAACCTATGATGCTCAGTATATCTTCGATGAGTTTAAGCCAGGAGAATTGGGCATTGTGCCGATGATGTTTGAACACGCTTTCTATTGCACTCGTACTCAACAAATGGCTACAACCAAAACCAGTCCGAGTAGCAAAGAAGAACGGATACATCTATCTGGAACAAAAGTCCGAGAAATGCTGCGTCGTGGTGAACTACCGCCCCCAGAGTTTTCTCGTCCCGAAGTCGCAGCCGAATTAATTCGCGCTGTACAAGGTCAGCCCGCATAGGACAAGATTAAGTTAGAAACAGAAGAGAGTCGCATTGATCGCCATCTTCTGTTTTCTACCATAGGAGATTTCCGCAATGGAATTCAATAGACGATCGTTTTTACACCAAACTGCATTTGGGTTACTGACGTTGGGTGTTAGTCAAAGTGGCTTAATGCGTATGGCTCAAACCCTGGCTGCAACAAATTCACGGAAATTAGCCTTATTAGTCGGGATTAATAAATATGGAGATGAAAATAACAATTTGCAAGGCTGTATTACCGATGTCTCTCGACAAGAGGAATTGTTAATTTATCGTTTTGGTTTTTTACCCAGTGACATTGTTACTTTAACTGATCAACAAGCTACACGAGAAAACATTGAAACGGCTTTTTTAGAACATCTGATCGCTCAAGCTCAACCAGGAGATGTTGTAATCTTTCATTTTAGTGGTTATGGTCATCAAATTAAGCTCACATCGGCGGACGAAAATGAGCAAAAAATTAATAGTTTTTTACCGAGTGATGGACTATTAAATCAAAAAACGATCGCTAATGAAATTGTCTTAGAGACAATATTATTATTAGCTCGATCGCTTTCTACTGATCAAGTGATAATGGTTTTAGATACCAGTCATACCCACAAAGGAAAACAAAAAATCGGGAATCTGAGAGTGCGATCGTTTCCCGTAACATCAAGTGAAATCAACCCCCAAGAGTTAAGCTTACAAGACGATCTCAAAAACCGTATAAAAACCCTCAAAAAACGTTCATCAGTTCCAACACTCATCTTAGGTGCCAGCGAACAAGACCAAGTAGCCACCGAAATCATCGGCGATAGTTGGAGTTCTGGGCTATTTACCTATGTTCTAACACAACATCTTTGGCAAATCACCAGCCCCAGTCAGATTTATTTCATCCTAAATCAAACCAGTCAACAAGTTACACAGTTTACAGGACTACAGCAACAACCCCAACTACTCAAACCCGATAAATCCCGTTTAATTTATGATTTTATTTCTACATCTATCGGTGCAGAAGGTGTTATTACCAATTCAAACGAAAAAACCGCAGATATAAGTTTAACAGGACTTCCTTTTAATCTGATTGATGATCTGGGGTTATCTTCTTGTTTTGTAGTTGCGTCGTCAGAAGAGTTAGAAAAAGATTTCCCATCACCCGAAAATGAAGTATTACAAGTGATCTCAAAGCAAGGATTGAACGCCAAAACTCAACGACTCAAACCGACATCATCTCTCGTCGTTGGACAAACCGTTCAAGAATGGATTAGAGTTTTGCCCCGACAAATCGGCTTAATCATTGCCCTAGATAGTAGTTTATCGCGTATTGAAAGGGTTGATGCAACGAGCGCCTTTGCAACGAAGCCGATCCCTAATTCAATCGCCACCACCAGCAATCAAAAAGTCGATTGTATACTTAGTAAAATAGACTCTAACCCTTCCAAAGCCGTCGGCGACCCCGATTCGCCAAATATTTCATCTACTGCGGCTGATGCCTCTTTAGCCATAGGAAGCTATCAACTTTTATCCGTTGCAGGTACGCCAATTCCCAGTACAAAAGGACTCGACAACGAAGCTGTCAAAGGAGCCGTACAACGTTTAATTCCTCAACTGAAAACCCTTTTAGCCGCTAAATTATGGCGACTCACTTGTAATGAAAGCTCATCTCGTTTGCGTGTCACTGCTTCAATTGACCAACTTACACCAATTACTCAAAACCTAATAACAAAAAATACACGATTAACGAATTTTGTCAAGTCATTGGCGACAAATTCCCTCTCTTCAATTCCACAAATTCCCATTGGCACTGAAATCCAATATCGTTTGACTAATAATGAACCAGAACCCATTTATTGTCTTTTAATGGGAATTGATGGGAGTGGAAAGGGATTTACCCTCAGTTTACCTCGTACAGAGCCAGACACCGAGACGATGGCAAGTGGTCAACTTCAAGATAATATAATTAGATCTAAAGAAACCCTTGTATTACCTCCGAACAACTTACCGACGTGGCGAGTCGCTAGGCCTATAGGTTTAACAGAAATTTATCTAATCTGTTCGAGTCGTCCTTTTGAAAAAACCTTAAAAGTTTTAGAAACCAGTCAAGTTTTCCATCATGAGCGTAATCCAATTTTTACCCTTGCTCAACCTCTAGATGTGGCACAGGCTATTTTAGAGGATTTGAATGCAGCGAGCGAGGAAAAACGTGAATTGAATAACACACCCTCCTCTTATGCTCTAGATGTCAACGCTTGGGCAACTTTAACCTTTATTTATCAAGTCGTTGAGGAAACTAGATAGAATATTTTTATAGGATCAACCCAAAAGCATTCTTAATCAAACTTACATTAAATATTAAAAATGAGCATTCTTCCTCAAACGACCCAACGTCGCCTCAAAAAAATTCCGATTATTCCTGGTGTTGTATGGGAAGGTGATCGTCGTTCGTTATTAGGAATGAAGACGACGATGGAACCCGATAGCGAAGGTAGCGAAGAGTGTGTCATCTGGGTTGATGGTTCAGAAGGTTTTGTCAGAGCGATGGACGTTGTTTCCGTCGATGCTGGACCTGAAGCAATTGTGAGAACATTTCTACGAGCGATCGAAACGCCTCATCGTCCCGCTAAACCCGCACGACCTCAAAAAATTGTTGTCCGTAATAAAGAAATTCACTTCTTTTTACGCGGTGTTCTGCAAAATCTCGATATTGATATTGAACTGATCCCCGAATTACCTCTAATTGATGAATTGTTCCGGGGTTTTGAAGAGATGAACCATTCTCGACCTCCTGCTTTACCCGCTACACAAGAAGCATCTTTGAAAAAAATCGCCTTAGAACTCTGGCAAGAGGCACCTTGGTACGTTTTAGCCGATTATGATATTTTATCGATTAAAATCAACCAATGGGGCGTAGATACTCTCTATGCCTGTGTGATGGGAATGCTAGGACGAGAATACGGCGTAATTCTTTATCGATCGCTCGATTCATTGAAACAGTTTCGGATGGCCGCTTTAGAAAAAAAATCCCTTGAACAGTTAGAAAAGGCTTTTTTATCTCAAGATTGTTGGTTTCTCAGTTATGAGTCTATGATGGATTTAGATCCCGACGATGACGACGACGAGGAAGAACCGATCGATTTAGCGAGTTTACCGCTCTCGGAAATTCGCCCCGTTTTTGGTAGTGTACATCCCTATGAAGGCATTAGACCCTATTTAGATGAAGAAGAGGCCATCGTTGTTAATGTTGCCCTTCAATCTCTATTACGTTTTTACCGTAATACTCATTCTGAATTAGCCGAAGAAACCCTTCAACTAATTAGTAAGCGTTTTCGTGTTTCTGTCATGTCTCAGTCTCAAACTCAAGAGACTATTTCAACAACGGTTTCAACTCTACCCGAATTATCTAGCGAATTTTTAGCCATACTAGAACAAGTAGAAGATGATGACGATGATGACGAATATGATTTCGAGTTTGATGACGATGACGATGACGATGATGAAAACACCTTTTCACTTAGAGAGGATCTAATTCCTGATAATTCATTTTTAAGTTTAGGGATGATTACTTGGGATATACACGAACAAATAAAAACACGTCCTCAGATTTATTATCAAAGTCAAAATATCTCCCAAAAAGGCGACGGAATGCCAATTATTATGGTACAAACCACTCGCCCCAAAGCTAAAGAAATTATCCAAAGAATTCAAATGGGTGGCGGTTTAAAAGCAATCTTTTTTAATCCAGGTGAAGATCCATTTACAGATGTCACTTACGATTTGGGAATTCTACAACTGGGTAATGGCGAATTTTATCTCTTTGGCGAGTTTATTGGGGATGAACCAGAACACATGAAAGCCCGCAAAAATTGGGATAATCGGTGTCAAAAATCTAAAGGTTATTGTGGCTTAATTATTGCAATGGGTGTCACAGGATCGTCTCGTGGTAATCCTCAATTAACCGATATGTTGGCTTTGTTTGAAACCCAATTTATGAAGAGTGAAGATTTAGAGATTGGTGTTTTACAATTGCTTCCTCATTTTGATTAGAATAAAAATAAATAGAACAATTAAAATTATCAATGTCACTTCATCAAGCTTTTGAGCAAACCATTCAAATTAATGCGAGCGCGACAGCCGTAGAAAAGTGTATCACCGATTTAGAATTAATGCACCGTTGGTTAAATCCAGTCCTTAAATGTGAACCGATTGGCGAATGGACAACAAATATCGGCGGGCGTAGTCGCTTTTTGATCGCAATTCCCGTCATTAATCCTACTTTAAAAAGTGTGGTAATTGAACGAGAACCTGGTTTAATTGTTTGGCAATTTGACGGATTTTTTAAAGGTTGCGATCGCTGGGAATGTAAGCCGAATTCTGAGGGTACACAGTTATACAATCGCTTTGAATTTAGTATCCCTAATCCCCTTATTAATTGGGGTTTTAATACTTTTGCAGCTAATTTCACTAAAAATGATATGAAAGCCCAACTAAAACGACTAAAGCGTGTTGCAGAAGCCGTTTATTTAATTGAGCAAGGTTAGCTTAAAAGTGAACTAAATGTATCTGGTTAATTGCACCCGATAACGTTGCTTTTTCGTCACTTCTACTTCACCAATTTCTAATCTTCCTTTTCCTCGCATTGAAATCAGATCACCTGATTGTATATTATGACTCGGCTGACTGATTTCTTTCCAATTCACCCGAATATCTCCTGCGGTGATGGCTTCCGACATCTTACTACGCGACATCCCAAAACCCGCCGAAGCGATCGCATCGAGTCTTAAAGACGCTTCTGTTGTGGTTAATTCCTTTTTCTGGGGCGGGCGTACTCTTAATTCGCTTAATTCTATGGGTTGAACTTTAACGGGAACTGAACGAACTTGAGTTAAAGATAAAGTGAAAAAATCGACTAATTCTGGCACTACAATAATTTGTGCGCCGCGTTCCCCTAAAACAATAATATCTCCGACTTTTTCTCTAACGATTCCTGTTCCTAAAATTGCCCCCAAAAAATCTCGATGGGTTGCGGGATCAAAGAGAAAATTACCTGCAACATCTAAAGCCGTGACTTGAACAAGTTCGGGATCAAGCGGGAGATCAGCACGAGCAATTCCTAATCTTTGGCGTTCGGCTTGCGGATATCCTCCCCAAGAAACGACTTGAACTTCAGTGAGACGGCTAAAAATTCTTTGCACTTCAGCGAGTACAGGAGGTGAAAAAAAGTCAGTTAAAACAATATCCCATGTTTTAATTGCTTGATCCGCTTGATCGATGATCCGCGCTAGATCATCTTTATTTTCAACTCCTTTTAATAGTTCTTCTCTGGGTAACATCTTTTCAGTAATCAGTAATCAGTAATCAGTAGGCTTTGAATAGCGTAAAAATAATATTTATTCAAAAACATAGCCTTGTATGCTTTCGGGATTAAATTGACGTAGAATTTCGGTAGCTTGTTTTTTTAGGGCATCACCACCCTCGACAATTACTAGATATTTTCCTTCATTGAGACGGTTACGATAGGGCAAAGCATCCCCACTACCATAGGCAAACCCAACACCTCCACCGACAAAAATACTACCCATTGAAGCGGCGATCGCTCCAGCTATTCCCCCTAGAATATGATTTCCAGGTTCCCCCGCCCAGTCAAATGTATCTAACTGAGTAATTGAGTTAAATAGATATCCAGCAGCAAAACCAAAAGGAATTAACCAATAAGCCATCTGAATCGCTTGTTTTTTCGCTTGTTTGTTGGGATCGATAAAGCCAAATTCATCGGCAGTTTTATAACCTTTTCCCAAAATGGTTAAATTTTTAAGCGGTATTCCAGCTTTTTCGAGTGCGGTGTAAGCGGCTTCGGCCGATATGCGATCGTTTACAATAGCAATTAAGTAACTCATATTTTCAACTCAAATTTACCTATCAAAAGACTAACTCAAATTGCACCTCTATCAGCGCGTTAACTTTTTTTAGGCTAATATTAATTCTTTTCGAGATTCTTCAACTGGTGCGGTTAAAGCTTCTTCTAAGTCGGCTAACCCTAATTTTTCTTCAAGGATTTTCATGACTTCTCGTCCAAAATCATTCGGGTTTTGTCGCCATGCTTGTAAACAAATTTCCCCAAAGAATGAGCCTAAAGGTTCAGGATTCCATAATAATTTTTTGGCATTCCAAGGCATTAAACTCATGGGATCATATCCAGGTTTAAGAATATCCTTTTTAAAAGCATATTCTTCTAAATGTGTATGAGGCTGTAATCCTATAAAAAAGATAGCGGGTTCGACTTTATCGACACCAAAGATCTTTTCTAGTTCTCGATGATAGGCGACGGTTTGTCGAATGGTATCAAAGGTTTCATCAATTACATTAAAAGAATAATTAACTGAAACTAAATCATTAAATCCAGCAGCTTTTAAATCTCGACAGTTTTGTAATACTGTTCTGAGATTGTAGCCCATTCTCATTTTACGGACTAAGGCTTGTGATCCGCTTGTGATACCTATTTCAAAGTAATTCATTCCTGTTTTGACCATCAGATCGCACAGTTGCGGAGTTAAATTATCAGCCCGAATATAAGCCGCCCAGTGAATATCTGTCATTCCTGAATCCAGAATTTTTTGTAACAATTCAATGGCATCATTAATAAATCGTCTTGCTGGAATAAACTGAGCATCGGTAAACCAAAAATTCCGAATACCGCGATCGTAAAGTTGTCTCATTTCTTTAACAACTTCGTCTGCTGGATTAATCCTAACTTGTTTTCCTTCTACAACAGTATAAACACAATAACAACAATTATGAGGACAACCGCGTTTAGTTTGTACTCCGATATAAAAGTCACTATCTTGTAAGTAATAATCTAAATCTGGCCAAATGCTTTGAATATAATCGTAGTTACAAGCACTTTTTTCTAACGGCGTTGGTTCTTCATGAATTAAACGTTTACGAGGATTAGTTTCACCCACAATGTAACAACGTTCATCTTGAAAATCATCCCCTCTAAGATATTTTTCTAGTAGGGTTTCTCCTTCTCCTACCGAAACAATTGTACCTTGGGGTAGTTGGCTTTTTAATTGCTCATAAAAAACACTTACCGCACCACCACCAACAATACACCGCGCATCTGGATTATATTTTCTGGCTCGATTTAATCCTTGTTTAATTAATCCTTGATTACGCCAAAGTTCTCCATAATAAGCGGTAGTAACTTTTAAGCCGCCTAATGCACCTCTTAGCTTAGTAAAAGGATTTTTAGCATAATAAAATTCAAAAGCATTTTGTAAAGGATTACCCCCTCTACCTCCAACTGGTGCATAAATCTGAATATCTCGCCAAGAAAATACTAAAAGAGTCGGCTGAAATTCATCAATACATTGATTTAAAGCTTTACTAAAGTCTAGGGGGGGAATTGTTCCTAAATCAAATATTTTTTGTTCAATGTCTGGAAAAAGTTTATGCACATGATCTGATAAATAAACCACTCCAATCGGAAAGATCGGGTTACAAGGAAGGCGAACATACAATATTTTTTGATTCATTTTTAGATTCTTTATTCAACTTAAGGCTTTTTTATTAATGAAATTGGTTGACTTGAATCAAGTTTGTTGGACTTGCCTCAAGAAAAAAATGTAAATTTTTCTTAAAATAAAACTTTTTTATGTTATGTATTCACTTCCTGTAATAATCTGTTTACCCTCCAAGACCAGTTTGTGAGCATATATTTAATATAACTTAACTTTAAGGCAAATGCCTCGGCTCTCGTAAAGTGAATCAGACTTGACATTATCACCATATCGGATTATGCTTTTGCCTAAATTGCATTTGCGACTTGACATAATGAAAAAATAAGCTAACCAAAATTAAAAATCTTAGTTCTGTTGACTTAACTATTAATCTTTAGTAAATA
Organism: Aphanothece hegewaldii CCALA 016; assembly: GCF_003007785.1. Taxonomy (GTDB): domain Bacteria; phylum Cyanobacteriota; class Cyanobacteriia; order Cyanobacteriales; family Microcystaceae; genus Chroococcus; species Chroococcus hegewaldii. The sequence continues at coordinate 138,913 of NZ_PXOH01000008.1, read as the reverse complement.
GCTTATTATCTAAAGTATTTGTCAGATTATCGTTTAAGATAAGACGATAATAAATTTTTAGCGAGTTGCCAGCAAACTTTTAGGGGATTGTAATAATCATTACAGCCAATGGGGATCACACAGTGTTAGGGTAAAAAGGTAAAGACAAATTCTATATAAGATTTTTTTAAATCCTATGGCTCAGATTCTCGATCCACTGCCAAATGATCAAAAGAAGAGTATTCTTTGCTGCTATGTAAATGCTACCAGTCACATTCAAGTCGTGCGTATTAGTAATATGGCTAACTGGTATTTTGAAAGAGTTGTGTTTCCAGGACAACGATTAGTATTTGAAGCTTTACCAGAATCTTTGTTAGAAATTCATACAGGCATGATGTGTAGTGCTATTCTATCAGATACAATTCCTTGCGAACGTCTTTCTATTGATGATGATGATGATGATGAATTAAGGGTTGAACCGATCGCAAAAAGTGAACAATCTAAAACTCATAATGGCAAATCAGATTCAAATAAGAGTGAACAAACTGCCGGAAGTACCATCAATCATCATTTTAAGGCGGTTTTGGCTTCTGCTACTTAACATTAAAGATTTTAAAGTTCATCGGGTTGTCTATCTTGACATCCCGATCCTCATTGGTTCAATTTAATCATCACCGGAATTGCCAGCATGAAATAGATTCAACTTGATGGCTGTGACACTTCGGACAAAACACCCCCTCAACTGAATCTACCCATTCATAATTACAATTTCTACAATGGCAAAAGATATTATTCTGATTAATTCTTTTGATTTCGGTTCGCCAAATCCCTAATTCATCCGATGTAAGATGTTTTGTATCATCAGGCATTACTAGATACCACAACAGGTTTTAAAGGAAAGTTTAAGGATTCTCTTTGTACTGCATATAAACTCGCTACTTCTCGCGCTAGATTTCTGATTCTGCCAATATAACGAGTTCTTTGGGCTACAGCAATAACGCCTCGTGCATCTAATAAATTAAAAGTATGAGAACATTTGAGAACATAGTCTAAACTAGGAACGACTAAACCTCTTTCGATCAGTTGTTTTGCTTCTTGTTCATACAGACTAAATAAGTTTAATAATAGATCTGGGCTAGAGGCTTCAAAATTATAAGTACACTGTTCTATTTCATTTTGCAAGAAAATTTCACCATAATTTACCCGTTCATTCCATTGAATTTGTGTGATTGAATCCACATTTTGTAAATACATGGCTAAACGTTCTAACCCATAGGTGATTTCAATCGAAACGGGGCGACAATCTATTCCTCCACACTGTTGAAAGTAAGTAAACTGGGTAATTTCCATCCCATCTAACCAGACTTCCCAACCGACACCCCAAGCGCCTAAAGTGGGCGATTCCCAGTTATCTTCAACGAAGCGGATATCATGATCTTCGGGATTAATGCCCAAAGTTCTTAGGGAATCTAAATAAATTTCTTGAATGTTGTTCGGCGAGGGTTTAATTAATACTTGATATTGAAAATAATGTTGAAAACGATTGGGATTTTCTCCATAACGCCCATCAGTCGGACGACGACAGGGTTCTACATACGCCACAGACCAAGGTTCAGGACCGATCGCACGTAAAAAAGTATGAGGGGACATGGTTCCAGCCCCTTTTTCAGTATCATAGGGTTGCGCGATTAAACACCCTTGTTGTGACCAAAATTCGTTTAGTTTGGCAATAATTGTCTGAAATGGAATTGTCACCTTAATCCTCTTTGAACCTAAATTTTCCTCATCTATTATCCGTCATTGCAGGAAACGAAAAATTAAAAGGATGCGATCGAATATGATCACACCCCTAAATTCAAGTTGGACGGTATTTGATAGATAGATGGAATCAACTAAAAAACAATTACATTAAGCCGAGTTGGGCAAGAATACCTTTACCAGTAACTAACTCGGTAGCAACGCCAATCACGAAACCTAGCATAGCTAAACGTCCGTTCCAGTTTTCAGCGAATGCGGTAAAGCCAAATTTTTCTTTTTCCATGATCGTAACTCCGTGTAAGTAAGATAGCAGTAAAGTCAAGTTCTTGTTATTAAATGTAACGTAATTTTTCTTTGATTGCAATATTTCTTTACTTTTCCTTGCTTAATTAATATATAAGTTATTATTATATAAAAATTGTTACAAAAAATACAGACAAGATAAACGTGCTTATAGTGAGCGTCGAAACGTCTTTATCAAGGGTTTGGAGACCAAACCCCTACACTTGATCTGTCTGTTATTTAATAGAGAGAGGGTTTTTTAAGGGTGGCTGGCGTATTTTCAAAACCTAAGAGCGAAATAAACCTTTTAATTTCCCAACAATAGAACGATTCTCAGCCAGAAAAACATTAGCACAATTGCGTCCGGGCATTCCTGAAATAGATCCACCGGGGTGAGTTCCCGCACCTGTAAGATATAAACCTTTGATCGGTGTTTTGTAGTTAGCAATTTCGGGTAAAGGGCGCAAGAAAATCATTTGATCAAGCGTCATATCCAAATGATAATAATTTCCTTTGTATGAGCCAAGCCGTTCTCCCAATTCGGCAGGACTTTCAACGCGACGGGCGATAATAGATTGTTTTAGGTTTGGTGCGTAGTCAGCTAACTTATCTATTACGCGATCGGCTACTTTATTTTTAAGTTCATCTGTCCAACCCGTACCATTTAACCCCGTACCTTGAGCATCAGCAATTTGATAGGGGGCGAAAAACTCGATCCAAAGCGTATGTTTTCCCTCTGGTGCCATCGTCGGATCGAGCATCGTCGGAACATCTATATAAATAGATGGATCTTGATCGGGAATTTCTCCCATAATTGTTAAAGCGTGTGCTTTTTCCACCTGTCGCACGCTATCAGCAATGAGAATTGTACCGATTAAATGCTCATCTTTGTGACCCCAAGCTTCAAAACGGGGAGCTTCCGAGAGCGCACAATCAATTTTAAGAATTGTTTCGTTATTATTCACCAATCTTCGCTCAATACGATCGCGTAATTCTGGATCAGCTTGGTTAATAGCCGCTGGTTCAACCAATTGTAAAAATAGCCGTCGCGCATCAATATTAGAAATCACTCCTTTAGTAGCCCGATATTCTATGCCATTTTCGACCCGAACACCGATCGCACGACCATCATCAATTAAAACATCTTTAACCCTTTGTTCTGTAAGAATCACACCTCCTAAAGACTGAACCAACTTCACCAACACCTGAGTTAACGCACCCGTTCCCCCTTTTGGTCGTGCCATACCTGGATTATGACGCATCGCCATCATCATCATGCCTGATGTAATGCCTTTTTGGGAGGGTGGTGCGCCAATTTCGGCAGCAAGACGCGCTAAAGGAGCTTTCACAATTTCAGTATCAAACCATTCATTTAAAATATCTTCGGGAGAACTGATCATCGTGCGAATAAAGTCAAGAGCTTTTTTCTTTGATCCAGCCATTTTCCAGACCGTTTTAAGCGTTTCTAGGTCATAACTTTTGATAATTTCAAAAATTGCTTGTGGTGGAACATTAAACATCGGTGCGACTGAACGCATTAACTGATCCCAATATTGAATAAATTCGGCGTATTTTTCTGCATCACGTTGACTGTAGCGAGCAATTTCAGCACAAGTTTTAGAAAGCGATCGATGTGCTAAAAAATATTTTCCGTCGGGATGGGGACAAAAGACCGTTGGATCACAAAAAAGATATTCTAAACCGTACTCTTGTAAGTTCAGTTCTTCAATAATCGGACCCAAAAAAATAAACTCATGATCGATCGCACAAAGGTTAAACTTAAAGCCTGGGGCTTCAGTGGGCATTGCTTCTTCTGTCGTTGCTGCACCCCCTGGTACGGGTCGTTTTTCCAGTAATAATACCTTGTAACCCGCTTTAAGAAGATAGGCCGCGCAGACTAATCCATTGTGACCCGCCCCAATTATAATGACATCTTTTGCTTGCATAGGTTGAACCTGATCTATATCACTATTACCATCAAAGCAAATTTGAGAATGTTCAGACTAGGTATAATCTAGAAATCAGGTAAGATACCTAAATATTAGATTAAATATTTTCAGCAATTAGGATTGTTCAATTATGACTTCTAGCGTCAAAGTCGTTCAACCATCAGGTATTTTAGATAGCACGCAAGCCAGTAAGTTTCGTCAAGAGATTAATGAATTAGTTCAAGCACAAACCGAAGTAATTATTATTGATTTCAAAGATGTAACCTTTATGGACAGTTCGGGACTAGGTGCATTAGTTTTATCCTTAAAAGCGGTGCGCTCGGCGGGGGCTAAAATGTTTATTTGTTCCATTAATGAACAGATTAAAATGTTATTTGAATTAACGAGTATGGATCGAGTTTTTGAAGTTTTTGCGAGTCTTGAAGAATTAGAAAAGAATAAATTATGAAAAGATTTACCTAATCAAAATTAATTTGCATAATCGAAAGATCATCATCTAAATGACTAACTTGATGTAAATTATGTACCTTTTGCATTAATTCTTCTAAATTATTGGGTGATTTTTGATAATAAGTTTTCAGGAGACTAATAAAATTTTCTAAACCAAAAATCTTGCCATTAGTCTGCTCAATTTCGTAAATCCCATCACTAAAAATATAAAGACTTGAATCAGGATTAATTGAACAAGTGTGATCAACATACTCGGCTTCTTCAAACATACCAATCGGAAAACCCGTCGTTTTTAGCCTTTTTTCCGTAATTTCTCCGCTTTGATTCGATAATAAAACAGCAGGAGGATGACCAGCACTAGAATAGGTTAATTGAGCATTTTTACGACAATACACCCCATACCAGATCGTAAAGTATTTGTCATTGCGAGGCGTAATTTGAAAAGTTCTATTGAGACCCCCTAAAACTTCACTGGGACAAGAATAATTTACCTGATTTAAACCTTGACTACGCAACAAATTAATCACAGAAAGAGAAGGTAAAGCCGAACGTAAACCATGTCCCGAAACATCTAATAAATAGATCGCCAAATGATCTTGATCTAACCAATAATAATCAAAACCATCACCACCGAGTTGTCGAGACGGAAAAAAACGAAAATCAATTTTTAAAGTCGATTCTTGGACAGGAGCCGGTAAAATTGAACGAACATAGTCAGCAGCTTCCGCTAATTCTGCTTCTAGTAATTGTTTTTGCTGTTGTAAATCATAACTCAATTGATGTAACCTTAAACCAGCACGGACTCTAGCTTGTAACTCATTAATCTCGATCGGTTTACATAAAAAATCATCCGCCCCCGCATCAAGTCCCTTAACTCGATCGTCTACTGATCCCAGAGAAGTCACCAAAATCAAAAAAGTTGTTGAAAGTTCAGAACGAGATTTAATGTGTCGACAAACTTCTAATCCATTCATTTTCGGCATTAACCAATCACAAATGATCAAATCTGGACAAAGCTGAATCGCCATTTTGAGTCCTTCTGCTCCGTCACTTGCTAAACTTACATTATGACCACTATAGGTTAAAGCGCGTTTGAGCAATAATTGAATCGATGAATCATCATCTATAACAAGTATTTGAGCCATAGCTTATTAGTCTATCGGATCAGTGTTTAAAATTAAACCTTTCTAGAAAATCAGATTTAATTTGAACAAAGATTAATAACAAGATAAAATTATTTTTGATAGTCATGAGTAAAATGACTTCTCTTTTAAAAATTGTTTTCTCAATTTCTTTAAAAGAACCTGAGTCGGGGTGGGGGGTCATTTAATCATTACAACCTTATAGCAAAGACTTAATGGATAGCAAAGAGGCGATCGCACAGTTGAAAGTTTTCTTTAAGCTAGAAAGCGACCTAAAAGCATTAGACCAAGTTTTGGGCTATTTTGACCAACTCAACCAACCTTGGATACCTAGAAAAGATTGGTTACAGTGTCAACTCGCCTTAGCAGAGGGGTTTACTAATGCTGTGCGCCATGCTCATAAAAATCTTCCGCGAGAGGTTCCGATCGAAATCGAGATTACCCTAGAACACGATGGACTAGAAATTCGCATTTGGGATTATGGTTCTCCTTTTGATCTTAATGCTTTCTTGGCTAATCAACACAAGAACCTAGATCATTTTGCTGGTCATGGACAAGGATTACCGATTTTACAAAAAATTGCCACTCATTTAAGTTATCTTCGTACTGAAGACAATCGCAACTGTTTATTAATTATCAAACCTTTTTCCGATCTGAACTCTTCTCAATTAACCGATGAATGATTTTTCGCCTATTGTTTCTTCTCAATGGTTGGCTCAACAACTTGACAACCCATCTGTAATTATTATTGACTGTCGTTTTCAATTAGCTGATCCTAATTGGGGCTATCAACAATATTTAACAAATCATATTCAAGGGGCTTATTTTTTAGACTTAAATCGGGATTTATCGGCTCCAGTGGCTAAACATGGCGGTAGACATCCCTTACCAAATCCTGAACAATTAGCAGCCAAATTAGGCTCAATCGGCATTAAATCGGGTGAAACTTGGGTGATTGCTTACGATGAAAATCGTTCTTGTTTTGCGGCTCGTCTTTGGTGGTTATTACGATATTTAGGACATGAACGTGTCTCCATACTTGATGGCGGTTTTCTAGGCTGGATAACCGCAGGAAACCCCATCAGCAACGATTTACCGACTCCGATACCGACTCAGTTTATTCCTCAGATTCAGTCAGATTGGATTGTCGATTATGATACTGTTAAAGCTTTAAAAGATAAACCATCAGCTATTTTAGTCGATTCGAGAGAAGGCGATCGCTATTCGGGAATACGAGAACCCATCGATCCCATTGCCGGACATATTCAAGGGGCAGTTAATTCGCCTTGGAATCAAGTTATCGATGAATCGGGTTATTTTCATCCTATAGAAGATCAACAGCGTTTGTGGGACAATTATCAAACGACAGAGGAAATGATTATTTATTGTGGCTCTGGAGTAACAGCCTGTGTCAATATCTTCTCTTTAACCCTCACCAGACGGCAGAATATCAAACTGTATCCAGGTGGTTGGAGTGATTGGTGTTCTTATTTGCTCGCGTCTAGCTAAAAATAAGAAACGACTTGACAGAATTGTTATCTTTAGGGATAAATTTAATCAAGACTAAATTTGGAAAATTTTTCTGAGTTTATCTATCTTGTATCTTATTAAATCCAATAAATTAGCTCTTATCTCGTCCGACTTCCTAATATAATTAAGTCTTTTACTTTTTGGGTAAAAGCTATATTATCCATTATCTAATATTCTTATTTGGTCAAATGATTCTGTCTTTTCTTGAGAGAGAATCTTTGTCCTTAATTCAGATTATTTATATATATTAAATTCAATTTGTGTGTTTTATGACAAATTCTCATAATTGTACTTGTTTTTATCCAAGAAATAGATTATCAATTTTTGTTGATGGAAATAATATGTTTTATGCTCAACAGAAAAATGGCTGGTTTTTTGATCCTAAACGAGTTTTAGAATATTTTACTAATGATCCTTATGTGTCTTTAATCAATGCGTTTTGGTACACAGGTTTAAAAGATTCTCAGGATCAAAGAGGTTTTAGAGATGCCTTAATTAGCCTAGGTTACACCGTTAGAACAAAAATACTTAAAGAATATTATGACGATAGTTCAGGACGTTATTCTCAAAAAGCCAACTTAGATATAGAAATCGTCGTCGATATGTTTAATACCGTTGAACAATATGATCGCGTAATTCTGTTTAGCGGAGATGGAGACTTTGAAAGAGCGATCGAATTATTAAGATCAAAAAATACTCATATTACTGTAGTTTCAACAGAAGGAATGATCGCAAGAGAATTGAGAAATGTAACCGATCGCTACATCGATTTAAACGATATTCGCGGCACAATTGAAAAAGTTGATGGATAATCTTTGAGAAAAAAAAATGTATTGTATAATTTTAAATAGACTTAAATCACAAAACTCCCAATCAATTTAAGTGAAGAGTAGATCAAGCTATGAATCAGAAACCTGAAAAAATTATCATCTTTGACACCACCTTACGAGATGGGGAACAGTCCCCAGGCGCAACCTTAAATGTAGATGAAAAATTAGCGATCGCTCGTTCACTGGCACGACTGGGAGTAGATGTCATTGAAGCGGGTTTCCCCTATGCAAGTTCTGGGGATTTTATCGCTGTACAAAAAATTGCCGAGGCGATAGGTAGCGAAACAGGGCCGACTATTTGCGGTTTAGCTAGAGCAACACGTCAAGATATTACTAAAGCAGCAGAAGCCCTAAAACCAGCCGCTAAATCCAGAATACATACATTTTTGGCGACTTCCGATATTCATTTAGAATACAAACTCAAAAAAACGCGACAAGATATTCTAAGCATCGTTCCCGACATGGTAGCCTACGCTAAAACTTTTGTCGATGATGTGGAATTTTCCCCCGAAGACGCAGGAAGAAGCGATCCAGAATTTCTTTATCAAGTATTAGAAAGAGCGATCGCATCCGGAGCAACCACCGTTAATATACCCGATACCGTCGGTTACACAACCCCAGCAGAATTCGGCGCACTCATTCGAGGTATTAAAGAAAACGTCCCTAATATCGATCAAGCGATCATTTCAGTACATGGACATAATGATCTAGGTTTAGCTGTAGCCAATTTCCTCGAAGCTGTGAAAAATGGAGCAAGACAGTTAGAATGTACCATTAATGGCATCGGTGAACGGGCGGGAAATGCAGCACTAGAAGAACTGGTGATGGCACTTCATGTTAGACGTTCCTACTTTAACCCATTTCTTGGCCGACCTGCTGAATCAACCGAACCGTTGACCGGAATTAACACCAAAGAGATTTATAAAACCTCTCGTTTAGTGTCTAATCTCACTGGAATGATGGTACAACCAAATAAAGCGATCGTCGGTGTTAACGCTTTTGCCCATCAGTCGGGAATACATCAAGATGGCGTACTTAAGCATAAACTAACATACGAGATCATGGACGCTGAATCTATTGGTTTGACCAATAATCAAATTGTCTTGGGTAAACTCTCCGGACGCAACGCCTTTCAGTCTCGGTTAAAAGAATTAGGTTTTGATTTAAATGAAACCGACCTCAATAAAGCCTTTGTGCGCTTTAAAGATGTCGCAGACAAGAAAAAAGAAATCACCGACTGGGACTTAGAAGCGATCGTTAATGACGAAATTCAAAACGCGCCCGAAGTCTTTCGCCTAGAATTAGTACAGGTGTCCTGTGGTGATCATTCTCGTCCGACAGCCACAGTAACCGTCAGAAATGCAGAAGGCGAAGAATTAATCGATGCAGCCATTGGAACTGGACCCGTCGATGCAGTATATAAAGCAATTAACCGCGTTGTCAATATTCCTAACCAGTTAATTGAATTTTCCGTAAAATCGGTCACAGGTGGCATAGATGCGATGGGAGAAGTTACCATCCGTATCAAGCACGAAAACCGCATTTACTCAGGTCACGCGGCAAATACCGATATTATCGTAGCATCTGCGAAAGCTTATCTAATTGCCCTAAACCGTCTGTATGCCGTTCTTCAACAAGAGCAACAAGTCGTAAAAGCCTAGATTAGATAGATGTAGAGGCGTGAAATCGGCGTTTCTACATCTCTTCAAGTTTTTGGAATGTTAGAATTGAAGTGTAGATAGAATAGGTAGAAAGGTATTTTATGACATTACAAAAAGACTCGCTTTCTAATAATTCCTACACTGAAGAAAAATCGGAGCAGAATCTAACAGAGATTGTAACAATACGTCCTGATTCTGAAACCATGACTCGTCAACACTTGCCATATTTTGTAGGTATATCTAAAACAACGGTAGGTGCAAAAGGGATATCAATGAATTTGGTTATTATTCCCCCTGGTGGAACTGCCAAACCCCATTTTCATCGTGACTACGAAACAGCCATTTATTTAATTAAAGGTCGCGTAGAAACCCGCTATGGACAAGGACTTAAACAATCTGTGATTAACGAAGCGGGCGACTTTATTTTTATTCCCCCCGGTGTTCCTCATCAGCCCTATAATCTAAGTGATACCGAACCTGCTCACGCGCTCGTATCTCGCAATGATCCCAACGAGCAAGAAAATGTCGTTCTCTATGATCTGTGTGAGTGAAGAAACGAGAGTGTATTGTTATTTGATTTCAAAACATCAAAATTTAATATTAATTAACTAAGACTTTTCACGAAATTTTCGACAACAGTCACGAATTCTTCGGTAGACTCATAGGGAAGAACATTACGCCCTGAAATTTTAACACCTTGTCCATTTGAAAGATGTTGTAAATAATTTTCTAATCTTTCATCGGGGGATTCTATTTTACCCTCTCGTCCTATACTAGAAGCTTGTTCACCAAATACCACTAAAGTCGGTTGGGAAATAGAAGTAATTGCCTCACCGTAGTTTTCTCGCCAAAATCCTGCTAAAAAAGAAAATACAGCATAGCGACTATTGATATTCATCGCACCTTTTTCTAAAAAATCTAACCATTCATTATCAACATCTTCAGCTTTGGCAAATAATTGACGTGTCGAAAAAGATTTTAGAAACTCCCGACGACGCGCATACTGATAAAATGCTTTCCCTGCAAGAGAATTAAAAAACAAATTCCAGACTAATTTCTGTTGTAGAGGGTTACTGGCTTCCGTCATTGTACGCCATGCAGGAGGGCCAGACAAGACGACACCTTTAATCCAATTGGGTGAATTTTGTAGTAATTTAATGGCTACGGGAAATAATGCTCCTTGTACCACTAATACAACGGGTTTTTTCACATTATTTTCGATAAAATCCTTTAATTGTGCCGCCCAATCTTCGGGATAATAAGCAAGAGGTGGCATATCACTCAACCCACAACCGAGTAAATCCGGGTTATAAATAGGATAGGGCAAACCACGATTAAACCAAGCGTGAATAAAACGATGCCAAAATACCCCCGATAAACCCACACCAATGGGATGTAACAAAACTAATGCGACACGTTCATCGGTTAGGATCTCGTTAGTGTTATAGGTATAAGAACAACGATAATTGTTCCAGTAATAGGTATTAATGATGGTTTTCATAAAATAGGGCAAAAGGCTATTACTCGATCATTATCGCGTTTTTTCCGTTAGCTTGACTTTTTTTGCCGTGAATGACCTTGCTCAAACTGACTAATACTAGCGACTGATCCATACAACCATCACTATATATTTTACTCTATACAATTTCGAGAATATTATTATGTTTTTTTATTGACAAATCCAACTAATTATGTATATCACTTGATGGATTTTGGTTAATTGAATAGATCAAAGAAAGAGAGCCATCGACGACAATGGTAAAATTTTATTAAGCAGACTAAAAAATTGAGGTTTTAGTGAAAGGAAAGCACTCACCAGGAATTCTAGTGATCGTTATTTATAAAAGTTTAGCAGCTTTATTACTCGCTGCAACCGCGATCGGATTATTGTTTATTTCTTTTAAACAGCAATGGTTAATAGAATTGTCTGAAACCTATATGGTAGAAGAAAAATTATATTTTATCGAATGGACAATTAATAAGCTTACCAATACTAAACCACAAACGTTAGAGATAACTGGACTTGTCACCAGTCTTTATGCTATTGTGACAGCGATCGAAGCAATTGGGTTATGGTATGAAAAACCTTGGGCAGAGTTATTAGTTATTGGTTTGGTGGGAATTGGTATTCCTCTAGAAATCTACGAATTAATCCGAGAAGCATCTTTACTCAAGCTAATTATTTTACTCATTAATCTCGCTATTTTCTTATATCTCATCTATTACTTTCGCAAAACCAATACTCATATTGAGCCACGAACCAGACAAATTATGAAAAAATCATGAAAATTGCCGTTCTAATAATTTCTTAACTCCATCCCGTAAGACAACATTATTAAGTCTACATCCTTGAGGCTGAAAAATTATAGAAAATCTTAAGGTGAAAAACATCTAAAATCTATACTTGGGGCATTGCAAATTTAGAGAATTTGTCTTTATCATCTAAAGCTGACCCTCCATTCATTTAGGATTTGGGAGACGACTTTTAGATGAGTAATCCTCTCATTTTGGCTCAAATAATAAACCAAGTTATTCAACCCTATCTAGCCCTGCATATTCCAGATGGGTTTTTAAGTTTACCCGTCAGTCTAGTAACATGGCTCATTGCGATCGCTTTAATTGCGGTAGCATTAGGAAAAGTTCAAGCCCAATATAAAGAAAGAACTGTACCATTAATGGGCGTTTGTGCGGCGTTTATTTTTGCGGCGCAGATGATCAATTTTCCCATTCCTGGCGGGACTTCAGGACATTTATTAGGCGGAACTTTAGCGGGTGTTTTACTCGGTCCCTGGGCGGGAACTCTCGTCATGACGGTGGTTTTTATTGTCCAAAGCGTTTTGTTCCAAGATGGCGGTTTAACGGTTTTGGGGGCAAATATTTTTAATATGGGTCTAATTGGCACATTTGGCGGTTATTATCTCTATAAAGCCATTCGTAAAGCCGTTGGTTTTCATACTTGGCGCGGTATGGCTATTGCTACGGTTATCGCTGCTTGGGTTAGTGTCGTCGTTGCGTCCTTTGTTTGTGCGTTTCAACTGGCTTTATCGGATACAGTTCCTCTTAATGTTGCCATCACTGCGATGTTATCATGGCATATTTTAATCGGCATCGGCGAAGCCTTAATTACTTTCTTTGCCGTTAGCTATATTTGGCGCACACGTCCTGATTTATTCTACGATCCCCCTCGACAAGCACTAAACTCGACACGTTCTTATATTTCCCGTTAGACTAAAAATAAATTTATTATGAGAAATCGTGCATTTTTCCTCACTGGTTTATCAATTGCTTTACTCATTGCTGTTTTCCTGTCTCCTTTTGCTAGTTCCGATCCCGATGGTTTAGATCGCGTCTCAGAAGATTTGAAATTTAAAGATAAAGAACATCCAGAAGCCCCCGCAACAAAACTACCTTTTGCTAACATTTTTGATGGTTATGCCCTAAAAGGTGTTCCTGAAGGAGTCGCCACCCCTCTAGCTGGTTTAGTGGGAACGCTTGCTACTTTTGGTATTGCTTGGGGTATTGGACAACTCGCGGTACGCCGTTCAGATTCGTCCGATTCTTCCCAAAATCCATTAGAATAAGGCGATGTTACTTCATATTGGCGCATTTAAATTAGATGTCGATAGCAAACGGTTCACACTATGGCATCAACTCGCCCCCCGGACCCGTGTTTTTTGTGCGTTTCTTTTTGTTTTTGCCAATGCCTTAACCCCTAATGGACAATGGTTGACATGGGCGATTTATGGTTTTGGCTTAGTGATTTTAATATTACTTTCTCAGGTTACTTTACTGGTGTTGTTGCGTCGAGTGGCCGTCGAATTTACTTTCATTGGTACAGTATTACTGGGAACACTATTTCGAGAGGGCGGTACGGTTCTTTGGTCTTGGGGATGGCTACAAATTACCACAGCCGGGTTAAATGTATTAGGTAGTGTTGCCCTTAAATCTTTTCTTTCACTACTCATGCTCAATATACTAATTCTGACGACTTCTATTCCGTCTTTATTACACGCTTTGGCTGCTTTACGGGTTCCTCCTCTATTAGTCGCCATTTTATCTTCAATGTATCGTTATATTGCGGTTTTAATCGATGAATTTGATTCGATGCGACGGGCAGCATTATCACGAAATTTGATGGCAAGTAAGCAATGGCAACGTCTAGTGGTGGGTAATATGATCGGATCGCTGTTTATTCGGACTTATGAACGAGGCGATCGCATTCATCAAGCTATGTTAGCACGTGGCTACACGGGATTACTGCCTGTTACCCAAGTCGAGCAAGTGGGCAAAATTGATTATTTGTCAATTGTTTTAACATTTATTATTATTTTGTTGGGACAGTTTATTTACTTACGCTAATTCATGCACCATAATCCGATTGATATTGAAAATCTTTTTTACACCTATCCTGATGGTACAGAAGCCCTCAAAGGCCTTAATTTATCAATTAGGGCAACGGAACGAGTAGCATTAGTAGGTGCAAATGGTTCGGGGAAATCGACTTTATTACAGCATCTTAACGGTATTTTACTTCCCCAACAAGGAACAATTAAAATTGGACAATATTCCGTACAATCTGAATATTTAAAAGATATTCGCAATTTCGTCGGTTTGGTGTTTCAAAATCCAGATGACCAGCTATTTATGCCGACAGTGTGGGAAGATATAACTTTCGGCCCAATGAATCAAGGAATCAAAGGCGAGGAACTAGCCCATCGTTGTTATCATGCCATGTATGCGGTCGGAATAGAACCAGAAGTTTATCGCCATCGTAATAGTAATAATCTCTCAGGTGGGGAAAAAAAACGAGTAGCGATCGCAGGTGTATTAGCCATGCAACCCCAAGTATTAGTCTTCGATGAACCCACCGCCCAACTCGATCCTCGTTCCCGTCGTCAACTCATCCAACTGATGCAAACTTTACCTCAAACACAAGTCATTGCGACACATGATCTTGATCTGGCTTTAGATTTATGCGATCGTACTATTATTCTCAGTCGGGGACAAGTGGTTAAAGATGGGCCAACCGAACAAGTTTTGAGTAATATCGAATTTCTCGAACAACATTACCTAGAAACCCCCCTTTGTTATAGCCGTCCCTATTGTTTGGTTCAAGATGCACCTTTAGTTAATCTTCACCATTGATAAACTTAAATGTAACATTATTTAAGTTTTGCTTTTGTACTCATTGATTCAAGCTTAATACAAGTGGAAAACTGCAAACCAAAACATGATTTTAGAAGTTGCAATCCTCAAGGTTAAACCTGAAATATCTGCTGAATTTGAAGCAGCCTTTGCGACAGCATCATCAATTATTTCCTCAATGCCAGGCTACCTTAGCCATGAGCTACAGCAATGTTTGGAAGTTGAAAACCAATACCTCTTGCTAGTCCGTTGGATGAAACTGGAAGACCACACGATTGGTTTCCGACAATCACCAGAGTATCAGAAATGGTGCCAGATGTTACACCATTTTTACGAGCCATTTCCGACAGTTGAACATTACAAAATGATTGTAAGCAATGAAGTCTGAGCCGTTCATCATAGTTTAATAGCTTTTTGCAAAATCTTATCACGGTAAACTTCTTTTAAGCTATCTTTAGTGAAAACAAATACTTGAAAACTTAATAAGTCTCGTAAATCCATCATGAAACCGCTTAAATCTAATAAGGTTTTTTCGGACTGTAAATCAACTAAAAAATCAAATTCATTATTTTTTCTTCCTCCTTCATCCTCAGTCAATGAAAAAATTTTAATATTTGATATCCCATACTGAGAAGCTATATTTAAAATTTCTGGCTTATGAGATTGAATAGCTGCTAAACGACTGCGAAAAATAACTGATTGATCTTGATGTTGGGTTAAATGCTCTAAATGCTTTGAGAGCAATAACTGTTCATCAAATGATAACTTCTTAATTTCTTCTAGGATAGAGTTTAAAACTGGGTTATTCATTATTAATTCTTATTTCTGTGGCGTTATATATTCCCCAATGTTAGCACTCTTATTTAATTCAGCCTCTTAAATGTATTTATTTTGTATAAAATTATACCCGACAAAAATAGTCGGATATGTTTGACGTATTTTTTGAGGGTGTGATAAGATTCATTCAACAAGTTGACGGAAAAGACTAGAGAGAAAAACGATGACCCAGGCAACCAATACTTTAACTTCTACCTTCACCCCCACTTTTACTAAACTGGTTTCTAAAGAGGGTGGTAGAGAATATCCCCTCAAAGCAATTAATATCTGTGAAGAAACCTTCGCACCCTTAGAAGTTGCCTACGACTATGATTTAATACGTCGTCAAGTCAGTCGGGAAAGTATCCAAGCAGGGCCTAACTCCATTTGGCGTTATCGCGCTTTCTTACCCGTAGAAAGTGAAAATCCCATTGATGTCGGTACGGGAATGACTCCCTTAGTAAAATCCAATCGTTTAGCGCGTCGTTTGGGTCTAAAAAATCTCTATCTTAAAAATGATGCCGTCAATATGCCCACCTTAAGCTTTAAGGATCGGGTTGTCTCCGTTGCTTTGACTCGCGCTAAAGAACTTGGGTTTACCACCGTATCTTGTGCCAGTACCGGAAACTTAGCTAATTCTACCGCAGCGATCGCCGCCCATGCTGGTTTAGATTGTTGTGTGTTCATTCCCGCAGATTTAGAAGCAGGAAAAATCCTCGGCACCTTAATCTACAATCCTACCGTGATGGCGGTCAAAGGAAACTACGATCAAGTGAATCGTCTCTGTTGCGAGGTCGCCAATACACATGAGTGGGGATTTGTCAATATTAATTTACGAGCTTATTATTCTGAAGGTTCCAAAACACTAGGTTTTGAAGTCGCAGAACAACTCGGCTGGAAACTCCCCGATCATATTGTTGCACCTCTAGCCTCTGGCTCACTCTACACCAAGATTTACAAAGGCTTCCAAGAATTCGTCAAAGTCGGCTTAGTTGAAGATAAACCCGTTCGTTTCAGTGGCGCACAAGCAGAAGGATGCTCACCCATTGCCCAAGCATTCCGCGAAGGTCGTGACTTTATTTCTCCCGTTAAACCCAACACAGTCGCTAAATCGATCGCTATTGGGAATCCTGCTGATGGCGTGTATGCCCTAGAACTAGCGAGAAAAACAGGCGGTAATATCGAATCAGTAACCGATAAAGAAATTATTGAAGGAATTAAGCTACTCGCCGAAACCGAAGGGATTTTTACCGAAACCGCAGGCGGAACAACGATCGCAGTCTTGAAAAAATTGGTAGAAGCCAAAAAAATTGACCCCGATGAAACCACCGTCGTTTATATCACCGGCAATGGTTTAAAAACCCAAGAAGCCGTACAAGGCTACATCGGTGAACCCCTACTCATCGAACCCAAATTAGATAGCTTTGAGCGTGCTTTAGAACGTTCTCGCACCTTAGAAAGACTCGAATGGCAACAAGTTTTAGTCTAATCCGAATGAATTATAGGGGTGCGGTCTCCAAACCCTGATCTAGACCTTAATCCTGTCCACATTTAGCCCAATTAACGAAATATGCCTGTTAAAGTTCTGATTCCCACACCTTTACAAAAATTTACCAACGATCAAGCTACTATTGAATGTACGGCGACAACGGTCGGAGATTTAATCAATTCTCTAGAACAAAATTGCCCAGGAATTAAAGCGCGTTTGTGTGATGAAGACGGAAAACCCCGACGCTTTTTGAATTTTTATGTTAATAGTGAAGATATTCGGTTTTTAGAAGGCGTTGAGACTTCTTTAGCTGATGGCGATGAAGTTAGTATTGTACCCGCCGTAGCAGGGGGTTAAGAATAAAATTAGGACAAAGAATGAAACCGCAAGGCTGGGATGAATTTCTTAAACAAATCGCTCAAGACTATGAACTACATGGGAAATTAAAAGAAATTTTCCTAGTTCGTTTTGCTTACGAAAATTGGCGTAAGTCTGATAAAGAAATTTGGGAACTTGCAGAAGCGGCGAGTCATGAGACATACAAAAAACAAATGACGGAAGTTTATAAGTATTTTTCTCAAGATAAGCCCAACGGATGCCCAGAATTAGAAATTAGCAGTAAAGGGCCTGGCAAGTTCCAAATTTTGCGAGAATGGTTTAGAGATATAAAATATGTTGAGTGGCGACAAACAGCAACGACAAATATAGAGAGTGTTCATCTTACTTTACCCACCTTAAATGATTCAATAGTTTATATTCAAAGACCACCCATAGAAACAGATTGTTTTCAAGAAATCCACAAACCAGGTGCTTTACTTCGCATCAAAGCCCCCGAAAAAACAGGTAAAACAACCCTCTTGAAAAAAATCCTTAGTTATGGAGATAATTCTAATTTTCATACCGTTTATCTCAATTTGCAGGTTGCAGAAAGCGCAATGTTTGTCACCCTCGATAAATTTTTACGCTGGTTTTGTGCAAATATTACGAGAGAACTGAGATTAAAACCCGAATTAGACGAGTATTGGGATGAAGAATTATTTGGTAGCTTAGTCAGTTGTCAAACGTATTTTCAAAGCTATTTATTAGAACAACTGGGAAAACCTTTAATTTTAGGGATAGATAACCTACATCGCGTCTTTGAATATCCCGAAATAGCTAAAGATTTTTTGCCGATGTTGCGCTATTGGCATGAAGAAGCGAAAAATATAGAAATTTGGCAAAATCTTCGTTTAGTTTTGGCCAATTCTACCGAAGCATATATTCAGTTAGATGTCAATCAATCTCCTTTTAATGTTGGCAGACAAGTTAGATTATTCGGATTTAATTTAGAACAAATCATGCAGTTTGCTCAACAATATGGAATAAAAGAGAATGAAACAATACAAAATTTTGCTAAATCTTTAATCGAATTAGTAGACGGACATCCCTATTTAGTTAAACTAGCTTTTGATGCAATGACTCAAAGTAATTTAACTAGCGAACAAATTTTACGAGATGCGGCGACTCAAGGCGGTATTTATGCAGCTTATTTACTACATCACTGGGAAAACTTACAAAAACAACCAGATTTAGTGATAGCCATGCAGAAAGTCATTGAAACGCCCACAGGAATACATTTAGAACCGATCTTAGCTTATAAGTTAGAAGGAATGGGTTTAGTAACCATTAGGAGTGATTTAGTTAAACCCAGTTGTGAGTTATATCGTCGCTATTTTAGCGATCAATTTAGAGTAAAAAAATAATGCCTACGAAAGAAAAATCCTCGTAGACATCAAAAAATTATCTTTTCAAACCTTAGAACAAACCAAGGGTTAAAGACTTATCAATAGGGAATGTTGCACCAGCGCCTAACCAAAGCGTAAACAGAGTTCCAAAAATGAAAGCAGCAGACGCAATGGGACGACGGAAGGGGTTCTGGAATTTGTTGACATTTTCAATAAAAGGAATCAACATTAGACCTAGAGGAACACCCGCCATACAAGCAATTCCTAATAGTTTATTGGGGAGAATTCGCAGAATTTGGAAAACAGGATAAAGATACCACTCTGGTAAAATCTCCAGAGGAGTAGCAAAGGGGTTAGCGGGTTCACCCATAATAGCGGGATCTAAAACAGCTAAACCAACACATAGACCGATCGTTCCCAAGATAACAACAGGGAACACATAAAGTAAATCATTTGGCCAAGCGGGTTCACCATAATAATTATGACCCATTCCTTGAGCTAACTTGGCGCGTAGTGCGGGATCACTGAGATCCGGCTTTTTTAAAGTTGACATCTGATAAATTTCTCCTTAGTTGCATTCAGGATCAGCAAATGTTTTAAGTAATCAGCGAACAAATGCTAGTTTCAAAGCTTACAAGACTTTTCTCAATCTAACTGTTTATGGATAACCAGAGTTAGAGAGGGCCGCTAATACCTTGTTTACGAATCATCAGGAAGTGCAGTAACATAAAGACTGCGATCGACCAAGGTAAAACAAAGGTGTGTAAACTATAGAAACGAGTTAAAGTTGCTTGTCCGACGCTTTCACTACCGCGCATCAGTTCGACAACTTGATCGCCCACAATGGGAATAGCAGCAGGTACACCAGAAACGATTTTAACCGCCCAGTAACCCACTTGATCCCAAGGTAAGGAATAACCTGTTACACCGAAAGTAACGGTAATAACGGCTAAAACAACCCCAGTAATCCAAGTTAACTCACGAGGTTTTTTGAAACCACCAGTCAGGTAAACCCGGAAAACGTGCAGGATCATCATCAGAACCATCATACTAGCAGACCAGCGATGGACTGAACGAATTAACCAACCGAAGTTAACTTCGTCCATAATGTATTGAACAGAAGTAAAAGCTTCAGCAACGGTGGGTTTGTAATAGAATGTCATCGCAAACCCAGTCGCAAACTGGATCAGGAAGCAAACTAGCGTAATACCACCCAAACAGTAGAAGATGTTGACATGGGGTGGAACATACTTACTAGAAATGTCCTCAGAGAGTGCTTCAATTTCTAAGCGATCATTAAACCATTTATAGACTTTAGAGTCGGTGGCTTGTTTTGTAAACATTGAGTCTAGAGGTTGCTGTAGATTTCGGTGAATTGATCTATTTTTTGGCTAATCTTATAGGCTATCTGACAAACGGGATCAGCGTCAAGTCAGAATTTGTTTAGGGTACTATAGCGTTGCTCTTCTGGAAAGCCTAAATAGCTTTTCAGGGAGTCAAGTGAGGTACACCCTCATTAAAGAAATGTAACATAGCTTTAAGCTTTAAGGATAGGGTTACTCTTAAGATTCGATCTCTAATTCCTTTTCTGCCTTTAGTAATGGGCGATTTGCCGCCAAAGTCGATCATGAGAGGGTCGCTATTTGGTACATATATTCTATTTTAACTTGCTTTTTCGCTAATTTCCAAATTATAAAAAAGTTTTGAGTCAAGCAAAAATAGACAAAATACTATGGTAAAAAGATTTTTAAAGGTGAATTTAAAAGAATATCTATTTAGGAAAACATGAAAAATCAAATATAATCTTTTCTTGATTGGCTTTGTTGGTCATTAATATCTGGTATGAGAAGATATAGATTTTTAGTCAGGTTTGACAATATCTTCGAGTCAGTCTATTTTCTAGGAATGAGATAGAATAATAAAGACAGATGTTTTTCAAGCAATGAAATTCAATTTGTCAGGAAATTTTTTAGAAAGTAGTTAATTTAGCTCAAACTCGGTAAAATGAAGTTAGTCATCCGTTTTTTGTCGATTAGTTTCCTTGGTTATTTACTGACAAGCTGTACCGAAACAAAATCATTTCAGTGTCAGAAAATTTATCGTATCGCTAACGAAGTTCAAAAAGAAACACAATCTTTAACAAAAAGTGGTCAAGAAGTCGATAAAAAAACATGGCTTTTAGCGGCTGATAAAATTGAACAAGCTGCCGACGAAATGAAAGACTTAAAAGTAAATGATGACCAACTGAAAAATTATAAAGCATTATTTGCTCAAGTCTATCTCGACTATGCCACAGCCACACGAGAAATTATTAAAGTCTGGGAAACCAAAGATCGTCTAGCCGCTAAATCAGCCCAAGAAAAAGTCAAAAAAGCAGGACAATTAGAACGGGAAGTCGGCGAGAAAATTAATAGCTATTGTGGCGAAAAATAAAATAAAGAGTGACCATCAACGAACCATTACAATAAATAATCGAAAGAAAAATATTAGGAGACAATATGAGTGAGTTTGATTACGATTTAGTCATTATAGGGGCTGGCGTGGGGGGTCATGGTGCAGCATTACACGCCGTCAAATGTGGACTAAAAACCGCTATCATTGAAGCGAAAGACATGGGGGGAACCTGCGTCAACCGAGGCTGTATCCCTTCTAAAGCTCTACTCGCCGCGTCTGGTAAAGTCAGAGAATTAAAAGATACTTCTCATCTTAATGGTTTAGGGATTCAAGTTAAAGATATTCGATTTGATGAAGGAGCGATCGCTAATCATGCCACTAACTTAGTTAATAAAATACGTGGTGATCTAACCAATAGTTTAAAACGCCTCAATGTCGATATGATCAAAGGTTGGGGTAAAGTCATTGACATTCACAAAGTCAGCGTACTGAGTGATAGTGGCGAAAAGATTATTACTGCTTGTAATATCATGCTTTGTCCTGGATCAATTCCCTTCGTACCCCCAGGAATAGAAATCGATCATCAAACAGTATTTACCAGTGATGAAGCAGTTAAACTAGAAAGCGTTCCCCAATGGGTGGCAATTATTGGCAGTGGTTATATCGGGTTAGAATTCTCTGACATTTACACCGCTTTAGGATCTGAAGTCACCATGATTGAAGCTTTAGACACCCTCATGCCTGGTTTTGATCCCGATATCTCAAAATTAGCCGAACGTATTTTAATTAAACCACGAGATATAGAAACTCATGTCGGTGTATTAGCCAAAACCGTGAAACCCGGTACACCTGTGGTTATTGAATTGGCTGATATGAAGACCAAAGAAATTATTGATACCATTGAAGTTGATGCTTGTTTAGTAGCTACAGGACGCATTCCCGCGACGAAAAATCTCGGACTAGAAAACGTTGGTGTTACCATCGACAGACGGGGTTTTATTCCAGTAGACGATCGCATGGCAGTTTTAAAAGAAGGTGAACCGATACCCCATTTGTGGGCGGTGGGCGATGCTACAGGTAAAATGATGTTAGCTCATGCCGCATCAGGACAAGGTGTGATCGCCGTCGAAAATATTTGCGGTCGTCACAAAACCATCGATTATCGGAGTATACCAGCCGCCGCCTTTACCCATCCTGAGATTAGCTATGTTGGGCTTACAGAACCCCAAGCCAGAGAATTAGGGGAAAAAGAAGGTTTTGCAGTAGCGACCGCCAAAACGTATTTTAAAGGCAATTCCAAGGCTCTAGCCGAAGGGGAAACCGAAGGAATGGCCAAAGTCGTTTATCGCAAAGATACCGGAGAATTATTAGGAGTACATATTATTGGGATTCATGCGTCAGATTTAATTCAAGAGGCCGCTAATGCGATCGCCCAACGTCGTTCTGTACAAACTTTATCATTTAATATTCATGCTCATCCGACGCTTTCAGAAGTGTTAGACGAAGCGTTCAAACGCGCCGAATCTGACGTCGCAGCCTAAGCTACTAAGAGGGTACGGGGAAACATGACAAATTAAATTAAACCCTGTACCCTATAACCTGTAAACTAACTCCTGTAACTTTTATGCTGTCAGCCCTTCTTTTTGACTTAGATGGAACTTTAGCCGATACGAACCCAATACATTTTTCAAGCTGGCAGGAAATATTACAGCGATATGGTTTAGAAATTGATCAAGATTTTTATGATTATCATATTTCGGGGAAACATAATCCTCAGATTATCAAAGATATCTTACCTCAACTCTCACCAGATGAAGCAATTAAACTCGCAGACGAAAAAGAAAGCTATTTTCGGGAATTAGCAACCAATTTAATGAAACCATTACCCGGTTTAGTCGAGTATTTAGACTGGGCAAAAAATCAAAACTTACAACTCGCTTTAGTCACCAATGCACCGAAAGCAAATGCAGATTTTATGTTAAATGCTTTAGGATTATCTGACACTTTTTCAGTCGTCGTTTTAGGGGAAGAATTACCAAAAGCTAAACCCGATCCGATTCCCTATCAGATAACATTAGAGAAATTGGGGATAGCGAAAGAAAATGCGATCGCTTTTGAAGATTCTCCATCGGGCATTAAATCGGCTGTAGGTGCAGGAATTTTAACCATTGGTGTTTTATCGACACACCCAGCAGAAGATTTACTCAAAGCGGGCGCAAAATGGCTTATACAAGATTTTACCGATTTCAAGTTAAAACAGTTGGTTTATTAGTCCGCCAGTATGCCAGTATGCCAGTATGCCAGGGATTAAAATCCCTGTCTCGTAGAGACGCGCCATGGCGCGTCTCTACAGTCGGTTGAAACCGACTAAAGATTTAGTTTTTAGCCCATTTTAATGAGGGACTGTCCGCGCCACCTGTGGGCGCGGCTTGTAAGTCCCGTAGGACTTCGGCTATGAGACAGTGAATTTATTCACTGGCAATCTTAATAATTACTTTATCAGTTCATTTTAGGGACTATTTGGCGTAATTGGTGTAGTCGGCGTAGTCGGTGTAGTTGGTGTGTTTCCTTTCACACAATCTAAACTTCTAATCATGGCGGCTGCAGCATAATTACGGTTAGCAGGTTCATTCGGTGCAAAAACATCACCTTGCTCATTGAGAGGAGACGCAACACCACAAAAACTCGACATTTGAGTAATAATATTTTGCGCCCAATGTCCTGAAATATCCGAAAAAGCCATCGGTGGTTTATTCGCAACAAGTTCAGCAGATTGTGTAGTCTGCATCTTCAAATATTCGCTCACTTTGCGTAAAATAACCATCAATTCCGCCCGTGTAATCGGGTCAGTGGGTTGAAACTGTCCCGCCGCTTTTCCTGCTACAATATTATTCTGTTGCGCCCATTTAATTTTTTTGGCACTCCATCGATCATCAGCAACATCAGAAAAAGGACTTGGACTGGTTGCAGTCGCCTCTAAATCAATTTTAACAACTGTATTCATCGCATCGATCGCAATTGATACCAATTGTTCTCTAGTAACAGGAATTTCGGGACGGAACGTATTATCTTCCTTAAAACCAGCAACAAAACCGAGAGCGACGGCTTTTTCGATTTCCGACTTATAAATATCATCATTGATATCTTTGAAACTTGCTACCGAAACAGGATCAGAAGGTGGTACAGGGGGTATTTGTCCCGATGCGGCGGCGATTTCGATGCTATTGCCACTAAAATAGAAATGACCCACCTGTTTACCCCCAAAAGCTCGCTTAGAAAACTTCCAGCCTGGATCTAAGACGACTTTCATAAAATTTCGCTGTACTCCTCTCGTGCGACCTAAAACGATTTCTGGCATATTAGGAATACGGGGCGTTCCAACAAGTAATAACTCACCATTGCGCTCAACGAGTCTCAGGATGTAGCTTAGACCTAAATCTTGACCATCCAAACGAATCGAGTATCCATTACTATCGGTAGCACGTCGGCAGATTCCTGTAAAGTCGAAATTCAGCAAAAGTGGGTCAACAATTGCGGGAGCGGTACCCGTTTCACTCCAACACTGTTGTTTTTCGGGTATTTGCTCAATAACCAGTAAATCATACTTATTATCACCAAAAGGACGAGCGATCGCAATAACTTGTGTTTGCTCGACTTCTTGTTCTTCAAAAGTTGTACCTTGCGCTTGAGTCGGAATACAAGGAGCAATAGAAGATACTGTAAAGGTAAATAAGGCTGCTAGGTGGAGAGAGTTCCTAAGTTTCATATGATCTCGTATAGTCAAATATTTTTATCGGTGTAGGCATAAAATTGCTAGACACTGCAATTCTTTGACCCTAGCATAAGGTCACAGGTTCCGATGTATAAGCTGACAATCTAAAGTCTTTCTTTATAGGTAAAAGTATTTCAGCCTTTAGATCTACCAACTCTGATCAATGAAATTGTTAGGTTAATTAATATGACATCAATTGTTGAAAACTCAATGTAGTTTTCAAAAAAGCTCGCTTAAACTCATGTTGATTAAAATTGGTTATAACATTGTTATAGAGTCTCCTGCACCTGTGCCGATGCACCTCATGCTCTATACTTATCCATCACGAGTCGGGGATTTAAAAAAGCCTGATCGAATTAGACTAGAGCCAGATATTTCTATTCAAGAATATATCGATCATTTTGGGAATCGTTGTGGTCGAATTATTGCACCTGCGGGTCAATTGCGGATGTGGAATGATACGATTATAGAAGATAGCGGCAAACCTGATCTTATTAACCCGCAAGCCATTCAACACAACATACAAGATTTACCACCTCAAACACTACAATACTTGTTAGGTAGTCGTTATTGTGAAGTCGATCAACTCAGTGAAATAGCGTGGCAATTGTTCGGAAATATTACCCCAGGATGGCCGCGAGTTCAAGCAATCTGTGATTGGGTTCACGAAAATATACAATATGGGTACGCTTATACTAATGTAGGTAAAACCGCATATCAAGTTTATACCGATCGTACTGGAGTTTGTCGAGACTTTGCCCATCTTGCTTTAACATTTTGTCGCTGTTTAAATATTCCTGCGCGTTATGCTGCTGGATATTTGGGTGATATTCGAGTCGAACCTTTACCCTTTTCGATGGATTTTCACGCATGGTTTGAAGTGTTTCTTGATGGACAATGGTATACTTTTGATGCTCGTCATAACGTGCCTCGTATTGGGCGAATCTTGATGGCTCGTGGGCGTGATGCGGCTGATGTAGCATTGATGACATCTTTTGGAGCCTACGAATTAGTAGAATTTAAAGTCTGGGCTGATGAAATTCCGAATACATGGGAAAAAGCCACTAAAAATTCAAGACTTAAGCCAATGGCTGCTTAGTAAGATGGTGTGTGGAGTAAGGAAAATTTAGCTCATGCGATTTGAAATAGAACACTTAACGAGTTACACCTATAGTAATCCAGTGTCTTTGGGGCCGCAAACCATACGACTGCAACCGCGAGGAGACGGGAGTCAACACCTATTAAACTTTGAATGCGTCATTGAACCAACACCCCGTTTAATGACAAGTTTAATGGATTTAGAAGGAAATATAGTAACGCGGACTTGGTTTGATGAGCCAACAACCCATTTAAACATAACAACTCGTTTCAGCCTAGAAACTTTGCGCCGTAATCCTTTTGATTATTTCCCAGAAACCCACTTTGAGCAATGGCCAATCAATTATTCTGAAGAATTAAAAGAACATTTAACCCCCTATTTGACTACAGAAATACCAGAACTAAAAATCATAGAATTATCCAACGAGTTAGCGACATTGGCTAAATTTGAAGCCTTGCCTTTTTTAGAAGTCGTTAATCAATATATATATAACGAAATTAAAAGCGAAATCCGCGAAACAGGAAGCCCTCAATCACCAGAAATGACCCTAAGTAAAAAACGGGGTGCTTGCCGCGATATGGCGGTTTTATTTATGGCTATTTGTCGCCAACAAGGTTTTGCTTGTCGTTTTGTCAGTGGTTATCAAGCGCGTAGTGTCCCTAGAATCAATGAACGGCGCTATCTCCATGCTTGGGCTGAAGTTTATATACCAGGTGGAGGATGGCGAGGTTATGACCAAACACGGGGGCAAGCGGTTGCCGATGCTCATGTGGCACTAGCCGCAGCGCGTATACCTAGAGGAGCAACTCCCATTAGTGGTACTTTTATCGGCTCAAAAGTACAGTCTCAGATGAATGTCAGTTTAAGTATAAATACTATCTAAGACGATCGCTCATTCCGAAAGAATACTTAAATTTACTTGCTCACCATCTTTTAAAGGTTTGCTGCTTTTCACAACAAAGCGTTCTCCTGGTTTAATACCCTCTAGAATAGCCACTTTTCCGTTATTGCGTTGACCAACCTGTACAGTTTGCTGTACAACCTCAGATGAGGACTCTTGTTCATTGGTTTGAACGCGATAAATAACGGTTTTTCCTGATTCTTCACTCAGCGCCGATTCTGGGACAATAACTTGTTTTGAATTACTATTAGAAAAGCTAACTCTTGCTAATAAACCTCCATTAATTTGTTGTTCGGGATTATCAATAATAATTTCAACAGGAACATTACGAGTTACAGACTGGGCAATTGGACTAATTCTGCTTACATATCCCGTAAACGTTTTATTGGGAAACGCATCTAATTTAATGTTTACACTTTTTCCAGAGCGTATTTGTTCGATTTCTAATTCAGATACAGGGATAATCACTTTAATTTGTCTAAAATCGCCTAATTTAATAATTTCTCCACCAGCAGTAATTAAGTCTCCAGGTTGGCTAACTTTTTCAATAACAACACCTGTAATGGGGGAAACAATTTGAGCAAAAGATTGTTTTCTTTGCTGTTGGGCTAAAACGGATTTTTGTGCAGCAATTCGGTTTAGAATATTAGCGGCGGCTTTTTCTTCAATGCGGATTTCTTCAAGTGCGATTAAAATAGCTTGTCCCGACGTTTTAGCATTTGTTACAGCTACTTCCGCTTGTTGTTTAGGGATTGCACCTTCACGGGCTAAAAGAGTTAATCTTGCTGCATCATTTTTCGCTTGCTGATTTTCAATTTTCAGACGTTCGACTTCTAGCCGAGCATTATTCACTTGTATTCTAGCTCTAGAGAGTTCGGTTTCTAGTGCCGCGAGTTGGGCTTTTTGTTCTAAAACTTGGGTGGCAAGAATGCTATCATCAATTTGCCCCAAACGTTGACCTTTTTGCACTCTATCCCCAATATCTACCGCTAAATTGAGTAAACGCCCTTCAACTTGAGAACGCACTGAGACTTCTTGAATCGGTCGTGTGCTACCCGTATAGTTTAAATTAGAAGATAAGTTCCCCGTACGTGCGATCGCTACATCAACGGCTGTTGTCTTATTTTGCTCTTTTGTTGAAGCGGATTGATCTTTTGTTGTCGCACATCCGGCTAAAAAAACTACAATAATAGTTAGTAGATAACCTAGCTTATTGTTTAAATTTCCAGAATTCATTGATTTTTCTCGTTTATTTTCCAATAACATAAAAATTCCTTGTGAAAGCACGTCGCTCGACCAAAAAATCCTCATCTTGGGTTAGAAAGCTTTTAATTGTTGTACCGTTGCTCATTGCTTTACCCTTTGGTTCGATCTATGGACTGTTTACAGTGTATCGAATTCAAGGTGAACAGTTCAGCGCCAAAGGAGAAAGGCAAAAAGCGATCGCCGCCTATCAATCCGCCCTACACTTTAATTTTAATTCTGCAACAACTTATCTTAAATTAGCCCAAGTTCAGCAACAAGAAGGTTTATTTTTTGATGCTTTAGCCAGTTATCAACAAGCGTTTCAAATTAACCCCAATCTAGAATCTAATTCTGATGCGGCCGTTGCTCTAAAAGAATTAGGCGATACTTTTATTAAAAAATTTTCTTATGAAGAAGCAACTTTTGCTTATGAGAAATCGATTCAATTAGAACCTTTTTATTTAGAAGCTTATTTAGGTTTAGGAAATTATTATTTAAAACAAAAATTATGGGAAAAAGCACGTAAAAATTATGAAAAAGTAATTAGTATTGATTCAGAGCATTTAGAATCTTATATCGCTTTAGGGACTATATATCGACAACAGAAAGAATTACAACAAGCAGAAGAAATGTATAAAAAAGCTCTAGCCCTAAAGCCATATGATCCTAAAATATCTCAATATTTAGGACAAACCTACCAAGAATTAGGATTAACTCAACAAGCCATCGAATATTATTTACAAGCGATTACTATAGAACCCAAAAACGGAGAATTATATAACCTATTGGGTGAAGCATTGTATAAACAAAAAGAAATTGGTCAAGCGAATGAAGCCTACGAAAAAGCCTTACAATATGCGCCCAAAAATGCTAAAATTTACCAAAATCTTTGTTTATCACAACTCAATCTCAAACAATACGAATTAGCCTTAAAACGATGTCAACAAGCTTATCGTCTTAATCCAGAATTAGTCGAAGCGAGAGTTTATGCAATTGAATTAGAGAGAGGTTTGGCTGTTCGGAACAATCCCAATGTTCTAAATATGCCCGAACAATTACCCAGTACTCGAATCGATCCTTTAGTTCAAACCAAACGCTCAATTGTTAAAATTTTTGCTCTAGGTGATTCATTTAATAGTATTGGTACAGGTTGGATTGTTAAACGCGAAAATAATAAAGCATGGATTGTGACTAATCGTCACGTCGTCATCGACTCAGAAAAAACACTGAAGCAAGCGAGTCGCATTGCCGTAGAATTTTATAGCACACCTGAAAAGGGACAAATTCGCCGCCGTCAAAACGCTAAAATCATTAAAGTTGCACCCCAAGAGGATTGGATTGATTTAGCCGTTTTAGAAGTGGATAACCTACCCAATGATATTAAACCGTTTACTCTTGCTTCTACGGTTGGTATTACTGATTTACCCGTGAAAGTGATCGGAAATCCAATTACTACAGGAGATTGGGTTTTAGCTAAAGGTACTGTGCTTCAAGTCAATGAACAACAAGTTATGATGGCTATTAAGTTAGCTTCTGGTTTTTCAGGTGGTCCCGTTCTCACCCCGTCTAATCAAGTCGTTGGTTTAGTCTCACAAGCTGGACTCTACTGCCCAAATTCACCGCCACCAGACATTATAGAATCTTCTCTTCAACTGGGTTGTGGGATTGCCGTTCCTATAGAAGCCGTCAAGGAACGATTACAAAGTTGGGGCATCCTGAAATAGTAGCCCCAAATGAACATCAACGACGCTGTTTTTCATTCATCAGCATGGGTAAAGGTTGACGATCAGAACTTGGAGGGAGATAATATCTAGGGGTTTCTTCGGCTGCAATCTCTTTAGCTTTTTGAATTTGTAGCCATCGCATTACTAAAGCTGTAATAATGACCATCATCCCAAAAGATAATAAAGACCAGCGTTGACCAACGCCACCCATTACCACATTAACTGTACCAGCAATCAGAATAAAACCTGAAATCGGCTCTTTACGATAGGCAGTTTTGAGGAAACGAGGTACAATAACGTTCATGCGTTAGCTCTACAAAATAATGGATATTTTTTCTTAAATAGGTTAATTATTACAGTTCCCACTTCTACAATAGAGAAAGTGTAAAAACTCTACTGTAATCCTAACCAAGTCAACAAGCCCTGACCTGAAAAATACTCGATCGCTAAGGTTAACAGAAAACCAATCATCGCCGCTCGTCCGTTGAGACGTTCTGCATATTCATTAAAGCCAAACTTAGGTTCTTCGAGTTTCGGGGTTTGAGTGGGTTCAAGATTAGCCATGATCAATAGTCCTCTTTTAAATCATTAACTTTACATTTCTTTACTATTCTATATTAAACGTAGAGACGCGATCTGATCGCCTCTTTACAGGTTTATTGTGAGAAGCGATAGATCAAGTCTTTACCCATCATCTAGTCACGTCCATTGATGGCAATCAAAAGACGCAAAATGAAGACAAAAAGGTTGATATAAGTGAGATACATCGAGAGTGCTGCCGGAAGATACTGATCATCGCGGTAAGTACGGGGAAGAATGTAAAAATCTACTACAGCCGATCCCGTAAAAAGCAGAACACCGAGACCAGAAATCGCAATCTCTAACCAAGTCGGGGTAAATACGCCAAAAAGAGCGAAAACAAACTGGGCTAAAACAACGACCAATAAAGCAATCACACCTAGACTAATGGTTTTAGTCAAAGCCATGCCATCTTGATCAGAAAGATTAGAACCAATATTGCGACCCAAAACAAAGGCTACACCACAACCGAGCGCCGCGATCCCGATCCCTGTCAGTCCGACACCTGTAGTTCCCAAAGCAACGGAAACTAAACCACTAAGGGTATAACCAGACAGTAAGCTATAAATCGCTAATAAAGGTAGAGCCGTTGATTTATTGCCGTTTTCCGCAACATTACGAGCAACAAAAAACAAAATTAACGAAGCGACGATCGCAACAAAGAAACTCGGCATAAACAGAGCCGGGGCCGATCGCATCACCCCTAAACCGCCGTAAGTGCCTACCGCAGTCAAAACTAAACCACCGCCCAAGAAAGGGAGAGCATTTGAGATGACATTAGGCCCGACCAGAGATTGTCCTCTCAGGTCACGCATCGCTTGACGAAAATTACTGGTATTACTCATACAATCTTATTTTGTAATAAATCCCTAATTATTCTTATAGCGAAAATTCTCTCGGTTCAGCTAGTGCAGAATACCGTAATTAGTACAAAAAAACTGTAAGTATTTTATACAAAAAATGAATTTTGAACATCGACAACACGATTAAGTAAAGAAAATATTAACTTGGGAGCATAACAAAGTGAAAAACTTGGGTATATTCACGTAAGCGGCCATCAGTCACTCTGAAGAATTCCGTAAATCGATCATAGTATCAAAATTTCCTGATACCGACAATAGTAACAAAGATAGAACTTTCAATCTTAGATGTCTTTTTCGACCGCCGCTATTGGGAAATAAAAACGATGACTACTCAATCTCTAGGCCTTCACAGTATGGAACTACTTGTTACCTACTCTCGGAATCCTTCTTTAAAACTCCGTAATCATTTAGTCGAAATTAATGCGGGTTTAGTGCGTCAAGTAGCCCACCGTATTAGTCGTCAATGTTCTGAACCTTACGAAGATTTAGAACAAATTGGTTACTTAGGCTTAATTAGAGCGATTGAACGATTTAACCCCCATCAAGGCTGTGCTTTTAGTTCCTTTGCCATTCCTTATATTCGAGGAGAAATGCTACATTATTTACGCGATCGCGGTAGCATTATGAGAATTCCCAGACGCTGGCAAGAACTATATGCTAAAGGCAAAAAACTAAAAAAACAGTTAGGTATGTCCCTCGGACATCCACCCAAAGAAAAAGAAGTCGCCAAAGCCCTCGGAATCTCTTTACAAGAATGGAGTGAATGCCAACTCGCCCTACAAAATCGATTACTCGTTAGTTTAGATGCGACAGTTGCCCAAGTCAATGAAGGCTGTCTAACCTTTGGTGAAACCCTACCTGATCCCCATTGTTTAACCCAACGTTACTGGGAAGAAGAACGACTACACCTACAAAAAGCAATGAGTCAGTTAGAAGATAAAACCAAAGCAGCGATCGAATGCGTTTTCATCAAAGATTTACCCCGTAAAGAAGCAGCCAAAGAAATTGGCATTAGTCCCATGACAGTTACGCGTCACCTACAAAAAGGAATTGAACAGTTAGGACTATTAATGAATCCTCAAGCCGCCTAAATGATCTTCCCCTCTTTTAACCTTACCATCTGCCAAGTTTCCCTCCTACATACGACAAAGTACATATACCTCTAACCGAAAATGTTAGGGGTTTTTTGTGAAGAAAAACATACCTTTACTTGTTAAGGTAAAAAATAAAACACAAATTATGAACATCAAAGACGGTTTTCTTAGTACAGTTGGTAATACACCATTGATTCGTCTTAACAGCTTCAGTGAAGAAACTGGGTGTGAAATCTTAGGAAAAGCAGAATTTTTAAATCCTGGCGGTTCAGTCAAAGATCGCGCCGCCTTATATATCATTAATGATGCCGAAGCAAAAGGCTTACTCAAAACTGGTGGTACAGTCGTCGAAGGAACAGCAGGAAATACAGGCATCGGACTCGCACATATTTGTAATGCAAAAGGTTACAAATGTCTAATTATTATTCCCGATACCCAATCACAAGAAAAAATAGATCTTCTTAGAACACTTGGGGCCGAAGTTCGTCCGGTTCCAGCAGTTCCCTATCGAGATCCCAATAATTATGTCAGGCTTTCTGGACGTATTGCCCAAGAAATGCCAAACGCTATTTGGGCTAATCAATTCGATAATTTAGCCAACCGACAAGCCCATTATGAAACAACTGGGGCGGAAATTTGGGCGCAAACCGAAGGTAAAATCGATGCTTGGGTTGCAGCAACTGGAACCGGTGGCACTTATGCGGGTGTCTCTTTATATCTAAAAGAAAAAAATCCTAACATTAAATGCGTCGTCGCTGATCCGATGGGTAGTGGTTTATACAGTTATGTCAAAACGGGTGAAATTACCCTCGAAGGCAGTTCTATCACAGAAGGCATCGGAAACAGTCGCATTACCGCTAATATGCAGGGTGTACCCATTGATGATGCCCTGCAAATCGATGATACAGAAGCTATTCGAGTCGTTTATCAACTGCTAGAAAAAGACGGCTTATTTATGGGCGGTTCCGTTGGCATCAATGTTGGTGCGGCAGTAGCCCTCGCTAAAGCTATCGGTCCTGGTCACACAATTGTAACTGTTTTGTGTGATGGCGGCGCTCGTTATCAGTCTCGTCTATATAATCCTCAATGGTTAGCATCGAAAGGTTTATCAATTAAATAAGCTGACTGAACAAAGATAAGTTTATCATGGAACAATCCATGCCAGACGCGAGGGTGCATCATGCGAGCTTTACTGATTTATCCAGTCTTCCCACCGACTTTCTGGTCTTATGACAAAATTCTCGAACTCGTAAATCGTAAAGTATTATTGCCACCTCTGGGATTAATTACCGTAGCCGCGATTTTACCTCAAACATGGGAATTTAGACTCGTAGACCGTAATATTCGTCCTGCCACTGAGGAAGAATGGGCTTGGGCTGATCTTGTCATTCTTTCGGGCATGATTGTTCAAAAAAACGATTTAATTGAGCAAATTCAAGAAGCAAAACGACGTGGTAAATTAGTGGCTGTCGGTGGTCCCTATCCAACTTCTGTACCTTCTGAAATTGAAAAAGCCGGGGCGGATTTTCTCGTTTTAGATGAAGGTGAAATTACTCTACCCATGTTTGTTGAAGCTTTAGAAAGAGGCGAAACAAGCGGTATAATACGCACCACCGAGAAACCTAATGTTACCGAAACTCCCGTACCCCGCTACGATTTATTAGAGTTGGATGCTTATGACTCAATGTCGGTTCAGTTTTCCAGAGGTTGTCCTTTTCAGTGCGAATTCTGCGATATTATCGTTCTCTATGGTCGTAAACCCCGGACAAAATCTCCGTCTCAACTTTTAAAAGAGTTAGATTGTTTGTACGATTTAGGATGGCGACGCAGTGTATTTATGGTGGATGATAACTTTATCGGCAACAAACGCAACGTTAAATTATTACTCCAAGAATTAAAACTCTGGCAAATTGCTCATCATTATCCTTTCCGTTTTAATACAGAAGCATCCATTGATTTAGCCTCTGATCCTGAATTAATGGAATTGATGGTTGAATGTTATTTTGATGCCGTTTTTGTCGGTATTGAAACTCCCGATGAGGATAGTTTACAACTCACGATGAAATATCAAAATACCCGCAGTTCTCTACATGAGTCGGTAGAAACTATTATACGGGCGGGTTTACGTCCAATGGCCGGATTTATCATCGGTTTTGATGGCGAGAAAAAAGGCGCGGGCGATCGTATTGTCAATTTTGCTGAACAAACCGCCATTCCAACCACAACATTTGCTATGTTACAAGCACTTCCAAATACTGCACTTTGGCATCGTTTAGAAAAAGAAGGGCGTTTACAAGATAGTAAAGACGGCAACATCAACCAAACAACCCTAATTAATTTTATTCCCACACGTCCTATCGAAGACATTGCTAGAGAATATATTGAGGCTTTTTGGACATTGTACGATCCCGATCGCTATTTAGATCGGACTTATCGATGTTTTTTAATGTTAGGCGCACCCAAAGCTAAAACCGCGTTTAAAATCCCAAATTGGATCGATTTAAAAGCATTAGGAATCGTTATTTGGCGACAAGGAATTAAACGTCGTACCCGTTGGAAATTCTGGCATCATTTATTCAGTATTCTTAAACGAAATCCAAAAGTATTAGAGCATTATTTAACCATGTGCGCTCACAATGAGCATTTTATTGAATATCGGCAAATTGTACGCAATGAAATTGAACAGCAATTAAGTGATTTTAAAAAACAATCTAAAACTGAAAAGGTTTTAGCTTAACTCAGTATAGTTTTTAATTTTTCTGCCAATGCTTGTTGACTAAAACTCATTAATGTTTGTTCTCTTAACCATTGCCCATTACAACGGGGATCATTTCCCGCTAAAATTTCAAGACAAGCAATAGCGACAGCTTCGGGATCTCGATGAGGAACTCGCCAGCCCAAACGTCCATCTTGTAAAGGATCGGCCGAACCATCAGCATCACCCGCTAAAACGGGTATCCCGCAAGCCATCGCCTCTAGATAAACAATGCCAAAACCTTCTTGAGAGGGCATAATATAAGCATCAGCAACCCGATAATGATCAACTAATGCTTCATCGGGAACAAAACCCGCAAAGATCACTTGTTCTTTTACCCCTAAATCTTCAGCTAATTTCGCTAAACGTGGCGCGTCATCCCCTCGCCCAATTACTAAATACTTAATATCAGGATAAACTTTTTTTATCTTAGGCAATGCCCTAATAGTTACATCGACCCCTTTATAAATATCCCCTGACCATAAACGAGCAACGGTCATTAAAACTTTAGCATCTTTTAAATTATATTTCAGGGTTAAATCAATCGGTTTCGGTGCAGGGGTAAAACGATCGCCATCAACCACACAAGGAAGGATTTTCACTCGTTTTGCTTCAATTCCATTCGCTTTACACAACTTATCTCGACTATAACGGCTAATCGTCCAAATATCTGAAGCTTGTTGTAGGGCAAGACGTTCTAATGTTGGCAAAGGGCTCCAGACTTCTTTTCCATAAGTTAGCACAATATAAGGAATACCAAGGGGTTGACACAAAAACCGAGTCAGAGAAGCTAATTTTATATGTCCGCAAAAAACCTGTTTAGGGCGATTTTGAATTAGTATTGTCAACAGCGACCAAGCCATCTTTAATCTTCCCAGCCATGCCGATGATGATTTAAAATAATGGAATCCCACAGAATCACTAACAAAAGAATTTGGACAATCTACACCATCTCTAAGCAAAAAGATATCGGCATCAGCATAGTTATATAAAGATAAATAAGCCCGTAAGACATCTTTTACATAAGACTGAATGCCTCCTTCAGAGGAAAAAACTGTGAGGAAAGTAAAAACATGATTTGGCGATCGAGATCCCATTTTTTCAAACAAAAAATAAATTACACCCTCATAGTTTATACTAACTCCTATTTAATTGTAGAGACGCGACATATCACGTCTTTACAGAATATCAAAAATAATTACAGATACGTGGCTTCGATGAGCCCACGATTTTAATCGTGTGGATGAATCGCCACGGACTCTCGAATGATTTGCCGTACGACGGCAAATCCGAGTCCTTATCAATCTTTGCCTTGTGCTTCAATATATTTTTGAATAGTCGTACTAGAAACATTGCCCGCAGTTGAGCAAAAATAGGCTCTTGTCCACATTGAAGGCATTCTTTTTAAGTTATAAAATTCTTGCCTTAAAACATATCCTGAATAACCCTTGATGCGGTGCATAATCTGCATTGGTGCTAAGGTAGGTGGGCAGTTAAGAAATAGATGAACGTGGTCGGGTTCAATAGCTAGACTAATCACTTCACAGTCTAATTCTTTGGTTTTTTCATAAATCAATTCTGTTAGCCTTGCTTTCACATTGCCAACCAAGACTTTTCGTCTTCTTCTGGGTATCCAGATAAAGTGATAGTTGATTAGAGTAACGGATGTGTTTGCACGTCTATAGTCTTGACCCATAGACATTAGTGTACTACAATAGAAGTCATGAAGCAAGTCACTCTCACCATTAAGCTAAAGTTAGTCAATCTTAATCAATGCAAGGCGAATATGTTAGAAGCTATGCAAGTCGAAAATACTCGCTTGGCTAACTATCTTTTGTCTGTACCAATCAAAGAGAGAAAAAAACTAACAACAGCAAAAGTGCAGACTGATTTGTGTTCTGCTATCTGTAATCAGACAATTCGACACTCCTTAAGTAAAGCGGGACAAAAAACAAAACACTATAAAGTTTTGCCAGTTGAAGTTAATAATCAAAATTGGCAGGTCTTCAAGAATGGAGAAACTTATAGTATTAGTTTTCCGACCTTAAAGGGTGTTAAACGGGTTCCAATTAGCCTAGCTTCAGTTCATTGGCAAGAGACTCTAGATAAAGTGCTAAACAATCAATGTCAAAAGGGAAGTATCAAGCTAATCCAAAAACGCAACTTTTGGTATGTCTATATGACAGTAACTCTGGAAGTTCCAGAGGTTCAATCACAAAACAGAATTGGCTGTGACAGGGGGCAAAATAACCTAGCTGTGGTAGCACCATCACAAGGGTTTGGTAAGTTTTTTAGCGGTAGAGGAATCAAACATAAACGCAATTATTATCAGAAGCGTCGTGAATCTCTACAGAATGCTAAAAAGTTTCGAGCCTTGAAGAAATGGGACAAAAAAGAACGGCGGTGGATGGAATCAATCAACCATGCTATTAGCCGTAGAATCGTGCGGTTTGCTGAATATTTAGATGCTGATGTCGTTGTTGAAGACTTAGAAGGTTGCAGACAAACCATGAAGCAATCTAAAAAAAGTAGAAGACAAGCAGGGCAATCAAGACATAGTTGGTCTTTTTATTCCTTGGAACAGAAACTAAACTATAAACTTGATTTGAAGGGGCGGAAATTAATCAAAGTTCCAGCACCCTATACCTCAAAATCCTGTTCTACTTGTGGGACATTAGGCAACAGGAATAAGCACGATTTTAATTGTCCTCATGGACACTACCACAATGCTGATTTGAATGCTGCTAAAAATCTTGCTCAATGGGAAGGTTTTTGTTGTAATTTAAACCTACAACAAACTGTTTCTGTAATAGATACAGTCGGTTTAAATCATGGGGTCTTTGGCAGTCCCCTGAACTCCATGAAAGCTATACAACTAAGTTTGTTTTAGCCGTAGACGGGAGAATCCCATCCCTTTTAAGGGTGGGAGTGTCAAAATTCTTCTAATATCTTTCTTTCCCATTCGGTCGCTTCTCGCCATTCTCCAGGATTTAAACCCTCTAAACTTAGTTGACTTTTTTTACCTAATGTAATTGTGATACGAATTAATCGTAACGTTGGAAAACCTATCGCCGCCGTCATTTTTCTCACCTGTCGATTTCGTCCTTCAGTTAAAGTAATTTCTAACCAACAAGTCGGAACCGATTTTCGATAACGTATCGGTGGATTTCTCGGTAGTAAATTTGGTTCTTCAGTTAATTTTTTAATAAGAGCAGGACGTGTTTTATAATCTTGAATAATAATTCCTTTTCGCAAAGGATCGAGATCCATTTCCGAGGGAATTCTTTCGACTTGAACCCAATAAGTGCGAGGATGAGCAAATTTTCGATGTCCTAAACGATGCTGTAATTGTCCATTATTAGTTAGTAATAATAATCCTTCGCTATCTTGATCGAGTCGCCCAATCGAGTAAACTTCTGGAATTGGGATAAAATCTTTTAAAGTAAGTCTTTTCTCGGAACTTGCTTCATCGGTAAACTGACATAAAACATTGTAGGGTTTATAAAATAAAATATATTGATACTTTCGATTCATTTTCTTGTTTGTACAATTTTCAATAAACAGAAAAAATGTTTAGTGTTGATGCTAAAGTATTAAATCAATGGTTAGAACTTATTCATTTAATTAAACGTCAAACAACTACCAATGCAATTTACAGAAATTATTCATCAACTAAACCCGTTAATAAAATGCCATAGTTTAACTGCTAGTCCTGATTGTAACCCCGATATTAATGGTGTGGCTGCTGTTGATGAAGCAGAAAAAGGAACATTAAGTTATATTGAGGGTGCAAAATTCGCGCACCAAATCGAAAAAACTCAAGCCAGCGCGTTAATATTGCCTCTAGATGAAGCTTTACAAGCTCAAGCGACACAAAAAGGGATTGCTTGGTTAGCCGCCTCTGAACCCCGTCTAGCCTTTGCTCATGCGATTAATTTATTTTACAAACCTTTTAAACCCTCACCCCATATACACCCCAGTGCAGTTATTGATCCTTCGGCTACCATCGGCAAAGACGTTTATTTAGGTGCCCATGTCGTCATCCAAGCAAACGTTAAGATCGCAGATGGGGTTTGTATTCATCCTAATGTTGTCGTTTATCCAGATGTTATTATTGGCGATCGCACAATCTTACACGCTAACTGTACTATTCACGAACGCACTCAAATCGGCTCAAATTGTGTAGTGCATAGTGGGGCTGTCCTTGGTGCAGAAGGTTTTGGGTTTGTTCCGAGTCCTGGAGGCTGGTACAAAATGGAACAATCGGGCTACACTGTACTAGAAGATGGAGTGGAAATTGGCTGTAATACAACTATTGATCGTCCAGCAGTGGGAGAAACTCGAATTAAACGCAATACTAAAATTGATAATTTAGTACAAATTGGTCACGGTTGTCAGATTGGGGAAAATTGCGCGATCGCAGGACAAGCGGGTATGGCAGGCGGCGTAATTATCGGCAATAATGTAATCTTAGCAGGACAAGTCGGCATCGCCAATAATGCGAAAATTGGGGATAATGCGATCGCTACAGCCCAAACGGGAATACATAATGATATTAATTCTGGTGAAATAGTCTCCGGTAGTCCCGCAATGCCTTATAAACATTTTTTAAAGGTTGCTGCTGCTTATAAGCGTCTTCCAGAAATTTACCAAGCCATTAAACAGTTAAAATCTCAATAATTTAACTGTTCGCTGCAAGAAGTCCCACGCTATACGCGCTCTTAGCGATGGGATGAATTGCGGACAGAAACTGTGATATAATTGAGCAATCTTGACCATTTTTCCCAATGCGAAAACCAAGCTAAGTGGGCGATGCTACAAGAAAAACTATGGGTCTGCGGAAGGCTGGACTCCTGGCGTGTGGAGGGAAGGTAAGACTCGCTATCTTTCGGGGTAGAAAGCACATCCCGTTGAAGCAGGAAGCCTACGCTATATTGCGAAGCAATTAGCGATAGGTACTTCACACGGGTTATAGTGCGTTAGGGGCTTTTTAATTTTCAAACCCCTTTCACTGAGCTATCGTAAAAATCATGATCAATAAAATCCAGTTTAGCAAAGCTCTCAAACCCATTATAACTATTGCACCAGCAGCAACAATAGGATAACCCATACTCCACTCGACTTTAAAATCTTTTACTACAGCAGAAGTGAGAGATAAAGCCAAAGTTTCTAAAGCGATTCTAGCAATAAACAACGACGGAAGAAAAGATAAAAGCAGTTCAATAATTCCCAAGAAAAAAGACGCTTTGAAAATAGCTTCTAAACTATAAGCGCGAATTCCTAACCCTAAAACACTAGCAACAAATAGACCAATTGCGGTAAATAAGGTTCCTGTCCCCAAGACACTAAGTATACTAAAAACCCCTACAGTTTTTTGAATGGCAATAGATTTCGATGTTTTCTCATAAGCGACTTCTGGCCATTTAGTAGGAATGACTTCCTTTGCTAAAGTATTGACATTAACTTTTTGTTTTGTTTCTGTATATTGGAATACACAAGCCGTTCTAATGGGTTCAGAACCACCTTTAAAATTGTTTTGTTGGACATCAACAAAATAAACCCCAGGTAATACAATAGTTCCATCTGTTGATAAAGGTGTTGTCTTCATTTTGATGATTTCTTTATAAGACAAACCCGCATTGAGGCTGGCATAAAATTGACAGGTACCGATCGCAGTCGCTTCAAGACCCGCCGGAGGTGTATAAACATCGGCTGTAACCCCTTCAAATTCTGCGGCTGCTTTTGTCCGTTCTGAGGGTGTACCGGGATGACGTTTGAACGCTAACTCGATCGCTGGTGCACTGGCTATCTGTACTGCTAGTTCGCATTGATCAGAAGATGGAGAGTTTTCGCACAATGGCGAGGTTTCTAAGGCTGTACTCATCGTACGAACATTAATCATAACGACGAATATGGTAAAGATGACCCAGGCGATCGCTAAATGAACTGAAGAAGGTTGCCAAGTGGGGGCTTTTTTCTTTGTCGCTGTTTTTTTGAGTCGAGATCCCGTTACTTTTTGCGTGGGTTGTTGTGGGGATGATGTGGGCGGATTATATTTAGATGGGGTTAAAAGAGAGGGTTCTGTTTTTTCTGTAGTTTTTTCCGGTTCGGTTTCTTCTGTTTTAGTGGGTGTCGATGTTTCCGTCGCTATCGATAAAACTGCTGTTACTTGTTCCATTGTTGCAGTCGGATTAATACAATAACGACTAAACCATATAGAAGTTTTTCGTTTTTTCTCCTCATCTAACTCTACAAGCTCTTTGACCCATTGTTGTACGCTTGGGGGATGATTTGTTGTATTCGGTGTTTTGCCTTTATTAAAAATATCGTCCAAAAAAGGCGCGATAATTTGTTTATTGGGTAAAACGTGAAAAAAGTCAACCATTTTGGCAATATTAGCAGAGGGATGCGGTAGCTTTGCTGTTAATAAAGAACGGTTGCGAATAAAGCAGTATTTTGCTAATTCAAAGGGTTCTGATGTGGGTTGAGTTTCTTCTAAGATAGGTTCAGATGATGACTCGTTTACGATCGTTTCTGGAGTTTCTTTTAAGATAGGTTCAGATGATGACTCAGTAAGAATTGTTTCTGGAGTTTCTTTTAAGATAGGTTCAGATGATGACTCAGTAAGAATTGTTTCTTGAGGTTCTAAGTCATAGACAACCGGTAAAGATTCATTTTCTAATTCAATAACATTATTTTCGACTGAAGGTAACTCTAAATAAGTTTCCCAGTCTGGTTCAATAGTTCCCAAAATGCGACTATGAAGAGAAATTCCCTGTAATTCTGGAATTTGTTGATGAGCGATCGCACTGATCATCTTTTCGCTCAGTTGGTTATAATCAACGAGTTGAGCCGCTTCACGGTTAATATAGACATACAAATAAGGAACTTGTAAAAAAACCTGAAAATAAATTCCCGTTTCCTGACAATATTCTTCTATTATCCTAAGAATGTCTTCTTCACTCATCATAGTCTCGTTAAACACAGATCAACTTTACTAGAGCTAGTATTCCCAAAAAGCAGCCAGATCATTCACAA
This sequence comes from Aphanothece hegewaldii CCALA 016, assembly GCF_003007785.1. GTDB lineage: Bacteria > Cyanobacteriota > Cyanobacteriia > Cyanobacteriales > Microcystaceae > Chroococcus > Chroococcus hegewaldii. The sequence goes on along the minus strand of NZ_PXOH01000008.1, from coordinate 96,694 downwards.
TAATCCTCTAAAACCCTAAACTTATCATGGCTCATCAAGCGATCGCTACATAAAAATCATATAATTAATACAAACGTTCGGACTGGTTAAACAATGGTTGCTGATCCTAAACTCATTTACATGACTCCCGAAGAGTATCTAGACTGGGAGGAAGAACAACCCCTAAAATATGGCTACATTGATGGGGAAATTTACGACATGACAGGAGGTACACTCCCTCATAATGAAATTGCGGTTAATTTAACAACCTCATTAAAAACCTATTTACGGGGTAAAGGGTGTAAAGTATTTATGGCGGATGCGAAAGTCGGTGTATCGGAAAAAGGCCCCTTTCACTATCCTGATGTGATTGTAACTTGTGATCCTAGAGATCAAAAAGCCCGTAGAGTCATCTATCATCCTTGTCTCATTGTTGAAGTTCTTTCCCCAAGTACAGAAGCATTTGATCGCGGTGATAAATTTAAACACTATCGCCAAATTAGTACTTTAAAAGAATATGTTTTAATAAGTGCTGATAAAATAAATGTGGACTGCTATCGACTTAATGAAAATAATAAATGGGAATTAACGTCTTATAGCCTTGATGAGATGAATCTTTCTCCAGAAGAAATAGAAATAGAATTTACCAGTATCAATTATTCTTGTCCTTTATCTAGTATGTATGAAGATGTCGCATTAGGGGAAGAAGATAACTAACTTAACCATGCGATCGCATTTCTAAGCCATTCTTCTGTACTCGAATTTTTTAGCATTAATTCATCCTGACTCAAAGCGGATACAGCCTGATTAATCTCATCATTAGTATATCCTAAAGCCAGTAAAGTCATTTCCACATCTTCTAAAATCTCTCTTTCTGGAAGTGCGGTAGATGAAGTAACAGAAATACCACTATTTTTTCGCCACTGAGATAATTTAGTTTTTAATTCTAAAGCAATTCTTTCGGCTGTTTTTGCCCCCACTCCTGACGGTTTAGACAAAGTTTTAATATTACACGTAATAATTGCTTGTACTAATTCTTCCAGTCCCAGTGTATCAATTAAAGCAATAGCTGTCTGCGTTCCAACTCCTGTTACAGCAATTAGCTGACGAAATAAATCACGTTCGGCGGTACTAGCAAAACCATATAATATTGTTTGATCTTCTCTACTTTGTAAATGAGTAAAAATCTGTGTAATTTCCTTAGCGTCTTGCGTGACTTGTCTTGCTAACCGAGAAGGAATTTGAATCTCATAACCCATCTGATTAACTTCTAAAATTAAAATCAGACGATTACTCGTACTCTTGACAATATCAATCACCTGACCTTTAAGATAGCTAATCATAAAAAATGCACCACACTGATATAATAATAAAATTAGCCAAAATGCTTATCTTTATCAAACTTTAACTCTATGCGGCGCAAAAAACAACGTTTTAGATTAAAGTTTTCAAGCAACTTGCTTCTCGAACAATAATGCTCAATACGATTTAAAAAATGACTTCTATTTCCGATTCTTTTCAGTCTCTGCGCCATCAAAATAAATGTGCTTTTATTCCTTTTATAACGGCAGGTGATCCAGATTTAGAAACAACCGCTAAAGCTTTAAAAGTTTTGGATGTTGGGGGTGCAGATTTTATCGAATTAGGTGTACCTTATTCTGATCCTCTCGCAGATGGTCCCGTTATTCAAGCAGCAGCGACTCGCGCTTTACAAAAAGGAGTCAAGCTAGAAGATGTCCTAGAAATCGTCAGAACAACTAGCCCAGAAATCTCCGCCCCAATTATTCTCTTTACTTACTATAATCCCATATTCTACCGAGGTGCTGAGTCTTTTTTAGATCAAATCGCCGCAGCAGGAGTCAAAGGATTAGTTGTCCCTGATTTGCCCCTAGAAGAGGCTCACACCCTGCTCGAACCCGCCGCACATCGGGGGATAGATGTTACATTATTAGTCGCGCCTACAAGCTCATTTGAACGAATTCAAGCGATCGCTCAACAGTCTCAAGGATTCATTTACTTAGTCAGTGTGACGGGAGTTACGGGAATGCGTTCTCAAGTGGCGACTCGTGTTGAAGAATTAATCTCGCTGATCCGTAGTGTCACTGATAAACCTATTGGGGTCGGTTTTGGCATTTCTTCCCCAGAACAAGCCTTACAGGTCAAAAAATGGGGCGCAGATGGCGTAATTGTTGGGAGTGCAGTCGTAAAAAAACTCGCATCAGGAACACCGGAAAAGGCATTACAATCAGTAAGTGAATTCTGTCAGAGCCTGCAAAAAGCGATCGCTTCCTAACTTTTATGGAACAGTTTATCCCCTTACTCGCTAGAATTTTACTCTCAGCAATTTTTATTAAATCTGGAATTGATCATGTTTTAGATCCGATTTCTACACAACAATATATGGCATCTGTTGGACTACCTTTTCCTAGTCTTCTTTTAGCTGCTACTATATTGATTTTAATCGTCGGTGGTTTCTCTATCCTACTGGGTTATCAAGCGCGTTGGGGAGCGCTTATTTTAATTGGTTTTTTAATTCCTGCTACTTTAGTTTTTCATACGGATTTTCCCAAAGAAGAAATTTCATTTTTTAAAAATTTGGCTTTAATGGGAGGACTTTTTATGATTATTGCCTATGGTGCTGGTTCCTACAGTGTTGATGCCCTTAATTCTTTATCGAGGGAAACAAAAAAAAGAATCAGACGCTAAAAATAAAAAATTATTGCGCTCCCAACTTATGGCCATTTGGATCAGAAATTTGGTATTGTGTATTTGTTTCTGTTGGCCACTTTTCTTGAATTTTTCGAGCCAGTTCTTGACCTGCATTCGTTGAACGATTTTGTAATTGTTCGGCAAATAAATCAGCTACCGCTTCAATTTCTTCTACACTGGTGAGAGATCTTGAGACAACTTTATTTTGACAAATTACATAAACTGATGCTTTTGGCATTTCTTTAAAAAGGAAACCGCAAATAAAGCCATCAGATAAAGTAAAATATGTGTAATCACCATCTAATTTACCAGCATCAGGAATTTTATCTATTTCTTGTGCCGCATCGATCGCTCTTTTAATCTGAAGATTAACAATCGTTTGCTCTTGAGCAAAAACTGGAAAATTTAGTCCGATGACTAAACTACTGACCACGAATGATGAGCTAAGAATTCTTTTTAAAACAAACTTCATGTCGATGATTGTGCCACAGATCTTAATCTCTATAATAAGCCGTAATTGGAACAACAAAACAAACGCTCTAAAAAAATTAATATTATTTTAATCAATAATTTTTAAATTAAACGGACAAATTATCTTATAAGATAAAATTAAGTAACTTTGAGAACATTTTTTAACTATGTCGTGTCAATACGGTTCTTGGAAATCTCCAATTACTTCTGACCTAATTGTAGCAGAAACAATCGGTTTAGGTGAGATCGCCATCGATGGAAATGAGATTTATTGGATAGAAGGAAGACCATCGGAAGGGGGACGAAATGTCTTAGTGAAAAAATCAATAGAAGGAAAAAATATCGAAATCATTCCCCCACCTTATAATATGCGGACTCTTGTTCATGAATACGGGGGAGGTTCTTTGCTCGTTATTGATACAATTATCTATTTTGTAAATTTTGCTGATCAACGAATCTATCAACAAATTTATCCTAATCCACCACAGCCGTTAACTCCAGAAAACAAACTTCGTTATGCTGATTTTATTCTAGATAGAACCCGTAATCATCTAATTTGTGTTTGTGAAGATCATACTCAAGCTGAACAAGAACCCAAAAACTATATCGCTAGTGTAGATGTAAAAACAGGAGAGATTAAAATATTAACTTCTGGTGCAGATTTTTATAGTTCACCTCGTTTAAGTCCTGATGGTCATCAACTTGCATGGATTGAGTGGAACCATCCTAATATGCCTTGGGATGAAAGTCAATTATGGCTGGCTAATTTTGATGAGCAAGGAAACTTAGAAAACAGTAAATGTCTTGTCGGAAATAGAGAAGAATCAATCTGTGAGCCGAGATGGTCGCCAGATGGTATACTTTATTTTAGTAGCGATCGTTCAGGATGGTGGAATCTTTATAACTATCAAAATTATCCTGAACCTCTAATCCAAGCTGAGGCAGAATTCGCCTATCCTCATTGGATTTTTGGCATTACTACTTATGGTTTTATCAACAAATCAAAAATCGCTTGTACTTATACCCAGAATGGACAATGGTATCTAGCATACATTGATCTAAATACTCAATCATTGCATCCGATTAACATTCCTTATACTAATATTTCTTCTCTAAAAATCCAAGGAGAAAAACTGGTATTTATTGGGAGTTCACCCACACAAACCACAGCAATTATTCAATATGATTTAAAATCTCAAGAAACAACAATTCTACAACGCTCTAGTCAGATTACTATAGATCCAAAATATATTTCTATACCAGAAGCGATCGCTTTTCCCACAGAAAACGGAATGACTGCCTATGCTTGGTATTATCCGCCAAAAAATCCCGATTACCAAGCCCCCATTACCGAAAAACCCCCCTTACTCGTTAAAAGTCATGGCGGGCCAACCGCAGCCGCTTCAGTTGGGTTAAACTTAAGAATTCAATACTGGACAAGTCGCGGGTTTGGCTATCTTGATGTTAATTATGGCGGAAGTACTGGATATGGACGAGCCTACCGCAAACGCTTGGACCACAATTGGGGTATTGTCGATGTACTTGATTGTATCAACGGTGCTAACTATCTCGCCAAACAAAAGAAAGTAGACAGCAACCGCTTAATGATTTCTGGAGGAAGTGCCGGAGGATATACAACCCTAGCTGCATTAACCTTTTATGACACCTTTAAAGCTGGAGCCAGTTATTATGGAGTGAGTGATTTAGAAATCTTATGTCAAGATACCCATAAATTTGAATCTCGTTATCTAGATCGCCTCGTTGGAGAATATCCAGCACAAAAAGAGATATATGTCAAGCGTTCTCCGATACATTTTATCGATAAATTGTCATGTCCTGTGATCTTTTTTCAAGGATTAGAAGATAAAATCGTTCCACCTAACCAAGCTCAAATGATGGTAGAAGCCCTACAAAATAAAGGTTTACCCGTTGCTTATGTGCCTTTTCCTGGAGAACAACACGGCTTTCGACGCTCAGAAACGATTAAAAAAGCCTTGGATGGGGAATACTATTTCTATACTCAAGTCTTTAGTATTCCTTTAGCAGAACCAATAGAAACCATTGAAATTATGAATCTAACTCAAAAATGACAGCAGTCTACACCCTCAATGAATTAGAAAAAGCGATCGCTACTCATCCTAAGCAATGGCGACCTTTAGTCTTTACTAATGGATGTTTTGACCTACTCCATGTTGGTCATATACGCTATTTGAGTGCAGCAAAAACCTATGGTAAAGCTTTAGTCGTCGGAATCAATAGTGATCAGTCTGTACGGACGATAAAACCCTCTAAAACTGGATCTCCCCCCCGTCCAATCATCCCTGACTCTCAACGCGCTGAAGTGATTGCCGCGCTAAAATCTGTTGATGGTGTAGTCATTTTTTCGGAAACAACCGCAACCAACTTAATCGAAACCCTCAAACCCGATATTTACGTCAAAGGTGGTGACTATACCCTGAATACATTACCCGAAACCCCGACCGTTCAAGCATACGGCGGAAAAATCGAGTTAGTCAAGATAGAAATTCCCACATCGACATCCAGAATTATTGAACATATTACAAGAAATAAACTATAGTATGTTAGAGGCGATGCCCTAAATAGTTGATTTTAGTGATTGTTGTGCAAATAACGACTTATTTCATTTGACTATAGGGTATCAAAGCACACCTTTAGCCCGTCTTGTCTTCCATCTATCCCATAAAAATTGGGAAGGAGGAAAGAAAGTCAGTATAGGAGTTAAAAGCATGAAAACTTTACTCTCTGTAGTTAAAATCCTCATTAGTATTAATATTGCTACGGCGATCGTATCACTACTGGTTTTTGCACTAATGCGAGAGCAACAGACCAAATTAACCGATCATAAACAAAATTCATCAGAGCCAAGCCAGTTTTATCATACAGAGCTTAAAGCTAAAACAACAGCCGAACAACAACAATTAGAAACAAGCTACGAAAAAATCGCCCAGCACGAACAAGAAATTAAAAAACTAGAAGGAGAATTAAAAGCTTATAAAACTAAAGTCAAAGATATGCTTTTGCCCAAAGATGGTCAGCAGTCCTTGAAAATTATAAACAATAACTATCCTCAAACCGCAATTCAAAGTAACGTTTCTTCAAGTAGTCCAAATTCTCCACCTCTACTCAATCAAATCCTCAACAGTGGACAAAGAAGACCATTACTTCCAACAAATAGACCGATCGCACCTTCTCAACCGTCTTTTAAAGTTTTAGAATCTTCGAGTAAAATTAATTCACCTAAAAATGTAAGCTCAATTCCCGTCTCAAAAAATTCGGAGCGAGAGAAAAAAATTAGTACAAACGAAAATTCTCAGATTCAATCAACCTTACCTCCATTTAGAAGAGGAGTACCTTCTTTATCCACCTCTTTTAATCTTCCCTCCTCCCCTCAAACCCTCCAAACACCTCGACCAAAATTATCTAGTGGAGAAATTACTCCAGATTCAAGAGCCTTGTTTACTGCTCAAACTGGACAAAAACTGAAGGATAGCTTCATTACGCCGACTCAAACCAATAATTACAATGACACTGAACTCAAAAACAAAACAGTACTGATGGCCCAACAACTTTCTAAGAAATTCTATCAGGATTATATGTCTAATTCGGAATTTCAGTCCCAACAAAACCATAAAGAACATATTGCTCGTGCTAATGATATTGTTGCTGGTTTAATGGTCGCTGATGAAAAAGGTCAGATTACTTACGGAACACAAACCTACAAAAAAGTTCAAACCGCGATTAGACTTTTACGTCGAGGAGAAACGATCAATGATGCAGCCCGTCGCTCAACACTTTCCCCCTCTGTTTTAAATCAACTGATCAAATGGGGAGAAAATCGCCCGGGTAATCTTTCTGAATTATCCGAAATTAGTCAAGTCAGCCCAGATGTAAATTAATGTCTTTTCTCTTTAACTTTCTCTCGTGGATGCCCCTAAAAATTGGCTAAGATGTATAAGACTAATCAATACAACAGCGACATCATCAGATGTTCCAAAGTTCACGTAGTCGTCTATTATTGTATTACCTGTTGGTAATGGCAGCTATTTTATGCTTATTTAGTGCTGCTTTTTTTGGATTATTCAGTCGCAGTTTGTATCATCAAATAGATAAAAATTTAGAAACCTTAGCACGAGTAGCAGTACCTTCCTTTAATCAAATTAGCCAAAGCAGCGATTATTTAAACAATTTAGATGAAGTACCTTGGCGCGAGATTTTTAATTCAGAACAACAGAGCTTAGAATGGTTTGACTCTCAAGAACGACTCTTAGCAAGTCAGGGCAATTTAAAATTAGTATTCCCTCCTAAACTGGGATTTTGGACATTAATCAGCGATCGAGAATTAATTCCCTATCAAATTCGGACGTTTACACTTTCGATTACCTTAGATCGCTCCATTCAAGGACAATCACCTTTAAAAGGTTATATTCGCAGTAGTCAAACAACAGAAGAATTACAGACCGTTCAAAATCAATTTTTGTGGCAGCTAGGAATTAGTATTATCGCAGTTTTAGGATTGATTGCCATTAGTGGACTTTGGCTGACTAAAAAAGCCCTAGAACCAGTAATGCAAAGTTTTAAACAATTACAACAGTTTACCGCTGATGCTTCTCATGAATTGCGCGGCCCCTTAACAGCCATTAAAGCCTCAGTCGATGTAATGCGTAATCATCCTGAACGCTTTGAGCAGAAAGATGCGAAAAAAATAGCAGCGATCTCCAGTGCAACTGAACAAATGACCCATTTAACTCAAGATCTGCTGTTTTTAGCTCGTAGCGAAGCTAAAGGTAAACCAACAGCCAGTGAATGGCATTGTCTCGCATTAGATACTCTTTTAGATGACCTCTATGACTGGTTTGAATCAGCAGCCGAAGCAAAAGATATCGAGTTTAACTGTTATTTTTCAGGTACAACTAAAATTAGGGGCGATCAAGCCCAATTAAGTCGGCTTTTTTCCAACCTCATCGAAAACGCCTTAAACTATACTCCTCAAGCAGGAAAAATTACTATTAGTCTAGTTCAACAAAATCAGTCCGCTAAGGTGAGCATTTCTGATACAGGAATTGGTATTCCTTCCGATAGTCTACCCTTTGTCTTTGATCGTTTTTGGCGGGCGGATCAAGCACGTTCCCATCGTCAAGGTGGAACTGGACTCGGATTAGCTATTGCTCAAGCGATCGCCCGTAGTCATGGTGGCCAGATTACCGTAAGTAGTAAGTTAGGTCAAGGTAGTTGTTTTCAGGTTATTTTACCCCTTTATCGTCCAGAAACTGCCAAAAGTATGACTCAGTGGTCATCGTGGAAAACTTCAATTTTGTCAAAATCTTTAAATACTAATCAGTCATTGCGTCTACTCAAAAAATCAGCACTGATGAGCGCGATCATCATGCTTTCAATTTTGCCCCCTTTGATCCTTACGATCACCTTTAATCAAGTGGAAACTTTTGAAGGGCTAAAATTTCCACAAGGAGGCATTTCATTTGCCGATGAAGTCGTTTATTATCAAGCCAAGCCCCAAACTCAGCCGATTCAGTTAACAATTAGTCAAAATAGCTTAAACAATCCGATAGCCGCTTTGGGCATTCCCAATTCACAATCACAAAAACGCTTTTTCTTTTTTAAGCAACCTCACAATGTAGTCAATTTAAGCCTTGGTGGTAGTTTAATTTTAAAGTTTACAGACAATTTATTAACTGGGAACGGAAATTCGACCCCAGATCTATGGATTTTTATCGGTGAGCAACCGACAATAGAGGCACTTGCTGTAGCAATTAGCCAAGATGGTACAATCTGGCAAAATATCGGCTTTGTGGATCACCAACAAGAAGGGATTGATCTTGATCGATGGGGTTGGCACAAAAATGATTTTTTTTCCTATGTCCGTTTGACTTACCTTCCTTCCACAGAAAAAGTGGCACAATACAGCAATTCTAATACAGTAGCGATCGATGCAGTAGGGGCGGTTACTTCAGTTAAGATTGTAAGTTCAGACACAGGATTATTTCCCTTGAATAGTCCTCTAACACGTAGCCTGATTGCAGGAATTGTTTTACTGGGAGTCGGTTTAGGGGCGCGTTATGGGTGGAAAAAAACAATCAAGAAACGCAAATAACCAAAGACAACCTTACAGTCTGATATGATCGATCAAGGATTGACTACCGAGAGGGAAAATTCCACAATCTAACCAGCTAGAGAATCAAAGAAAACAAAACATACAATGACTGATCCTGATTTGACACTTTTACAAGAATCTAGTGAAAACGTTTCGCTTATTTCGAGCCAGTTCCAAGCTGAATCAGAAAAAAATCAGTTACAAATGATTCCAAATCTAGCGAGTGCAGGCGAAGCGGGTTTAGATGTCCTTATGGATTTTTTACGCTCCAATCAATCTACTCCCATAAGTTTAGTAAAAGGTAAGGTTTATCAGACTCTTTATCAAGTTAATACGTCTCAAACTCAAGATTTTCTTTCTACTTATTTTCCGACAGGTGTTGTTCCTTTAGACAGCGATCGCCAGATTGATTATCGTTTACTTCAAAAATTATTAGTTGAAGGCGATTTTCAAACCGCAGATAGTTTAACACGACAAAAGCTATGTGAACTAGCAGGAGAAGCAGCGATCGGGCGTAAATGGCTTTATTTTACCGAGGTAGAAAAGTTTCCACTTACCGACTTACATACGATTAATTCTTTGTGGTGGGTTCATTCTGAAGGAAAATTTGGCTTTTCAGTTCAGCGAAAAATCTGGTTATCAGTAGGTGAAGATTTCCCGAAACTTTGGCCGAAAATTAACTGGAAAAACGGCAACAATTGGACACAATACCCCAATGAGTTTATCTGGAATCTCAATGCACCTGCGGGTCATCTTCCCTTATTAAATCAATTACGTGGTGTGAGAGTAGCCGCATCTTTATACAATCATCCTGTATGGGAAGAAAAAGGCTGGTAATTTCAGTTATCAGTAACCAGTAACCAGTAATCAGTAATTTGAGGACTGATTACTGTTGACTGACGATCTGAAATTACTCTTTCTTTGAAGAGAAATAAGCCTCTAAAGCCTCATTAATAATATGATTCATCGGTCGTCCTTCTTCAATTGCTGCACTTTTTAGACGCACAAACATTTCATCGGGAACACTGACACGATTTTGATTTTTACGATCTTTGCGAGGCGTAGTAGTCTTTTTCATAGGAACTCGATCAGACGGTTGATAAGTAGCGGAAAATTCCCGCAAGGAGTCAAACCCAACTCGATGACAAAACTCACCGAAACTTTCATCTTGGGTTTTACTTTGTTTGAAATAGACAAACAAAGGTTCTAAAAAAGTTTCAATTTGTTCATCAGGCAGTTTATCCACATAAGCTTGTGCTAAACGGGTTTGATTGGGTGTTCCTCCTAACCAAACTTGATAGGTATTTGGCGCACTTCCAACAAAACCTAATTCAGCCATGTAAGGTCTAGCACAACCATTAGGACAACCAGTCATCCGAATCACAAAATTTTCGTCTTTTAGATCTAGCTTATCGAGTAAAGTGCGAATGCGATCAATAATTCCAGGTAAAGCTCGTTCTGACTCAGTAATGGCTAAACCACAGGTAGGAAGCGCCGGACAAGCCATCGAAAAACGGATTAAGGGATCAATGGTAGAAGCATCCGTAATCACGCCATGTTGCTGTAGAATATCCTCAATGATTCCTTGATTGGCTGGCTCAATTTCATAGAGAATAATGTTGTGATTTGGTGTTAAACGCATCGGAATTTGGAACTGTTCAACGATTTTCTTTAATGCCGTCTTCAGTTGAAAGCGTCCTTCATCTTTAATGCGTCCATTTTCAATCGAAAGCCCAAAGAATAATTTACCGTCTCCTTGTTCATTCCAGCCCAAAAAGTCTTGATATTTCCACTCAGGAAGTGGTTTAAATGGTTCTAGTTGTTTCCCAAAAAATCCTTCTACGGTTTCTCTAAATTTTTCGACACCCCAATCATGTAATAGATATTTCATTCTGGCGTGACGACGGTTAAAACGTTCTCCGTAATCTCTTTGAGTCGCTACGATCGCTTTAATGACACTATAAACATCATCTTTATTGATATAGCCAATGGGATCAGACATCCTGGCGAAGGTTTCTTCATTGTTATGAGTTCTGCCTAAACCACCGCCAGCAAGAAGATTAAACCCTTCTAAATTACCGTTTTTGTCAGTTATTACCACTAAACTAACATCATGGGTATAAATATCAATGGAGTTATCACCAGGAACCGTTACACTACATTTGAACTTTCTAGGCATATATTGTTCGCCATAGATAGGCTCAATGGGATCGTTGAGATTAGTTCCATCAGAATTGTTTTCTCTAGCGGCTTTGACTTCTGGTTTTTCTTGAGCGCTGATTGCTTTTTCGCCATCGAGCCAAATTTCATAATAAGCCCCTGTTTGTGGGGTTAGTAAATCAGCAACATTATCAGCATATTCCCAAGCATATTGATATTCGGGACGGTTTTTGTAGGGTGCAGGGGGAGCCATCACGTTACGATTAAGATCGCCACAAGCTCCTAATGTTGAACCCATACTCTGGACAATTTCTGCAATGGCCGCTTTTAAGTTTTTCTTGAGAATGCCATGAAGTTGAAACCCTTGGCGCGTGGTCGCTCTAAGGGTATGATTTCCGTATTCATCCGAAAGGCGATCGAGTGTCAGATACAAAGAAGGCGGTATGTAGCCCCCTGGACTACGGGTACGCAACATGAATTGATAGTCTTTTTCTTGTCCTTTAACTCGGTTATCTCGGTTATCTTGTTGATAAGAGCCGTGAAATTTGAGAATTTGAGTGGCTTCTTCGGTAAAATGGGTTGTGTTCTCTAGCAGTTGGGTCGCAACAGGTTCTCTTAAGTAGTTACTGCGTTCTTTAAGCCCTTCTACTTTAGAGACTTTACGCGTTTCGGAAATGGGAGTTGTAACCATTAGAATTTTTTTTCGCTTCTAGTTGTCTCAATCAGTCACAAGATGGGTTGATTTTGTTCTACAGCTTCTCCTCCGCCCTGAAAAAGTCCTAATGGAAGAATAGGAAAATAAATATAATTGACTGTTGAACATCACTTGCAATGTCTAATTGCTTCAAGTCTAATTGCTTCAAGTCGAATTGCTTTAAATCTCGTCAGTCAACCCAGAACGGAGAAGAGAAACTTTTTGACAATTTGCCATAATTTCCATTGTAGCGTTAATTATCTCTTTTTATTCTTTAAAATTTATGTAATTCTTTTTTGATAAAAATCATTAAGAAAAAAGAAAAGTTTTCCCATAACCAGAGCCAAACAAGAAAAAATAAAACATTTGTTAAGTATTATTTGTTAATTTATAAAACTAAATTTAATCAACAAAACTTTCAAAAAAAATCAATTAAACATTGTAAAATAACGTATAAAAAGAGTAAAATTTACATTTGTGATACCTTAAATAATAGACAAATATATCTGATCAACAACTCATGAATCGAGCGATCGCCGATCTCCGTCAAAACTACACACGTACTGGATTAATAGAAACACAAGCCGATTTAAATCCCTTTAATCAGTTTAAAATCTGGTTTGACCAAGCAATAGAAGCCCAACTTTTAGAACCTAATGCGATGACCCTTGCGACAATCACAAGTGAGGGAAAACCGACGGCTCGCATGGTTTTATTAAAAGATTTCGATGAAAGAGGGTTTGTTTTTTTCACTAATTATAACAGTGCCAAAGGACAACAATTAGCTCAAAACCCTTGGGTTGCTCTAGTCTTTTGGTGGGATATCTTAGAGCGTCAAGTCCGCATCGAAGGACGAGTCGAAAAAGTCACCGAGTCTGAATCTGACGGCTATTTTTTCAGTCGTCCCAATGAATCTCGTTTTGGGGCTTGGGCTTCTCAACAAAGTGAAGTGATCGAAAATCGAGAAATCCTTGAAAAACGTTTAGAAGAACTTAAACAAAAATATGCAGGTCAAGACGTACCTCGCCCGCCCCATTGGGGAGGTTATCGCGTTATTCCTGACGTGATTGAATTTTGGCAAGGACGACCGAGCCGCTTACACGATCGCTTATCCTATCGTCGGCTAGTTGATGGAAACTGGTACAGAGAAAGATTATCCCCCTAAACTAATACAAGTAATTTGGCTGTTATATTTTTTAACAAATCTTAACTTGTATCGGATAGATAATTTTAGATATGGATTCTTTCAAACAGAAGTTTCAGCAAGCTTTCTACTCAATGTTTAAATCATGTTTAAAAAAATTAGAGTAAATCAGAGTCCGAAGTGGAACTTCTGTGTAAGATCAACGTACTTTGAGAAAAAATAGATTTCAACAAAAATGTTACCCATTACAAAAAGAAATACTTTCTTACTAGCACTTTCAGTTTTATTAACTTTAGTCGGTGAACCGATTTTAATCCGTCAGTCACCCGTTTTAGCCGATAACACGATTCCAACAACTCCGACTAAACCAGCACCATTCCCTTTACCGGCATCTGTACCCAGTGGCAGTAAAGTAACTGTTGATGGCTCTAGTAGCATGAAAAAAATCAACGATGCTCTAAAAACGCAATTTGAAACAAAATTTACAGGAACCGAAGTTGTTGTATCCGAAAATGGCACAGATGCTTCACTAAAATCCCTACGAGAAGGAAAAATTGATTTAGCAGCCATTGGTCGTCCTTTAACACCAGCCGAAAAAGCCGAAGGATTAAAAGAATACGCCGTCACTCGTCACAAAATCGCTATGATTGTTGGGCCAGCTAACCCTTTTAATCAAAGTTTAACAATTGAACAATTTGCCCAAATTTTCCGAGGCGAAATCAAAGACTGGTCAAAAGTTGGCGGTACAGTTGGTGTTATTCGTGTGATCGATCGCCCTGATAAGAGTGATACCCGTCAGGCATTTAATGATTATCCTGTTTTTCAAAAAGCACCCTTAAAAACAGGAGATAACGCTACAACAGTTGCAGAAGACCAAACTAATTTAGTTATTGCAGAACTCGGCAAAGATGGGATCGGATATGCGATCGCCGATCAAGTGCAAGGACGTACAGATGTACGCATCTTAAAAATGCACGAAACATTACCCGATGATCAACGTTATCCCTTTTCTCAACCTTTAGTCTACGTTTACAAAGGCGCGGAACCTAGCAACGCAGCGAAAGCTTTTTTAGGATATGCGTTAGCCCCAGACAATGCCGCAGTCATTGAAGAAGCCAGAAAAGAAGAAGTAGCCGTCGCACCAGTACCCGCACCCGTCGCCGAATCAACACCAACAGCAGAACCCGCCCCCGCAGAAAACGATAAAGGTGGTTTTCCTTGGTGGTTACTATTTTTAGCCCCACTGTTACTTTTACCTTTCCTCTTAAAAGGTCGTTCTGAACCGGCACCCGCACCCATAGTTACGGCTGATCCCATTCCTGCGTCACCGCCACCACCGCTACCACTTCCCGTTGCTCCTTTGGCACCATCTCGGCTGATTTTAACACCCCATGATTGTCGTAATGCTTATGCTTATTGGGAAGTTCCCTCAGAAAGATTTGCTGAACTTTCCGGCGATGACAGAAAGTTAGTGATCAGACTCTATGATACGACGGACATTGATCTAAATGATGACCGACCTCATCGCGTAGAAGAATATGAATGCAACGAATGGGATCAAGATCTTCATTTGCCCATTGCCGTCGATAATCGAGATTATGTCGCTGAATTAGGCTATGTTAGCAATGATGGGGATTGGTTTGCGATCGCTAAATCGGATGCGGTTCGTGTTCCCGCTTGTCAACCACAAATCGACATTCCAACGGCTGTTGCTGCGACTGCGGCGGCTGGTGCAATTGGTTTGACCTCTTTATCCACAACTCAAACCAGTCGGCTTACCATAATTACTCGTAGTTGTCAAGAAATTTATGCTTATTGGGAAGTCCCCGAAGAACACAAAACTGCTTTACGTCAAGTTGGCGGTGAACAATTGATGCTTAGAGTTTATGATGCAACGAATTTGGAGTTAGATGATCAAGCTCCTCATTCAATGGAAGAATACGAATGCAACGAACTTGAACAAGATTTACATATTCCGATCGCTGTTGACGATCGTGATTATGTTGGCGAATTAGGATATAAAGCCGTTGATGGCAGTTGGTATAGTTTGGCTCGTTCTGAGTACGTCCATGTACCGAAGTGCGATCCCATTACTCCAGTAAATCCACTCGAAGCAGAATTAGCTACTAGCGCACCAACTATAGGTGGTTTCGTCTCCACAGGACAGGAAAAAATAGAGAATTTATTTGATACAAGTCGTGATGTCTCAACTCTTTTTGAAGGTGAAAGATCTCAACTCAAACCGCAGCCTACTAACCAAACAGAGGAGGATCTGATAATTTCGGAGCCTGATGATTTCTCAACTTTATTTGACAGCGAGCCTGAGAAAATTGATGACATCATGCCCGAACCGCAGCCGCAGCCTACTATCAATGTCTTAGATGATCTATTTGACACGAGTCGTGATGCTTTCGCAAAACTCTTTGAGAAGCCACAAGACAAAGACGATGATCTTGGAGCAGATAATATCTTAAAGTCTGGTGGAGCTAATGTTGCTGCGGGTTTAGGAACGGCAGCAGGGGATATTCCTGATTTCTTTCTTGAAGACGACGATCTTTTTGATAATGAGATTCAAAACAAAATGACCCTTAAATTGCGTAATTCAGAAGAGGCTCTTGTGTCTTGGGATATTCCAGAAGCCGATAAAGAAGATCTTCGTATTAGTGGTGGTCAAAGACTGGCTTTGCGGGTATACGATTTGATAGACACAAACCTAGATGGTCAACCTGATAGCGTTTGGGAATATGAGTGTACTGAATTTGACACCGAAAAAATAGTACGAATTTATGGCGGTGAGCGGGATTATGTCGCGGAACTGGGTTATCTCACCGAGGAAGGTCGCTGGCTTCCACTCGCTAAATCGAATATTTTAAGGGTTGATTAAATTTCTGATTTGATCTCCTAATTCCCTCTACCTCACCCTAGCCCTCTCTACCTCACCCTAGCCCTCTCCTACCTCACCCTAGCCCTCTCCTAAAAGGAGAGGGAACTATCAGGAATGTGTTTTATATTGGAGAGGGAACTATAAAAAATCTGTTTATATATTGGAGAGGGAACTATTAGGGGAGTTTTTTATTTGATAAAACGACTGGCAAATTTAAACGCATCCCCTAAATCAACATCGCCATCTTTATCACCATCGAGAAATGAGTTAAGTATTGGGTTGTTTCCAGGTAAACTCGATGTTTTAGGCGTACCCATTTTCAATAGCCCTAATACAACAGGAATTAAAACGGGTATTAATCCTCGAATCATTTCGGCGTTTAATCCGGTTTTTTGAGCAATACTATTCACCATTTGTTGTTGTACTGATTCTGGAATAAGAGATTGAATTAAAGCAGTAGATGCAGTACCACCCGCTAAACCACCCAAACTACCGAGTAAACCGTCTAAGTTATTACTGCCACTCGCTTGAGTAATTAAGTTTTCTAATTGTTGATTACCAACGGTACTACGTTGATCTTTAAGAGTAGAACGAAGATAGTTACCTACAGTCGAGATCATCGTTTGGGTGGTTGAGGGATCGATCCCATTATTATTCGCTAAATCTTGTACCGTTTTCGTCAGTGTTTCTAATGAACTGACATCCCCTTCTAATTCAGGGTTATTAATCGAGCTTAGAATATCGTAAAACAGTCCCATTTTTTCCTTTTGTTAATATTGAGCAATCAATCAAAATTTACCTCAATTTTAAACTGATTTTCCAACTAATTTATTATTGATGGCGAAAATTACGAATATTTTAAGCTTTTTTTTAGGTTTTACGTTACATTATAATGTAAGGTTTGAGTTAATAAGCTGATGCTTTTTCCCATCAGTTTAATATTTTTTTAATTTTTGGTTAATTCTTATCTCAATCATTTCCATTCAAATGAATAAGCATTAATCAAAAATGGAAGAGAAACAAATTTTTGAACTGACACTAAGGAGATAATTCTCAATGACTTTACTAGATTATTCTTCAGATGAAATTGCTAAAGTTGCAGGCGCGGTAATGGTTAGTGGTATGGCTGTAGCAATGGTTGATATGGGTGTTGTTTCCACGGCTATTGAAGCGGCAGCGATGGCTAAAGAAGTTGCAGGGGCATCGAAAAAGTACCCTAATAATACGATTATTCAAACACTCTTTTCTGAAGAAGCGGTCGAAAAAGCTAAAGCAGATAAGACTCCAAAAATCGAAATCAAAGCCGAAGATATGAAGCCTGATACTGCTGTTAATACTGCCATTAATGCAATTACGGAAGCATTGGCGGTTTTATCAACAAAAGCAACTCCTGAAGAAATTCGACAGTACAAAGAGTTTATTTATTCCTGTGCCGAAACGGTGGCTAATGCCGCCGGTAGCGGTTTATTTGGTACGGGTGAAAAGGTTAGCCCATCTGAAGCAGCCGCTTTAGCTCAATTGAAAGCTGTATTAGAACTGTAGAGATTGTTAGAATTTAGATAGAAAACCCCATCAAAACACAATTAAGGAGAAAATTATGGGTTGGTTTGATAGAATCTTCGGAAGAAAAGCACCTGAAAACTCTCAAGTAAATCCCGCACCTAGTACCCCTGATATTGCCCCAGAAAGAGTAGGGCTTAATGGGGAGTACGATGATAGTGGACTCGCTAAACGAGTGGCTCTAGCTTTTGATAATGATTCTGCTCTTACAGATGAGGATAGGCTCTGGGTGGCTCAAACGGGTAGTACTGTTGTTCTTAAAGGCACGGTTTCCGATCAAGCGACACTTGATAAGATGATTTCCGTCGCTCATGGTGTGAAAGGTGCTTCTGTTGTTGATAGTAGCCAAGTCACTGTAGGGTAGATAGTGCGCTGAAAGTGGGGTGGGTTGTTCCTACCCCGCAACTCAATTTATCTAACCATAACTCGAACTAATTGTAAGGTTTCGTGAACTTTTTGAGTATGAGTCAAGGCAAGATAATTAACCACTAAACAAGTGAGTCCTAAACCGAATAAAATAAATGTCGGTGGCATAATGACCCCGATATTTAACCAGGTTAAGACGTGTAGAAAAAGTGCCAGGGCAAAAACAGAAGCGATCGTCGCAACGCCTAAAATTTGGCGACTCGAAGCTTGAACGAATGAGAGTCCTAGTGTTAGAGAAGTGGCTAGTAAGTTAGCCGGCACTAAGAAGGCACAAATCGAAATGCAATGAGTACGAGAGAACTCAGCAAGAGAAGTTAGAGTAATCATACTTAAAACTATAGCAATTTCTTTAATTTTAAACAGTGGGCTTGACAAAAATTACGCCGTATGCTTCTGAAGATAGATATTTTTGCGCCGCTTCTTGAATTGTAGCTATGTCTAAGGACTGAATAGATGTAGGATAATTTAAGGCTGGATCTAATGTACCTAATTGAGAATAATAATAGCCGTATAAATTAGCGCGATCGCTCGGCCGTTCATTACTAAAAATAAAACGGTTAGCCACCTGTGTAGAAATGCGTTTTAATTCAGTTTCAGTGATTGAATTAGCTTGTATTTGACGAATCTGCTCAGTAATTGCCCCTTCGACTTCGGCGCGATTTTCTACCTTAAGCTGTGCCGAAATAGAAAAAATTCCTTGAATGCCATAACTCGAATTACTAGCACTAATCGAAGTAACTAAGCCTTTTTCTTCCCTTAATTCCCGAAATAGCCGAGATACCTTACCTTGTCCAAGAATTACGGCTAATACATCGAGCGCGTAAGTTTGGGCTAAATCTCTTAATCCTGGAACACGCCAAACCATGATCAAACGAGCTTGAGTAAGTGACTCATCTTCCGATTCAGAGCGAACAATTGTATTAAATGGGGCTTCGGGTTGTAAGTTGTTTAGAGGAGAAGACGGTAAAATACGAGATTCTGTGGCTTGTTGATTTTCGACTGAGTTGGACACAATTTCAATTAACTCCTCAACGGGTAAATTACCAACCACTGCTGCTGTTATCTGAGACGGTTGATACCAACTGTGATGAAATGAGCGCATTTGTTGGGGGGTTAACTGTTCGATAACTGAAGTTAAACCTAACACAGGACGACGATAAGGAAGGGTTGTAAAACTGGTTTCCATCATCTGAGAATAAATGCGACGACGCGGGTTATCCTGAGAACGGCGAATCTCTTCTAAAATTACCAATCTTTCCCGTTCAAACGCATCATCTTTCATTTTCGCATTTAAAACAACATCCAATTGTAGGGGAGCTAATTCGGCAAAATCTTTAGGAGCCGTTGTAATATAGTAATGCGTATATTCTTGACTGGTTGCAGCATTGGTTATCGCTCCTCTGGCTTCAATTAAACGCTCAAATTCGCCACTTTCGAGACGTTGAGTTCCTTTAAAGACCATATGTTCTAAAAAGTGAGCCATTCCTGAGATTGCATCCGTTTCAATTGCTGAACCGACATTGAGCCAAACATTGAGATTAACAACATCTAGGGGCATTTGTTCGGCAATAATCGTTAAACCATTCGGTAAGCGGTGAATTGTAGGAGTATTAAGTGCGGGGGGATTGAACAGCGTTGCAGTCATGTTGAGCTTATGGATTAGAGAGAACCTGTCTGTATCTATCATAAGAGCGATCATGATTGCTGTTACGAGAAATTTTGTTAGTCGTTGACCAAATTAATTAAATCAAGAGTAAATTTACAATTCTTTAGAATGTGTCACCCTTCCATGATATGATGACTCGTGGTTTATCTTTAGAATCCCTTAATGATTCAGTTAAACCAATTAACCACCCTTTGAAGGTAAGCCTGATCGCTGATACACGTGACCCTTTCTAATCAGTCTCCCGAATCAAATCCGACTCCAGAAGAAACTGCGGAAGGCAGTCATCCGCAGGCACCGCCTTTTCAAGGCGGTGAACGGATGACTCAAAAAGCTTCTGCGAGTAATTCAATGCAAGACTATTATCGATTGCAACGTACCTTGTTGCTAACGACATTGGTTTTAAGTGGGATTATTTTTATCATGGTTTGGGCAGTTTACACCCTGAATACGGCTCTGAACTATTTACTTGGAGCATCGGTAGGGTTTGCTTATCTCAAATTATTAGCGGGAGATGTCGAAAAAATCGGCACGCCGAAACAACGAGCAGGAACAAGAGGGCTAGGTTTATTCGTAGTTCTGATTGTTGTCGCTAGTCGATGGCAAGGACTTCATATTGTTCCAGTTTTTCTGGGATTCCTGACCTATAAAGCCGCCATAATCCTTTATATGTTGCAAAGTGTTTTTACACCCGAACAACAATAAAAGAATTAAGCGCTCAGTTTGGTTTAAATAAACAACAGTAGTAAAAATGTTAGACGGTTTAAACCTCATTAATTCCTTGCCCTTGGCAGCCCTAGAAGTTGGTCAACACTGGTATTGGGGCATCGGTAATTTAAAAGTTCACGGACAGGTAATAGTAGTTTCCTGGTTCGTTATGGGCTTACTAATTATTGCTTCATTAGCGGCAACTCGTAAGATCGAAAAAATACCCAGTGGAATGCAAAATTTCATGGAATATGTTCTCGAATTCTTGCGAGATTTAGCCAAAAACCAGTTAGGAGAAAAAGAATATCGTCCTTGGTTACCCTTTATTGGGACTCTATTTTTATTTATTTTTGTCTCTAATTGGTCTGGAGCATTAATACCTTGGAAAGTGCTAGAAATTCCCGAAGGAGAATTAGCAGCACCCACCAACGATATTAATACCACAGTTGCTTTAGCCCTGCTAACTTCTTTGGCTTACTTTTACGCGGGTTTAAGTAAAAAAGGATTGGGATATTTTGCTCATTATGTTGAACCAATACCCGTTCTTTTGCCAATCAAAATATTAGAAGACTTTACCAAACCCCTCTCCCTAAGCTTCCGTCTTTTTGGTAACATTTTGGCGGATGAATTAGTCGTCGCGGTATTGGTGTTTTTAGTTCCGTTACTAATTCCATTGCCCCTCATGGCTTTAGGATTATTTACCAGTGCAATTCAAGCACTCGTTTTTGCTACTCTGGCTGGAGCTTATATCCATGAAGCTCTAGAAGACACCCATGAAGAAGAACATGGTTAGCAAAGAAAAAAACAAATGGATCAACTGGCTTTTTATTTGAATGTAGAAAATGATCCCAAAGATAGGATAATAGCATAGACTCTTCTTTGGGAATTCAATCTTTAGGAATTCTTTAAAGTGTCCAGATGAAAAAAAACATTCAGAGTGAATCAATCGTCAGATCAATGAACTGATGGCTTGGGAATCTCGCTCTCCTTCCATAGACAACTAACTTGACAACTGTTATTCATTCATAAAGAGGAAAAGATCATTATGAACCCTACAATTGCTGCTGCTTCCGTTATTGCTGCTGCCTTAGCTGTTGGTTTAGCTGCGATCGGCCCTGGTGTAGGTCAAGGTACCGCATCTGGTGAAGCTGTTTCAGGTATTGCTCGTCAGCCCGAAGCCGAAGGAAAAATTCGTGGAACCCTACTGTTGAGCTTGGCATTCATGGAATCTCTAACCATTTACGGTCTAGTTATCGCTTTGGTTTTACTTTTTGCAAATCCCTTTGCTTAAGTTTTTCATTCTTATTAAGCTTTAGTTAAATCGATGAGGAGATGAACAGATCAGAAAATTTAGAGCATGATTTAACGTGTGATCTGATTTTCGGCCATCAATTCATCTCCTAATCAATTAAACAAAAGACATGACTTTCTTACTGTTAAAAGAAAATAAAGGGAACAGTCAACAATGTTTGATTTTGATGCCACATTGCCCCTGATGGCATTGCAGTTCATTTTGTTAGCAGTTATTCTTAATGCAATTTTCTATAAGCCATTAGGCAAAGTTTTAGACGAACGGGCGGAGTTCATTCGTCAGTCTGAAAGCACAGCCAAAGAGAAACTGTCCAAAACAGAAGGGTTAACCAAAGAATACGAACTGCAAATCTCAGATGCTCGTAAACAAGCGGCTGAGATCCTAGCCACCGCTCAAGGAGAAGCGCAACAAATTGCGTCTCAACAGGTCGCCGAAGCTCAAGCACGTGCGATCGCTCAGAAAGAAGCGGCATCTTTAGAGATTGCCCAACAAAAAGAAGCAGCAATGCAATCACTTGAACAACAAGTGGAAGCTCTCTCGCGTCAAATCATCGAAAAAATATTAGGGCATGAGCTAGTAAAATAACTTCGATTCTGCCGAAATGGAATAAATAGACTATGATAGATGCTTTTTTAATGGTAGCTGGTGCGGTAGCGGCTGAAGCAATAGAAGCAGAAGAACATCATGGCTTTGGCTTAAATACCGATTTTTTAGAAGCCAACCTGATTAACCTAGCCATTTTGGTCGGATTACTTTTCTTCTATGGTCGTAAAGTCATAACCAATCTACTCGACGATCGACGATCTAAAATTGCTGAAATCTTACAAGAAGCTGAAGCGCGTAACAAAGCAGCAGCAGAAGCCCTTGTCGTGGAACAGCAAAAATTAGCAGACGCTAAAACACAAGCTGAAAAAATTCGCGCCATAGCCCTCAAACGGGCAGAGTCCCTTAAAGTCGAAATTGCAGCGAAAGCAGAACAAGATGTCCAACGCTTGCAAGAATCCGCCACCAAAGACCTCTCACTTGAACAAGAACGGGCAATGGCTGACCTGAAAAAACGTGTAGCCGCTCTCGCCTTAGCTCAAGCCGAAAGCCGTCTCAAAGGCGATTTAGACGAAGAAGCTCAACAACAGTTAATTAATCGCGGTTTGGCTCGCTTGGGAGGTTAATTCATGAAAGGTAGTGCTTTAAGCACCGAAATCGCAGAACCCTATGCTCAGGCCTTAATGTCCCTAGCTCAAGACAGAAATCTTACCGAACAATTCGGCCAGGACATTCGGGCATTACTAAATTTACTACAAAACTCACAAGACTTACGATTGTTCCTCGAAAGTCCAGTCGTTCAAATAACTGACAAAAAAGCGGTTCTTGAAAGAGTCGTTGGAGAAGATAGCAATAATTATCTGAAGCGTTTTCTATTATTGCTGATTGATAAACGACGCATCGTCTTTCTAGAAGAAGTGTGTCAGCAATACTTAGAACTGCTACGGAAACTTACCAATACGGTTTTAGCCGAAGTGACTGCTACAACAGAGTTGAGCGAAGAACAGCGTCAATCTGTTGCAGAGAAAGTAAAAGCTTTAACTGGGGCGCAAGCGGTTGAAATTAAAACCAGTGTTGATCCAGATTTATTGGGTGGTGTGGTAATTAAAGTGGGATCTCAAGTCTATGACGCAAGTCTACGCGGACAACTGCGTCGTATTAGTTTGAGCTTAAGCAAATAACCCCCGTACAGACGTGTCATGGCGCGTCTCTACATCTATATCTATTCAAAATCTAAACTCTAACAACATTCATTCAGACTATGGTTAGTATCAGACCCGACGAAATTAGTAGTATTATTCGCCAACAGATCGAATCCTACGACCAAGATATCCAAGTATCTAACGTAGGAACTGTTCTACAAGTAGGTGACGGCACAGCCCGTATCTATGGACTAGAACAAGCAATGGCCGGAGAACTTCTAGAGTTTCAAGATGGCACCATCGGTATCGCTCTAAACTTAGAAGAAGACAACGTGGGAGCCGTATTAATGGGTGATGGCTTCGGAATTCAAGAAGGTGGAACCGTCAGAGCAACGGGAAGAATTGCTCAGGTTCCCGTAGGTGACAATTTAGTTGGTCGTGTCGTTGACGCACTCGGTCGCCCCATCGATGGTAAAGGCGAAATTATGACCAGCGAAACCCGTCTCGTCGAATCAATGGCACCCGGTATCATTGCTCGGAAATCGGTTTGTGAACCCATGCAAACGGGGATTACCGCAATTGATGCGATGATTCCCGTCGGACGCGGACAACGTGAGTTAATCATCGGTGACCGTAAAACAGGAAAAACAGCGATCGCAATTGATACGATCATTAACCAAAAAGGCGAAGACGTAATCTGTGTTTACGTCGCCATTGGTCAAAAAGCTTCTACCGTTGCTCAGGTTATTGATACCTTAACCGAAAAAGGCGCGATGGATTATACGATCGTGGTTGCCGCAAATGCCAACGAACCCGCGACCTTACAGTACATTGCTCCTTATACTGGTGCTGCAATGGCGGAATACTTTATGTATAAAGGTAAAGCAACTCTCGTAATTTATGATGATTTGACTAAACAAGCTCAAGCTTACCGTCAATTATCCTTACTAATGCGTCGTCCTCCTGGTCGTGAAGCTTATCCTGGAGACGTTTTCTATCTCCACTCCCGTTTACTCGAAAGAGCCGCTAAACTGAATGATCAACTCGGTGGCGGTAGTATGACTGCACTACCAATCATTGAAACCCAAGCGGGTGACGTTTCGGCGTACATTCCGACTAACGTAATTTCGATTACCGATGGTCAGATCTTCCTTTCTTCTAACCTCTTTAACGCTGGTTTCCGTCCGGCGATCGATGCAGGGGTTTCGGTATCTCGCGTAGGATCAGCCGCCCAAACCAAAGCCATGAAACAGGTTGCGGGTAAATTAAAACTAGAACTCGCTCAATTTGCTGAACTAGAAGCGTTCTCACAATTTGCTTCTGACTTAGACGCAGCAACTCAATCTCAACTTGCACGAGGCCAACGTTTACGGGAACTCTTGAAACAACCCCAAAACTCGCCTCTCGCTGTTTGGGAACAAGTAGCGATCGTGTATGCGGGTCTCAACGGCTATTTAGATGATATTTCTGCTGATAAAATCACTGAATTTAGTAAAGGAATACGTGATTATCTCAGAAACAGCAAACCTAAATATACAGAGCTTGTTTCCTCTGAGAAAAAATTGGGTGATGAAGCAGAAAGCTTACTCAAAGAAGCAATTACCGAATTTAAGCAAGGTTTTGCTAAATAATTCGTGCGTATATCACAAATTGTGATTATTGTCAAGAGTTTGATGTCGCATCTGTAGGGGCTTGGTTGCCAAGCCCACAATCTTAAAATTAAAATCCACGCATGGTAGATCGATATGCCTAATCTAAAAGCTATTCGAGATCGCATTCAATCTGTTAAAAATACCAAAAAAATTACAGAAGCAATGCGTCTTGTTGCTGCTGCAAAAGTTCGCCGCGCCCAAGAGCAAGTCCTTGCAACTCGTCCCTTTGCCGATGCTTTAGCACAGGTTCTCTACAGCTTAAAAAACCGCCTTCAATTTGGTGATGTAAGCTTACCTCTACTCAAACAACGGGAAGTAAAAACGGTTGGTCTGTTAATCATTTCTGGCGATCGCGGTTTATGTGGTGGTTATAATACTAACGTAATTCGTCGCGCTGAACAACGGATCGCAGAACTCAAATCACAAGGAATAAATTATCAACTTATTCCCACCGGACGTAAAGCGGTACAATATTTCGAGCGTCGTAATGCTCCGATCGCAGCTTCTTACGTTAACCTAGAACAAATTCCCTCAGCTACTGAAGCGGCTAAAATTGCCGATGAACTGCTGTCTTTGTTCCTTTCAGAAAATGTCGATCGGGTAGAATTAATTTATACTCGCTTCGTTTCTCTGATTGCTTCTAGTCCTGTGGTGCAAACCTTATTACCAATGCTTCCCCAAGGATTAGAAGAACAAGACGACGAAATATTCCGCCTAATCAGCAAAGATGGAAAATTAGGCGTAGAACGGACGAAAGTCGGCGTATCTACTGGCCAATTTCCACAAGACATGATTTTTGAGCAAGATCCCGTCCAAATCTTAGATTCTTTGCTACCGTTATATGTTAATAACCAATTGCTTAGAGCATTACAAGAATCAGCCGCTAGTGAACTAGCAGCACGAATGACCGCTATGAGCAACGCTAGTGATAATGCTAGTGAATTAGTTGGCAAATTAACATTAGGTTATAACAAAGCGCGTCAGGCAGCAATTACCCAAGAACTCTTAGAAGTTGTTGCAGGTGCCAACGCTTTATAAAAAATCCAAGACAGTTATTTTATTATCTTCGGTGGGCTTTTTCGCTCACCTTTTTTATTTATTTAGCTCACCAAAAAAAGAGACAATAATTGAAGCTAGATTTTTTACTAAATCACTATGACATTATCCTATCCGATCAACGATCGCCATCGAATAGCAGCCCCTCAACTCGATGTACCAGCCCGTCTCTTATTAGGGCCAGGACCTGCTAACGTTCATCCCCGCGTCATGGCCGCCATGAGTTTACCCACCTTGGGACATCTTGACCCATCTTACCTAAAAGTGATGGACGAAATCCAAAGCTTACTCCGCTACACTTGGCAAACCGATAACCCTCTCACTATTTCCGTCAGTGGTACAGGAAGTGCCGCAATGGAGGCAACCTTAGCTAATAGCGTTGAAAGTGGCGATACTGTTTTAGTCGGTGTCATGGGTTATTTTGGTCATCGACTGGTAGATATGGCGAGTCGTTATGGGGCAAAAGTCGAAAAATTAACCAAACCTTGGGGACAAGTTTTTAATTTAGATGAACTCCGACAAGGTTTAGAAACCTACCGCCCGACTATTCTCGCCCTCGTTCATGCAGAAACCTCCACCGGCGCTTGTCAACCCATCGATGGTGTTAGTGAGTTGTGTCGTGAATACAATTGTTTATTGTTGCTTGATACTGTAACTAGCTTGGGTGGTGTTCCTGTATTTTTGGATCAATGGGGTGTTGATCTCGCTTATAGTTGTAGTCAAAAAGGTCTTGGTTGTCCTCCTGGACTATCTCCGTTTACCATGAGTCCTCAAGCTTGGGAAAAACTGCAAAACAGACGTTCACCCGTTGCTAACTGGTATTTGGATATGAATTTATTAAACCGTTACTGGGGCAATGAACGAGTTTATCATCATACCGCTTCGAGTAATCTTAATTATGGCTTACGGGAAGCACTCCGCATCGTTGCTGAAGAAGGTTTAGAAAATCGTTGGCAACGACATTATAATAATGCAAAAATGCTTTGGGAAGGTTTGAGCGAAATTGGCTTAAAGTGTCATGTCGCCGAAGAATTTCGCTTACCCACTCTGACGACGGTACGAGTTCCTGACGGTGTTGATAGTAAGGCGATCGCACGCCAACTTCTTACAGAGTATAACATTGAAGTTGGTCTAGGTTTGGGTGAATTAGCGGGTCAAGTTTGGCGCATTGGCTTAATGGGTTATAACAGTAGAAAAGAAAATATCGTTCTTCTACTAAAAGCACTGCAAGAAACTTTATATGCTTAAAATCGCCTGATTGTCAATGAATTCGGGTATGCCATCTTTGTTAACTGCCCCGAATTTCTTAAAATATTCTCGCACTAAGGGCGGAAAATCGGGAAAATCAAATAAATTGTCTCCTGCTGCAATATCAGCCCAAAAATTACGAAGTTTTGGGGCTAATATTTCTGCTTCTGTCACCGATAAATTTAGAGGAGATGTGGTTAATAAACGCATCATAAAATGATAAGAGCGATCGCCTAACCAGTTGCGCGAGATTTCTGGTAAGTTTTCCCATTCAGGTAAGTGATTGATCCAATGTGATGTGATATTTATAGTCTGTTTTCCCTGACTATCTTG
Organism: Aphanothece hegewaldii CCALA 016; assembly: GCF_003007785.1. GTDB lineage: Bacteria > Cyanobacteriota > Cyanobacteriia > Cyanobacteriales > Microcystaceae > Chroococcus > Chroococcus hegewaldii. The sequence goes on along the minus strand of NZ_PXOH01000008.1, from coordinate 68,880 downwards.
AGAAACATCAATAATACGATAGGGATGAGGATAACTGACTAAAGAACCTGTCGTAATTTCATAAATTCCCTTGTATAAAGCTATATCTTGAATATGAAGATGTCCCGTAAAAATGAGATGAACTCCATATTTGTTTAATAAATCTAATAAACTAGAAGCGTTTTCTAACATATAACGCCGTCCGAGTTCGTGGGTGGTTTGTCCTGGTAAATGTTCAATTACGTTATGATGAATCATTACCAAGATTAATTTATCTTGAACTTGGGGCAGTAAGTTTTCTAACCAAATTAACTGTTTTTCATCTAATTTACCAATTTGTTTACCTTCGCTATTAAATTGATTAGAATTTAAACTAATTAATTGAACACCGGGGAAAACTTCACAAGTATAATAAATTTGTTTTGGATTAGTGTAGCCTTGTTTCTGATAAAAATAAGGAAATTCATCAAAAGCGATCGCTCGTTCCGTTGCTGCAAAACTCGGTACATCATGATTACCCGGTATAACATAAGCAGGAATTGGTAAAGTAGATAATTGTTGTCCTAACCATTGATGATTTTCGGGTTCTCCATCTTGAGTTAAATCACCAGGAAGTAAAAGAAAATCTAAATTAAGCTGTTTAAGATGATTGAAAACAACTTCTAAAGCAGGGATACTCACTTCTACCATATGAAAACGATTTGGATGAGTCCAAATGGTTTGAGGTATAGCAACATGAGGATCACTGATCACCGCAAAACGAAAGTTTAGCACAGGAGTCTCACTATTTTATTTAAAACGATTTTAGTATAAGCAACAGGAGAGAAGCACTTTGACTAGAGGCCGTATTCGTCAGCACGTTAACCCACTCAGTGATCATTATAGTAACCCAGTCAGCCCCCCAGATTGGAGTAAAGTTTATTCTCACACCCAACCCCTACATCTAGATATCGGTTGCGCTAGAGGTAAATTTTTATTAAAAATGGCCGCTTTATATCCCGAAATTAATTTTCTCGGTACAGAAATTAGAGAAGCTTTAGTGATTGATGCTAATCATCATCGAGATAATTTAGGTTTAACTAATCTTCATTTTATTTTTTGCAATATTAATCATTCGATCGATCCAATCCTTCAATCTTTACCCCAAGGGGTTCTAAAATGGGTAACAATTCAATTTCCTGATCCTTGGTTTAAACAACGTCACAGCAAAAGACGAGTTGTACAACCTGAGTTAGTTAATGCAATTTCTGAATATCTAAGTGATGATGGTTTGGTTTTTTTGCAATCCGATGTCGAAGCGATCGAACTTGAAATGATCAAGCATTTTTGTAATCATCCTGCTTTTACTAAACAGCATTTAGATAATAACCCCTTTCCCGTGCTTACTGAACGAGAAATCGCCACCTATAATAAAAATCAGCCTGTATATCGATCGTTATTTAAAAAAAATGTATCTTGACTAATGCCGCAACATATGCTAGAAGTCATAAGATCAAGCAAAACGATTACATAAATATTGTCATTGACATATATTATTGTAAGCGTTATCATAAAAATATGAAAAGGTTAACCGACATCGATCAAAGTCAAACATATTTATTGGAGGAATTTACCGATCTAGTTAATCAATTATTGCCTCAATATTTACCAGAGTCTAAAGAACCAAACGAAATTAATCCGCGCTTAATCCGACATTATACAACTCAAGGAATGCTTGATGAGCCAAAACGTTCAGGTAAGTATGCAATTTATACCTATCGTCATCTATTGCAAATTTTAGTGATTAGACGTTTGTTAAGTGAGGGAATTAATGCTAGTACAATTAATCGATTAGCAACCGAAAAAAGCAACACCGAATTAGAAAACTTGCTGACAGGAGGCGTTCAATTCAATCTTACTACTGCCTATCCAAGTATAGCAGAAAAAAACCCTTTAGCTTATCTTCAAGGACTACAAAAAAATCACTCGATTAATGAATCGGTTGTTTATAGACAGGAACAAAAAGCCGATCTAACACTAGATAATACTAGCTCATGGATACACATTGAGGTTATCCCAGGGTTAGAGATTCATATCCGCTCAGATTTCAAATACCCCAAAAGCAAAAGCGAAAAGCAGTCACTCATTGAAAAACTGCAAGAAACACTCAAAAACTACTTCAATCGTCAAGGAAAATAAACTCATGAAACCAACAATCACTCTAATACCTCTGCGTGAGGTGGTAACTTCTGATGCTTATACACAACTGGATCTTATAGTAAGAATCGAATCACCTCAACCCCAAGAAATCCTAAAACGTTCTAAACTGAATCTAGGCTTAGTTATTGATCGTTCAGGCTCAATGCAAGGTCAAAAAATGGACTATGCAAGAAAAGCGGCTATCTATGCAGTAGAACAACTTAAAGAAAGCGATCGCGTTAGTATCACTATCTATGATAATCAAGTAGAAGTCATTGTCCCAAATACTCTAGCAACCAACAAAACCCAGATTATTGAGAAAATAAAACACATCCATTCACGAGGATCAACAAATCTCTACGAAGGATGGTTAGAAGGGGGGAAACAAGTTAGCCAAAAGTATAACAACGAACAGTTAAACCGAGTGATTTTGCTTTCTGATGGGTTAGCGAATGACGGAGAAACTAACCCCGATGTTATTTGCACCCATGTTCACGGATTGATGCAGCATGGTGTAAGCACTTCTACAATGGGAATTGGTGATGATTTTAATGAAGATTTGATGGAAGCAATGGCGAAAAGTGGTGATGGAAATTACTACTATATCGAATCGCCAGACTCATTACCGACGATTTTTCAAGCGGAATTACAAGGTATTATAGCTACTATTGGTAGTAAAGTCAGTTTAGGAATTGAACCATCAAGAAATATAGAAGTTTTAGATGTATTTAATGATTTGAGTAAGACAAGGTATGGACGATATAAATTACCTAATTTAATTATGGGTAATCAAATTTAAATTGCTATCCGATTAAAAATTCCACCTATTAATCATACTCATTCATTATGTAAATTTCGTTTAGCATGGGATACACCCGAACAAATCGAAAGACAAGAAATTAAAGTCGCGTTAAAATTACCCGTTGTCTCATCCCATCAATTAGATGAATTTCCTTTTAATGTCAAAGTTTCCTCACGTATCACACAATTAATCGCGGTTCGTGCCAGAGAAGAAGCTATCAGTAATCTCGACAGAGGAGATTATTCAACTGCTCAAAAAGTCTTACAAAATGCCCAACAACAGATAGTTTCTGCTCCTATGTGTGAGCAAATGAAATATCAAGAAATAGACGAACTTGAAGAATTAGAACGAAAATTAGAACGCGGTGAACTTGATAAAATGCGTAAACAAGCTTCTTATGAAAATTACCGTAAGCGTAATAGTCGTCCTGAATTCAATAGACAAATAATAGAAAATATGCAACCTGTAAAGTTTGAAAACTGGAATATTGAAGACAATAATCAAGTCCTTATACTTGCTGGAGTAGATGGTGAACCTCTTGCATTGAAACATAATGTGTACATTTGTCAAAACGAACGTTCTTTTCGTCCTTCTCGGTATGTCGCTTTTTACAATGAGGCAAAAATCAGATATTTATTTGAGGTAGTAGATAAACCATATGATTATTGTAACTGGTATAATACACCGATTAGAAGAACAATTAATCCTCATCCAGAATCTTCTACAGATTTTCGCCGAGTAATCTACCTAAAATTTAAAACTGAAGTGGGGCCAATTGAGAATGACACTATCGATAAGAACGGTAAGATCGCGGCGTTTACACAGGGGCATCGTTACACGACTATTGAGAGGCTAATGAAGGCACAAAAGACATCAGAGCTTGTTAATAAATCAGACTTGCTAGATGATGAGCTATTTGACGACAGGCTGTAGAAAAATTTAATAGATGTCTGATGAAACAAAATCTCAAGAAATAGACGAACTCGAAGAATTAGATCAGCAATTAGAACGCGGTGAACATCAGAAAATGCGTAAACAAGCTTCTTATGAAAATTACCGTAAGCGTAATAGTCGTCCTGACTAAATCTTTAAATTATGTGGTGAGTCAGATTAAATATGATGATTGTAGGGGTAGAGAGTCCAAACCCTCTTTAATACTGGATAAAATGAGCCAAATATACACATTATTTTAGTTGACTCACTTTTTCATTCTAAGCTAATTAAAATCCGATGATTACTCAGCGATCTTAAATCCTAAATTTTCTTAATTTAATGAAGTGTTGACACAAACAAAGAACAATTCCAACTTTTCGACATACACTTAAAGGTAGCAGCATTCTAAAATAATTATCATGCCCTATGTTTGTGAAATCGGCACAGGTCAAACACTTTATCTAGATAACCAAGGGACACAAACCCTAGTTACCCTATCTAGCAGTAGTGCCGGACAACAACAGCAAGCCAGTAGCGGATATCAGACAGGAACTTGGAATACATCACCGCAAGTTTATCGGACTTCACAGGGAGTCATTATTAAGATTACTACAGAACAAGGGGAATACAATCTCTTGATCCAAGGTAGCAGTATGATGATGACACCAGAAAGATTATCACTCGAAAATAGTCAGCCGCTACAGCCCTTACCAGTAGAAAAGATGCCCGTTAATTCTATGCCTCCCATGAAACCCATGCAACCGATGAAACCCATGCAGCCTTTAAAAATGGGCAACATGGAAATGAATCTTAACAAAATGGAAATGAAAATGGGAGACATGGAACTCAAAATGGGTTCGCCATCAGCCAACATTCGGAATTTTTGTAGTCAATGTGGGGCTAAAGTCAATTCAAACGATCGCTTTTGTGGGAATTGCGGTCATGCCTTAAACTAGAAAAAAAATTCCGTAAATTTACGCTAGTGTTGAGATTTAAGGTCTTCTAATGTAAATAGTAATCGCTAGTGAGTATCGGCGATCGCGTTTTAGACATCTCTACTATTGATCTAAAATTGCGATCGTTTTTATTTTAAGCGAATTCCAGAAAGAAAAAATGCAGGGTATGATGGTTGATGTGTGTCAAGATGTAATGTAAAAAAACAATCAACGCCAATGACCGAAGACGTAGCCGTCGAAAAACCGAAGAGCGAAAAAACCGCCACTCTATCAGAGAAAAAAGATGTTTTTGAAAATTGTATCCAAACATTAGGATTAAAATACATTCAGCGTCACGTCTTTATCTGTGCCGATCAAACAAAACCGAACTGTTGTACTAAAGATGTCAGTCTCGAAGCATGGAATTATTTAAAACGCAGACTTAAAGAATTAGGATTAGATCACCCCACGCCTGAACTTCCTAGCTGTATTTTTCGCACCAAAGTAAATTGTCTGAGGGTGTGTATCGATGGCCCCATTTTACTCGTCTATCCAGATGGCGTATGGTATCGTAACGCAACCCCGGAAGTCATTGAACGCATTATCACTGAGCATCTTTTGGGTAATAAAATTGTCTCTGAATACGCCTTTTTGATCCAGCCCTTACCTTCAACGCCAACCCCTAATAATATCATCAGCTAAAATCATCCGTTAAAAAACGGAGTCATCTGTAAATTTATAAGATATTCTTGGGCATATTAACGATAGAGTAACCGAGTATGACGTTGCGTCTTAGACAATCAACTCTATGAAGCATACTTCTGTTTACGGTTATCACACAGAAATGATACAGCGTTTTAAACTCTCAAGATTTTTGAAAAGTGAGTCTTGTCAATGAAAGATAATAATAAAGATAGTAAAAAACTCCTTCTCATCGATGACGATCCTAATCTTATTCTACTGGTCAAGGATTATCTTGAATTTCGGGGATATGAAGTCGTTACGGCCGAGAATGGTAGAGATGCAATGGAAGTTTTGACCAAACAACAGCCAGACATGATTATCTGTGATGTCATGATGCCCGAAATGGATGGCTATTCCTTTGTAGAAACGCTCCGTCAAGATCATCGGACTAACTGGATTCCTGTAATGTTCCTTTCAGCAAAAGGCCAAAGTCAAGACAGAGTCAAAGGTTTAACCAAAGGGGCTGATGTTTATATGATTAAACCCTTTGAACCCGAAGAATTAGTCGCCCAAGTCGAATCATCCCTCAAACAAGCCAGTCGTTTGATGCGCCATAATACTCGTCCCTCTCTTGATGAAAATACAAGAATTCAAGTTTCTAGTAGCGTTGAATTAACTCCCACTGAGTTAAAAGTCGTTCAACTGGTCGCCCAAGGGTTAGCTAACAAAGAAATTGCCGATAAATTAAACGTTAGTCAACGAACCATTGAAAGCCACGTCTCTAATATGTTAAACAAAACCAATCTAAAAAATCGCACTGAATTAGCACGTTGGGCAATTGAATGCAGTATGGCTTAAATAATTACAACAAAAGTACAATAATTTGTTATCCTAATTAAAGTGCTGGTGTAGCTCAGTGGTAGAGCAGCTGATTTGTAATCAGCCGGTCGCAGGTTCAAATCCCGTCACCAGCTTTAGATTAGGTCTATTTTGTTGCCTGTTGTTTGTGCAATATTAAGATATCTTGCTACAAATCAACCAAAGGGATTTAGACCACTCACCGCAGTGTTAAGATCATTCACTGGGTAAGATTTGTGTAAATCCTTAAATTAATTATTAATTCATATCATCATGACCGCATTGATCCAAAATATTCAAGCCTCCCTACCGCCGACTGATGCCAGAACAAGAGTCAGTCAATTAATGAAAAATATTCAAGATGAAATCTGTAGCGGTTTAGAAGCAGTAGACGGAGTTAGCCAGTTTAAAGAAGATAGTTGGCAACGAGAAGAAGGGGGCGGAGGTCGTTCTCGCGTTCTTACCGAGGGTGGCGTTTTTGAGCAAGCGGGGGTAAATTTTTCTGAGGTGTGGGGTCATGAGTTACCGCCTTCTATCCTTAAACAGCGTCCCGAAGCCGCAGGACATCAATTTTATGCGACCGGTACCTCGATGGTGTTACATCCTCGTAATCCTTATGGTCCTACAGTGCATTTGAACTATCGCTATTTTGAAGCTGGTCCTGTATGGTGGTTTGGTGGCGGTGCGGATCTAACACCCTATTATCCTTTTGCTGAAGATGCCGCCCATTTCCATCGAACTTTTAAACAAGCTTGCGATAATCATCATCCAGAATACTATTCCGTTTTTAAACGGTGGTGTGATGAATATTTTTACCTGAAACATCGCAACGAAACACGCGGTATAGGTGGCATATTTTTCGACTATCAAGATGGCTCAGATCCTCTCTATCGTGGTCCACATCCTGATAAAGCGGCGGCTATTTATAGTAACCAACTAGCCCCACAACGCCCGCGCACTTGGGAAGATCTATTTGCTTTTGTCTCTGAGTGCGGTAGATCTTTTTTACCCGCATATGTTCCTATTATCGAAAAACGCCACACCACCGAATATGGCGATCGAGAACGTCAGTTCCAACTTTATCGTCGCGGCCGATATGTTGAGTTTAATCTAGTTTACGATCGCGGTACGATTTTTGGCTTACAAACGAACGGACGTACTGAATCAATCTTAATGTCTTTACCGCCCTTGGTTCGTTGGGAATATGGCTATAAACCCGAACCCAATACAAAAGAGGCTGAACTATACGACGTTTTCCTTAAACCGAACGACTGGGCAAACTGGCAACCGTCTTAATATTTTATTGTTAGGGGTTTGGTTTTCAAACCCTTATTAATAAAAAAGGCGATCCGATTAACCGATCACCTGTTTAAGCTAAAAGAAATAACAAATTTATTTAACTTAAGAATTTTTTTTACGAACCGTCGATGCTGCACCAGCAACCGCTAATAGTCCTAAGATAGACGCAGGTTCTGGAACTACCGGATAAGGTTGATTGTTAGCGACTCCTAAAAATTTGAGACTAACGTCTCCATTAGCAGGAGGATCGATCATAATTGAGAAAGTGTTGATCGCAGCCGGATTAACCCCAGTAAAGGTAGAAAAGAGAAATTCGATCGGCAGAGGATTTAATGGATCGTCAAAATCAACATTTGATGAAATATTTTTTGTAACAACGGTTGTTCCACTACCAAGGGTTACGGAAAAGGTGGTACTTTGTCCTAGAGCAACATCATTAAGAATAACACCCAGAGCAACCCGATCCGCTAAACCGCCAACCGTTAAATCTATAGGCGCAAACTTGGCACTCGGAAGCGTACCTCTATATGCAACTGTTAACTTACTATTGACACCTGCGTTATTACTATAATCAAGACCCGCCCCAAAATTTGCAGTAGGTATTTCTGCTCCACCAGGACCAGTACCACTTTGCTTGAGCATACTTAAGCGACGAGTAATATTGTTTCCAAAGATCGTGCCGCCAGAAACATTTAGATCATTATTCGTTGGACCTGGGGTATTTGCATTTCTAGTAACGGTTTGTACCGCCGTTAATGGATCAATCGCTTGAACGATCGCCGCCTGGGCTATTTCAGTCGCCCCAAAAACTAGGGGCATCGATAAAACTGTACTTAATAATACATTTTTCTGGTTCATTTTTTTTGTGTTTATGGTATAAAACGTGCCTAAATCAACTAAACGACCTATAATTAGAGTTTGTTATCACAAGAATACCCTTACTTTTAAGAAAAATCAACATACCTTCTAAAAAAGAAGAACATACATTTCATTGGCATTTTTTAAAATTGTCTACTAGATTTCATAGATTTAAAAATATTATAAATAGCCGAAAAACACTATAGGTTGGGTTTGTCAATAATTTTTATGAAATAATTTTCTAAAATTCAAATAAATTTATTAAATTTCCTGAAGTTATCGACTCATCACAAAAGTTTTTTGAGTTTCATGTCAATTGCTTTAGCCAGTCTTCAAGCAGCTTAATGTCCCAATTTTAGTCGGAGCTTTATCCGATGTTGTCAATAATTTAAAGTTTATCTATGCGATCGCTATTAGGGTAGAAAGATCATTAAAAACTCAAGCCTGAAATCTCTCAAAATGTAGGTGTAAGGTATAGAAGATTTAGAATGTTACATCAGGGTTCATCTAGATGACGTAATATTTTGTTACAATTTATGAAAATGAAGAATAGTTTAAATCTTGCGTCACTTTTTTTTCTTAATGTTAAATAAAGTGTCAAAATTCCCATAGATAGAAGTGCCATAACTTTTATGCTAGACTAAAGGACGAGAATCAAGATTAGCGTTCAAGTTCGTTGTCCGTATTAACTCAATAAGTTTCGTAGATTTAGTATTGGTCAGCTTCTTTCTGTTCTGTCTATTTTGTCTCTCTATACATTTTGATTTGTTCAAGGTACATAGTTATGTCTATTTTTGTAGGCAATCTCTCTTACGAGATCACTCAAGAAGATCTTGTTGATGTCTTTGCTGAATACGGCAAGGTACAACGAGTTCATATTCCTACTGACCGAGAAACTGGTAAAAAACGCGGTTTTGCTTTCGTGGAAATGGAAACTAAAACCCAAGAAGCTGCGGCTATTGCTGCTCTAGACGGTGCTGAATGGATGGGACGTGAGTTAAAAGTTAACCAAGCTCGTGAAAGAGAAGATAGAGGCTCTTCTTTCGGTGGCGGTGCAGGTGGCGGTGGTCGCCGACAAAAACGTTTCTAAGCGGTAAATTAACGAGTCGATAAGTTTACTCATTCATCCAAACGCTAGTCTAATTATGGCTGTAGTAAATAAGATTTGACTCTTTCAACATGAGAGATGACTGGTTTAGTCGGAGATTAAACCAGTTTTTTTCATTTTTATCAATTAAAGACATGACATGAAAGGACTAATACAGCACAAGGGTTACCCAACAAGGTATTACAAAACTTTACTAAAAATGTAGACAAACATTAACAAACAATAACAAATCTAGCTTAAGCTATTGTCTCCAATTTTGTGTTATCATTCAACTAAGTTTAGTATATATACCACAATGCAGTTAGTAGAGCGTCATTTAATTAGGCAAGGTCATCGTTACTATCAAGAGTGCGACCAGCTTTGTTGGTTATCAAAAAATCTTTACAACAGCGCAACGTATATCTACCGCCAAAACTTTTTTAAGGGTGTAATGACGAATGCCATAGAAGTTTACCATCAACTAAAAACAGGTGTAGATTATAAAGCACTACCATCTAAAGTAGCTCAAGGGACATTAAGATTAGTTTTGAGAAATTGGACATCTTATGAGCAAGCTAAAAAATCTTACTTGAAAAATTCATCCTTATTTAAAGGAGAACCAAAAATCCCTCATTACAAAGGAACCAGAAAGAAAAATCGTTCCGATGGTCGATTTATTGTTACTTATAATCATCAAGCAATTAGTAAAAAGCTTTTAAAAAAGCAGATTGCTAACCCGAGTGGAACGAAAATATTTTTACCAACAAAGGTGACTGCAATTGATGAAATAAGAATTGTTCCACGAACTGGTTGCTATGTGATTGAAATTATTTATCCAACTGAAGAAACTACTACTAAATACGAGAACGAACGAGTAGCTTCAATCGATCTAGGATTAAATAATCTAGCTACTTTAACCTATAATATCCCTAAACTTAAACCTTGTATTTATGATGGACGTGCCATTAAAGCCGCTAATCAATATGCCAATAAACTAAACGCCCTCCTTCGTTCTCAGTTACCTATCTTAGAGTTCACTAGCAAGAAGTTAGAAAAACTGTGGATGAAACGTAATTGCAAAGTGGACTATTATCTCCATACAACAAGTCGTGCTATAGTCAATGACTTGGTTAAGAATAACATTGGCGTTTTAGTAGTTGGTTGGAATGAAGGGTTTAAAGATGGGATTAACATTGGTCGAGTCAATAACCAGTCATTTGTCTCTATTCCTCATAAAAAGTTAATTGAACAACTTCAATATAAAGCTAAACTCGCTGGCATTGAAGTCGTCTTAGTTAATGAAGCTTATACTTCTAAGTGTTCTGCATTAGATAACGAGCCTATTCAAAAACATAAGAAGTATTTAGGAAAAAGAATCAAGCGTGGGTTATTTAAAACGGCTAATGAAAAGACAATAAATGCTGATATAAATGGTAGTTTAAACATCTATAGACTCTATCAGCAAGTAGCTGGAAATGCTTTGGCTCATCCAGTAGAGGGTGTTGTAGTTCACCCATTGCGGGTTAAACCGTACAAAGTTAGTTGATAGTCGATGTAATATTTGACTATAAAATTAGCAACTATTCTATCCTTACATCGAAACATGATCTAATTAATTTTATGACCATCAAAACGATTCTGACAACACCTTTTAGCGATCAAAAACCTGGTACATCAGGGCTTCGTAAATCTGTACCCGTTTTTCAACAACCTCATTATCTAGAAAACTTTGTGCAATCGATCTTTGATACCCTAGAAGGACTCGAAGGTCAAACCCTTGTTTTAGGTGGCGATGGTCGATATTACAACCTTGAGGCGATTCAAATTATCCTTAAAATGGCGGCAGCCAATGGAGTCGGTAAAGTTTTAGTCGGTTGTAATGGGATTTTATCTACACCGGCGGCATCTTGTGTAATTCGAGAAAATCAGGCATATGGTGGGATTATTCTCTCGGCAAGTCATAACCCCGGTGGGCCTAATGCTGATTTTGGGATTAAATATAATGTAACCAATGGTGGCCCCGCACCCGAAAAAGTCACCAATGCAATGTACGATCGCACTCTAGTTATTGATCGCTACAATATTTTAGAGGCGGCTGATATTAATCTAGATCGACCAGGCTCATTTAAACTGGGAACAATGGATGTAGAAGTCATTGATCCCGTCAAACCCTACGTCGAAATGATGGAGTCGATCTTTGATTTTGACCTGATTAAAGGGTTATTGACTTCTGGAAAATTTAGTATGTGCATGGACTCTTTACACGCTGTAACAGGTCCTTATGCTCATGCTTTGTTTGAAGAAAAATTAGGTGCACCGTCTGGTACAGTCCAAAATGGTACCCCTCTAGAGGATTTTGGCGGGGGTCATCCAGATCCTAATTTAGTTTATGCTCATGATTTAGTTGCTATTCTGTTTGGTGAAAATGCGCCAGACTTTGGGGCGGCTTCTGATGGCGATGGCGATCGTAATATGATTTTAGGTCGCAATTTCTTCGTAACACCTAGTGATAGTATTGCAGTACTAACCGCTAATGCTCATTTAGTTCCTGCCTACAAAAACGGTATTTCTGGGGTTGCTCGTTCTATGCCAACGAGTGCGGCTGTCGATAAAGTTGCTGAAAAATTAGGAATTAATTGTTATGAAACGCCGACAGGTTGGAAATTCTTCGGTAACTTATTAGATGCGGATCTAGCCACTCTTTGCGGTGAGGAAAGTTTTGGTACTGGTTCTAACCACATTCGAGAAAAAGACGGACTGTGGGCGGTACTTTTTTGGCTTAATATTATAGCAGCAAAAAGCGAATCTGTCGAGAACATTGTACGGAGTCATTGGCAAGAATTTGGACGTAATTACTATTCTCGTCATGACTATGAGGAAGTAGACGCACTTCGGGCGACGGAAATGATGGAACACTTGCGATCGATGTTAGCCACCCTCCCTAGAAAACAGTACGGTGATTATATAGTAGACTATGCCGATGATTTTAGTTACACCGATCCCGTCGATGGTAGCGTCAGCAGTAAACAAGGTATTCGCATCGGTTTTACTGATGGATCTCGTATTATCTATCGTTTATCGGGTACAGGAACTAAAGGTGCCACTTTACGCATCTATTTAGAAAGCTATGAACCCGACGCTAGTAAGCATGATTTAGAGACACAGAAAGCTTTAGAACCGTTGATCAATCTAGCAGAAGAAATTGGTCAAATTCGCAAGTTTACCGAACGCGATATACCTACGGTGATTACATAGTATCTTACCCCTAACCACCTCTACCTCACCCTAACCCTCTCTACCGCCCCCTAACCCCCTCTACCTCACCCTAACCCTCTCCTCGTAGGAGGGGGAACTATGAGGAATACGTTTATTTGTTGAGAGGGAACTATAAGGAATACGTTTATTTATTGGAGGGGGAACTTAACCCCTTCTTGCTTCATTAAAATCTGATCTTATGTGTACAAATTGCAAATTGTAACAGCCCGCCATATGTTAAGTTAAATTTTATAAAGATTTTATCCCATTGGGGAGAACATTCAGAATGAACGCTACTACTTTGAACACTATCAAGGTTTGGTCACAATTTATCCATCCGATCGTAATGTGGATCTTATTTGGTTTAATGGCTTATGCAATGTATTTAGGGATGCAGTCGAAAAAAACCCGTACCACCGACGATAAAGAACTCAGAAAAGAACTCATTAAAAAAGATTATCGGAACCGACACTATCAACTTGGTTCTATTTTACTGGCAGTGATGGTCGTGACGACATTAATTGGGATGGCTGCAACCTATGTTAATAGTGGTAAGCTGTTTGTCAATGCTCATTTACTCATCGGGTTAGGGATGACGGGTTTATTCTCTATTGCTGCTGCTTTAACTCCTTTTATGCAGAAAAACGAAGTCGCCCGCATCAGTCATATTAGTATTAACATGATTCTTTTATTATTATTTGGTTGGCAAGCTGTTACAGGTATGAATATTGTACAGAATGTCATTAATCGTATGTAATACCGTTTTTATTGTAGGGGTTTGGTCGCCAAACCCTATTTTTAATCTGGACAATTTATAATTTTTCCCATTGCCTCGTCTAATAATTTATATCCATCGTCCACCGTAATAATAGTAAACAGTTGATCTCTTAATTCTGCTGCACCCGCAAACCCTGTACAATACCAAGATAAATGTTTACGTGCTTGATAAATTCCCCGTTGTCCCTTGTATTCCCACAAACCTTTTAAATGTTTCTTTGCACATTCTAAACGAGCTATTACATCTTGTCCTTGTAATTTTTTTCCCGTCTGTAAAAAATATTCAATTTCTCCCACTAAAAAAGGATAACCTAACGTCCCTCTAGAACACATTACCCCATCGGCCTCCGTTTGAGTCAAACACTCAATGGCTGACTCTACAGAAAAGATATCACCATTAGCAATCACTGGAATATCAAGAACCTCTTTTACTTTTTTAATCCATTCCCATCTCGCAGAACCATTATAACCCTGTGCGCGGGTTCGTCCATGAATCGTAATCATTGATGCCCCTGCATCTTCCATTCGTTTCGCAAAATCTAAAATTGTAATCTCTGCATCATCCCAACCAATACGAGTTTTTACCGTGACTGGAACATCTACCGCTTTAACCGCTTCTTTAACTAACTGTTCGGCAATTTCAGGCTGACGTAACAGCGAAGATCCGCCACCTTTTTTCGTAATTTTATTCACTGGGCAACCCATATTAATATCAACGGTTTTTGCACCTTCAGTTACTGCTTTTTGGGCGGCTTCTGCGATAAAATCAGGACGACAATCAAACAATTGAATACTGATGGGTTGTTCGTTGGGATCGATTTCCATGATTTTGGGTAATTCTTTTAAATGATGTATTTCTGTCGCGCTGACCATTTCCGTATACATCATTGAATGAGGGGCATAACGTCTGACTAAACGTCGAAAAACGAGATCAGTCACACCCGATAAAGGAGATTGAAAAACACGACTTTTTAATTCAACTGAGCCGATTTTTAAAGGAATTGCAAACTTATTTTTAATATTATTCATCATCTGTAGGGATTTGGTCTCCAAACCTTCTTATATTCTTAATCTCCAAACCCTTTTAAATCTTAAATTAGTATTTTATTAAACAGGAATCAATTTCTTTTTCAGCCATATTTCTTCTTTACGATGAATATAAATCGGATCTGGATTAATTGCAATTGCTTTGTGAAACGATTCTAACGCATTGCCATAGGCTCCTAATTCTTTGAGTGCAACCCCACGATTGAACCATGCTTGATGATAATCGTGTTTTAGACCAATAGCGCGATCGTATGAGGCTAAAGCTTCGGCATATCGACCGAGATCACACAACACATTCCCTCGATTATTCCACAATTTCGGGTAACAATTACATAAACTAATTGCCCGATTAAAACATTCCAATGCTGCTGGATAGTCTTGCGCTTCCCAAAAGTTACAAGCTTGTTGGTTTAACTCTTCTGCTAATTCAGTATTCATTTCTCTTTCTAATCTTATTTTGCCCAGTTCCTATTATATCGTTTGCTTTTATAGGTGAAAGTGTAAAAAATGTTTATACTGATATAAAACTTTAAATTATTCCGAAAGTATGTGAAAACTGACACAATTTTTTACCAGCTTTTTCAAGAATTTCCTCAAATTTTCTTTGAACTGATTAATCAACTTAGTATTCCTGCCAATATCTATCAATTTATTGCTCCCGAACTCAAGCAATCGTCTTTCCGCTTGGATGGCATCTTTTCGCCACCAGAAGAATTGAGTCAGTATCCTTTGTACTTTGTCGAAGTGCAATGTTATAAAGAAGAAGACTTTTATGATCGCCTATTTTCTAGCATATTTCTCTACTTTCGTCAATATAAACCTATTAATTCCGATTGGCAAGCAATTGTCCTATTTGATCTTCGTGGGAATGATGTAGACATTCCACCTCGTTATCAAGCATTAATAAGTCGGCATTTACAGAAAATTTATCTAGATGAGACAAAAGCCGAAGAAGAGATATCATTAGGATTAGGAATTGTTCGGTTAATTGTCGAACCTCCTTCAACAGTAGGAGAGACTGCACGAAATTTACTTGCTCGTGTTACAACAGAAGTAAATACTCAGATCAGCCAAAGACAGGTTGTTGATTTAATTGAAACCATTATTGTCTATAAATTTCCTCAGTTGAGCCGTCAGGAGATAGAAAATATGTTGAGATTAGAAGGGATTAAACAGACTAGAGTTTATCAAGAAGGTCGTGAAGAAGGTCGTGAAGAAGGTCGTGAAGAAGGTAAGTTAGAGGCAAAATTAGCAATGATTTCAGTGTTACATGAATTAGGTTTAGATGCCGAGCAAATCGCTTTAAGATTAGAGTTAGAAATTAGTGTAGTGAGACAAGTTTTAGAAGGATAATTATACTAAATTGAGAAGATACGATCGCAAAGCGTGCCGACGGCATCGCATATAGTTTTACTATTAAGCACACAAAAATATCATTAAAAAGGGTTTGACAACCAAACCCCTACAAAAACATAATTTTTTTTAGTGTGTAGGGGCTTGGTTTCTAAGCCCAAAAAACGCGATTAAAACCCCGATTATTCCCCAATTTCAGGGGCTTTTAAAGCAAGAGAATTTGTTGGATTAAACGCGGTTTCGACTAAACTGGGAACAGCTTGACGCAACCTGGCAGTTAATGCGCCAATGGTTGGATCATAAATCTGAGTTACGATCTTAGGATAGCAACCAATCCCAATAATCGGAACTAACAGACAAGCAATCACAAAAATCTCTCTAGGTTCCGCATCAATTAAGTGCTGATGTTCTTCTAATGCTTTATTTTCTGGCCCGAATAACATTTCGCGCAACATCGACAGTAAATAAATCGGCGTTAGAATTACACCAACCGCAGCTAGAAAGACCACAATCACACGAAACGTAGGATTATAGGCATCACTGGTGGCAAAACCAATAAATACCATTAATTCCGCGACAAATCCACTCATTCCAGGTAATGCCAGAGAAGCAAGGGAACAAGTTGTCCACATGGCGAAGACTTTTTTCATCTTCTGTCCTACGCCACCCATTTCGTCTAACATCAGAGTATGAGTGCGATCGTATGTACAACCCACCATAAAGAACAAACTCGCCCCGATGAGTCCATGAGAAATCATCTGTAGCATCGCCCCACTCGTCCCCAATGTGGTAAAAGAGGCTAACCCAATTAAAACAAAACCCATGTGCGAAATTGAAGAATAAGCAATCTTCCGCTTGAGGTTCCTTTGGGCAAACGAAGTCAACGCAGCATAAATAATATTGACTACACCCAAGATAACCAACACCGGGGCAAAAACCGCATGAGCATCGGGTAACATCCCTGCATTCATGCGTAGGAGGGCATAGCCGCCCATTTTGAGAAGGATACCAGCCAGTAACATATGTGCTGGGGCTGTCGCTTCACCATGTGCATCGGGTAGCCAAGTATGTAGCGGAAAAATCGGCAACTTAACCCCATAGGCAATTAAAAAGCCAGCATAGAGGAATAATTGTAGCTTAAGCGGGAAATCTTTAAGCGCGATCGCCGTCATATCAAACGTGACATTATTACCATAGAATGCCATCGTTAAAGCTGCAACGAGAATAAACAAAGAACCGCCCGCAGTATACAGAATAAACTTAGTAGCTGCGTATAAACGGCGTTTTCCGCCCCAAATCGATAGGATTAGATAAACTGGGACTAATTCTAATTCCCATACAAGGAAAAAGAGTAACATATCCTGTACGGCGAATACAGCAATCTGTCCCCCATACATCGCCAGCATGAGAAAATAAAATAGTCTTGGCTTGAAAGTTACTGGCCAAGCCGCTAAAATCGCCAAAGTGGTAATAAAACCCGTCAACAGGACTAATGGCATCGATAAACCATCAACCCCAACTGACCATTTTAAGTCTAGTTGTGGAATCCAAGAATAACTTTCAACTAATTGTAAATCTGGGTTGTTGAGATCATATCCTGTGTAGAAAGCATAGACAATAAAGGCAAAGTCAATCAAGCCAATAATTAGAGCATACCATCTTAGGGTTTTACCGTCTTTGTCTGGAATAAAGGGAATGAACAAAGACGCGATAATGGGAAAGAGAATGATGGTGGTTAACCAAGGAAAATTTGATAAGTTCATTGTTATCAACGATTCACTAATTGAGACTCAGTTATGATGACGAAAGAAAAAGTAGAACCATTTCTGTCATCTACAGTATCCAGTAAAACCAAAAACGTTACTTTGTTTACTAATGACATCTTTGAACCAATCTAACAGGAATTTTTAGTTGCGAGTCTGTTGATAATGTTAAATTTCTTATTAAATCTGTCTAAGGTATTGCATCAAGTTAGACAATGACGAGTAATAGATTAGGCTTCACTGCGATGAAAGATGATATTTATCGAAACAACTGTCGTCAACTGCAATACTTGATGGAACAAGTTAATATTGCAGATATCAGAGAACTCAGTCGTTTATCGGGGATCTCTCAATGGCAACTTATTCGTTTAGAATATGGTTTATTACCAAAAATGCCTGTAGAAATTCTCCTTAAACTCTCTGATGTTCTCAAAGTTCCTGTAACTTCTTTATTAGCTGTCTTTTGCCCTGATTTAATGCCTGTCGAAGATACAACACTTGCGTCCTTAGAAGAAAGAACCAGAGAATTAGACCTGATTAAGCTAGAATATCAACGTTTACAAAAACAACACGAACAACAAAAAGAAGAACTTACCCAAGAATTTCAACAATCGAGTTTATCCGTTATTGAACCTTTAATCTTACAATGGCCAACAGCCGAAGCCGCAGCTAAAAAAAATCCTCAACTCAGTGCTATTAAAATTCTGCCTTTGCTTAAACCTATCATGGAACTGCTCAAACGTTGGGGCATCGAACCTATTGGGATCGTAGCAGAACATACCTCCTATGATCCCCAAATACATCAAATCATCGAAGGTGCCGCGCTTTCTCCAGGCGATCCCGTTCAAGTGCGTTATCTTGGTTATCGTCAGGGTGAAAAACTTCTCTATCGCGCTAAAGTTAGTCCCGTTAAAGTTGTAAATCCTTTAGAAGATAACAGTCTTGAAGAAACAAATCAACACTTGAAAAATTCCTTAAAGATTAAAGGAGATGTGGCAAATTTATTAATTTAGTTTCAGAAATATGACACCCGCGATCGGGTTTATCTCATAGCAGCGAACTTGTCGGCGACAGCAAAGGACTACAAGATTTACGGTTATCTGGGTCATTGTCAATTGATCGCCGATCCTCTGTTCGCGTCTACAGTTTCAAACTTACAGCCATGTAATCTTGTTGTATCTCATAACATATTTTGAACAATAAGTCAAGAAAATGCGGCTCAAGTAATTTCTAATCAAGATTAGAATCTGGAAAATGAGGATAAATTTGCTCGGCTTCGGGACAATCATCAGAAATCAGAATATCTGAGCTAACTCTTGACACAGAGGCTAGTTTTGTGCTAATAGAGCCAATACTTTCTAAACGTACCATTTCTTCCCATGAAGAGATCTCATCGTCTTCTTCAGTTTCATAACGAATCGTCACTAAATCGCCTTCTAAGGAAAGAATAATCGCATTATCGATCCAGCGTTGTTGATCCCGCAAGAAAACGCTCACTTCACGACCTTCTGTACATAATTGATAAATCTTGCGGTGTAACATGGGTTTCTCCTAAGCCAATAATTTTGTCTTACTTCAAGCACGGGGAATAACATTAACCTTACTCAACGGCAGGACGGAAAATTCCTAAAACGAAACAAAAATGAATGGTATTAACCGTTATAGTCGATTGACGAAAGTGTATCGCAACTTTGGAGACATGGATAAAAAGAATTTGTTAGAACTAAGAAAAAATAGCAATTTTAGACTTTAGTAGTAGAACAATTGTAATCAATTTTACTCTCTATTGTCGCATAAATTTTCAGCGATTAACAGTCGTAAATAGGGTTTGGGGGTACGGAGATCAACCATTGACGTACTGCTCTAAAATTTGGGTAATTTTGTCTTCCACAAAATCAGGCTGCTCGAGCATCGCCATATGGCCACAATTGGGAATTTCTTGAACATTTCCCCCATGAGACTGAAAAAGTCGGTGAAAACTGGCGAGATGATGAATATATTGTAATTCCATAACTTGATCATTTTGTCCAGCGAGAAAATAGACAGGCTGTTGCAGACGAGCCACCACTTGAGGAAGTAAATGAACTTCAGCTTCAGTCGTTGATTCTAGCAAAGAGCCTAAAGCGGCAGCTTGATCGGCTTTAAAAAAATCAATCAGACGCTGTTTACCCCATTGGCGAGGTAAAGGCTTTTTGACCATCATACGGGCAAATAACAGATCAATTAAAGGCACAGAAGATAACCAGAGAGGACGTTGCTTAACAATTCGTATGCCAACTGAGCGAAATCGTTCAAACTCTTCTTTAAGATAAATTCCACCTCCAGAGTTTAGACAAATCACCCCTTTAACTTGTTCTGGACTAGCATCCGCCCCCCATAAAGCGATACTACCGCCGAGGGAATGACCAATTAACCAAACCTGATGAATATCTAATTTATTTAATAAGATTTTTAAATCATTGGCATAAGCCGCTAAACTATAGCTAGATATGGGCAAATCTACTGGACTCAACGGGACAGACTCACCAAACCCCCGTAAATCATAAAGTAGACAGGGGTAATTTAGCGAGAGACGCTCGGCTATTGGTTTCCAGTAATGGCGACTTAGTAACCAGCCATGAATAAAAACTAATACAGGGCGAGATGAAGGAGAAGAGGACGGGAGTAGCTCATAAGTATGGGGCATCCCTTTAATGTCTATGGTCGGCATATTTTTATGCTATCCCAAAGAAGAATCCATTTAGTCTGTAGAATAAACAATAGGTTAAATTTTTTTCTATAAATAACACTCTAGATCAAAAGAACCTGTTAAATTCAGTATAGATTAAAGGCAACATCAAGACTAAGCCTTGTGGCATGGTTTTTTGGAAAAGATTGTTTAATAACACGACTCCCGCGACTACCTCCCAATACCCACAGTTCCCCGGCGAACTGGTCGAAGTCTCCAAAGATGGCTCAGGGCAATCTCAGATTGTTTTCAGCACCGACAGAGACATCGATCTCTACGAGTTAGAAGAACTTTGTGACTCAGTAGGATGGGCGCGTCGTCCTTTGCGTAAAGTGAAAAAAGCGCTCGATTTTAGCTTCCTCGTCGGCTCGATGTGGGAAATACGGGGTAACCGACGAAGACTCATCGGTTTTGCTCGTGCTACATCCGATCATGCTTTTAATGCGACGATTTGGGATGTAGTCGTTCATCCCTCCTATCAAAAAAAAGGACTGGGAAAACTGCTGATGAAATACATGATCAAAAAATTACGAAGTGAGGATATCAGTAACATTACTCTGTTTGCCGATCCTCAAGTCATTGATTTTTACCGTCGTTTGGGTTTTATGCTCGATCCAGAAGGGATCAAGGGGATGTTTTGGTATCCTGATTAAATGAAACGATCGCTATGGTTGTTTCGATTGTTACAGCAAATGATGTTTTGTAAATACTGTCAAACTGAGCAAGATGAACAAAACTTTGAAGTAGCCTCTATTGTCAAAGGTAAGGCTTATCGACGCTTAAAGTGTCGCTCCTGTAAACAATCGAGACAAAATCAGCGTAGACAAAAATTGTATTCTTGGTTATCTGACTACAAAAAAACAGTGTATTGCTCCAAGTGCGGTTTTTCCGATTATCGTGCTCTGGATTTTCATCATCTCAACCCAAATGAAAAAGATTTTGCAGTAGCAGATTTAGTATCTAGAGGCGCATCTCTCACTAAAATAAAAAAAGAAATTGAAAAATGTGTAATTTTGTGTGCAAATTGTCATAGAATAGAACACTGGGGCAACGGGATGTAGCGCAGCTTGGTAGCGCATTGCATTTGGGATGCAAGGGCCGCAGGTTCGAATCCTGTCATCCCGATTAAAAATATAATATTTAGAAAACAGCTA
Source organism: Aphanothece hegewaldii CCALA 016 (assembly GCF_003007785.1). Lineage (GTDB taxonomy): Bacteria > Cyanobacteriota > Cyanobacteriia > Cyanobacteriales > Microcystaceae > Chroococcus > Chroococcus hegewaldii. The sequence goes on along the minus strand of NZ_PXOH01000008.1, from coordinate 47,190 downwards.
AAAGCCTTGTCAGATAAGGCTTTTGTTTTTTAGGGAGTCGAGCAGGTCTGCCGAATTAACATTGATCGTGTATCATGGCCAAATATTACCCAGCAGTTAATAAGATGTTAACTGTCTCAACTAACAGTAGTCGGAAAATAAGAAACTCTAGATTGTTTTAGACAGTCACAAATAGAACACCGCCAAATAAATAGCTAAATTAAACGTGAGTAAACCTTTAAAAGGAAAATCTATTAGTCAAAACTTAAACTTGAGGTTGATTATGATGAAATCATTTGTCCGTTGGACGGCGATCGGTAGCTTAGTTGGCGGAGCATTGCTGACTTCTTTTCTCGGAACAGGTTTAAAAGCATTAGCATTACCAGAAGACCAAGTTGTTAAAACCCTACAGACTGTCCCAGTATTTGCGATCGCCGATGATAAAGGTATTCCTCTAGTCGCTGTCGGTCAAGATAATAAGAAAGTCGCTGGTATCTTTATCAGTCAGCAAGACGCACAAAATTTTTATCAAAAACTGCAAAAAGATCAGCCAGATGTCGCTAGTAAAGTCAAAATTCAAACCGTTTCTTTAGCTCAAGTTTATAAACTACAAAATACCCAAAAACAGCCAGATGGACTGATGATCAGTTATGTTCCCTCTCCGGCTGAGGTAGAAGGAGCAAAGCAGGTTTTAACCGCTAGTGGTGAAGAATATAAAGGGGGTGTCCCTCTATTTGTGGCTAAAGCAGGAAAAGAGGGCGGTTATCTGACAATTAATCAAAATAATCAAGAAATTATCCCGTTCTTTTTTGAAAAATCAGTTTTAAATGAAATGGTAGAACGTTTTAAGAAAGAAAAACCTGATCTAGCTTCAACCGTTAAAATTGACGTGGTTCCTCTAGAAAGCGTGATCGCAACTCTCCAGCAAAGCAATGATGAGGCACTAACACGAATTATGTTAGTTCCTTCAGAAGAGGCGATCCGTTTTGCGCGACAAAGTGCCCCTAGCACTCCTCAACCCGCTCAAAATCGTCCCACCACTCAACCCAGTCCGAAAAAATAATCCCAGTGTCTTTTAGTTGTTCAGGAAAAGACCTTAGTTTGTGGCGAGAGCAAGCTAAACAACAAGCGATCGCGGCTTCGATTTCAGTTAAAGAAGTTGACTGGCTATTAATCGAAGTGACTGATTTAGATAGCCTCGCTTTGCGGCTAGAATCATTTAAACAGCGATCGCAAATTTTTTTAAAATATGATTTAGATCAACTCACCCAACTTTGGCGTAAACGGACACAAAACCGTATTCCACTACAATATCTCATTGGTCAAACCCATTGGCGCTCATATCTTTTAAACGTCTCTCCTGCTGTTCTCATTCCCCGTCCTGAAACTGAATTAATCATTGATAACGCCCTCAAAGCGGTTCAAAATAGCTCATTAGATTTAAGTACAGGAATTTGGGTCGATCTCGGTACGGGAAGCGGTGCGATCGCCATTGCTTTAGCCGAATCCTTGACAAAAGCTAAAATATATGCTACGGATACAAGTTCAGAAGCCATAGCGATCGCGCAAGAAAATATAAATCGTTTAGGATTTGCCGAACGAATACAGTTATTACAAGGTTCGTGGTGGACACCTTTAGAAGCATTTAAAGGTGAGGGGCTGTCCCCGCCACCTGCGTGCGGGGCTTGTACGCCCCGTCAAATTAGTGGGATGATTTCTAACCCACCTTATATTCCTTCCCAAATTATACCCACCCTACAGCCAGAAGTCGCGGCTTATGAACCTAAAATCGCCCTAGACGGTGGAGAAGATGGCTTAGATGCAATTCGTTATTTAGTGCAAAGTGCGCCCGACTATCTGCATTCTGGGGGGATCTGGCTCATTGAAATGATGGCAGGACAAGGAGAACAAGTTATGAGACTTTTAGAAGAACAAGGAAATTATTGTAATATTCAAATTATTAATGATTTAGCAGGATTTGATCGGTTTGTTTTAGCTTATCGACGCTAAGAAAAATATGCCTATAGTTTCCTCAACAGAAATAATTAATCATGCTAAAGAGGGTAAAGTAATTAGTTTTCCCACCGATACAGTACCTGCTTTAGCCACTTTACCGACCTATTGTGATCTAATTTTTGCTGCAAAAAAACGACCCCCTGATAAACCCTTAATTCTCATGGGATCACTAGGCGAAGATTTATGGCCGTATGTTACCGGAACAGAGAAAGAAAAAAAAATTTGGCAACAAATCACACAACAACATTGGCCAGGTCAACTTACTCTCGTTTTACCCGCTTCAAAAAAAGTCCCATCTGTGATGAATCCTCTTGATCCGTCTACAATTGGTATTAGAGTTCCTCATCATCAGCTTGCTCTAAAACTGCTTTCACAAACGGGACCTCTTGCAACAACGAGCGCTAATCTATCAGGAGAAGAACCTTTATTTACTCCAACAGACATTGTTCAGACTTTTTCAGATGTATTTATTTTAGATGCACCACAAGAAGTTTATCTTGGTAGCGGTCTTCCTTCAACAGTAGCTAAATGGACTCAACAGGGATGGGAGATTCTGCGACAAGGTGGGATTAAACTAGAAGGATAAAAGAAAATAATATCCCGATTTTATGAATGAAATAGATTCCTTAAAAGCCGAACTAGAAGAAACTAAAATTCAATGCGAAATACTGAGACATATTAATCAAATAAAAACAGGGTTTTTGGGACGAATTGCTCATGAATTACGCTCACCTTTGGCGAGTTTAATGGGATTACATCAATTAATTTTATCTGATTTGTGTGAAAATCCAATCGAAGAACGAGAATGTATTGCTCAAGCTTACCAAGCTGCACAAAAATTTCTAAAAATTATTGATGATATTATAAAAATTTCTAAAATTGAATCAGGAACACTTCCCTTACATTTAGAAAAGATTTCCATTCAAAAACTTTTTGGGGATTTGTATCAACTGATTTATTTACAAGCTGCCAATCGTAATTTAAGATTAGACATACTAACTCTTGCCACAGACTTATATTTTGTTGCTGATGAGCAACGTCTTTTATTTGTACTTTTCCTCCTCATTGATGGCGTGATTAATGTTCAAGAAAAAGGGACAATTCAAATTTTAGCGATTGGTGAGCGAAATTCTTCATTAGGAATTATTCAAATTAATTTAGAATGTCCTCTAGACGAATGGAAACAAAAGAATAATTTAAAAGCTTCATCTGTAGATTATTCACTTAACCTAAAATTTTGTTTATCACATAAATTAATAACAATGATGAAAGGAAAAATTATTTTAAAAGAATTAACAGCAGAACTAGAACCAAATTATCTGACACAGATTGAGATAGTATTGCCAGTAGTTTCTTCACTCAATAGCCATTAATCAAAATGATTAGGACAAATAACCATAGTTGTTGTCTGATTGACAGAGAAGCCCATTTTTTGATAAAAATTTTGTTGATGAGTCGTCATTAAATAAACTTTTTCAACTGAATGAATATGAGGATGAGATAGGATAGTTTTAACTAATTTACGACCTAAACCCATTCTTTGATAGTCAGGATGAATTAAAACATCCCAAATAGTAGCGCGATAAATTCCATCCGATGTAGCACGAGCAAAACCAATCATTTTTGACCCATACCAAACAGTCACGACTGGATAACTATGAGCAATAGCAATTTCTAACTTTTCTATGGGACGATCTTGCGCCCAAAAAGCGGCAACATTATATAATTCTTGAAGTTGATAGAGATCTACTTTTGATTTATCGCAAAAAAATTGAATGTGACAATCGTCCATTGTTGAACATTCCTAGAATATATGTTTGGTAATTTAAAGTTTTAAAGAATTTGTAAGGGATTGATCCTTCTACCCAATCAACGTAACTGATTAAACTGATTCAGCATTTTATCGCATTTTTGAATAATTCTTCAAATTGTAACAATAATTACAGAAAATTTCAATCATTATTCGTCTAAATTGTTAGTATTTCTTGATGGTTATGTTTTAGGTCGAAAACAAAGCATAAAAAGTCACATTTAGGTAATATATTTTGAGAGGAGAGCTAAAATACATTTGCCAAAATCGCCGGCCAAAGGTACTTTAAGAATAATTTCATTATTTTAACAGTCAGTTATATGAGAATCCTAGTTACAGGCGGTGCTGGTTTTATTGGTTCCCATTTGATTGATCGCTTGATGGAACAAGGACACGAAGTTCTATGTCTAGATAACTTTTATACAGGTGATAAACGAAATATCCTCAAATGGATTGGTCATCCTTATTTTGAACTGGTGCGCCATGACATTACCGAGCCTATTCGTTTAGAAGTCGATCAGATTTATCATTTGGCTTGTCCTGCTTCGCCCGTCCATTATCAGTTTAATCCCGTCAAAACGATTAAAACCAATGTTTTAGGTACATTATATATGCTGGGTTTAGCCAAACGGGTCAAAGCTAGATTTTTTCTCGCCTCAACCTCCGAAGTCTACGGCGATCCCGATGTCCATCCACAACACGAAGAATATCGAGGAAACGTTAATTGTACAGGATTACGGGCTTGTTACGATGAAGGAAAGCGAGTCGCTGAAACCTTAGCTTTTGAATATCATCGAGAACACGGCGTGGATATTAGAGTGGTTCGCATTTTCAACACATACGGACCTAGAATGCTCGAAAATGATGGTAGAGTTGTCAGTAACTTTATTGTTCAAGCATTGCGAGGTGAACCCTTAACCATTTATGGGGATGGCTCACAAACCCGTAGTTTTTGCTATGTCTCTGATCTCGTCGAAGGGTTTATCCGTCTCATGAATAGTGATTTTATCGGCCCGATGAATCTTGGGAACCCAGGCGAATACACCATCTTAGAATTAGCAGAAATTATACAAGGCATGATTAACCCGACTGCGGAATTAATTTTTAATCCTTTACCCGAAGATGACCCAAAAAAACGTCAACCCGATATTACTCGTGCTAAAACCTATTTAGGATGGGAACCGACGGTGCCTCTTTTTGAAGGACTAGAACTAACAATCAAAGATTTTAGAGATCGTCTGAAAAGTTAGTAAAATTGCATCAAATCGTTGTCATCCGAATCTACCAAAAAATTATTTTTATTTTAGGAGTTAATCTATGCGCGTTTGTGTTATCGGGACAGGTTACGTCGGTTTAGTAACTGGTGTTTGTTTAGCCCATAGTGGTCATCATGTCATTTGTATAGATAATAACGAAGAAAAAGTTAAACTAATGAAAGCGGGACAGTCCCCCATTTATGAACCTGGATTGTCTGAATTAATGCAGTCGTCGGCTCAATCTGGACGTTTAGAATTTTCGACGGATTTGGGCGCGGGTGTTAAACATGGCGAAATTCTTTTTATTGCGGTGGGTACTCCTCCTTTACCAACCGGCGAAAGTGATACACGCTATGTAGAGGCGGTAGCGCGTGGTATTGGGGTGCATTTGAACGGTGGCTACAAAGTGATCGTCAATAAATCTACTGTGCCTATTGGTTCGGGTGACTGGGTTAGACGCATTGTTTTAGATGGTATTGAGGAACGTCAGAAAACTCTAGTTACAGCAGGGGGGGGCGGTGTGCCTGAACCGATACACGCTGATTTTGATGTTGTCAGTAACCCAGAATTTTTACGGGAAGGTTCGGCGGTTTATGATACTTTTAATCCCGATCGCATTGTTTTAGGTAGCAATAGCAAAAAAGCGATCGCTATGATGCAGGAACTTTATATCCCCATCGTCGAGCGAAAATTTGCTGATGATCCCTCATTACCCCATGTTCCCGTTGTTGTCACCGATTTAAGTTCGGCTGAAATGATCAAATATGCGGCTAATGCTTTTTTGGCTGTTAAGATTAGCTTTATTAATGAAGTGGCGAATATATGCGATCGCGTTGGTGCTGATGTAACTCAAGTAGCTAGAGGTATTGGTTTAGACTCCCGTATCGGTAGTAAGTTTTTACAGTCGGGGATCGGTTGGGGCGGATCTTGTTTCCCGAAAGACGTTTCCGCGTTGATTCATACTGCCGATGATTATGGTTTTCAGACTGAATTACTAAATGCAGCAGTTCACGTTAACCAACGTCAGCGCGTTATTGCGATCGAAAAACTACAGCACGAACTAAAAATCCTTAAAGGTAAAACGATTGGTTTGCTAGGATTGACTTTTAAGCCCGATACAGACGATATGAGAGATGCGCCCTCTCTAACTCTCATTGAACAACTCAATCGTTTAGGGGCTAAAGTAAAGGCTTATGATCCTATTGTTTCCCAAAGTGGTTTAAGTCATGGATTAACGGGAGTGATCATTGAAACTGATCCGGAAATGTTAGCCGATGGCTGTGATGCCCTTGTTTTAGTCACCGACTGGAAAGAATTCTTAAGTTTAAACTATGAAAAAATGGCTAAATCTATGTTTAATAAAGTATTGATTGATGGACGTAACTTTCTAAGTCGAGAAGCTTTAGAAGAAATTGGCTTCCGATATGTGGGAATTGGCCATTAATTTTTTTTAGGGATTCAAAAATGCTATTGTAGGGGTAGGGATTCCAAACCCTTTAATACAGTCAAAAAAAACGATACACTGATGACTGATAACTGTGGGGGTTTGGTTGCCAAACCCTAATTTCTACACATCAAAGACTAAAAGCAAACGGAATTTTTTTATGTCTTTATTAAAAGATAATAATTACTTAAATACTCGTTTACAAATTAAATATATTCAAGAGTTTGTTGACTTTTCTGATGATGGTTCTGAAGTGATTAAAGGATTAAATCAACAACATAAAACCCTACCCCCTCGTTATTTTTATGATGCCAAAGGATCTTTACTATTTGAGCAAATTTGTACATTAAGTGAATATTATCCAACCCGAACCGAAACCGAAATATTACAAAAATATGGCGTTGAAATTGCTCAACAAACGGGAAAATGTGAATTAATAGAATTAGGGAGCGGGAGTTCTACTAAAACTCGTTTATTGCTAGATGCTTATAAAACTCTCGATTATCCGTTAAGCTATGTACCAATTGATATTAGTATGACGATTCTCGAAGATAGTGCTAAACAATTACTTAATGATTATTCTTCTCTACAAATTAAAGGAATAGTCGGAACATACGAAGTCGCTTTACAAAGTTTACCGCCGAGTTTATTTCCTGCTAGAATGATGTTATTTTTAGGGAGTACATTAGGCAATTTAAAAGAAACTGAATGCGATCGCTTTTTTAGCCAAATCACCTCAGCCCTAAAATCAGGAGATTATTTCTTATTAGGAATAGACTTACAAAAGCCAATTGATATTTTAGAAGCGGCATACAATGATCGTCAAGGAATTACCGCCGCTTTTAACTTGAATATGTTAAATCATCTCAATCAGCGTTTTCAAGGAAATTTTGACCCTAATTTATTCAAACATTGGGCTTTTTATAATACCCAAGAAAATCAAATCGAAATGCACTTGATTTGCAAAAAATCCCATAAAGTTCGGTTAGAGGCTTTAGATTTAACGGTAACTTTTCAAGAGGGAGAAACAATTCAAACAGAAATTTCTCGTAAATTTAATTTATCTCAAATGGAACAATATTTAGAAAATCAAGGGTTAAAACCGCTTCAAAGTTGGACAGATCCTCAAAAATGGTTTGGTTTAATTTTGTGTCAGTGTTTATAAAGTATTGAAGAATACAAGCTCTCACCAATAAGAACCGTAAGAAAGTATTTTATAAGTTAAGGTGAGGAGGAAAAAGTTAAATGTTATCGCCAATTTGGGTAGAACCTTTAAAAGTTGAACGATTAACGATTGCGATCGCTGATTTACCATCTAGTTTAGTTGGGCTAAAATTAGTTCAACTCTCCGATTTACATTATGATGGCTTCTGTCTTAGTGATCAGTTATTAGAACAAGCGATCTGTGTCAGTAATCAAGAAAATCCCGATGTAGTTCTCTTAACAGGCGATTATATCACCGATGACCCAACTCCGATTAATGCCTTAAGTTCTAGACTAAAATCACTCAAGAGTAAAAACGGAATTTTTGCTTGTTTGGGTAATCATGATATTTACTATCCTAATGCTAGAACACAAGTCATCAGGGCTTTAAATAGTGCAGAAATTACGGTACTTTGGAACGGTATAGCTATACCATTTGGCCCCAATTTTCCCATTATTGGATTAGCAGATTATTGGTCACGAGAATTTCGCTCAGGTCTAGCAATCATTGATCACCTAGATTCTAATGTACCTAGAATTGTTTTATCACACAATCCTGATACCGCCGAAATCTTAAAAAAATGGCGCGTTGATCTACAATTATCGGGACATACTCACGGTGGACAAGTTTTTATCCCCGGTTTGGGTTCTGCACCAATTATCGGGCAACAATTACGCAAAGTAGTACCTAAATCAGTACAAAAATTTATTCCTTATTTGAGGCAATGTTCGCAGGTAGCCAAACATTGGGAATGGGCGCAGGGATATCATTGTATAGGTAATAACCAATTGTATGTAAATCGAGGACTTGGAACTTATTTTCCAGGTCGTTTTTTTTGTCCCCCAGAACTCACGGTAATTACTTTGATTAATTAACTTTAACCTGAGTTCTCGACAACTGCCATTAAACGCGCCTGAACCTCTTCGGGTAATTCTACAACAACAAACCGACTCGCTGGATAAAGATAATCTTCGCCAGATTCATCTATAACTCGTAAACAACCTAATTCACTTGCTTTATCATCCAAAAGTACCCTATAAACTTTCCAAACCTCTAAATCTTCATATTTTTGGTTTGAAACACAGATAGCGAATTGATTCTTTAACTCTACTGTATTCATCTGTTTTAATCTAAAACACGCTTAACTTTCATTTTATTAATTCAATTGTTCTGCGAGTTCTAACCATCTTTCGGTTGCTGTATCAATGTCTTGGGTTAATTGTCCTAAATGTTCGGTGAGTTGTTTCATTTTGCTATACTCACTGGGAGGATTGTTATACAAATTCTTTTCTAATTCTTCTTTTTGCGCTTCCATTTCGGGGATTTGTTTTTCTAGCTTTTCATATTCCTGTTTTTCTTTAAAGGAAAGTTTTCGAGGTTTTGTCACACTAGCAGAAGAATTTTGATATTTTGGTTTAGTATTTGTTTTTTTCTCTTGGGTTTCGCTTCGTTTGGTGTCTTCTTCGCTTTTTTTGTAGTCGAGATAAACTGAATAGTTACCCGGATATTGTTTTAAAACGCCCCCTGACTCAAAAGCAAAAATCGTATCAACAGTACGATCAAGAAAATAGCGATCGTGCGATACTACTATCACACACCCGTTAAAGTCTTCGAGATATTCTTCTAAAACTCCCAAGGTTTGAACATCGAGATCGTTCGTCGGTTCGTCTAAAATCAGTACATTTGGCGAACTCATGAGAACCTGTAATAAAAATAGTCGCCGTCTTTCTCCCCCCGAAAGCATTTTTATAGGTGAATATTGTTGATTTGGGGTAAACAAAAACCGTTCTAACATCTGAGATGCTGTAATCACAGTACCATCGGCGGTTTTAACTAATTCTGCAATACTTTTAAGATAGTCGATCGCTCGTTGATTTTCATTCAGGTTTAAGTCTTCTGAATGTTGGTCAAAATAGCCAATTTGAATAGTAGAACCTATTTCTACTGTACCCGAATCTGGCTGCACTCTACCTGTAATCATATCCATTAGAGTTGATTTTCCCGCGCCATTACTCCCAATAATTCCGATGCGGTCTTCTGGATTGAAAATATAGGTAAAATCTTTAATTAAAATACGGTCATCATAAGATTTACTCAGATTGTTTAATTCAATGACTTTTTTCCCAATTCGACGACCTGCGGTTGTAATCTCTACTTTTCCTTGTATTTGCTTGAATTCTTGACCTCGCATCTCTTGAATACGCTGTATTCTGGCTTTTTGCTTGGTACTTCTGGCTTTTGGCCCTCGTTTTAGCCATTCTAATTCTCGTCTTAATACTCCTGCGTGTTTGCGTTGACTACTGGCGGCGGAGTCTTCAGATTCGGCTTTTTTTTCGAGATAATAAGCGTAATTGCCTGAATATGAATATAAATCACCCCGATCAATTTCGATAATACGGTTAGTGACTTGATCTAAGAAATAGCGATCGTGTGTAATGAGTAATAATGCACCGCGAAAACGTTTTAAATAACTCTGTAACCATTCCACTGAAAGCGCGTCAAGATGGTTAGTCGGTTCATCCATCAGTAACACATCGGGTTCAGAAAGTAAAGCAGTCGCTAAAGCAATACGTTTTCGATATCCTCCTGAAAGACTGCCGATTTTTGCCTCAAAGTCTTGAATACCCAGTTGAGAGAGAATAATCTTAGCGTTACTTTCGAGTTCCCACGCTCCTAATGTTTCGATTTGTTGCGTAACTCTTGACAAACGCGACAGAAGTTCATCGGGATTTTTAGGACTATGGGCTAGTTTTGCGGAAAGTTCTTCATATTCTCGAATTAACGACATCTGTTCGCCACTATCAGCGAAAACCTGTTCTAAAACCGTACAATTTTCGTCTAAATTGGGCTGTTGCGGCAAATAAATCACTTTAGATCCCGAATTAATCCAAATTTCGCCGCCGTCTATGGGTTCTAGCCCTGCAATCATTTTTAGTAAGGTTGATTTTCCCGAACCATTTGTACCAATTAATCCGACTTTATCCCCTTCATCAAGGCTAAAACTCGCATCTTTGAGAATTTCTTTAATGCCAAAATCTTTGGAGAGCGATCGCAATGTAAAAACCGTCATATTAATCTAAAATCCTTATCGGCTGCTTTCTTATCTTTAATCTTTAATAATCGTTTTCATATAACTTCCCCAGAGTTGCGCGGCTTGACTACTACTCCCTTTTGTGGGTGAATTATCGTCATTGCCCAACCAAACCCCAGTCAGTAATTGATCGTTTGTTGTATATCCAATAAACCACAAATCAACACTTTTATCGGTGGTTCCCGTTTTGCCTGCTGCACCTACTCCAATATTAGCGGCTTTTCCCGTTCCGCTTTGAATTACCCCTTGCATCATTTGATTCATAGTACGGGCAACTTCTGGCGAAATAGCTTGATCAGTTGCTTGCGAATCTTGAGAAAATTCATAAATCACGCGACAGGTATTAATATCCTCATTATTTGTACAGTCTCCCCCGTCTAAAATGCGTCTGATTGCGTGAGGACGTGTCCATATACCTTGATTAGCAAAGATGCTATACCCCCCCGTAATTTCTAAAACAGTTGCTTCATTTTGCCCTAAAACTAGCCCTGGAACCTCTTTTATCGGTGATGTGATTCCTGCTTTGCGGGCGACGGAAATCACGCGATCTAAACCGACATCTTTGGCAACTCTGAGGGCGATCGCATTTTCCGACTGGGCTAACCCGCGATACATATCGACACTTCCGCTACTTCGTTCACAGGGTTTATAGCGTTGTCCTTTCCAAAAAATGGCATCACAGGAATAAACTTTATTCGGTGATCTGCCGTCTTCTATTGCCGCCGCATAAGCAAATACTTTAAAGGTTGATCCTGGTTGTCGTTTGGCTTGTGTAGCGCGATTAAACTGGCTTTTTTTATAGTCTACACCACCGACTAGGGCTAAGATTTCTCCAGTTTTCGGATTAATCGTTACTAATGCGCCGTTTGAATACCCAAAACGAGAACCATTGGTATTAATGTTGTTTTTAAGGGCTTTTTCGGCTTGTGTTTGGATACTAAGATTGAGTCCCGTTTCTACAATAAAGTTTCCTTCTTTGGCTAAATCTTCTCCGAGTAATTCTCGTAATTCTTGGAAAACATAACTATGAAAATAGGGGGCTATAATTTGTGAGAGAGCTTTTGTGGCTTTTGGACTGACTTCAATACGCGATCGTCTTGCCCTATCTGCTTCCTCTTCACTAATCATTCTCAGGCTTTCCATGCGGTTGATCACTCGATTACGATATTGTATAGAGCGATCGTAGTTCTGTACAGGATTATACAGGTTTGGTGCGGGCAACATCGCCACTAAGGTAGCCGCTTCTGATAAAGTTAAATCTTTGGCTGATTTATCGAAATAAAATTCGGCTGCATCTTCAAACCCATAGTTACCGACACCGAGATAAACTTTATTGAGATAATTTCTTAGGATTTCGTTTTTACTATAAACCGCTTCTAACTTCAAAGCGACAACCATTTCCCGTAATTTACGACTGGCGTTATTTTGTCTACCAACCTCAGAAAATAGACTTCTTGCTAACTGTTGAGTTAGTGTACTTGCACCTTCTTTGATCCCTCCCCCGCGAACGTTGGCGACAACTGCCCGTGAGATACCATAAGGATCTACACCAAAATGCCAGTAATAACGACTATCCTCAGAAGCAAGCACCGCTTTAGGTAAATAAGGGGAAAAATCGGATAATTTTTCTAATTCTCGATGATTTTCCGTTTGAATAGGATTGAGGGGAGTTTGTCCATCTCTAGCGTAAATAACAACGGGTTCACTAACACCATTAGGTAACGGATAGACAGGATATTTAAACCATTCTACCCCAACGATCGCAGCACACAGACTCGCAATTCCACCAACGCCATATAATCCATATCGTAACCCTTTTACCCAAACTGGGGGCGGGTTGTAATAGGAAATATTAATCGCATTCGCTAATGTCGGTGGGGCGATCGTAATAGTATCACCATGATGGAGTAAAAAAGGTTTTTTGATGCGACGTTTTTTGAAATAAACTCCATTGGTTGAGTTTTCGTCTTGGAGATAAAAACAATTAGGATTTTTTTTATCGCGTTGTAGGGAAAAGTGGACTTGACTGACGATCGGACTACGGATCACAATATCACTAGAACTAGAACTACGACCAACCGTATAGCGATCGCCAACTAACGGATAATTTTGTACTGGTTGATCATCTCCATCTTGGATCTTCAATTCTGGGACTCTCGCGCCTTTTTTCAGGGATAACGCATTAAAATTAACCCTAGCTTTTTCAATGGCTACGGTTAGCATCTGAGTAAGCTGATTTTTTTGGGGATCAGGTGGCTGATTCGTCATGATATTGCTACAATTTCATTGTCTATTATAGCGATTTAAACAAAACTCTTTTGGCTTCTAAGAACGCAGTTGTAAAAATGAAACGGGTTAGAGTGCGATCGACAATTATTCTATCTATTATCATCGTTACCTTACTAGGTTTAGCCTCTAAATATTATCGAGGTTGGGGCGAAGACTGGTTAAATAATTCTTTCGCTGCGATCTGGTACGAAGTGTTTTGGTGTTTGTTTTTCTTTGCACTTTTTACAAAAAAACAATCTATTATTTTTATTTCTCTAGGAGTTTTTATTATTACAAGCTTACTGGAGTTTTTACAACTGTGGCATCCTCCATTATTACAGCTATTTCGTTCTTATACTTTGGGTCGTCTTTTACTTGGTACAACTTTTTCGGGATGGGATTTTCTGTATTATGCGATCGGTTGTTTGATCGGTTGGTGGTGGCTCAGAAAAATTGTAGAATATAATCATGCTAGATAAGTGTGATGATTATTTATATACTTTGACGAAAATTATAGAGCGATGTTATATACAAAAAATGATTTAAAAACTCTTTACGAAATTGATGACCATTTATGGTTAGAGGAAACCATTAAACTTTTAAAGGCTAATCGTTTAGATGAATTAGACATAGAGAATTTGATTGAGGAATTAGAATATTTGAGCAAAAAAGATAGAAATAAAGCAGTAAGCTTATTAGAACAGGTTATTAGACATCTTTTATTGCTGCAATATTGGTCAGAAGAGTATCAAAATAGTTCGGCTCACTGGAAAGCAGAAATAGTTAGTTGTCGCACTCAATTACGAAGACATTTAACAATTAATCTACGTCAGCATTTAGAACAAGAGTTGAATGTTATTTATCAAGATGCTCTTAGATATGTTATACAGAAAACTCGTTTAAATACTTTTCCCACAACTTGTCCCTATACTTTAGAGCAATTATTAAATGAGAATTGGCAACCTTAAAATAACAAAAAGCTGAATAGATGGAAGATAAAGATAAAAACAATTGTTTAATTAAACTATGCTTTTCAAAAGTAATACTCAGAAATTTAAACTCAGCTTAGTAACCTTATTCGTAGTAATCGTAACATATTTCTTACTTAAACCAGCACCATCAATTCAGCGTACAGCAAAAGAGTTTAAAACAATTAGAGGCGTTTGGCTAACCGATATCGGTACAGCATTTCTTCACCATACAACACTTTTAGATAATGTTTTAAATCATCTTTCTCGTTCAGGTTATAATCGAATTTATGTTAATGTTTACGGTGATTGGGGTACATTATATCCGTCACACAGAAAAGTTAGAAATACAGGAATGACAAGTTTATTTTTATCTCCACCTTTAACAAATCCTTTAAAATATGTAGCCAAAGAAGGCAAACGTCAAGGTTTAAAAGTATATGCTTGGTTAGAATATGGTTTAATATTATCGCCTAATAGCCAAATTGCAAAATCACATCCTGACTGGTTACTAAAAACTCCTGATGGAAAAACAGTTATTGATCACTTTGTCTGGTTAGACCCATCACATCCAGAAGTACAAGACTATATATTAAGTATGGTCGAAGAAATTATAAAATATGATCTTGAAGGAATACAATTCGATGATCATTGGGCAATTCCTGTACAATTTGGTTATCATCAACAATCTTTAACTAATCTAACTCAAAAAGTTTATCAACTTATACAAGAAAAAAATCCTAAACTTATTTTTAGTTTATCCCCTAATCCTTATGCTTTTTCGGTCAATCGCTATAACCAAAATTGGATAAAATGGATTAATAAAGGTTATATTGATGAAGTGGTTGTACAAGTTTATCGAAAAACACCCACACAAGTTCAGCAATCAATTAATACATCTGGAGTTGCTGAAGCTTCTCGATTTGTTCCCGTTGCGATCGGTGTTTTTGCTCCTTGGGATACGACGGAAAAAGAAATCAAAGAGCAAATTAAAGTTGTTAATGAATCTGGTTATGGTTTTTCCGTTTTTTGTTGGGAAAGACGATTTATCAGTTCTTTATTAGAGATGCGAAAATAGAGATTATTTTTTATGATAATTTGAGTCCTCTTTTACTATGAAAAACTTTTATATGTTTGATTTGGTGGTGGTTAAAAAACTTTTTAAAATATACTAATGCTAATAAGGGACTACAAACTATTGCAATCCCGTCAAAAGGATTGTAATATTAAATTAGTGAGAAAAATCCTAATGATGGGATTAAAAGCTTATGCTGTTTACTCTCAAGCTAAAAAATAATCAAACTGTTGAAGTCCCATTTGATGAGTTAGAAAAATTTCTAGAACAAAATAGAGATAATATTGTTATTCAACAGAAAGAAATGGGTAAACGACGGAGCAAAATTAAGCTTAATAAAATTTCTAGCAATAAATACTCTAATATCTTTGCTCTACCCATAATGCAAAAAGCGGATTAAAGTATTTTGATTCTTTCATCACCCCTCTAGAATTCCCTGAAAATATCCTCTAGGATGGCGATAGATGGAGTTATGGAATCAGATATGGTTGGCTTACGGAATTTAATTGTTATTGGTAATGGGATGGTTGGGCATAAATTCTTAGAGTTGATGGTGAAAAAAGAAGGCCATCATGATTGGAATATCATTACCTTTTGTGAAGAGTCAAGAGTAGCATACGATCGCGTTAATTTGAGTGGTTTCTTTGCAGGAAAAACCGCAGCAGATTTATCTTTAGTTGAACCTGGATTCTATCAAGAGAATGGCTTAAAAGTTTATATTGGTGATAAAGCAGAAATAATTAATCGAGAACAAAAAAAGGTAATTTCTGCTAATGGTGTAGAAATAGAATACGATAAAATTGTTTTAGCAACTGGTTCTTATCCTTTTGTCCCACCTATCAAAGGGAATGACGCAACAGGGACATTTGTTTATCGAACCATTGATGATCTAGAACAAATTTCGGCTTATGCGAAACAGTGTAAAACTGGGGTTGTTGTTGGGGGAGGATTACTTGGCTTAGAATGCGCCAATGCCTTACAAAACTTGGGTCTAAAGACTCATATTATTGAATTTATGCCTCGTTTGATGCCTGTTCAAGTAGATGATTTGGGTGGACAGGTTTTAAGAGCAAAAATCGAGGAATTAGGGTTAACGGTACATACCAATAAAGTCACCCAAGAAATTGTTAATGAAGATGGCAAAGTGACTAAAATGGTCTTTGCTGATGGTAGCGAATTAGAGACAGATATGATTGTCTTTTCGGCTGGAATTCGCCCCAGAGATGATTTAGCCAGAAAGAGTGATTTAACCATCGGTGAAAGAGGCGGTATTATTATTGATGAATCCTGCCAAACCTCTGATCCTGATATTTTTGCCATTGGTGAATGTGCGCTACATCAAAACCGAATTTATGGTTTAGTTGCACCAGGGTATAAAATGGCGGAAGTTGTTGCCGATCGCTTTAGCAAAAATGGTAACAATGATAACAGTTTTACGGGCGCAGATATGTGTACCAAACTAAAATTATTAGGGGTAGATGTCGCCAGTTTTGGGGATCATTTCGGTAAAACATCGGGTGCAAAAGATGTTACTTTTGTTGACTCCCGACAAGGTGTCTATAAAAAATTAGTTCTCTCAGAAGACGGCAAATATCTACTCGGTGGTATTTTAGTTGGCGACGCATCAGACTACGGAACTCTGTTACAATTTGTCCAAAACCAAATTACTTTACCCCCTCATCCCGAAGATTTATTGATGTCTCCTCGTGAAGGAAAAGCATCTTTAGCGACAATGGGAGTCGATAGCTTACCCGATACCGCGCAAATTTGTTCTTGTAATAATGTTTCAAAAGGTGATATTTGCCGTGCTATTCGAGATGATAATTTAAGAGACGTTCCTACTCTGAAAAAATGTACGAAAGCGGGTACAGGTTGCGGGGGTTGTGTTCCTCTGGTTACTGATTTACTCAAATCTGAACTGAAAAAAGCAGGAGTCGCAGTTAATAACCATCTGTGTGAACACTTCGCTTATTCTCGTCAGGAATTGTATCACTTATTGAGATTCCATCAAATTAAAAGCTTTGGTGAACTTCTAGAGAAATTTGGCACAGGTAAAGGATGCGAAATTTGTAAACCTGCTGTTGCTTCGATGCTTGCTTCGACTTGGAATGAACATATCTTAAGTACCCCTCATGTCGGTTTACAAGATACCAATGATTACTATTTAGCCAATATTCAAAGAGATGGTACCTATTCAGTCGTACCACGCGTACCAGGGGGAGAAATTACACCCGATAAACTCATTGCATTAGGCGAAATTGCTACAGAATTTGGACTCTATACTAAGATCACTGGAGGACAAAGAATCGATTTATTCGGTGCAAGAGTCGATCAATTACCTCATATTTGGAAACAATTAGTTGACGCGGGTTTTGAATCGGGTCATGCTTACGGTAAGGCTTTAAGAACGGTAAAATCTTGTGTGGGTAGTACTTGGTGCCGCTTTGGAGTACAAGATTCAACCAGTTTAGCGATTGAAGTAGAATTACGCTATCGTGGTTTACGATCGCCCCATAAACTAAAATCGGCTGTATCTGGATGTACCCGCGAATGCGCCGAAGCGCAAAGTAAAGATTTTGGGATTATTGCCACTGAGAAAGGATGGAATCTTTATGTATGTGGTAATGGAGGAATTAAACCCCAACACGCGGTTTTATTAGCGACTGATATCGATAAAGAAACGCTGATTAAATATTTAGATCGATTTCTCATTTTCTATGTTCGCACAGCCGATCGCTTAGAAAGAACTGCGACTTGGTTCAATAAGCTAGAAGGTGGAATTGACTATCTAAAACAGGTGATTATTGACGATTCCTTGGGAATTGCTGCCGAATTAGAGGCACAAATGCAAAGTTTAGTCAATACTTATCAATGTGAATGGAAAGCGACTATTGAAGATCCACAAAAGCTAACACGTTTCCGTCATTTTGTCAATAGCGATCAGAGTGATCCAAGTTTAGCTTATGTTGAAGAACGCGGACAAAAACGCCCCGCAACCCAACAAGAAAAAGAAATCATGAGATCGCCAGGGATTTTAATCCCTGTCTCGTAGAGACGCGCCATGGCGCGTCTCTACAGTCGGTTTTAACCGACTCACTTAATGGCATGAGAGTCCATTTCAATGAGGGGCTGTGTCTGCCGTCGTACGGCTGACCTTGTAAGCCCCGTTGGACTTATGCTATACAGACAGTGAATTGATTCACTGGTCATATTAAAGGAAGAGGTTCAAAATCCAATCATTTATATCAGGAGTTCAATTATGGTACAAGCATTACAAAAACAGACAGAAATTAAACAATGGGTTGATGTTTGTTCAATAGAAGATATTCAACCCGATACAGGAGTTTGCGCTTTAGTCAATGGCGAACAAATTGCGATTTTTCGAGTTGGTGCAACTGAAGAAGTTTACGCACTGAATAATTACGATCCTTTTAGCAAGGCATATGTACTATCAAGAGGATTAGTCGGCGATCGCAAAGGAATCATTAAAGTCGCTTCACCCATTTACAAGCAAAATTTCAACTTAAAAACAGGTGAATGTCTCGATGATGAAACAGTGAAAATTCCCACCTATTCAGTACAGGTTGATGAGGGAAGAGTTAAAGTCGAAAGCTGTTTTTAGTATAGATTTGGTTACACACTCTTGTAGGATGAGCTAAACTTGTCCTACATTTTTTTGTTTTTAGTCAGTTCTTGCCGTCAAGTAAGCGATCGTACTCGGCTTTGATAATAGCATAACACTCGCAAGAAGATGATTCTAACCCCTCTCGGTCTAGAATAGTCATCTTACCTCTTATATATTGAATCAATCCCGCTTTTTGTATCGTAGTTGCTACTTTATTGACAGCAGCACGACGTACCCCTAACATTTGGGATAGAAATTCTTGAGTTAAAAAAAATTGGTCTGTATGTACTCGATCTTGAGACATCAAGATCCAGCGACAAAATCGCTCTTCAATATTATGTAAACGATTACAAGCCGCAGTCTGGGCAATTTGGTTAAACATTGCCTGAGTATAACGTTGTAGCAGATTAAATAATACCATTTCGGGTTTAACCTCGCGTTTAAAAGCTTGAGTGTCCATTCGCATCGCATCACCTGACACTTGCGCTAAAGCTCGACCTGGAACTTGCTCGGCCCCTAAAAAGACAGGCAAACCTACAAAACCCTCATTGCCAATTGTACCCACTTCGGCAATAGATTCATCTTCCATAATGGTGAGCAATGAAATCACGCCATGTAACGGGAAATAAACGTGTTGAATTGGCTCATTTACTTCATAAAGAATTTTTTTTAACTCTAAAGGGACATATTTTAGGAGTGGTAAAAGACGATTATATTCTTCATCGGGTAGTGACGCTAAAAGCCGATTTTGTCTAGGATCAGGAGAAGATGACATAAAAATTAACAGTTTTTAAAACAGATTATGTTTTAACCCTAACGAATCTATAGGGGATGACCTCTAACTAAGGATCAATTTTTATGTACTCTAGCGTACATAATAGCGATTTATTTAGTAGGATGAAGTTATGAGCTTAGTACAATAACTCATTATTGATTCATTTAATGAATACCTCTGTTATCAGCAGTCGGCTATTATCTGACCAAGCTTTGACAAAACAAGCCTTAAGTCAGCCAAGACATTGGGTTTTTTCTCATTTCCCTGATGTTCCCTACAATGTGATCGGTCTCGCTGCATCTTTTGGGGGACTAAAAGCAATCAGCACTATTGTGTCTGCTCTACCGTCTGATTTTCCGGCCGCTATTGTTATTGTTCAACATCTACCCGCAAATCTTCCGAGTTATCTGACAGAAATTCTTAGCGATCGCACTTCTCTACAAGTTAAACCAGCAGAAGACGGCGAGTTATTACGTCGGGGAACGGTTTATACACCAGTTCCTAATAAGCACGTACTGATTAAGCCAGATGGTACGCTATCTTTATCCGATTCAGCTAAAGTCAGTTTTTCTCGTCCTGCTGCTGATAAACTATTTTGGTCACTAGCTAATAGTTACAAGAGTAGAGCGATCGCTGTTGTCTTAACGGGTAGAATGACTGACGGTGCATTAGGCGTTTTAGCGATTAAAAGACAAGGTGGTATTATTCTTGCTCAAGATGAAAACACGGCCGAATGTTTTAGTATGCCCAAAGCTGCTATTGATACCCAAAAAGTCGATCAGGTGTTGCCGTTAGATGCGATCGCTCCAGCATTAATTCATTTAGTTAATTGTACTCATCTAAAAAGAGCTTAGATTTATCTAATTGCTTTTTGAATCTTGTTTTTGACTTTTGATAAAATTCTTAAAATTTTACCAGCTTTGCTGTTATACAAATTATCATAACGATTCTGTAACTCATGATAGTGTCTCAATAAATTATCGTAATCTTTTCTAAGTTCTTCATGGGTTTCAGGAAGAGAAGAAAAAGTATACTTATGTTTTTCTGCCGATTCTTTTAATTCTCTTTTTTGATAAAACTCAATCATATCATCTCTTCTTTGCAGAAGATTTCTAATCGCTTGATAATCTTCAGTTGTTAATGTATTTCCTTCTTGAATCTGAGCAGGAAGAGGACGATTGATATAAAATGTAGCATGAGGCGGGGCTATTTCTTCTTGAGGTCTATCTTTAGAATATAAATAAATCGATAGAGATTTTCGAGTAATATATCGCTTATCTTCAGGTATATTAATTCTAGGGAAACCATGCCATGAATATTCGTTTGTTTCAAACAAAACACAACGATTAAAAAGAGGAGCAAAAGCCGTCACTTGATTATAATCTGGATCTCGTGGATTAGAATGAAGTTCTAATAAGCCACCCCAACTATCATCCCATTCATGATTTAAAAAGATAATTAAGTTTAAACGCCTATGTAACCATCTTCTTTCATCATAATTAAAATCGACGTGTGCATCTAAATCTTGTCCGTGTAAATTTTCATGAGTGCCACCGCCAAAAAAGGTTTCATCTCCGATTAGTTTTTCAATCCCTGTGATTTGGGAAACGACATTTAAAAATTCTTTGGAGCAAACATAATGAGCAAACTTAGCATATAAAGTACTAATTTCTTTCATGTTTTCATGAACAGCTTTGCCACCAACATACCCCAATTCATTAAGGGCTTTTTGGGGATCAAAAACTGGAAACTCATCTAACAACTTTTGAGCTAAATCTTCTTGTAAAAAATTTTCTATTACAATGTATTTGAAGGGTTGAGCATTTTCAAATTTGTCTCGATATAAATCTAAATTATTTAAAACAGTTGGGTTAATAAACATTTTATTTTAGTCAATCTGATGTACATTTTGATGAATATTGAGTCCACAAACTCAACTTTTTTTTTACTTTATCACATCACTAATATAAGACAAAAAAAATCCTTGATTGTTTCCTTTGCAAACTAAAAAAACATAACTCAAGTTCAACTTGTCTTTAGTCGCTCTCATGAGCTATTTGTCTAAAAAATTTAGTGAGTTCGCACTTTGACCAAAATTTTGAGAAAAATAGTGTTTTCATTCAGTTTGCCTTTTCTTTTCGCTAAAATGAGTAACAAGTAATTTTAACAGATAAAAATATGGAAAAAGGTAAAATCGTCGCCATTATTACTGGAGCTATCTCAATCCTCATCGCTGTGGCTTACCTAATTTTAGTCCAGTTGCTCGATTTTCGAGGGGAAATGGTTCCCGCACCTATTAGCTTACTGCCTTCTTTAATATTACTCAACCTCTAAAGAGAGATCTTTAATTTAACCTTTTATTCGGGAATCGTTACAATATTCCCAATTTTCTGTTAACTTAATATTTATGTACTATTTTGGTGCAACTTCTCACCTTATAACTCTTTGATTGAATGATTCCTCTACAACTGACTCTAAAAAACTTTTTGAGCTATCAAGAGGCAACCCTAGACTTTCGGGGATTTCACACCGCTTGTATCTGTGGTGCGAATGGCGCAGGTAAATCATCCCTACTAGAAGCCATTACCTGGGCATTGTGGGGAGAGAGTCGGGCGGCAACCGAAGAGAATGTCATGCACACGGGAGCAGATTTTGTCCGTGTTGATTTTCAGTTTATCTGTAATGAACAAACCTATCGAGTCATTCGCACTCGTCAGAAAGGGAAAAACAGTTCATTAGATTTTCAAATCGAAAATGCAGGGAAATTTCGCAGTTTATCAGGAAAAGGAATACGAGATACACAAGAGCATATTAATACCTGTTTAAAACTAGATTACGATACTTTTATTAATTCAGCTTATTTGCGTCAAGGAAGAGCCGACGAATTTATGCAACGTCGCCCCAATGAGCGTAAACAAATATTAGCAGATTTATTGAAATTAGAACAGTATGAACAATTAGCCGAGCAAGCCAAGGATTTATCTAAACAGTTTAAAGGACAAGCTGAACAATTAGAAAATAGTTTAGCACCCCTTGAGCAAGAATTAAAGCAGAAAGAAACAATTACAGCGCAATTACTAAGTTTAGAAGCGGAAATTCAACAGTTACAAAACTTAATTGCTCAAGATGTAGAAAAATTACAACAATTACAAACCGAAGAAGCGCAACGTAAAACTTGGGAACAACAACTTAATGAGAAACAAAATAAGTATCAAACTCTTACTCAAGATGGTGAGCGATTAGTTAAAAATAAATCTATTCTAAGGAATCAAATAGCCGAACAAGACGAGATTTTAAACAAGTCTCCTGAAATTTTAGCGCAGTATCAACATTTACTCAATTTGGAAGAAGAAGACAAAAAATTATTAGAAAAATTTCAGTTGTTCCAAGATTCACAACAACAGAAGCAACAATTAGAACAACAGCTATTTAAACAAAGTAATGAACTAGAACTGCAAAGTCAAAAAGCTCAATCACAGTTAGAATTTATCCAAAAGCAAGAACAAGAAAATCAGCAAATATTGAACCAAGCATCTGAAGTCAAAACGAATTTAGAAAGATTACGGCAAATTCGACAACGAATTAATGAATTAGAAAAACTCTATAGTGAAGTTTCTCCTTTGCAGCAACGTCGTCAAAGTTTAGAAAACGAAATTGCTCGAAAAAAAGATAAATTCATTGCTAAATTAGAACTATTAACAATAATTAAAGAACAGTTAGAAAAAGAATTAGCAAAAATACCACAAATTCGTCAAGAAGCCCTGACAATTGATACGCAAATTCAAGAATTAGATAAAAAAAAGAATTATCAAAAACGACTTGAGGAAAAACGAAGCGATAAAAAATCAGTTCAACAAAGACTACAAGAACAACAACGAATTTATGAAAAACAATTAGATGAGTTAATTAAAAAATTAGAACTAATTTCAAATCATGAAGCAAATTGTCCTTTGTGTGAACAAGAGTTAGATCATCATCATCGACATCAAGTGATTAAAAAAACTCAAAATCAACAACAAAATTTACAAGAAGATATTTGGGAATTAAAAGAACAAATTACACGGTGTATGAAGGATTTACAAAATATACATCAAGAAGAAAATACACTCAATCAAGAAATAGAACCTTATAATAGATTGCAACAGCATTTTAATCAATTAGAAATGCAATTAGAAGCCAGTCATGAGACGCTTAGTAAACTGAAAAAAAATCAAGCAGAAATTGAACAAATAGAATTAGATTTATCGAGTCATAATTTTGCTCAGGACTTACAAGTAGACTTAAAATTATTAAATCAAGAACTGGAAAATTTAAAATATGATGAAAAAACTCATGGTCTACTAAAAAGTCAAGAAAATCAATTGAAATGGGCAGAAATTAAACAAGCTAGAATTAATGAGGCTCAAGAGCGTCAAACCGAAATTAATGCAAAAAAACCGCAAATTGTCAAGAAAATTAATCAGCTACAAGAAGCCATTCAACAGTTACAACACACTTCAGAAATTAAAATAAAAATCAGAGAAATTGAGCAGCAAATAAAAGAATTAGGCTATGAGCGATCGCAACACATAGATATTAGCAATGCTCTACGTCAAGCCAAAAACAGTCAATCTCGATATGATCAATTAAAACAAGCAGAACGAAAATATCCTGAACTACAAGAACAATATCGAGACTTAGAAAATACCATACAACAAAAACAAACTGAACAAGCTACCACCAAACAAGAATTAGAGCAATTAAGACAACAATTCATGAATATAAAAGACTACCGAGAAGAAATACAAACCCTAAATATAGAGATTCAACAACGACGAAAAAAACTTGAAGAGTTGTTCGGACAAAAAGGACGTTTAGAAGCATCTTCAAGTCACTTAGAAAAATTAAAAAATCAACAAATAGAAACCAAAAAACAACTCAGAGAAGTCAAGAAAAAATATCGAATTCATCAAGAACTAGCTCTAGCATTTGGTAAAAATGGCATTCAAACCTTAATGATCGAAAATGTTTTACCAGAATTAGAAGCCCAAACCAATCATATTTTATCTCGATTAACCGGCAACCAACTCCATGTCCTATTTTTGACCCAAAAAGCAGGAAAGAGAAAAAATGCTAAATTAATTGACACCTTAGAAATTAATATCTCTGATGCCCAAGGAACTCGTCCCTATGAAACCTATTCGGGTGGCGAAGCATTTCGGATTAACTTTTCCATTCGTTTAGCCTTAGCAAAATTATTAGCGCAACGGGCAGGAACATCATTACAACTTTTAATTATAGATGAAGGTTTTGGGACACAAGATAGCGAAGGATGCGATCGCTTAATTGCTGCCATTAACGCCATTGCTAACGACTTTTCTTGTGTTTTAACAGTAACTCATATGCCACAGTTTAAAGAAGCCTTTCAAAACAGAATTGAAGTTTATAAAACCAATCAAGGCTCAAAACTAAGCCTATCTAATTAAAACTTTTTCTAACTAATCATACCAAATCCTTTCAGCCATAGGGTCCCCAGACCAAATCCCTACGCGTAATTTATTGAATTTGAGATTAAACCATCAAAGACAACATCATAAACACTTATTGATCATAGATTATGTTTTTTTTAAGAAAAAATCATAAACCTAGTCTTTAAATAGACAACTCTCAGAATCGGTATGTGTCAAAATGGTTAGGGATAAATCATAGTAACGAAATATAAAGTAGGCCGAACACATAATGGAAACACTTTATCAGTACGCCTGGTTAGTTCCCGTGCTTCCCTTAGTTGGAGCGATGGTAGTCGGGATCGGGTTGCTGTCATTCAGTCAAATAACCGTCAAACTCCGACAAATTAATGCTATTTTTATTATTTCTCTCCTCGGAGCGGCGATGGTGCTGTCTTTCGCCCTGCTGTGGAGTCAAATCCAAGGTCATGAAACTTATACTCAGATGTTTGAGTGGGCAGCCGCCGGAAACTTTCGTTTAAAAATGGGCTATACCATCGATCATCTTAGTGCCTTGATGAACGTCATTGTAACCACGGTGGCACTTCTGGTCATGATCTACACCGATGGCTATATGGCACATGATCCAGGCTATGTACGCTTCTATGCCTATTTGAGCTTATTTAGTTCCTCGATGTTGGGCTTAGTGATCAGCCCTAATTTAGTACAAGTGTATGTATTTTGGGAATTAGTGGGGATGTGTTCCTACCTGCTAATTGGTTTTTGGTTCTACCGCAAAGCAGCCGCCGACGCTTGTCAAAAAGCATTTGTTACTAACCGAGTTGGGGACTTTGGTTTACTCCTCGGTATGCTAGGTTTATTTTGGGCGACCGGTAGTTTTGACTTTGATGTAATGGGCGATCGCTTAGAAACTTTAGTCTCTAGTGGCACTCTAGCCCCCGCATTAGCCGCCTTATTCGCAATTTTGGTATTTTTGGGTCCAGTTGCCAAATCCGCTCAGTTTCCCCTACACGTTTGGCTACCCGACGCAATGGAAGGCCCCACCCCCATTTCAGCATTAATTCACGCGGCGACGATGGTTGCAGCAGGTGTATTTCTGATTGCGCGGATGTACCCTGTATTTGAAAATATCCCAGCCGCCATGAGTACGATCGCTTGGACAGGCTGCTTTACCGCCTTTTTAGGGGCTACCATTGCCCTAACCCAAAATGATATTAAAAAAGGTTTGGCTTATTCCACCATGTCTCAACTCGGATACATGGTAATGGCGATGGGAATTGGCGGTTATACAGCAGGTTTATTCCACTTGATGACCCATGCTTACTTTAAAGCGATGTTGTTTCTCGGTTCGGGTTCTGTCATTCATGGCATGGAAGCTGTTGTCGGACATGAGCCGATTTTAGCCCAAGATATGCGTTTAATGGGTGGATTACGCAAATATATGCCCATTACTTCGATTACCTTCCTCATTGGAACGCTGGCTATTTCTGGTATTCCTCCTTTTGCGGGTTTTTGGTCAAAAGATGAAATTCTCGGTTTAGCCTTCCAAGCAAACCCCTTACTTTGGTTAGTGGGTTGGCTAACTGCTGGAATGACGGCGTTTTATATGTTCCGAATGTATTTTCTGACCTTTGAAGGTAATTTTAGAGGTAAAGATAAAGGAATTCAAAAGCAACTTTTAGCTTTCTCTGGTGCAATTCCAACTTTTGGCCCTGGTGCAATGGATATCAAGGAATTAGAAAGCGATGTTCATGATGATCATCATTCCCACAGCGACACCCCCCATGAGTCGCCATTTACGATGTATTTTCCCTTAGTTGCCCTCGCTGTTCCTTCTGTGTTAATTGGTTTGTTGGGTAAACCTTGGGATAATGACTTTGAACATTTCATCCATGCACCCAGTGAAGTCTTAGAAGAAGTCAGTCATTTTGATTTGACTGAATTTGGACTGATGGCAGGATCTTCAGTCGGTATATCTTTAATTGGCATCACTCTAGCCGTTTTGATGTATCTACAGAAGAAAATTGATCCAGCAGCGATCGCTAAAAAATATCCCACTTTGTATCAATTATCACTGAATAAATGGTACTTTGATGATATATATGACCGAGTATTTGTCCAAGGATGTCGTCGTCTGGCTCGTCAAATCATGGAAGTTGATTATCGTGTTATTGATGGTGCCGTTAACTTAACAGGTTTAGCAACTATTGTGAGTGGCGAAGGCTTAAAATACCTAGAAAACGGTCGTGTACAATTCTATGCTCTCATTATCTTTGCGGCGGTTTTGGGTTTAGTGATTATGTTCAGTTTGGTTTAACTTCATTTTTGAGATACCGTCAGGGATTAAAATCCCTGTCTCACAGCTTAAGTCGGCGGGGCGTACAAGGTTCGCCGTGCGACGGCTTTCCACAGCCCCTTGTTAAAACCGACTAAATATAAGAAATTTTTAGTCCGTTTTAACGGACTTATGCTGTGAGCCGTGAAATTAATTTCACGGTGGATTATCGGACTAATCATTCTAACCCATTTAATTTTTCATCTTTCTTGATTAATTAAAAAACTAAGCTAATAAATTCCCTTTCTCTTTCACCATCCAATCATCCTCATCAGTCAGATAAGATTGTAAATTTCCTTCGCCTAATTCTTTTAAAGCCATTAAACAGGCATATTTTAACTCCCAAACTTTAGTATTTAAAGCTTCTTGAATCAAAGGAATAGCCTTTTTATCTCCATAATTAGCCAGAGCGATCGCCGCAGCAGAACGGGATTTTTGGAACTGAGGACGACGATTATTTAACGCTTCAACCACGATCTCATAACCCGCATCAGATTTAAGCCAACCTAATAATTTAATAACATGATAATGCGCCCCATAATCGTTATGTGCTTCATCGTTGTAACTTTTAATAACTTCATCCTCAACTGTTTCGGCGTAATTTTCAATTAAAGCTTTAGTCGCTAAATAACAGCGTCCAAAATCAGTATTATAAAGTTCTTGAATTAAAAACTCAGTTGGGGGAATTTCTTCGTATTGATGCACTAAATCTAAATCATTGGGATGATCTCGCATCACTTGATCTAAAAAAGGTTCAATTTGAGAAAAAGATAACTTACCTTCTTCTTTTCCCGCATCCGCTAATAAACGAATTCCCCGCAGCCGAAAAACAATCGAAACCGCACAACGGGCAATTTGTGGAATAGCATCATAATATTTAGCATCAATGAGATCTTGGATACAAGCGCGTCTTGCATTGACACTCGAATGAGTTAAAAAAGCCACAACTTTATCGATTTGGCTATAATCTCCAGTAAAACGAGCTACAGCAGCGATCGCAGAACTAGCAATGGGTTCGTTATCGGAATCAATAAAAGGTTTAATTCGCTCCAAAGCGGGCAAATAATTAAAATTAGCTAAAGTTTGGATAATAACGCGATAACTTTGTTGGGGTTTCTCTAAAAGCTTGGCAATTTCTTCTAAAATTGTTGCATCATCTGTCCCAATTTCGCCAATCGCCCAAACGGAATTTTCTACGGTATATATATCATCATCGGCTAAACAAGAACAGATTACCGGTAAAGCGATATTTGCTTTGAGTCGTCCTAAACTTTCGATCGCTTTACGTCTTGTGATCCGATTATACAAATGAGGATCAGGATTATGAATCGCTTCAATTAAAGCATTTACGGTCCGTTCACTGGGAAAATTGACCAAATGAGACGCAGCAATGTAACGATCGGTTTTATCTTCGAGATCATCTAAAGGAGTTTGTAAAAGAGCGATCGCTTGATCTTCAGTTAGATTAAAAATATTGGAAAAGCGCGTATCCATAAACCTTATTGTCTGTTGAATCTACCAAAACTCATTTTAAGTTGGTCACTGACTAGCTTAAAAAGACTTTACGTTACTTTACATTCACTAGCCATCAAGAACAGGTTTTGGGAAGATGGAAACTGGAATAATTGAGCAATAAAAAACGATGTCTGAAAATCAAACAACACCAGCCTCTACCACAGAAATCACCGAAGCGATCGCAGAATTAGAAGCATATAGAGAACGTCTTCTGAGTGAAACCCTCACCGCAGCACAACGAGCAAAACTCCCCAAATCACAAACGCTGGCTCAACTTGAACCCGAACTTGCTAAAATTGACTCAGTTTTAGAAGCCCTCCGCTCACAGCAGCAGGCGAATAATTAAACTATTTATTTATGAGTAATCCCTTATCTCACGCCGAAACTGATACACTGCTAAAGCGGATCAATCAAGAAATTGCTCAAGGCACCTTTGAGGCAACAGAGCAAAACTTGCAACAGATGGTAGAATGCTTGGGGGATACACGCGGCATGGTTAGACTGGGTTTTGCTGAAGCCCTTGGAGAAATCGGAAAACCTGCAACGCCCTTTCTAGAAGAAGCATTACTCCATCATCCAAACCCTGTCGTTAGACGTGCAAGCGGTAAAACCTTAACCCTAATTTCCGATCCCAGTGCCGTACCCACTTTAATTCATGCCCTCCTCAACGATGAAGATACGGTTGTTAAAGGTTCAGCCATTGGAGCATTAGCCAGAACAGGTAGGGAATCAGTACCCGCTCTATTGGATATTCTAGGCTCACCAGACCATCCCGAAAGCACAAAAGGTCATGCGGCTTGGGCGTTATCTTTCATCGGCGCAGAGGGCAAAGAATGGCTATATCCTAGGGTTTCTTCAGAATCAGTCGAAGTGAGGGCGGCGATAATTGGGACACTGGCAAAACTAGCAGAAGATGACCCAGATGAGGAAACCTTAACAATATTGGTCAACGCCTTAAGTGATCCGTCCGAAAATGTTCGCAGTGAAGCCGCAGCAGCGATCGGGAAATTAGCCTATCAGCCAGCCATTCCCCAACTGGTTAAATTATTGCAAGACTCAGTACTGGAAAGCCGAAAATCAGCCGCTTTAGCTTTAATGAAGGTGGGCGATCGTTCGGCAATAGAACCCCTACAAACGGCTTTAAACATTGAATCAGAACCATCAGTACAGCAGATTATTAAATTAGCCATTTCTCAACTGGAAAAACAAGTCGAAGACGAATGGTAATTAATTTTGTAGGGGTTTGGTCGCCAAACCCTCTTTTTTTTGCTAAACCTGTAAACGTAATTTCTCCACCCAATCACACAAATGATCCTGATTGAGACGATAACTCAAAGGATGAGCAATCAATCTAGCGGTACTGTTAAATAAAATATCAATTTCTATCAGACCATTTTCTTTAAGGGTTTTGCCTGTAGAGACTAAATCAACAATAGCCTCAGACATTCCCGTAATCGGACCCAATTCTACTGAACCATACAAGGGAATAATTTCGACCGGAAGATCTAAACGGCGAAAATATTCTTTAGCACAGTGAACAAACTTAGTCGCCACCCGTCCATTAGGGGGTAATTCCGAAGGTCTACGGTAAGAACTCGCCTCACGAACTGCAAGAGACATCCGACAAACGCCAAATTTAAGATCGGCTAAATTAGCCACATCGGGTGTTTTTTCGAGTAAAACATCATACCCAACAACACCAAGTTGAGCTTGTCCATATTCTACATAAACTGGTACATCATGGGTTCTCACCAAGACGGCTTTAGCGGTATTGGTTGGATCTGTAATTTGTAATTGTCGGTTACTGGAGTCCAGAAAAGCACTAAAATCTAGACCGATTTTTTGGAAAAGCTTGATACTGTCGGTTAAAAGTGCGCCTTTAGGGAGTGCGATCGTAATCATAAAGTCTGTGAGTTAATCCATTACCATTGTGCGGGAGAAGTGCCATTTAAGGAAAGCCTCAGCAAAAAGTAACTCTTAAAACTTTTTTAATGTATACCGTGATTGTATTTTTCTAAAAAGATATTCTTGATTGATCAAACCTAAAAAAAATGTAAAGAAAAAAAAAAATTTTAAAGCCTCTTCACAGGAACTTCATAGGATCACGTACAGTCTTGAAACTTTTTTAATATGTATATTATACTTTATTAAAAAAAGTAAATCTAACAGAAGTAATAGTTTTCTGCTAGATTATATTCGACTTAAGATAGTTAAATCACAAATTCGGGAAAACAATGAAAAAATATATCGCTGAGTTTATCGGCACATTTTGGTTAGTCTTTGGCGGTTGCGGTAGTGCGGTTTTCGCTGCGGTTGTAACAGGCGCTTCTAAAACAGCAGACGGAACGGCTTTCGGTTTCAATCTTGGTATTGCCTTTGTTGGAGTAGCCCTAGCATTCGGTTTAACCGTTTTAACCTTAGCTTATGCCGTTGGACATATTTCGGGGGGACACTTTAACCCTGCTGTTTCCTTCGGTTTGTGGGCGGGTAATCGGTTTTCGAGTTCAGAATTACTACCCTATATCATCGCTCAAGTCGGTGGCGCGATCGTTGCAGGTTTAGCTATCTACATCATAGCAAGTGGTAACGGTAAACTAGATTTAACCGGTTCCAATCCTCTAGCCACTAATGGTTATGGTGATCATTCTCCCAATGGTTATGGTTTAGTTTCCTGCTTACTCGCTGAAGTAATCTTAACCTTCATCTTTTTGATTATCATTTTAGGTTCAACTGATGCACGTGCGCCCAAAGGGTTTGCGCCTGTGGCAATTGGTTTAGGATTAACCTTAATTCACTTAATCAGTATTCCCATTACCAATACCTCAGTTAACCCCGCTAGAAGCACAGGTGTTGCTTTATTCTGCGGCAATGCAGCGTTAATCGGTCAATTATGGCTATTCTGGGTTGCCCCTATTGTCGGTGCCATTCTCGCTGGCAAAGTTTATAGCAACGTTTTTGATGAAACTAGAGAAGAAAAAGCAGCCCGTTTAGCTGCTGATAGAGAATTAATCGAAAGTTAATTTTACTTAATAGTGTGTAGGGTGAGTCTTTTATCACCCTATTTTTTTTGTCCTAATTCCACAAATTACGCCACCAAGGTAAGGGACTTGCTTTGATAAAATTAATCTTGCTGCGAATATTATTAATATCCCATCCAGTTAGTTTGGCTAGAGTTTGTGCTTCTTGTTCTTGTCTATTACGAACGCCACTTTTATAGCTTTGTGCGGCACTACATTTCAATTCACCCCTAAACGGACGACGCATCACATATCGACCTTGAAACGATTCTTGATTAGCTGTTTCTTGAAACTGTAGATCTTCAGGGAATTTAGTTCTACTGTAGCGCACATGAAGACGGCTAATAAAAACACTATTATACTGATTCCCATTCAGCCAAAAAACACCCGCTTTTTTTAATTCCTCTGGGTTTAAGGGTTCAGCAGAACAAGGATCACAATTGCTCATATCCCAAGCATATTCGAGAAAAGCTACTTTTTTTCCTTCTTGAGTATAACTTTTCTGGAACATGGCTTTATAAAAATTGCTAAATTCTTGTTGAACAAATTCTGGTATTTCTGCATCTGAAGGAACTTTGACGGTACGATAATTGGTTAATTCAATTCGTCCTTTAGGTGAAAGCAGATAAACCAGTAAATCTTGTTCCCCTTTACTATTAATCATGCCTAAGCGAATGGGTAACATAAATTTAGGAGATTCATAAGCCATTTGTAAAGGACGTAGCGAATTGAAACCCGTTTTAGCAAATTCTTTTAAATTGACTTTAGCGACAAAGAATTTTAAATTTTGACGGATATAGGGTTGTAGTAGAGCGCTCGCACCTTGAGGGATTTTATAACCATTTTGTCTGAGCCAAATTTCTAAGCCATTCGATTCTTTTGCACTGAGAATAACAATATCATATTCACCGACTGTAAATTGTTCTTCGACAGTGACACCTAACGCACTATTACCAGAAACTTTTTGACTCATGCGGTCTTCAGATGCCGACGGTGCTGCTGGAAAATTTTCTCTTATGTGATAAACTATACAGGGATCTGGGTCAAAATATTCTACTAATCTTGGTGCGCTAAATGCGTCTAATCTTTCGATAATTGTTGCATCCCCTACATTAACTTGATCTTCTTTTAAAACAACAGGAACGGGAACAACTAAAGCAAAGTCTTTCATTTCTCCTTGATAGTCATTCGCCATTGTTAAAACGGTTCTTTGTCCATTTCTTGCAATCACCACTTGAGACGCTTTGTTATATAAACTTTTATCGGCTTTAGCTACATAAAAGCCACAAAAGGCAAAAGCAGGTTTAGTTAGTAAGAAAAGGGTAATTATGGAAATTAAGATAATACTGATTTTTTTCATGTTTTTCTATGCGCTTGGTTGCCAATCACAAAATAAGATGATGATTTTTTCGATAGAATAAAAAGACCATAATTCTAGGTTATTCTTGGGATAGATTTAGATGAAAAGCCTAAATAATTCCAATTAAATTGAACTTCTTTCCAAGTCATATCTAAAATTAGTGTGAAAGGAGATAAGATAAATAATGACCAAAAAAGGCTCGTTTTTAAGTAAAGTTTATGCTCTAGTATATAAACCAGAATAGCCAAGCAAATTGACCAAACAATCCGGCTTATTCGAGAATTAGGAATTGAACGAGGATCGGTAATCATAAAGAGGGCAAAAACGATTAAACTACCGTTCATCAAATGATGTTGCAATACGTCGAAAGACCAGCCTAACCAATAATTACGGATCAATTCTAAACTAGAATAAGTAAAAAGAAAAATTAGGGAAGTATCCCATCTTCCAACTTTGTTTAAAACAATTCCTCCTAATCCTAAAAACAAGAGTAAATAAACCCAATCTGTCCCCCATTGTCCAGGCGAAACCCAAGCATCTTTAGTGAGAAGTAAAGTGAGAATAATACCGAAATTTGCTGGATTGAAAAAATGTTTATTTTTCCACTGGAAGAGAAACTTACTAGAGATAGCTAAACAACCAGCGATCGCTATTGTTGCCACATCATTAACTCGCAGCAATAAACTTAAACCTAATGCAGTTATCAAAGCACTTTTTAGACTAGAATAGGGAAAGTTTTTTAAGATCCGATTCCAGCTAGGATTTAAATAATTCTCTTGTTGCTTTTGATGGTATTGTGTCCAAAAAGATAAAACAAACTGTGTCAATAAACAACTTAAAATCGCCACCACGATACAATCAATTCTAATGCTCCAATCACGAGTCATCAATCCTAAACACAGAAATAGAGACAAAAAGAGAATCTGATAATCACGGGCATCTTTAAAAGAAAAAAGCATTACAAACTAATCATCGATTGTTAATTCGTCAATTATGCCATTAGCTTTTAGATTCTCAAGTTATTGTTTCATTTTCTGTAACAAGTATTTTCAGGAAGCTATAACCTTATCTTTATTCAATACTATGAATGTAAAGATTCAATAACGATGGTAACAAAAACTTCTTTGTTGCTTATAGTAATGACGACTAAAATATAATTAAAATATTTTTTCAGCTTTTTTTAAGATTGCCTCTTCTCTTTCTCAACGAAATCTCAGAATGAAGCGTTAAATTTTGGATATCGTGGTAAACCCAATCCTAGATAAATATTGTATTACCTAAAAAAAATAATTATGAAATTTGAAGACTTTATTACTCTCATTCATCCAGTCTTAGCGGTTGCTTTTGTTTTCCCCATCATTGGAATAACAGTCAACTTCGCTTGGCAAACTCGTCAAAGACGCTTACAAAGCGCTGAAGGTGGTAAAAGTAAAATTCCTCCCGTCGTTGGGCCAGAACACCTTAAAATAGGACGATGGTTAGCTGCTTCAGTTGTTGGTGTAAACCTAGTTGCTTTAGCTTATTCCGTCGTCTACGGTTATCAAGGATTTATTGATCAACAAAAAGATGGCAAATTACAAAGCTTTCAGGTGATTTTTATTCTCCTGATGTTTATTTTGACCGTTGTTTCCTTATTTTTACTGTATCGCGCTAGAGAGAAAAAGTGGCGGGCGATTTTTGCAACGCTAACGGGAATGGGTTTAGTTATTCTTGGCTGTCAAAATGGCGTATATCGCTTGTCCAATCAATGGTATTGGTCACATTATTATATCGGTATGGTCGCTTCAATGTTAATGATTTTTTCACTGGCGATCGTCGAAGATATTTACAAAGATCGTTCAAACCGTTGGCGCATGATTCATACTATTCTCAATAGTCTAGCCTTACTGCTATTTATTGGACAAGGCATGACAGGAACAAGAGATTTACTCGAAATTCCCCTAAGTTGGCAAAAACCACATATCTACAAGTGTGATTTTAATAATAAAACCTGTCCTGATGGTCAAACGTCGCTTAATTCGTCTACTTTTGCACAAATGAAGCTGGATTATGACAAAACCCTCGATTTTTGAGGTAAGTACCGCCAGAGAATGATTTCTCTGTCTCAAAGCCTAAGTCCATTAAAATGGACTCTTATCTCATATAGTTAGTCGGTTTTAACAAGGGGCTGTGGAAAGCCGTCGCACGGCGAACCTTGTACGCCCCGCCGACTTGAGCTATAAGACAGGGATTTTAATCCCTAGCGTACTTCATTAATCCAAAAGCATATTCGCTACCACAAAAATTACTTAACGTCAAGTAATTCCACATCAAAAATTAGAGTTGCATTGGGAGGAATAACACCACCTGCACCTCGCGCCCCATAACCCAAGTCGGGAGGAATAATCAAAGTACGACGGCCACCGACTTTCATCGTTCCGACCCCTTCATCCCATCCTTTAATCACCTGTCCGACACCAATTTTGAAATTAAAAGGAGACCCTCTGTCTACTGAACTATCAAACTTTTTACCGTTCTCTAGAGTTCCTGTGTAGTGTACAGTAACTTTTTGTCCAGTTTTTGGAGTGGCACCGTCTCCTTCAACAACATCAATATATTGAAGACCTGAAGGAGTGGTTGTTGCATTACTTAAATCCATTTTGCTTGTTTCCTTAGTTGAATTGGCTGCGAGGGTGGATACGGGAGAGGAATTCATGTCAGAAGCGATCGCGTCTGGTTGTTTGCCAAGATTGAAGATAGAAGACAAAATCAGCAAAAAACCAAAAAAGGCAACGACGCTAAAACTAATCAAAATTTCTTTCATAAAAACACTATCGCCAAAGTTTATTTTCTAATTCTCTGACCTGTCGTTCCAATCGATCAATCCTTCCGCGCAATTCATCGACTTCTGACTGACGCGAAACCCCCAGATCTTGAAGGATATTCCGCATTTGTCGTTCGAGTTGTTTTTCAAACCCCCCTTGTTCTGTTTTTAGTTGATTCATAAAATCATCAACAAAAACCTTAGCTTGATCGGGATTGATTTTCCCTTCTTTAACCCATTGATCGCTCGCTTCTTTCAATTTTTCGGCGACGAGGGAAGTCGTCCCGATCCCAACCATTAATAGTTGTTTAATCCAATCATTATTATCCATGTGAACCCTATTTATCTCCACATAGAGTGAATCCCCATGATCCTATCAAATCCATAGGTCTTATCCTCAACTTACTTAAGACGGATAACCCTATCTTAATTGACGGAAATTACGAAATTATCGTGCTTTAAACGATACTTTCACTATCCCATAGACGTTCAAGCTGTAATTTCCAAGCTGACAAAAACTGTTCACGTTCTTGGGAATCTTGATCTAATCCGCCTAACATTCCTTCCTCATAAAGACGATTTAGACTTTGTAAAGTTGCTTCTAAAGATTGTCCTTGCAGTTTAGAAGCACGAATAATCTGGCGGACTTGTTTTTCAACTAAAATTTTAAAACATTCATTTAGCCCGTTTTGATGTAGCCACACTAACTGATCGATCGCTTCTTTTAAATCTTGTGTGGTTAAGGTTTCTCCAAAATGTTGAAAGACTCCCCAGACAACCCCTTGATGAATGGCAAAGCGTACCATTTGAGTTAAATCAAAATTTGCTTCTAATAACTCTATCAAATAAGATTGGGCGGTTTGTAGAGGAACAATTGGTACTAATATCCTAATCAAAGTTTGATCAGAAGAGAGCATCAGCAATAAACGTAATTGATCTGTATCAACCTGCCAAACTTCGGGAGTCGGACGCGCTACCGTTTCACTGCCAAAGTAATTGTTTAGAGTATTAGTAATCTCACTTTCTGAAATCATGTTTATTTCAAAAGAAAATATAAATTTTTTATAACATTTTAGAAGACCCGCAACAAGAGATTATTCAATAAATCTATCTTAAGGGTCATCTATACCTTTATTGTTAGAATTAAAAACGGTTAATATTAAATCCGTTGAAAAATAGAAGTTTAAGAGCAGAATTTTTCGACACACCGGACAAAAATTTCTACACCCATCGCTAAAGCGGTTTCATCGAAATCAAAACGAGGATGATGATGAGGATAAGCTAATCCTTTTTCAGAATTAGCGGAACCTAAAAAGAAATAACATCCAGGAACTTCCTGTAAAAAGAAAGACATATCTTCACCCCCCATCGTCTGACATTCTGGCACAATTCCCGCCGGCGTTTCCACGACTTCTACCGCTACAGAACGCACTAACTCAGCGATTTGAGCATTATTAATGACAGGTGGATACAATTGCCAGTAATCTAACTCGTAATTCGCCCCATATGCTTGACAAATTCCTTGAATTATGCTATGTAATCTTTTCTCGAAATAACCATCATAAGCAGGATTAAAATATCTCACCGTTCCATCCATCACGGCGGTATCTGCAATTACATTATTGGCGCTACCGGCATGAAATTCGCCTACCGTCACGACGGCTGAGTCAATGGGGTTGACATTGCGGGCGACAATGGTTTGTAAAGCATTAATAATTTGTGCGCCTACAACGATAGAATCAACGGTTTGATGAGGCATCGCCCCGTGTCCGCCTTTTCCTTGAATTAGGATATGAAATGTCTCTACAGCCGCCATTAATGCGCCACTGCGTACCCCAACCGTACCCAAGGGTAGATTATTCCAAAGGTGTAAACCAATGATGGCATCAACATCAGGATTTTTGAGTACACCAGCTTCGATCATCGGTTTTGCGCCACCTGGCCCCTCTTCGGCGGGTTGAAAGATGATTTTAACGGTTCCTTTGAAAGCGTGACGATGTTGGGAAAGGTAATAAGCGGTACCGAGTGCGATCGCTATATGTCCATCATGTCCACAAGCGTGCATTTTTCCGTCATCTTGCGATCGATATTCGACTTCATTTTCTTCTTGTATCGGTAACGCATCCATATCCGCACGAATGGCTAAAACTGGCCCAGGATATGCACTTTTAATAATAGCAACAATTCCCGTCTGGGCTATTTCGGTATAATGTTCGATGCCCATTTTTTCGAGTTTTTGGGCGATTAATGCAGCAGTGAGGCGTTCAGTAAAGGCTAATTCGGGTTTTTGGTGTAATTGTCGTCGCCATGTCACTAATTGACTTTGTAAAGCACGAATTTCTAGACGAATTTGCGATAAATCAGTCGAAGTCGAAACGGGAAAAGTAGAGAGCATAGTACATCAATCGAGCCACTAGATCCCTAGTGTAACCCGATTTTATCTTTGATTAATGTGACGAATTGTCTCTTATTTACTTGCGGGGACTGTCCACCATGCTAGAGCATAAGATTGATCTGCATTATTAATTCTTTGACGATATTGAACGCGGATTTTATAGTTTCCTGTTTTTGGGACGGGACAGAAAATATGTTCAATACTATCAGCATCACTGATTGAGGCACAAGTATACTTTGTATTATTATCTTGGTCTGCGCTCATCAAGTAAACATCAAGATTATTTAAACCCCGATCGCGGAATGTTTCTCCAATATCATACCGTTGATTTTGATTACTATCATTGAGTTCAACCACGCGATCCCAAGCTAAGGTAATTGAAACAAAACTTTGTTCTAATAAGGGTTGTTCTAAAATATAATCTCGATAACCATTCATTTCGACGGTTCGATAATCCCATCCTATCGGTGAAACGGGCGTATCTGGACTCTGCTGATGGGCGCTATACTGTTGATAGGCTCGCCATGCGTTAAGATGTCCGCTTCCCATTTGAATATCTAAAGGGATTTTGGGATTAGAATAAGCATCAGAATCGAACCATGTTTGATTATGTTTGTTTAAAGTAGTTCGGTTCATTCCCAGTAATAAACCATTTCCAGGATCTAGAATTTTATCAGCAGAATTTAATAAGATTGCTTTCATCACTTCATGACGACGAGCATCGATATTCCAGTTAGAGGGATCTTGACGAATTTGACGATCGCCGTATTCTTGTAAAAGGGCCACTGTAGCGGTAATATGGGGTGCAGCGAAACTTGTTCCACTCACTTCGACAATTTTGCCCTTCATATCATAAGTTGAAATTTTATTACCCGGTGCGACTAAACTAACTGCCCGACGACTTCCTTGATTAATTTCTTTTTTAATTAAACTACTACCTATCCCAACGGGTAAACCACTTAAGTTAGCAAAATCTATTTTTTTATATTGTCCTTGTCTTTTGGCTGTATAGGCGGCGGTAATTCCATTATAATGATCAGTTGGAATCGGAATACCTCCTTTACCCTGATTTCCCGCAATCACATATAAAACATCGTGAACGCGAGAAGACCAATCAATACATTGAGTTAAAAGCGCATTTCCGTCTAATTTGGCATTTTCTCTAGGATCTCGTTGCAAAGATTCACCAAAACTAAAATTAATCGCCCTAACATCACCACTATTTTGTAAAGCGATATGCTGACTGGTTAAACATTCTTCGGGTTGTCCGCCTTTTTTGAGTGAACCGACTGCACCTGAATATAATCTAGCATCTGGGGCGACTCCTTTAAAGCGCTTATCTTGACTCACCATCACCCCCGCTACCATTGACGCATGATTATCAACATAGGTGTTGGCTTTAGCCAATTCATTTCGATAAAATAATCCTGATAATATATAAGGCGGTTTCCATGCGGCTACTTTATCTAAACCATACCGGATGGGTCTACCGATTTCTACTTGTCCAATAGCAATTTTACGCCCTGTTAAGTTAAGTGGTTCATTTTGTAAGCGATCGGCAAAAATTCCTTCTTCACCAATGGATGTATCGAGGGCTAAAACAGGTGTAACGACTCCAAGTGTAGCTATAATCCAAGCTAATTTAACTAATCTTCCCATAAGTGGCGATTTTAAGAATGGTGATCTATGCTCAATTCTACTAATTCGTATTCCTCTGAGGGTGGAAAAGGATTAATAAAATACGATAAATTTTGAATAGTCACATTTATTACTCTGTGTAGTGGATACTAATACTCAATTTCCCAGTCAATTTGAAGCGGGACGGGCTGCCTTTGAGCGTGGCGAATACCGTCTTAGTGTACAATTATTTGAGAAAGCTTTGCAAGAAATTTCGCCCAATTCACGCCAAGGGGGAGAAATTCAAACTTGGATCGTCACTGCATATCAAGGGATGGATAAAGTAGAAGAAGCAACCAGTTTATGTCGTCAGTTAACCACTCATCCGATCTACGATATTCGTAACCGAGCAAAACAGATTCTTTATATTCTAGAAGCTCCACGCTTACAACGTCCGCCGGAATGGATGAGTAAAATTCCCGACTTAGAAAAATTACCCGATAGTGAACCGAAATTTCAAAAAGGGCAAAATCTCTATAAACCTCCCAAAAACGAGGAAATCGGGCCAATTAATACCAAAGATAACCGTTTTATCTGGGTTGCTCTAGGGCTTGTTCTTGTTTTACTCGGTGGTTTAGTCTGGTTGAGTTAGACTTTTCCGACGGCAATTACACCATTTTGTCCCCCAAAACCAAAACTTAAACAGAGTGCGTATTTGGGGTTATTTTTACAAGAACTATTGACAAAATTCATTTTATATGCAGGGCGGTTTAAGCCGACACAAGGCGGCAAGATCCCAG
Organism: Aphanothece hegewaldii CCALA 016; assembly: GCF_003007785.1. Taxonomy (GTDB): domain Bacteria; phylum Cyanobacteriota; class Cyanobacteriia; order Cyanobacteriales; family Microcystaceae; genus Chroococcus; species Chroococcus hegewaldii. The sequence continues at coordinate 6,390 of NZ_PXOH01000008.1, read as the reverse complement.
TTTTTAAAGCCATCAGACAAAACGCTACACCGAGCGCCCCAGACGCGCCTAATGTATGCCCTGTCGCGCCTTTGGTGGAACTAATGGCAACCGATGGGCTAAAGAGTGTATTAATTATTTTAGCTTCTCGATCGTCATTGAGTTGGGTACTGGTTCCGTGAGTATGGATGTAGTCGATATCTTCTGTGTTTAGCTGGCTACGGAATAAACAATCTTTTACGGCAATTATTCCACTTTTGAGATCCTTTGCGGGTGCGCTCATATGATACGCATCACAGGTTAAACCAAATCCTAACACTTTTCCATAGATTTTAGCCTTGCGTTGAGCGGCTAATTCTGCGGTTTCTAAGACTAATATTGCCCCTCCTTCTCCTAAAACTAAACCTTCTCGTTTTTCATCAAAGGGATAACACCCTGTTTCGGCTAATGCGCCCATTTGGGAAAAACCCGTTAAAGTTAGGGGAGTAATGGGGGTTTCTATGGCACCAACGATCGCTCGATCGCATTTTCCTTGTAAGATAAGTTCAATGCCTTGAGCTATTGCCCATATTCCTGTTGTACAAGCAGCCATTGGCGATAAAACTGGGGCTAAGGTTTCGATCAAATGGGCGATCGTTGTTGCTGCATAATGGGGTAAACTATCTAACCAGTTTTCCGTATTTTTAGAAAGTGCAATTGTTTCGATTATTCCTTGACAGCCACGACTCGATCCAATGACAACGCCACAGTCTGGTAAAGGTGGAACTAATAACGCATCTTCTAGAGCCATTTTTAAAAGAATTTGCGTTAATGTTGGGAGTTGTAGCGGTTTATCCTGAATTAAACCCATCGGGAAAGCAGGTATGTTACAGAAGGGTTTTAACTTTTTAATACCGCTTTTTCCTTGTATTAGAGAATGCCATGTTTGGGATAGATTTCCTAAACAAGATTGTAAGGCGATTCCTGTAACAACGATCGTTTTATCATCTACATTCATCTGATGGGTGTTGGGTTGAAAAATTTAGATGGTATCACATACGATACAATTTCTTCCTTTTTCCTTAGCTTGTTGGAGTGCGTCAGAAGCCCTTCGAGTTACAATATCAGAGTCTAGCGCATTAGATGGAATTCCAGTCACCACCCCAAAACTCAGTGTAATATATTGACTGACTTTTGATGTCGGATGAGAAATTTTTAATTGTTCAATTTCTAAGCGAATTAAATTAGTGACTTGTAAAGCTCCATCTAAGTTGGTATAAGGAAGTAAGATGGCAAAGGTAGCCCCATGATAACGAGCTACAAGATCCGCCGGACGTTTAATCACTGCAACTATAGCTTGAGCAATATCTTGTAAACAGCGATCGCCTGCTTGTAGACCTACTTGCTCATTATAAGCGTGAAAGTAATCCAAATCCCCAAGAATTAAAGATAAGGAGGTTTGATCTACATTTCCCCAAGAAATTCGATCTCGCGCACAACGTCGCCATTCTTTTTCGAGAATTTCTTCAAACCGCCGACGATTAGCCACTTTTGTTAGTGTATCATCAAAAGAAAATTCCCTGAGATTATTATAAACTTCTCCCATATTGGATTCTACTTTATGTAAATCTTCCAGAGTTTTTTCGAGTTGACTATTTTGCTTATCGATACGTCTTTTTAGTTTAGCGATCGTCATTTGATGGTGAATCCGGGTTAACATTTCTTCAGGATGATAAGGATAACTCAGATAGTCAGCCCCTCCAATTTTATAAATTTTCCAAACATCAAAAGTTAAGTGATCGATCACGAAAAAAAGTACCGAAATATGGCTGATTATTTTATTTTCTTTAATCGTTTGACAAAAGGTATAGCTATCAGGATCTTTTAGTTCAGTACTTAGAATAATAAGATGGGGTAAATCTGTCGTTGCTTTCTCAATGCCTTGATTGAGATCCTTTGTATGATATACGTTATAGCCCCTTTTAAGCAATAGAGGGCAAAAAAAGGCAAGCTGATCGGGAATATCTCCTATAATCAGGATGTTTGCCTCGGAAAATTGTTCTGCTTGAATCGTCATGTTTAAAGTAATTTAATGATATTTTTAGGATAAGCAAACTAAAAAGACAAGGCTAAAAAAGGCTTAAACCGTTGTCCTTACTTAAATTATTCCCATTTATAGAGCCAAATTATCTTTTTTTGGTTTAAAGTTTTCTTTAGAATTTTTGCAATTTATTAAAGTTACTCTTGAATTCAAATCCCTTTAGGAAATTTTATTTATGAAAAGATTACCTTTATCGTCTTTATTGAGTTTTTCTCTCCTGCTACTCGCTCCTAGCGTCATTAAGTCTGCTGATCTTCCATCACCCAATACATCTAATAGTTTAATCCAAGCGCAGCAACTTTTTTATCAAGGTGTTGAAAAATATAAAAAGGGGGATCTTCAAGGTGCGATCGCTGATTATAATGAAGCTATTCGTCTTGATTCCACTATACCTGAAGCCTTTTTTAATCGGGGGAATCTTTGGGATGAATTAGGAGAATATCAAAAAGCCATTAATGATTATACTCAAACTCTTCGTCTTGATCCCGTTCATACAAAAGCTTATCACAATCGCGCTATGACCCGTGCTAAAATGGGAGATGATCAGGGTGCATTAAAAGATTACGATCAAGTAATCCGTCTGGCTCCCCAAAACGGTAATGCTTACGCAAATCGTGGTATCAGCCGCAGTCATTTAGGTGACTACAAAGGAGCCTTAGACGATTTTAATCAAGCGATTTCTCTTAATCCGCAGTCGGCTACTGTTTACCTCAATCGTGGTGTTGCTTGGGGCAATTTAAGTAATTATGAAAAAGCTATAGAAGATTTTAATCAAGCGATTTTTCTTAATCCTAGCTACGCTGAAGCTTATTATAATCGGGGTTTTGTTTACGGCGAATTAAAAGAATATCCGAAAGCCATAGAAGATTTTAATCAAGCGATTAGTTTTAATCAAAATGATGCTTTTGCTTATTATAATCGTGGTTTAATTTATATTAAAATGAATGAGCCTCCAAAAGCGAGAAATGATCTACAACAAGCAGCTAATTTATTTGAAAAACAAGGGCAAAAAGTCGATGCTCAAAAAGCTTTGGATCTCATGAGACAGTTACCTTAAACCAGTTAATTTTTAGAATTTGGACTTTTTAAGCCCTGTTGATCTAAATTAATGGCGAGGAAGATCAAAGCCTTACAGAATAGAATAATGTTGATCTAATCGTAGGAAAGTATGTAACAGAACATTGGCACCTTCAACGCATTGCTCAGGTGAAGTATATTCGGTTTGAGCATGGCTAATACCTGCAATACTCGGTACAAATATCATACCCATATCCGTTAAATTGGCCATTTCTTGAGCATCATGACTAGCACGACTGGGTAAATAAGTATAGCTAAATCCAAAATCTTCACAAATTTTAGCAATGGTTTGTTGTATATTGGATGCTGCGGGTGCAGGTTCGTTACGGAGACAGGGTTCTAGCTTAATTTGTGTTTGGGTACGAGTTGCGATCGCTTCTATCTCTTGTATTAATTCTGCCATTAAATGATCTAAATGCTCGTTAGACAAATCCCGAATATCCAAACTCATCTCAACAATACCAGGAATTACATTCGGTGCATTCGGTGATACTTGCATTTTACCCACTGTAGCGACTTGTTGACCGGGGGTGTTTCCAATCCGATTAACGGCTAAAATAATCAAGGATGCAGCAACAAGAGCATCACTACGCATATTCATCGGAGTTGAACCCGCATGACTGGAGTGACCTGTTACTGTAATAACATAGCGTCTTTGTCCGACAATTCCCTGTACTACGCCTATTTTTTTATCCATTGACTCCAAAACTGGGCCTTGTTCAACGTGCAATTCAACAAATGCGGCCATTTCTTGGTTAGTTCGTCGCGCTTGGTCAATTTTATGCCAATTTCCCCCAATATATTCTAAACAAGTCTGAATATCTCTTCCATCGACATGAGTATAATAATTAGGATCATTAACAATTTTACCGACCATTGCTTTAGAACCGATCATCGTACTTTCTTCATCAGCAAAAACGATGACTTCAATGGAATGATTTAAACGTATATCCGCTTCATGCAATACTCTAACAACTTCTATACCAGCTAAAACCCCATATGCTCCATCATAACGCCCCCCATTGGGAACCGTATCAATATGAGATCCTGTCGATAAAGTCGATGCTTGGGGATATTTTCCCTGATAAGTACCAATCATATTACCTGCTGTATCAATTCTGACACTCATTCCCGTTTCAATCATCCAACTTTGTATAAGATTTCGTGCGGCTAAGTCTTCGGGAGTAAAAGCAATGCGACAAACTCCACCATCAGAAAGATGACCGATTTTGGCTAAATCTTCAATACTTTTAAGTAAGCGATCGCTATTTATAACGATGGGTTTAACTATACTACTAACCATTAATAATTGTGTCGAATTAAAATTGTATACATTCTATCTTAGAAACGTATCTAAATCAGGAACATCGACCCAACAATGACGCTCATGGGATTGATGGGTTATATCCATCAAAAGTTGAGAGTATACCCCTTCTCGTAAGGATGGAGTGAGAGACTGATGAGTATCTATTGCTTCAACCCAACGATTTACCACTCTAATAAAAGGGGCTAAACGTCCATCTGGGAAGACTTGCGGGAAATCTAAACGTTTTGGGATTTCGATTTCTTGTAAACTTTCCCCGCTTTGTGCAGCCATTAACCGAAAACCATGTACATAATCTTTTAGGTTAGAACTGCCTAAAATTAGAGTTCCCTTTTCTCCATAAATTTCTAACCAATGTCCCCGACCATTATAGGTGACTGAACTAAGGGTCATTTGACAGGGGGTCCCATCGGCTAATTCAAGCATTACCAGACAGGTATCATCTGCGTCTACAGGCTTGAGACGGTTATTATCCATCGGATCAGGTCTATAGGTAATTGCACAGCTTAAATAGCCACACAGACGCTTTACAGAACCTAATAACCAATTAATATAATCAAAAGCATGGGAACCAACCGCACCGAGTACACCACCTCCTTTATCTTTTCTAGAATACCAATTCCAAGCGCGATCGGGGTTTGCGCGACTCGCTACCATCCAATCTATTTTAATGAGGCGTATTTTTCCGACATAATCTTGTGCTAAATATTCGGCTAAAAGTTGCCATGCAGGAACGAAACGGAATTCAAAATCGGTAGTAACAATGACATTTTTTTCTTGAGCAAGATGATATAGAGATTTAGTTTCATTTGCGTTGAGATTCATCGGTTTTTCGAGTAGGAGATGCTTTCCTGCTTCGATTACTTTTTTCCCCATTTCGTAGTGTAAAAAGGGAGGAGTTGATATACTGACTGCATCGACTTCATCTAAAGCGAGAATTTCATCAAGTTGATCGAATGCGTATGGGATATGATGAGTAGAAGCGATCGTCTTTGCTTTTTCTAAGTTTCGGTTATGGATAGCGACGACTTCGGTTCGATGATGATGAGCAAACCCGGGTAAATGGATTTGTTGTCCGAACCCTGTACCAACAACTGCAACACCTATTTTATCCATATTTATGATTTTAAGTTACATGGAAAAGCCCTTAAGAGTCTTGCCGTGTTTCGACCTCAAGGGCTTTGCTTTCTTCTCACTCCTCACACATTTAAAAAGATACCTGAATTTATAACTTTAAACATGATTCTTAGTGACGCTTTAGTAAGTGTCATAAGCTGAGGAACTGAAATTCAAGTTTTATTATCATTTATATACGGTTTCATCTTCTTTTCGCCACGCAGGATCGACAATACACAGAAAAACTAATGATTCTTCGCCACAGCTATAAATATATTGTTTAGCATTAGGTGGTATATAAACTGCATCACCAGGTACGACTATTTGTGTTTCATCATTAATGTGCATTTCTCCTTTCCCACTCAGAATGTAATAGACTTCTGAGGTTGTTAGCGAATGAGCTAAGGAAGTTTCGCCTACGGGTAATACCGCATGAGCTAAACTATAACGTAGTTCTAAAGGTTGTTTATCAGGATGGAGTAATTCTCTGAGTTGGGTACTATCACCCGCTAGAAATTCTTCACAGTCTTGAAGGTTTTTGACAAACATGGTTTTAATTAAGCAAAAATGTTATCCAAATTATTTAATAATAAAATATTGAATCTGCTTTAGACCTAAATTTTAAACGGTGATAGAGAATGAACTAACAAAACCAATCCCTCAATTGGCACATTTTGGAGTGACACTTGGCGGCTGAATTTTATATAACAGGAATAAGTTAAATTATTCCAAAAATCCTCAAGGGGTGATGAACAGCAAAATAAAGTATATATATGAGGTTGAGGGCTTCATAGGTAGAAAAAGATCAGAGCTT
>NZ_PXOH01000054.1 GCF_003007785.1 Aphanothece hegewaldii CCALA 016 | reverse complement strand
CTCACAATTACTTAGCTATGTTAGTGATCGCAGCGATAACAATTTGGTTATGATTTATGTTTGCAGACACGCCCTAGATTCTTTGATAGATCAAACTCCCGACTTTAGTGGTGCTGAGATTAAATCTGTTGTTGAAGACGCAGCCATCAACGCCTTTTATGAAGGAAAAAAGATTAGCTACGAAGATTTAAAGAACGCAATTACTAAAACAATCCCTCTTGCTTTAACAAAAGCAGAACAGATTCAATCCATTCGGAATTGGGCAGCAACCTCAGCAAGAACAGCATCTACAATTACCACAAACCAAAAAGGAAGCCGTCAGATTAATATGCTTCAATAAGTGACTTCTTTTTCAACAAATGATAATCATTTAAAAAGAGTTTATAAAAATAAATTTATAGACTCTTTTTAAAAAACATTACAGCCTTTTTTAGCTAAATGAGTTACAATAGTAACAATGAATAAACCAATTTTAAATGTTTTGAAGAGTAACTAGATTAATAGCATCAGTAATCGTATTTTCTAGAACTTCATTCTTGCTGTACTGAACTCTCTCCATTTTAATCAGTTCCAATAATTTTTCGTAAATCAGAACATTTTAGCTTTTATTACAATTTACTGTAATTATGTTTAGATACAGAATTAAAAGACAATCAAGAGCAAAAACAAATAATTGTTTAAACAATAGTCAACTTCTCGAAATTTTCCGAAAAGTCGTAGTAGAGACATACTACTTGCAAAAACAGGAACCAACGTGCTTGATCATCTTAATAATCAATCATCAAAGTACACAAAAACCTATTATTAACTTAATTAGGTCAATAATTAATCAGATTGCAGTTAAAAAGCTTAACCAACCTATTTTTAGTCAATGCACTCCAAGCCGTATAGCACAAACCAATCTTTACAACAGGATTTACCAAATTACTCAAGAATACGATTTTTCACCAATTAAAGCTCAAAAACTAACTGATGAGCTAATTCAATTTTTCATTAAAACAATCAAAATTATTGCTCAAGATTTAATTGAGACTATTCGAACTAACACTCTAAAAAACTGGCTAGAAGACCCAGAATTAATTGAATGGCTACATCAAAAATGGAACGTAGACGGCGAGGAGCAATTAACTAAGAAATACTTAAAACAAATTCAATTACTATTACTATCAAATTTATCACAAAGCCAGATTATAGTCGTCAGCTTTTGTGCATCAACTACTCTAATTGGTTTTGATGCAAATAAATTACAGTTATGGACTAAACAAACCGAAAAAATTGGTAGTGCAACATTACACAATATTGTTTATTGGCCCAAATCATTAAAACACTTTTATAATTTATAACGAAAAGATTAAGAAATGGAATACGCTGGCGCGTCAATAATAAAAAATTATTTAGCTTTAAAAAGTTATGGTTGATTTTAGAAAAGCAGTACAAGAAAAACAAATAAAAAACGGTTACTGTTCTCTTCCACAGAGCAGTTATGCCACAGTAAAAGGAAAACGCATTAACTGTGTAACAAATCAAGCAACAGAAGTAGATCTACCCTATCTAATCATCTTAGAAGATCACCAAGCGATTTTAAAATTTTTAAATGGTGTAACAGGAGCAGAAGCATACTACATCAACGAGAAACTTTTTGCAATTTGTGAAAAACAAACAGAGGCAAAAAGCCTCTGTGCAGGAACACCCCAGAGATGGGATCGCTTGACAATTCCAATAAAATCCTTAGAAAAGATTTTATTAGATTATAAATATTTTCACCGTTGAAATCATTTATCCTCCTCTATTAGGGGAAAACAAGCATCAAAAAATAAACAAACTTTAAAACAAGGAGAAATTTATGCTTTTTGAATTAACCCTCTACTTAATTTGTTTTTGTAGCGGTTGTCTCGCACTTTATAAACCAACTGAAATTCTCAATACACCGCCTTTTCAGGATACACATAGCCCTTGTCATACCTCCGTTTCCCTTAAGAACGTGGTTTCTTCAAATAACTTCGATAACTTTTACGATGCTCTCAAAGAGAGTTTAAAAGAAGAAAAAAGGCTAACTGAATATACAATCAATGAGCTAAGAAAACACATCAAAGATCACCAGTTACTATCAATAATCAAAACTAGAACAGGCAAAAATTTGACTCACTGTACTAAAGCAGAATTATTGGCTATCCTAACCTAAAACAAAATTAAAAAATTCCACAACTTGTAGAATTGTCTATTTTAGAGAAATAACAATGGCATGAACAATAAAACAATCACGATTCGCCCAACCATTCTTGAACCAGGCCCCGATATGGTTCCCATTAAAATCCAAAACTTTCCCACACTTGGAACACCCCGTTTTTATGAGCGTCGCTATCATAATTTCTGGAATCTGATAGTCCTTCCTATTGGCGATCATCTTTTTGAGTTTGAATACAAAGCCGCTTACGATGGGGATCTACCCGATCCAAAAAACTCTCAAATTATTTTTAACAAAACAAAAAAACCTGAAACAAAATGTATTAGAAGGAAAGAACAGATTTACCAGCTTCCATCGCCCTATAAATCATATCCTATCTGGGCTTATTGTACTTACCCAATCCAGAACGATCTGATCCTCTGCCCAAAAGATGAAATTCTTTACCCCCTGGCGTGTTTCTGGACATTATGGGGGGACGATGGCAATGAAAACTTATACTCAACTCTCGATAAAAATGGTTTACCAACCAAAGTATACATTGAATTTTCTTGTCATTAACTAAATAATCAGAAGTTAGTATAATGAAAAAAGCTTACCCAGACCTTGATTATTCTAACGAAGTTGTTGCAGCTTTCCTCCAACAATTTCCCGATCTTCCTTTCTCCATAAGCAACTTAAATATACACGTTGAAGTAGCCCGCGTCGTCGATAATAGCGTCGAGGTAGTGTGGTTATATTTTGATTCAAAACTAAAAGACAAAAACTTAAGTAAAAACAGAAGATTTAAAACTGTTATCGATAACGATTTCTGGTTAGAACAGCAAAAAATGATTACAGAAGCTAACCAGTAAACAACTAGCTGTTTAATGTAAAAGCATTGTAGATAAATATTTTTGTACTATAATATTCATTATGCCTAATCCTTTTGTTTCCGTACTTATAGCACAGCTTGGCGGTTATTGTCGCCTTAGAACCTTCATCGGAGCTTATGCTTTTGTTCAATCAGAACAAATACTTTCTTTTAAATTCAAAAGTTCTAAACACTTCAATTGCTGTAGCATTTCTCTCAATGATTCTGACCTTTATGATATTATTTTATATAAATTGGTCAAAAAAGATGGACTTATTCAAGAAATGGAAAATGCCACTGTTGAGGTCAAAAATGTCTACTGCGATCAACTCGTTCCCACTTTCACCGAACACACGGGTTTGTTCCTATTTTTTACCAAAGAGCAAGAGCAAGCTCATCTTACAAGATTTGGTTAAATTAAAATTCATTTCACAAAGAATAGAGAAAAAATTATGGCTTTTAAATTAACTCGAACTATCTATAATGAATGGTTAATTGAAAACGGCTACACGAAGAATCTCTAATTGTCCTTTAAAGACTTGTTTGCTCAGTTTTAAAGACTTAATGCTTAAGTAATGACAGAATAACGGTTTTGAAGCCATCTTACGATTGTGAATTGTCTCAAACCTTATTATTTCGTTAAACAAATAGCAGTTATCTCTTTAAATTCTATCCTTCAAAGAAGCTAATCATAACTGAGCTTCAAATCGTTAGAATGCTTACCCAAAAGGTGTTTCCTCTAGAACCGCTTCAAAAGCAATAAGTCTTTAAATTGAGCAGTTACCTCGTTAATGTACACTAATCATGGCTAATTGTGATTAATTGCTTATTAGAAGCGATCGCTGTAGCTACTTGGTATGAGTCCCAAGGTTTTCCGCCTCTTGCCGATAAATTCGGCTTTCTCAATCGAACAACGTACTAATCCTCCTCCCTATCCAAACATATCCGAAAGCAGCGCAAGATCCCTGCCTTTACCGACATTTATGTAGAATTGATGAGTGGTAAAATATATTTAAAGATTCAGACAATTTCCATTTTAGGTTGATCAATTATGGAAGATCAAGAATTAATCACTATCGCTCGACAGAATGCCGAAAAATTGGAGGTCAATTCAGACAATCCTAATGAGGCAATTTTAAAAACGCTATTACTATGCTTTGCGAAATTGGTAGAGCAAGGTAAACCAAAAGAGGAAGTTTTCGCTGCCCTCGGACAACTTAATCATGAAACCATCTTTGTGAGTCTTGCTCGTAAATATTCTAGATGGGAGAAGCAAGGAGATTTTAAGAGCGATAGTATAGACAATGAAGAAGAGATAGAAAAAACTGAAGAAGATTTAGAGTGGGAGAAACATCAAGCTAGATCAAGTGCTTATATTCGTAGACAAGCCGCTTTATTTGATGCTTTACCAAAAGAACGCCTTTTACCTTATAAAGATCAATATGTCTTTTTTGAGGAAGATGAAATTAAGGATTACGATAAAGATCGTGAAGACTTAATTGATCGGGTGTATGAAACGGTAGGTTACAGAGCTATTTTTGTTCATAAAGTTGTGTAAGGAGAATTAAGCTATTGTTATCAGGAGATAGTTTGTTTTATGAATTTGATTATCAAAGAATATCTGGTAACCCTAACATTCCTCTGGCTCCTATAGTAGATGTTAAGTTAAAAAGTCGCAATAGTATTTTTGGAATAGTGATTAATGAGTTTGGTTTGATAGATACTGGTGCTGATGTAACTCTTGTCCCAATGTCAATAATAGCTAAACTCAGATTAGAACCGACTGATAATGTTGATTATTCTTTAATTCCAAAAAGTTTAAGTAAACATAGATTGGCTGATAATGCCTACTCTTTGTTACTAAGTTTTGGTGATAGCAACTATTTTAGGATGACAGTTTGGGGTTTAAAGGTAAAAGAAAGTTTGGTTATTATTGGCAGAGATTTGCTAAATATTGGCTTTAATGTTAATTTTGATGGCAAAAACTTTAAAACTGAAATTCGGTATGGTTTAGATAATTAGTAGTTTTGAGTTTTGCTTCAATAAGTTTTTGTTTAAAAAGAAAAATAAGAGGCTATCATGAGCAAAAAAAATAACTTCAGAAAAACGTGGAAAAGGCTTACTGGGCTAGGCGAAGAATTTTGTGTATCTCTTGGTTCTGGACTCGAATTACTTATAGTTTAAGAAAATGGTTGATGCTCTTAGCTACCTATATAGCAGGTGTAAGTGGTCTAGGTTTGCTTTTAAAGTTTTAAATCTTGCTTAATTTTTGTCACTACCAACAAATAAAAATCGTAAGCCATCCCCTGAATTAATTCAGGAGTTTTAGCTAAAAACTAAAGCCAGAAACATTTCGCAGTAATTGTTTTCATTAAATTTCATGACTTATTCAAACAAACATCCAGCCAGAAATATTGATTTTACCACGCTAGAAGCGCAGCTACAAAACGAAGTCAAAAACAAAAATGTTTACGAAGTGCAAAAAGAATCTCTCTCCCTTTATTGCTACACAAATCGTTGTGTTTATCATCGTCTTTGGAATGAATGGAATATCCTTGCCAGAGGATTGATCCTTGATCGCGCACAAAAACAAGTTATTGCAACTCCCTTCCCAAAATTCTTTAATTTTGGAGAGTTAAGCTATGATCTTCCCAACGAACCGTTTGAAGCTTATACTAAAATGGATGGCAGCTTAGGGATTGCCTATTTCTATCAAGACAATTGGCATCTTGCAACCAAAGGAGAATTCAACTCAACGCAAGCTATTTGGGGAAGTGAACAATTACATTTACTAGATCTATCATTCCTTGAACCAGGGACAACTTATTTGTTTGAATTAGTCTACCCTGAGAATCAAATTGTCATTAGATACCCCTTTAAAGGTTTAATATTATTAGCAGCGTATCAGAATGTTGGCTATGAGTTAGACTATTATCAGTTAGCTTCTTTAGCAACAAAACTAGGTATTAAAGTGGTCGAACAAATCGAAGCTAATTCAATTTCATCAGTTTTAGAAAAAGCTTCACTCTTAGAGCAAACTTCAGAAGGATTTGTGCTTCGTTTCATTAACACTGGACTTAGACTAAAAATTAAAGGTAGCGAGTATTGTCGGATTCATAAATTAATCTCAGGGATCACTCCTCTTGGCATTTGGAAATATTTGAAAGATGGTGCTGACCTCGAATTGATTAGACAAGAGATATCTGAAGAATACTGGGAAGACTTTGAGCAAATTCAGGAACTTCTAAGCAAACAACTTAAAGTATTAATTGCTCAGATTGAAGATTACCATCAACATTACTCAAGTTTTTCAGATCAAGAATTAGGATTAATTTTTAATTCTTTACCAGATTTAGCTAAAAAATTTGTTTTTGCCAGACGCAAAGAGGGTAGAGATTGGCATCAATCAGTTAAAATAAAAGAGAAATTATACGCCTTGATTCGCCCAATTAATAATGAGCTTATCGGCTACTCCGAAAGCAGACAATTACAACAAGCAAAACTAGATAGTTAAATTTTGCTTAAATTAAAATAGTACAAGCCTTAAAAAAATATGAATATTTGGAATTATCGATATTTCAACTCGGTTTTAGTTGAGTGTGGCTATGACGATCAAGGTAAGCCAGACTCATACTTCAAACATCTTTTCTTAACTGATGAATACGATAAAATAGTAAAAGTTTGGACAACTGAATGGCAAAAAGAAAAAGAAGGATATACGATCCAACCTCAAGAAATTATAGTTATTCAAGAAGATGGGACAGAAACAATTGAAATCGCTCCTTCTGAACCAATAATCATTCCTCCTGAAGATGTTGGAACTCTCGATGATTATATTAAAGCAAAAATGGCGCACGACTGGAAAGAGTTAACTGACGCTATTGTAGAAGCAATTTGGTACGAAGAACAAGGGTTTCCTTCTTTAGCAGATGAGTTTTCAAAACAAATTGAAAGGAGAATCAGCATCAATGAATTTAGAAATATCGAAGATTAATTTAGTTTTAGAACAATTGAAAAACCAAGACCCTAAATTAAAAATCAAAACTTTTGCTTCTCCTAAAAGTTTTATCGATTACCTAATAAAAACGAAAGTTAGGAGTAATTGGTTAGCTTGGAGAGATCAAGCAATCTTAATTTTTATTCAAATCCAATTATCTACTTTAATTGGATACACGATCTATGAATCAACCATTAAGGAATTTCCGACTGTCAATAAGGATGTTTTATTCCTGCTTATTTTATTAATTGTCTATTGGCCTCTAATCAGCTTTCCTGAAAAAATTCTTAAACAACCTTTAGAGCTACTTTTAAAACCAATCGGCTTTAAATTTACTGCTGTCAGCGATCTCATTCCCTCGAAACGAGTTGAAAGAGCGATAGAAGAACTAAAATGTAACAACAAACTAACACACAGGTATTTTCTCAAACGCAACTATCAAAATTTCTCTCGTCAAGGTTTTTATATCATTGTCAGAGATGAACTTATTGCTCATTCTAATTATCAATATATTGATGAAATAAAATTAGAATATTTAATTGATCAAATATGTTTATTATCTTTAACAGATCGACTTAAGGACTACCAGTTTTATCTAAGTGATTCAACGACGTTAAACGTTATTTTACCTCCCGTCATGAAAGAGCCTCGCTTTCACTTGACTAATGGAACTCCTGTCACTGAATATAGTGATGGATTCAAAATTCACATTAAAGAATAAAATAATATTCCAATTTTAACCAATTCTTTAAATTAATTAGTTCTCTAATCATTAATTTCAAAAAAATTAATGAAATTTTCGTCATTCTGTAGCTTTATTCAATCATGAAAGCTAACATTTACGCTCAAATTAAAACAATAGTACCATTAGAGATCGATTATATCAATTTTCCAGAAGGGACATTGGGAGCAGTTGTAGAAGTTTATACCAATCCTGAAAGATATGCGGTAGATTTAGCAATTCCAGATGAGCATATTAGACGAACATTACAAAGACCCTAAACGTCTATCAAATGACAATTATCCCGACCCGAATGCCAATTACAAACCTAATAGTATCGTCTTGTAAATAAATTATTAAGCGAACTAGCTAGGTTATCATGCCATTCATAACCTCCCATAAAGTATTGCCACTTATAATGCCATTATTTACCTAAAATCGAAGGATTTGTAATTGTCGTTTTGGGTCTGAGTAATTGACGCTTAATAACGTCGATTACAAACTCTTTATATTTATCTAAATATCGGTATTATAGACAATGATAGCTTATAAAACGGAATCAATAGCTTGTAACCTTGTTTAACTTGAACAACTTCTAATTAACCAGATTATACTATTAAGTTTGTAATCGTCGTTTGGGTCTTTGTAATCGACATTTGATACTTTTTCTCTTTGCTTGTTAGAATAATACAATTGTATTAAACATAAAATTCAAGAATCGCTATGAATAACTTACCTGCTTGGACAGATAGTTTACTATCTCAGCAACTTTCTTCTTTACGAGAAAAAGGCGAGGGTCAAACCTTAGAATTTAAGGTAGATTTTCCTGCTCAAGCTCATGATTTAGCTAAAGAAATAGCTGCTTTTGCTACGGCGGGAGGGGGCAAAATTTTAATAGGAATAGCTGATAATGGAGCTTTAATTGGATTAGAGGCTAAGGGGGCTATTGAGCGAGATAAATTAGTCGAACGAGCAAAGGGAATTGTTAGGACTGTTGAGCCAAAAGTCAAGAATGTTAATTTCAAGTTCGCTTTTGAAGAAGATATGATAGTTCTTTGTCTTGAAATACCCTCTCAAGTTGAACCTGTTTATTATTATGATCATCGTCCTTATATTCGAGATGGAAGAGATTCTCGTCCAGCAGAACCAGAAGAGGTTAAGGAATTATGTTTAGGATACTATCAATTGTGTGAATATCATAATCTTATAAATCTACAAACCAAACAGACACTTGAAAGTCAGAAAAGACTAAACGAAATTGCCGAGAAAAATTTAGAGCAAGTTTTAAACCGTCTTAATCGATAATCGAGCTTAATTACTTACTTGTTTCTCGGTTAGCTCTAGTGGTTAGTTGTCTCTGGAGTCACGGTAATCTCCGCTTCTAATTGATGTTGATTCACCCCTTCACCTTAGTTATCTTCACTGTCCCTGATTAGGGCGATCGTTTTAATCTGATACATCTACCAAGCGGAGAAGGCAGCTAAGGAACAGGGGATGTCTGGGAAAGACTATCTGTTTAAGGTGATGGGCTGGAAGCTTTCTGAGGGAAAACGTCCTAGATACTATCCGACTAACAAATAACCCTTTTTAAAACCAAAATAACTAAGCTAGTAATTTTTGACTGACAAAAGGGAATTCTAATGACAGTCCAACTCACCAAAAACTTAAAGTAACATGACTGAACTTTTTAAGGAAATAGTAGAAGCTTTAGAAAACTATCAAAAATTGAGTAACAAAACAATTTTAAGAAATTTAACTTTAGAAGAAAAAAATTTAATAAAAACTGACAATCGACATTCAGTTAATTATGAAAATTAAAAAGTTTCTCTAGAAGCTCTAAGAAACTATGAAGAAGCAGAAGAAGCACTAATCGAAGCTTTAAATAATTATATTGATGCTCGGATTGAAAAAAGTCTTAAGACAGTTTTTAGTCAAGTCGAAGGATTTGATAAAATATCCTTCGACTTGACCTAATGAATAAAATAATTAACTTAAACCTGCATTTTACACAGGTTTAAGTGTTTTGATTCAGCCTGTAACTTCACACCCCTACATCTTTCATAAGTCAACCTACCCCGCCGATATACACAGTCTTCTCGCTTTATTTCGAGTCGGCGCGGGTGCTGGTTAGATAATACTCTCCTAAAACCCCCTTGAAAGGGCTTCATAAAAATGTAGTCCTGTCACTTGGATGTCAAAGTAGTTATCTTTGATATTTTACTTATAATTCCTCTAAATCTATAGGAGGATACTTCTCTTTCCAATAAGTAGTTTCAGTCTCCATAAACTCTTTAGCATTAGTTCTTACTAAACCAGAGAGATCATTTCGATTCAACAATTCAAAAGCTTTTTATAAAAAATTAAACATCATTTGACAATCAGGACGTTGATAAAATAATGTTTCTTCTTTATCTCCAAATAAATAACCCTCTTGACCAAAAACTAACTGATACACATAGCAAGATTCATATACCAAATTTTCAAATTCATTTTCAGAGTTTTTCTGAAAAAGCTTTAGAAAATTATTTGAACTAAATTGCTTATAATACTCTAATTTCTCATTTAACTGCTCATTTAACTCATTTAATTCTTTCATCTTCGCTTTTTTATTAGTAATTACAGTTCTATAGTTTCCGAAAACTCTGTTTAAGTAACTGTGTCATGTCTTCGGTCTTTAATCGTCGCGGTTTATCTTCACAAAAGCAGCTCTAACTGTTCCCCTATAGTTCTGCTGTCGTGAGGACGATCGCCCTCTTTAACCCATCTCATCTTAAATTGTGCCAAAATAACTTGTTAGAACCGCACTTTTGCTCAGTAAATGCTGCCTCTTAATCAAAATCTGTATGAGTATATCTAAAGGTCTATCTTGCTGCAAAAAGAACTTTATTAGAAGGGCTTTTTACTAAGGATGGCTTTAAAAAAGTCCAGAATGCAATCGCACAAATTGAGGGTTAACAATGATTAAAAAAAATGATGAACGCTCCCGACTCGGTTGGGTATTGATATGACAGGGGCATTGCGAAAAAAATTTAACCTCGGTGAAAAACAATTTGAAAAGCCAAAACCGAAAAATAAAAATAAGGGGTTTGAACAATGATTCCTCTCTTAAAAATAAATCTTAATAATGATCGCTGCCTCAATCAAGAATTTTGATTAGAATGATCGCTGCTATCTTTGTGTATATACATCGGCTTGGTAGTTAACTTAGATGGAGGTGCTGGCTTTTTTTCAGGTTCTTTTTTTTGAGGCTCACTGTTTGATTTGCTAGAATTTTGGTTATTGCTCATGTCTAACGAAACAAATCCTAATGGGAATTCTAATCTTAGTTTAATTCACGAATATACAAAATGGGTGTTTGATTCAATAAGTAGCAGTGCTAACATTATCAACGGTAAGTTTACTACTGTCATCGGATTTAGTGGAATACTCTTACGCTTCGCTAGTGATTTACCAAATTGCAATGTATATTTTTCCTTTGCTAAGATTGGTATTTGCATTTTTTTAGTGCTTGCTATTATTTTTAGTGCGTTTGGAATAGCTCCTCATGAACGTGGTGCTATTGTTTCCCCAGAAGAACTCCGAAAAGATTATTACTATGGGCTAGACGAAGAATGTCGCCGCT
The DNA here is from genome assembly GCF_003007785.1 of Aphanothece hegewaldii CCALA 016. Lineage (GTDB taxonomy): Bacteria > Cyanobacteriota > Cyanobacteriia > Cyanobacteriales > Microcystaceae > Chroococcus > Chroococcus hegewaldii. Next base: position 3,094 of record NZ_PXOH01000054.1, on the reverse strand, counting down.
ACACAACGGATAATTTAATAGAAGCAGTTGAACAACTCAGGCAGTATAGAAATAGTAAAGCAAGTTATCTGTTTTGGGCTGTGATCTGTTTAGCAACTGCTACTGTTATTTTTGGTACTGATATTGCTTTAAGTTTTATCTGTCTTGATAAGTGATTTATGTCCCAACGATAACAATTTAACCTTAGCCTCATATTTCAAACGATGACAGACACGACGTAGCCAATACACTTTTAAATGAAGGTTAATCCTTACGTGTTTCTTTCTAAGATTTAAAGTAAGACTCCCGATTTAAGGACTGATCCTGATGATCTACAGCATGGGTGAAGCATTGAGCGTAGCCTTTTCCCGCAACTGTTGACATTACTGACTGGCTTTCCACAAGACCTGAAACCATTGCCCTCCGAAACGTCGAACTTGAGCCAAATTTTCAGAGGCGTGATGTAGACTTAGTTTGGACAACTCAGACCGATGAACTTTGGCTTGAAATCAAAGGCGAGCGCTGGCATCAGACGGGTAACTTCTTCTTCGAGACTCACAGTAACCTTGAAAGGGGAACTCCAGGCTGTTTCCTCTACACTGAAGCACATTGGCTGCTCTATTACTTCGTTAATCCCCGCACCCTCTAATGGCTACCCATGCCAGAGACGCGAGAATGGTTCATCTCCAATATCGAACAATTACGGGAACGTTCTACAACAACCCCAGTTAGAGAAGGTATTCGCTATACTACCGTTGGGCGTTTAGTTCCCATTCAAACCGTCTTGCGACAAGTCAAAGAAGTGAAACAGTACAAATTGTAAGGCGTTAATTGTCCTTTAGAACTGTCAACGAATCGTTGTCAAACCGTTTCTCCTGTCCTGTTCATTTTAAAACTTACGCACGGTTAGTCTTCTTTTGAAGACAACTCAAAAAGCGGTGCGCTCCGACTAAGCGAGGAGAAATTGAACACACTGAAGTGGGGCTGACTAAAAGTGAACTGTGCGATCGCCTCGGATTGATGATCTATCAAGTAGAGAAGGCAGTTAAAGAACAAGGGATGATGGGTAACGACTATCTGTTGAAGGTAACGGGCTGGAAGCCATCTCAGGGAAAGCGACCGAGGTATTTCCCATCCAAGCATTAGACTAAATAATCATCTTTTTCCCCATCTGCCTTCTGCTGGAAGCGATTTGACTCTTGAAAACTAAGGTTCTAGAGACTAATTTAAGAAAATGTAATTTTTAACGCCCACGTTCAGCGGCGGCCTACGATGCTTGATGATAAAGAGTACCCTCATTGGCCGTCCACTGCAACGTGATGTTCGGGTTCTTGTCGTTTCATAAGGCTTCTGCCGTAAACTGCTCTGCTATTACATACGACTGACCCATTAGTAGGACATGCAAATTCGATTCCTCCTTAATCCATTCAGTCCCATTCCAGTATACAGGCGTTCTTGGGTCAAGATGCGAAGTCGAAAACCCATAGCTTCGCATTACTTCTTCGTATGCTACGATGAGTTGCTCTGGCCCTTCGGCAAGCATTCCATAGCCTCCAGCAATCAAGGCTTTGAGGCTAACGTTTGGGTTCAAGAACCGATGAAATGGTATCCAGTCACCTATCATCTCCCGATGTTTGTCGTACAACGCTCCGACAACTGCAAGTGGATTTTCAGCCGTTCCGTAAAAAGAGGTTGAAGTTCGGAGCTGTTTGTGAGGCCAGAGTAGGACATGGCTATCAGTAAGCTCAAGGCCATCACAATATCCCATCAACAAAAAGTCTTCACGCACACCTGAGCAAATCACTTGCCAATAAGGGTGTACATTAGAACCTTCGTCGTCTGTTACATGCAACCATAGGCGTAAATTATCTTCCGCCCACTGGACACGAGTAACTGCTAAGGAGGAACCATAATCTTCAAAATCGATATTTCTGGCGATATCAAGTAGGTTTGTGATCATACTCAAAAGGAAGAAGCCGAACTATTTATTAAACCGAAAGTTTCTTGATATTCACCCTCTAAAGGGAGATATCTAGAATCTTTCAAAATATCATTCGCTATAAGTGTGATATCTAGAATCTTTCTATAGATTATCCCATTAAACTTTTGCAAACTCGCCCCACAACATGGTTTTCCCCTCCCCCTCGCTTTTTTCTAAGCCATCATACCCCGCTTATATACAAAAATCCTCACTTTGTTTCAAGTTGGGGCGGGGTACTGGTTAGGGGGTTTTAGGGGGAAACCCCCAATATGGCTGATGGGAAAGGAAAATTTTCTTTTTTCTGAAAAACCGAACTGATATCAATTAAAGTTAAAGATCGTATTGAGTTAGGAAAATTGCTACTAAAATTTTAAGATGAAAGAGAATACGATTTCCTAAGCAATCTGCTAGAGTCTCCGTTAAAAAAGGCTTAAATAACTCAGAATACTTTTTAAATGGTAGAGAAGCTGCTATTTCTGGAGACATCCCTTTGTTTAAATTCTCAACAATTTCATTAGCAATTTTTTGAGCCAGTAGCTCTAGTCCAACTTCTAGAATCTGATTAGGCTTAGAATAATTGTTCGGCTCGTTACTTGAAATAAATTTATTTGTTTTAGGTAAATTGCTGATTCTTTTAAAAAGATCTGACATTGAAAAACTAGATATTTAATTAAAATTCTTGACGATTCTAACCCAAATTTCTCGCTAATCCAGTGATTACGATCACTCTTAGCCATTCCCTGTTCAACAAGACTTTACAACTCTGGCCCAGTTTGGCATCTCCTGTAGAACTCGGTTTTTCCCACTTAAATAACTAGATTTGAGCATTCAGAAAGGAAATATTTTCTTTTCCCGAAGCCCGAAAAAGATCTCAGGCGAAGTGGTCATCTAACAGAAGCCGCTCGCCCTCTTTAAAAGAAAAGTTAGGCTTCCAGTAGATGAATGTGAGTTGGCGCATAAAATGAAACTGAGACAACGAAAATAGGTGGATTCAGACTTAGTTTGTCGCGCATAAAGTGAAACTTGTCGCGCATATAATGAAATTATTCCTCAAAAATAGGGCGTGTCTGCAAACCTGTTATACTGAGTAATATTACTCATCGTTAATTGTTTATATGACCGCGAGTGCTAACC
>NZ_PXOH01000053.1 GCF_003007785.1 Aphanothece hegewaldii CCALA 016 | reverse complement strand
TTCCTTGATACATCGCGCCAAAGCGTCGTAATCCAACTGGACGGGCTTGATAGTGCAGTAGAACAAAATGCCCAGTCAAGCCAAAGAAAACGATTAAAGGATTGAAATCAATAATCAATTGACTATTAGGAACATCTGGCCAGTGCAAGGTAAACTTATTGACGATCGCTGTCTTCTTGACGATTGGCTTCATCCGACAATCTCCTGAATGGATCGGGTAAAAATCTTCTAATTACGGCGCGAATTCCTCTAACCTCTTGCTTGAGTTCGGACAAATCATCATTTAAGCGATCAATTTTTTCATCCAGTTCCAAATCAGAGGCGTAACAATTTTGTTTAATCTGCTCTAACACCGCGTAAGTTTGAATCACAATGCGAACCAACTGATAAATTGCCGCCGCTAAAATACTAAGGATGCTAAGAGCCGCTAACCAGTTTTGTAAGTTAGTCATACGCCTCCGTATTGCTTTTGTGCTATGGCATAAAATTGCCGATAAATTTCACCACACTTTTTATAGGGAATAACAGGCTGTGGATAACGTCCCCGATTTGTAATTGGATCTGGGATAGAAGCCCATTCCCATGAACATTTCTGGCAGAAAGTATAAAGATCACCACGATCTACATCCTGTAAAGCCTTACGCTTTTTATCGATCAACCATAGTGCGGCTTGAGTTTGAGAACGTGGGGAAAAATCAGGAAGTTTCAGTGCTGCTCGTACGGCCTCCCAAGTAAAGTCAAGAAACTGATAAGCTCCCGCCGCCGTGGATGCGATACCACCCGATCTGATCACAACGTCTGGATGTTTGCTGTAATCGGTAAACGTCCGACCAGTAAACAGAATGTTAAAGCCAGAATCCTTGCCATCGATCGTCCGATCCGTCCCCTCCGTATAGCGAATCAAATCAAGGATCGCCTCGCGTCTAGGGGTAAGTTCATACATTAATGAGTTAGTTTTATCTGCCCGCTCTTTTGTGGTTACTAATTTAAAAGCTGTTGAGTGACCCAAAATAAACGGATGTTCTAGATAGCTATCCTTCTTGAAATTGTTAAAAGCATTGATGGTTTTAGCTCCTACAATACCGTCAATCTCTTTTTCTTCCTTTAAATAACCCGTTCTAACCAAATGATGTTGTAAATCTTTAATTAAATCAACATCGTGTATTGTTCGGATATCTTGACTATATCCAGATGGAATCGTTACAACTTTCATAATTAAAACAGAAGCGATTTTAATAAAATGTCTGTAAGGTCTTCAAATTGGCTGTTAGTGATCAAGTCTTTTAACTCTTGAATCTTGTTATCCAAAGTTGAGAGCAAACTTTCTTGAGTAACATTACTGGTAATCACATAAGCCCTGAGTTGAACCGTCTCAGTACTGGCAAACGAGCAGTAAACTTCATGGCCAGATTCTGTAATTTCTCTGGGGATGGGAAAAAGTAAATTAGTGTCAAGATTTAAACTTAAATCTCGCTCAATCAACGTCATCGGTAGAATCTTTTCCGCTATTTTTCCGATGATGGGGATTTTGAGGATAATTGACATTCCAATTTGAACTCCTTCCCCTTGTTGCAGTCCTGGCACGTCGAACAATAAAAATTGACCGTTAGTGAAAGATTGGCTGTCTGAAACTTGGTTGGGCTGAAGGGTTCCATCAAAAATGACGCTCGTTTCCATCGCCTTTGATCTCCTTTTGTTGTCCGCCTTGAAGGTAGCCATAATATCCGCCTGATGCGGCACTGGCTAGAATTAGAAAATTTTGAGAATCTCCTTTCCCAGTCATCACACATAAAACAGCCCCAATTAAAGCAAACAGAATGATAGTTATAGTTACCTTTGCTGGATCAAGCGGCTTTCTACGCATAAGTTTCTAATCCCTTTTCTTGAGATTCCCCAAAGTAGTTAACCGTTTGGAGGTTATTTCCGTAATTAATGACTTGTTTGATGTGGTAATTATGGTTAGAGTCAGTGGCTTTGTAAGGGATGTATACGGTTCGCTCCACTGCTTTTCCATCAAGTTGAAAACAGGCCAAAACGCGGCGAGGATTGAAATTTCGAGCAGGAACAGAAAAAGGATTATCTGAAGTAAATCGATCCATATAGGCAGAAGTGACGGGCGTTGGTATTTCATGGGCTTCAATTAAGCGGATGCGGATGAGTTGTTGTGTCCCTAAAAGATCGCGGTCATACAACAAAGCAGTATCTTTGTATTTAAGATAACTAGCCTTTGGTTTGATGCTGCTCATTGATTTAGAAATAGTGAGAGATAGCCAAAGTTCATTGTTTCACCAGATAACCCTAGAGTCGTCTGTTTGCCATAAAACGCTAATTCGATGAAAAAACTATTAAAATCAAGTGACGACGGCTTAAAAGGCAATTCTACGGCTAGGTATTCGTTGTCGTTCAACCAAAGTTGAGCAAACCGAAGTTTAAGAACATCTAAGCGACAACCTACGCCACCAAGTTCGGTGTTTTGTTTGAAAACATTTGGTAAGTATTCGTTATCGAATTCGTAGGCTGTATCGCTTTTGGTTCGGGTGCTGATGTTGTAGGTATAGGTGGTAAGAATCGTATTGGGAAACGATTTACCGCAGTCACTAACATAAACACCCTTGTAGAGAGCCATTATTATTCTTCGTCTACCTTGGCAACAAGGTTGTGAACGTTTACTACCGATTCACCCATGTAGCCTAAGCAGAAAGCGCATCCGTCAATACTTGCGATTACCGCTTTGATGTTGACTGCGGATTGGGCGGCGACGATAGCCTGTCGGGTAACACGCCGTTTGGCCTCTGTCTCGCCACTTTTTTTGGCTAAAGCTTGAATAACGTAATGTCGTCCTTTGAGACCTAGACTAGCACCAGAACAAATCCCCGCGCCTGTCTCGACGGTTCCAAGTCCCGCTTTTTGGCAATCGTGTAAATCAGATGGAGCAATTTCAATGGCTGTACTTAGTTGAACATTTCCACTTAGTACGTCTGAATTGTAAGTAAAACGATAGGAAGTTTTTTTACCAGACGAGGGGATGTTATCATAAGCGGTTGTTTTAAACTCTGCGTTTCCATAGACTTTAGCGGTTAAAAGATTCCATTTTTCTCCAACAAGGGAAACGCAAACGGCAGCCTTTGGAGAATTGTTAACTGCTTTTAAACCAATCAACCTACCGACTAGATCTGGAATATCGCTACGTTTTGCTACGGGCAACATATTTGTCGAGCCATCAGCAAAAACAGCTACAAGATGACGCATTGCAAAAGGTAAATTACCGCTACAAATAACCCCACCAGCACGAGCGGTATAACCCATAGTAGTTATAACTTTTGCGTCTACCGTATCACCAAACTTGATCGGAACGTTTTCGTAAGTATTTCCGAAATCATCGGTGTAAACTGAAACCTGTAAAGAGGCGTTAACTAAAGCCATAAACTTGTCTCTTTCTCATTGTGTGTAAATTAAGTGGTGACAACGCGTACATCTACGGTGTCGTCAGGAGCAATCACGCTTTGAAAGGTAAAGGATAGATTGCGGTTAAAAGAAAAATAGTTTTTAGTTGAATCTAATCCCGTCGTGGGGTTAACCTGCGCTATTGCATTAGCTGGTAAGTTTTCACCAGCAGAAGATCCAGTATTTTTGAGAACTAACGCGCTTGCTGTTTGTTTATCTCGTACTGGGATGACAGAAGCTAAATAGAACAGAAAAGCCTCAAACCATTGACGATTATCGTGACCGCTTGCCAGATTCAACGACGCATGAGGAATGCAGCCCATAGGTTGTAGATCAATCGTTGGGATTAGCAAACCAGCACTACTAACATTACTGTTAGCGTTAACCTTGCTGATACTGGGGAAAATTGAGGCCAGATCTAAACCGCCCAAGCCAGCGTTAATTCCAGTTGTAGGAATGGGTATCAGCGACCCCATTTTTGAAGTCGCTTCAACCACAAAGGAAAACGTAAACGAGCAAGACACATTGATCACACTAAAAGCGGGAGATGTTTGCCCTAAGCTGCCTCTAGAAATGCCTAACACTCCAGAGTAATCAGCCCCACCCAATGCCTTGAAGACCGCTCTAAGTAAGCGAAACATCCCAATACTGTCATCTGTTATGTCGCTTGGTTTTAGCCCGTAAGGAGCCAAGTCGGACTGAGAAATCAAGACCCCATCAGCAACAGCTTTAGCCCCACTTGTCGTGATGATCTGTAATGTCATCGTTCGTTTCCCCACTGATTCAACCTCTATTCAATCTGGCTCAGAATCAGGGTTTTATCGTCAGGAACTAAAAGTGTACCCTTAGGGTAAACTAGGACACCTGTATTAAACTCCTAAATCTTCGTTAATTGCATCGGTACAAACCTCAGAAACATAGATTCGATTTCTGTTGCGAGTTACGGCAATCCATTTTTTACGAGCAAAACGATTAACTTGGCTCCTGCTGACTGAGCGTTGTTCCATATACTTAGTCAACAGGATAAAAACACCAAAGTTATATCTAGGATCGATTGAAAGCGGTCTGTGAGCAAAAATCGAGTAAGATTTGCTTTTATAGGGTTTGCCTGGATTCCCTAAAGCTGGTTTGTGTTTCATTTGATGAGAGCGGGGTTTTTGTATTTAATCAAGACGCTACATTCGTCAGAATCTTCTAATTTGTCAATAATAGAAACTGAGTGTAAAATCATCTTCTTATTCATATTTGATGGCTTATAAGTTTGGTTTTTTACATCAGAATATTTCGGGTTATTGGTTTGACGAGGCGTTTTTTTCGTCAGTGTTTTTATTGAATTGAAATAACGTTCAGCCTCTTCTTTATCTTTAAAAAAGCCAGTTGTTAAAGGAGTGCGTCCATTTTCGTCACTCCAATAAATAGAATACTGTTCCCCCTCTATTTTATGAATAGTCTTAAAGTAAGTATTCCAAATACCGAAAGCTTGCTCTACCGTTACATTTTCCCATAAAGCGTTAATTGGATCTGGAAGTTGAGTAACTGCTTTGTATCTGGCTAATTTGGGATTTTCTTCTAATACCCAAGTGAAAACAATATACTTACCTTTGGCACTTCTAATGACATCGGGGTCAGGTAAAAGTACTGTGTCTTCACTATCGATATTTATCTTACAAAGGTCAGTATGTAATTTCTCTATTTGAGTTGACAAAAGGTTCAAAGCATGAGGCAGTGATATTGCAGTTATGGCGTTTTTTTGCTCATAAATATAAGGAAATTCAGTTTTAGTATTTTCGTTTTGATTTTTAACACAAGCTCCATCGTAAATAGGACGACCATCAAAATCAAATTGCTCATCACAGTTATCACCAGTACCGCCAAGAGGTAACTTTTTGTTCACTTCATCACAACAAGTGTTGATAAGGTTAGTCGTTGTGTTAATGGCTTGAACATCAATTGTTATTTGATTATCAATGTTAATCAATTGGTCAAATCTGGTATTAACATTAAAGTTGATATCACCAATTTTAGTAACAATGTCAGGGAGTTCAATCGTTGTAATCTCATTGATTTTGAGATCAACATTGCTTAGTTGATTGATTACTGTATCTGTAATCGTAATGATGTTAGCTAGTTGATTGATTAAAGCTACATAGTTGGTGGTGATACTGGTATCAATATTTCCGAGTTTAAATGTAATACCTTCCAAATCAACATCTAAGTTATTAACGGTATTCTGAATGTTATTGGTTGTGTTATTAATGACATTAAATTCTTCATCAATCTTATTGATAATGTCATCGTTATCACATTTAATTTTCTTGATAGCATCCAAAATTTGTACGGTATAGCTAGTCATTTGATTATCAAGAAATTGCAGAAAATTTTTAATGTCATCACAGCAATCTTTCATATCACCTAAACACTCTTCTAAGTTAACAATGGATACGCTTTTAACGGTTTTATCATTTCCAAATAGTCCAGGCTTTACTAAAAGACTTTTTGCAACTAATTCACAATTTTGTATTGCTAGTTCTACTTCGGTATATGGCGTTTGATTTAACAAGTCATTTAGAAAATCTTCTAAGAGATTATCAATGAGAGTTTGAATCAATTTTTTTAAAGTAAGGCTACCTAATAAAAGTTCAATGATTAACTGCAATATATCTGATGTAAATGTAGCTGCTTCGCCTTTCTCTCCTTTTGGACCGGTTGGACCGGTTGGACCGGTTGGACCAGGCGCACCATCAGATCCAGCAAGTCCGTTTTCCCCAGATTCGCCTTTTTCCCCTTGTTTACCAGGCGCACCCGCCGGACCGGGTAAACCTTGATCGCCCTGTTCCCCTTTCTCACCCATTAAACCAGGTTCCCCCTGTTCCCCTTGATCACCTTTGTCGCCTTTTTCCCCCTGTTCCCCTTGATCACCTTTGTCGCCTTTGTCTCCTTTTTCTCCTTGATCACCTTTGTCGCCTTTGTCTCCTTTTTCTCCTTGATCACCTTTGTCGCCTTTGTCTCCTTTTTCTCCTTGATCACCTTTGTCGCCTTTGTCGCCTTTGTCGCCTTTTTCTCCTTCTAAATTTTTTATTGAAAATGAATCAGTATCACTGGCTGAAGCCCCATCAATGATGACGGTTGTAGACATCCCAATTGTTGTTCCACCACCTGTTAAAACGACATCTAATTGTACGTTTGGGCTGTAATCATGAGCCGTTGGAATTGATTGATTAATATGATTATTGAGCTTGGCTTCTAACTCGGAAATTCGTTGCTCTAATTCTTGACATTTGGCGGCCGTGCAGAAACTTTCACACCCTGTCATTTTTTTGGAAAATAAATACTTAGGTTACTCGCTAATTATTCCCAAATTTAAAAGTTTACAAACAGTTTGCATCTTGAACCGAAAAACTTTTAACGACATTTCCTGATGAATCATAACAGCAAATCGTATCGCCGCATTCAATGCGACAAGTATTCGGCGGACATTCTTTGCAGTCACAGCATATGTATTGAATCAAGGGATATTTATCACAATCTTCTGGAGAACAAAGGGATATTACAATAACTCCTGGAGCGTTAGTAGGTAATCCTGGTATTGAAGTGTAAGCTTTGACAAATGAACATTTTTTTCCAGGCACAAAATCAAAACTTGATTCAATTTCATAGTAAATGGATAGACTGGTAATGTATGTTCCTAAAAACTCTCTACTATTAGAGTCAATATCACAACTTTCTGGTATTTCTTGTACTTGGGGGCATTCTTCCTCACCTTGTTCGTATAAAACTACATTGTTTTTATCGTAAATCTTGAATAAACATCTAACCGTTGGGTTGTCTTCGTCTAATCTTTTAATGGATTCATAATGTGCCCCTAAAACATGATTGTTTCCGTATCTCCAATCTGTGTTATCACCATAACTATTAGTTACACAGGCATTCACTAAAGCATTATTATTCGTCGGATCACTATAGTTTTGAGAGCTACCAATAGATTTAAGTTCTCCGTTTATATCCTCATGCCAAATTCCACTAGGGGCGCATTTCCAAAAATTGCCGCCATATGAATAAGGCACATTAATAAAAGGTAAATCTGGTCTAGGTTTTCCTTGAATGACCACTCTACTAAAACTTTGATAGGTTACGTTTAATCCTGCGCTATATGTTGTTGAGACCCATTTAATTTCGTATATACCAGGCAACATTTGTTCTTCTTCATCTAATGTGCAATGATCGCCTTCTATTTCGTGCCAGTCAAGTTCCCAAGAATATTTCCATCTAATTTTCTTGTTTTTCTTGACTGGTACAAACCCGTAAAAATCAATTTTTCTAGGTGAATCAGAAGGGCAAATAGGCATTAGAATTCGTCGCCATCTGGACTATTATTACTGTTGTCTGTTGTATAGATTTGAGCGGAGTAGTTAAACAATTTTTTTCTCACATTTTTACGAGTTGTACCGTTATATCCAGAACCTTTACTTACTACAATCATATGGTCTTCGGAATTGTTCGACTGTTGATTAAGGTGATAGGCTGCTAATTGCTGAAGGATAGCGGTAATCCAAGGTTCAAGGTTTGAGGCATTTGGTGTCCCCCAACCAATCGCGGTTTTAATGTCATCGAAATACAAAACCAGCGCGGGGTTATTCGCTGTTGGGGCTACAGGTAATGTACCATTAGTGACGATTGTACAATTTGTTCCTAATGCGGTTAAAGGAATGGTCATTTTAGTTTCTCAATACTTCTTTATTAGTATTCCCTAAAAATATTCAGAAATACACATAAAAGTAATTCTTCTTCCTGATGTTGGAGCGGTTTTTAAATCCGCTACTAAATTAGTAGTTGAGGATAAAGGTAAGTAAGTATTTCCATTGCTGTCAAGTAATCCTAGGTTTCTGTTCTCTAAAAGGGAAATGGTTGTGTTAGCTGGAATCAATAAGCCAAAAAATAAATCTCGATTGGCTGCATTGACTGTCATGAGAAGGTTAAAAGTATGCTGAATTGTGTCGTTATTGGTTGCTAAAATTTTAATAACGTGTGAGTCATCGGGTTGACCTGTAACGATTTGTCTAACTGAAATAGCAGTAAATTGTGTTGTTTCTGTTAAGTATCCTTTTGTATGAAAAAGGTTAATTTGTTTGGGCATTATACAACCTCTACTAAGATTTTGTTGAATAGATGTCCCGCGTCTTGAGTAGAAATTGAAAAGTATATATTGTCGTTGTTGCTAATCGACATATTTTGAGAGTTGGCGACGACGGGGGTGGCAGCTCTAGGATAGGTCGAATTAATGGAAAGAGTGTTCAATAAGTTAAGTGGGTTTGATTCATCGACAAAGATAGATAATTCGGCTGTAAAACGATTGTTGATGCTGTTATTGTTGGCTCCAAAGTTATAAATTAAGCTGTTATCGGATTTGTTCCACATCAAAAAACCATCGCTTTGATGCGTCCAATAGTGTTTTAGGGTCAAGGATTGAAATAATGGTGACGATGTGGTAAATAGGCTAAATTTTAAGGGTTTAAGAGATTTCTTGATTGAGTAGGTTAGTTGAAGACGGTAATTTTTCCTTGTCCCTAAAAGTAATAAATACTCATTTTGTTGTCCATCTTGACCCGATCTAGCTAAACGATCGCGGTCATGGTTCCAACGACCAACGGTTAAAACGTTATTAGGAAGATTGGATAAGACACAATCATCTAAAAAAATTTCCTTGGAATACGGATTAAAAGGCTTTTTCAGTGAAGGTAGCCTTAGACCTGTTTTTAGTCCAGGACGCATTTAAGATCTTTTGTTAGTACTACTAACAGAGTACCCAAAACAAGAATTGATCATTGTTGCTGTGACCACTTCTCGTTATGTATTACAAATACGTTTTCAATTGTGTTACATAACCCGATTACTAGAGCAGTACTAGAAAATTTTTCTTTGAGATTGCCTAAAACCTTGTCTGACAAGGCGTTTGTTATAAGTCTTACGGGATTGACGGGGCTCGAACCCGCAACTTCCGCCGTGACAGGGCGGTGCTCTAACCAATTGAACTACAATCCCAATTTTTTCGACAATTCCTATATTACCTTCAAAAGAATAAATTTGTCAAGCCTAAAAATTAAAAAATTTGACAGGTTCTAAGTACCCAGATATATTTAAGCGTAGGATGGGCTTATCTCCTAAAACTTTTAGCTTGTACCACGATAAAGCTATGTTCAACAATATACCTCTCATTGAAAAATTTTATAACAGACTGCTTGCCAAATTTGCCCTACAGTTGTATTGGGGAAGAAAAACAACAAAAAGTAGATCTTCTTGTTCCTGAATCATTTAAAAGTTAAAAAATTTTAAATTTATGCCTCTATTAAGGACTATAATTGTAGAGCATTTTATGATTAATTTGGTCACCCCACTTGCTGATCATACTCATCAACCCGAAAAACCTTCTCGATGCGTGACATACTCCCCACTAAATACCGCAAGCGGTATAGAGGGGGCTTCTCAGTTTCCCTTGACTGAGCATTAGGCTTTGAACCTATCACGGGATGTCCCTCCGCGATTGCTCTTTTCTTGATTAGAATCGCACTGTTATGGTCACGCGACAACTCTAATCCACAAGAGCAGGAATGCCATCTATCAGCTAAAGTTTTAGCTACTTTAGCATTGCAATTAGAACAATGTTGACTGGTTCCTCTTGGATCTACTTCTATTACTAAACCTCCAGCGTTTGCAGCTTTGAGTTTTAGTATTGATATGAAGCTTGCCCATCCTGCGTCGTTTACTGATTTAGCTAATCTAGATTTAGCCAAACCCTTTATATTCAAATTTTCGCAACCAATGAATTTAGCTTTTCTTACGAGTTTATTAGCTACTGAATGATGAAAATGTTTTCTTTTGTCACCTACTTTTTTGTGATGTTTAGCAACTTTTTGTACGGCGTTGGCCCTACGTTTACTTCCTCTTTTCTTAGAAGATAACTTCTTCTGTAGCTTGGCTAATTTCTTCTCAGCTTTTCTATAATGTTGAGGAATCGGCTCACTATTCCCAGAGTCGTCTACTAAAAAATCAATCAATCCCAAATCGATACCGATTGTATTTTCTTCATTTGGGGATTCATCTGGGGTAAAAACAGGAACCGACTTATCCTCTAGCACTAAAGCGATATACCACCCGTCAGCTTTAAGGCTGATAGTAGCTGTTTTACACGCAAAACCTGTAGGAATTTGTCGGTGATAGATAAATTTTACTTCTCCTATTTTGGGAAGTTTAATCTTATTACCGTCAATACAGTCAGCCTTTATTTGAGTAAAAGTAAAAGAACGATACCGTCCTCTCCCTTTGAATCGAGGTTTGCCAAATCTTTTCCCTGTAGCATCTGGATTAACAAATCTAGAAAATGCTAAATCAACACGCTTTACACAATTTTGTAGAACTTGAGAATGGATATTTTTGTACTCAGGGAAAAGGGCTTTTGTCTCTAGTAATTGATTTTGCTGACTGTAATAATTAGGACGGTCAGCTAAAGGCGTGACACTACAAGTTAGAGGACAAGCATTAACATCACAACGATTATGTTCCCACCAATCAAATCTTTGCCCAAGACAATAATTGTAATGTCGTCTAAGCAACTCTAGCCAAGCTTGCATCTTGGCAACTTGGACTTTGTTTGGGCGTAGCTTGTATTGATAGGTTATAATCATGAACATACTCTAGCACAAGTTAGCACTAAATGGATAAAAAAGGTTATAAGTCATCTTCTAGGTCAGTATCAGACCTCAAAGCACATTTAGTGTTAGTGACTAAATATCGAAGGAAGGTCATCAATCAAGCAGTGTTAGAAGATTTAGTAACTATTGCTAAAAATTTAGGGGAAAAGTGGGGCGTAGAGATTATTGAAATCAACGGAGAAGCCGACCATCTACACATCTTGTTTGGTTATTATCCTCAAATGCAGCTTTCTAAGTTTGTCAATAACCTAAAAACTGTCACAAGTAGACTTATTAACAAAAATCATGCAGAATATCTCAAAACTTTTTACTGGAAAGACTCGGTTTTGTGGACAAGCTCTTATTTTATTGCTAGTTGTGGTGGAGTGACAGTAGAGAAGCTAAAACAGTATGTCGAATCACAAAACTCACCATCAGAAACATAGTTTTTACCCGTGATTCATCCCGTCGCCAAATCGGAGATTATGGCGCGGGACTTCTCACGGCGGACAAGTTAAACCAAACGCAGGTTATCTATAAAAAGAATTAATTTTAATTTTCAGTTCACCGAATCTATAGGCGATCGACACTTCGGACAGACAATAGGTAACAATAATTGGAATTCAGACCGACTTAGATAAATTTATTCTAGCCGTAATGGTAAACTAGGCATTACTATGTATAAATCTCTGGCACTAGCTTATAGGAAGTAGGTATTCATGAAAGCCATGATTCTGGCAGCCGGCAAAGGAACGCGAGTACGTCCCATCACTCATACAATTCCTAAACCGTTAATCCCAATCTTGCAAAAGCCAGTAATGGAGTTTTTATTAGAACTCTTGCGTCAGCACGGCTTTGATCAGATCATGGTGAATGTGAGTCATCTAGCCGCAGAAATCGAAAATTATTTTCGAGATGGTCAACGTTTTGGGGTACAGATTGGCTATTCTTTTGAAGGACGGATCGAAGATGGTGTATTAATTGGAGATGCCCTCGGATCAGCCGGAGGATTACGGAATATACAAGATTTTAATCCTTTTTTTGATGATACTTTCGTAGTTTTGTGTGGTGATGCCCTAATTGATTTGGATTTAACCGCAGCCGTACAATGGCATAGAGCAAAAGGCTCGATCGCTACAATTATTACAAAAAGTGTTCCTAAAGAAGACGTTTCAAGTTATGGTGTCGTCGTCAGTGACGATGAAGGTAAAATCTTAAGTTTTCAAGAAAAACCATCTGTAGACGAAGCTCTTAGCACTTGTATTAACACAGGTATTTATATCTTTGAACCAGAAGTCTTTAATTTTATTCCACCCAAAGAAAAATATGATATCGGAAGCGATCTCTTTCCGAAACTTGTTGCTAAAGGTGCGCCTTTTTATGCTTTAAATATGGAATTTGAATGGGTTGATATTGGCAAAGTTCCCGACTACTGGCACGCTATTCGCGGGGTTTTGCAACGGGAAGTGAAAAATGTACAAATTCCAGGAATTGAAGTTAAACCAGGCATTCATACAGGATTAAATGTAGCTGTTAATTGGGATCAAGTCGAGATTCAAGGCCCTGTTTATATTGGTGCAATGACAAAAATTGAAGATGGCGCGAAAATTATTGGCCCTAGTATGATTGGCCCTAACTGTCGCATCTGTAGCGGGACAATTGTTGATAATAGTATTATTTTTGAGTATTCCCGTTTAGGTCCTGGAGTTCGCTTAGTTGATAAATTAGTCTTTGGTCGCTATTGTGTGGATAAAGAAGGACATACGATTAATTTACAAGAAGCGGCTCTAGATTGGTTAATTACCGATGTTAGAGAAAGATCACCTTTTGATGATCGCCAAGAAGTGAAAGCGATCGCTGATCTCCTCAAACAAGATCCCTGAAATCATGTAGGGTATGGCGTGCCACATCAGTTAATAAGAGGGTTTGGAGACCAAACCCCTACGGAGCCTAAATAATTACATTTGTACCAATGACGAAATTAGTTGCTGTAGTATTGTACAAAGTTGCCATTCTGACGAAACTATTAGCCCCACCATCAGCGTCAATCTGTAATAAGGTACTATTTCCTGACTGGAACAAGCGTAAATATCCGTCAGCTACGGGATTACTGCCACTATAACCGATATTGTCGAATAATTCCGTTAGAATTAGTTGAGCTTGGGTATGATCAAACTGATAAATTTTATCGCCCGTTATTGCTGTACCGCGATCGCTCATTTCTTGATAGACAAATTGGTTAACCTGTGAACCGCCATAAAGAGTATCACTTCCACCACCGCCTACCAGTATATTATTACCTAACTGCCCAAAGAGAAAATCATCGCCATCACCGCCATAGGAAGTATCTTGACCATTGCCGCCATAAATGGTATCATTTCCACCATTGCCGAAGAGTAAGTCATCCCCATCACCAGCTTGAATGAAATCATCACCGTCACCGCCATAAATGGTATCATTTCCAAGACCGCCCTCGATGCGATCATTTCCGCTATTACCATAGACAAGATCTTTACCGGCTAGGGCTTTGATGATATCATCACTATTACTGCCACTCAGGGTATCTCGGCTGGAAGTTCCCAAGAGTTCTCTTGATACAGTTATCTGAACTGTACCGAGATCATTTCCACCATTGCCGTCGTCTACGGTGTAGTCTAAGCTAAAATTGCCCACACTTGTTGGGTTGTATGTAATAAAGTCATCGGTTTTATCCAGAGGTGTTCCGTTATCGTTGAGGGTTGCTGTACCACCAGTGATGTTAGAGATACTGGTAATGCTTAAGACATCTCCATCAGCATCAGTGTCATTGCTTAGTAAAGTAGATACTGAAATGTTTGTTGGAAAGTTAACAACCGCCGTTGCTGTATTATCGAGCGCAACAGGTGATAAATTATCATCAAGACCGTTAATGGTAATGGTGATGTCTTGAGTAGTTCCATCGACACTTGATACGGTAAAGGTTTCGGTTTTCGTTTCACCTGTATTAAGATATTGTACTGCACTATTGACAACGGTGTAAGTATATGCTCCTGCGCTGGTGATGCTGAGGCTGCCTAAGTTACCTGATGAACTCGTTACATTTGTACTAAATTGGTCTTCTTCACTATCAGGATCAGTAACCGTAAGTGTACCCGTTGCTGTTAAATTAGGATCACTATCATCTTCTGTTACAGATGCAGATGATGTTCCTGTAATGGTTGGGACATCGTTTACGCCATTAATGGTAACGGTGATATCTTGGGTAGTTCCATCGACACTTGATACGGTAAAGGTTTCGGTTTTGGTAATTCCTGCACCCAAATATTGTACGGCACTATTGACAACGGTGTAAGTATATGCACCGTCACTGGTGATGCTGAGGCTGCCTAAGTTACCTGCTCCTGTTACATTTGTACTAAATTGGTCTTCTCCACTATCAGGATCACTAATGGTTAGGTTTCCGGTTGCTGTTAAATTAGGATCACTATCATCTTCTGTTACAGATTTGGATGATGTTCCTGTAATTGTAGCAACATCGTTTACGCCATTAATGGTAACGGTACGGCATCAAGATCCCCGTCACCGTCAAGATCAGCAAAGGTGGGCGTACTAAAAAAACCCACATATATGTCATTAAAGGGGTTAGATGTCCCTGTTTGCTCCGTGTAGACGGGAGCTAGGGCTGTCCCTGTATTCTTATAGTATAAGAGCGTGCCGTCAAGTGCTCCAACAACGGCATCAAGATCCCCGTCCGAGTCAATGTCAGCAAAGGTGGGCGTGCTATAAGACCCCACATCGATGGTATTAACCCTCTTTTGTTAGATAAGGAAGTAAAATAGAAAAAACAACTGATGGAGAGAAGGAGTTAGAAATGGTAACTCTAAT
>NZ_PXOH01000052.1 GCF_003007785.1 Aphanothece hegewaldii CCALA 016 | reverse complement strand
TTTAGTGACCCAAGACAATTTGGTTGGCTGGTTTACTCACTGCTGCTATTATGTTCAATCCAATTGAAAAATGCTATAAAAATATATTAGATGAGGGAGGCGTAGGTGGAGGCTTATTTTAGTCAGCGTAGGGATACTTCTAACCCTTACTCTGACAGACTTAGGGAGGCTAGGGAGACGATCACGGAGAGCAGAACTTATTTGATCTAACACTAGATTTATCGTTTTTAGCAGTTGTCTTTTATTCTTTTATACATGAGTTTTTTAATCTCTAGATAAGTTGTTTGTCAAAATACGGAAATTGCTGTTTTTATAGAATTAATTTTTCTGATAGCAAAAGCCTCTCTACTCTCCTTATTGCTTAATGGATAAAGATTTTGAGTCTCCCTGATGTTTCCCTAAACAGAAAATTATCATGCTACTGTAAAAATGTCTGTCATTTTTTTGTCCAATTTATTCTTTTCAATTATGAAAGTTCGAGCCGAACGAACCAAAGATTTTGAAACAATTCGTCAGATCAATATCGCTGCCTTTGAACGAGAGAATGAAGCCAATCTCATTGAACGACTCAGATTAAGTTCTAATACTTTTTCTTTTGTTGCTATAGTCGCTAAACAAGTTGTGGGACACATCTTTTTTAGCCCTGTTTCTGTTGAGGGGACTTGTCCTGAACATCTTTTGATTCTTGGATTAGCACCATTGGCTGTTCTACCTGAATATCAAAGACAAGGTATTGGTTCGATGTTAGTACAACATAGCTTGAAAGAGTGTTTCCAATCGGGTTGCTGCGCGGTGGTCGTCTTGGGTCATCCAACTTACTACCCTCGTTTTGGCTTTGTTCGTGCGAGTCAACAAGGTTTAAAATGCGAGTACGATGTGCCTGATGAGGCTTTTGTGGTTTTGGAGTCACAAGCTCAAGCTTTACGTGGCGTAGCAGGAATCGTCAAATATCGTTCAGAGTTTATCGATGTTTAAGTGATCGCTTTTTAATCTCAACCGATTAGATTAGACCGAACGTTCGGTATAGACAGCTATTATTTATTCTGCTGCTTGTTCTACTTCTGCGGCTTTTGCACTGACCGCCATAAAAGCCGATGTGTTTAGATGACCTTAATTATCAATAAACCCTTTGTTGAAAAATGCAATCAAGTTTACCTAAAATTCTAATGATTTAATAGTTGTTAGCTCTTAAATTAAATATTATCCTAGTCAACTATAAATCTATGAAAAGTTCTATCTCCATTAACCGAATTGATTTTCTGGCTTCAGTACGATGCTGGCTGGAATCAGTAGAAATTAATAATTTAGGCCTCGCTTGGCTATTATGCCAATTAATTCCAACTCGTTGTCCGTTTGAGCGCACAATCAAGCTCTTTAATCGCACGCTTATCTCTATTCCACCTTTATGTAAGTTGAACCCTTTTTATGACCAACTGATCGGGCTTCATTTCAAAGCACTAAACTATCTTACTCTTCAGCAATAGCTTTTAACCAAATAAAAAAAGTTTTCTGAAGCCAGACACAGACAATTTTTGAAGTCATTTTTGATTTTGAATTATTTAATTTTACAATTTTTTCGCTCAACTATTACTTTGGCTCTAACTCATCTGCAACTTTTAGCTTGATTCCTTAATTTTCTCAAAAGTAATCATTCTCTCAGCTTGAGCAAAGCAAACTTTAAATTTCTCAAAAATATCGACTTTTCCTAAAATATTATAATTGACGTTTAACTGGTCAGAAAATCCAACTCGACATAATAAACGGATTTTTCCTAACTGAAGATTTAAACGATTTAAGTAAACGGTGATCAAACTTCCATTTCCCACTTTTAAATAAATCCTCTTTCCTTGACGATAATTAAATCCTACGCTTTCAGCTATCCTAGATTCAATCACTGTATATTCGGCTCCTGTGTCAATGTAAACTTCTAAAGGAAGCCATAAATCATTCATTTCAAGTCCGATTGGAATAATCGGTTGATCGATTCCTCTGATTCTTTTGTAAGGAAACCGCGTAATTGTCATCGATTTTAGAGAAGAAATTCTTGAACTTCGTCAGGGTATGGCACTGAGATGACCATCGGCATCCATTCTACATTTGATGAAAGAAAGGCTTGATAGACTTCTTGATACGTTTCTCCAACTTTAACAATCTTCCCCTCAGATATCGCAACAACTTTACCTGGATACTGTTCAATTAGTTCATCTAAATGTTCAGCCATCCATTGATCATGTTGTTGTAAGATTTGGCTACCTTTTTCAAGGGTTTTTAAGTTATCTTCCATTTTCAACTAATCTCCTACAAAGTTTAAATCTCTCAGTTGACTTTCCTTTATTTTAAGTGTTTTTCAACCCGTTTCAGAGAGAGTAATTTATCACTTAGTACAAGCTAATTGCTTAAGATACTGCCAAAACTCGATTATTTCTTCATCATCTAACAATTGACGCGATCGCTTGTTGTACTTACTCATAATATATTCCTTAGCCTGAGTCGTCGTCCATCCCAAACGCTCTAACTCGGCATCAATCGCTGTAATTAATTGTTTCCACTCATAATTAACCTGTTCAAATAAGCTTAACTGAGACACACTAGCCGCTTCTCTTACCTTGTTCTGTTCGGCTGATGTAAGGAGACGATGATAAACCCATTTAATCTCAGTCTCACTAAAACCCGCTTCACTTTTAAATTGAGCTAATCGTTCAGAGGTATGGCAAGATAGCATTTTCTCCTTGCACTCTCGCGCCTTATTCTGTTTGGCTCTAATGTCATTACTTGTTCGATGGGGGTAAGTTGAATAATCGATTTGGAGAGGTGACGAATCAGGTGACGGGTCGGGTGACGGGTCACAATCCTTACTATGTGCAGTTTCGGAGTTGGTGACGAATAAACCATCACTTCTTTCATCTATTGCTCTATAGATTTGTCCTTCGTCTTCTAAAATTTGAGCATTAACTTCTAACAACTCCGAAGAGTTACTGCTTATTTTTAATTCTTCATTTTTATAAGGAGTTAGAAGTGACCCGTCACCAATTGCTGTAAGGCTTACTCCATTGGCATCCTGACCCGTCACCGCACCCGTCACCTTTGGAAATAAGTCAGACAAACTAGGGCAGTCTTGTTGAGTTAGTTCATTTGTTTCATAGTTAGTTTGTCTTGTTGAAGACTGCCCTAGTTTGTCAAGACGAAATGAATCGCTACCCGTCACCGCCATCTGCATCTGATAATCTAAGGTGGGTAACTCAAAATCAGTAGCCGTTCTTAAGCGCATTCCTTTAACAAATTTTCCAACTTTGGTTTGCGTCTTTTCTACCGTCATTCCTAAAATGTGATTGCACAGTTCTAGCAAGTCGGGTGAGAAATTCTTATTTGCTTTCGGGCTAGTTCCATTCTGATGACAATGTAAAGCGTATGAACCATACAATGTCGTTGGTGTATTTCCATTAAGTCCTTCAGTACGATCGCATCCAATAGCTGTTGTCGCACAGGCATCGAAAATCACACAATCATTCAACCAACTGGCGATACTATCGGTTCTAATTCTTTGCTCCCATGATTGTAGGGAAATTTCAGGAACGGGTTCTAAACCAAGTAGAGTATTGGTGACGAAATCGGAGTCCAATGACAGGAGGTAATTGGTAAACGCGGCTAATTCGTCCTGAAAATCTTGATTTAAGTTTTTCCGTTGTTTGGGGGTAATACTAAATGGCACTGGAATTAGACGACGTGCTAACCCCGATGAGTTATCCCCGACAAAGATTGGAAAGTTTGAGCTTACTATGACCATTCCATCGTATTTGAATGAGAACGCTTTTTTACCTTTTTCCTCTGCTCTTAAATAGTCTTCTCCAGTTAAGCTTTTAAAGCGCCCCATGTTTCCTGATTTCTTATCTTCATCCCACATCACTACTAACCGCTTCTTGTAGATGTTGGCTAATTCAAATCTGTTAGTACAAATATCCTCTAAGGTCGTCGAGTGCATATTGACCAATCCAATTAAATCAGTCAGCAGCCGCATAAATGTCCCTTTTCCCGTCCCACCAGGGCCAATTAAGTGCAAAAACTTCTGTAAGTCCGATCTTCCCAACAAAACCGCATTACAGTAACAAAGTAGGATGTTTTTCAGGCGATCGTTTCCCTCTACAGCTTCACCTAAATAGCGATCGATGTTTGACCAAAAAGATGCCAACGGATTGTAATCTCTGGGTAAGGCCCATGTGAACCGATACCCTGGTGAATGGGGGAGAAATTTTCGGGTCGCGGTTTCTAACACTCCATTGCGGAAAGGAATTAATTCAGTAGATGAACGTTCGTTCCAGAATCGCTCAATTAACAAACACCGTAGTTTTTTTAAGATATTGATGACATAGCTATGACTGCCATATCCTGAAATGTTCATGCCATCAAGAATGCTTGATACGATCGCTTCAATGTATTCCTCGGTCTCTTTTGACCAGACTCCTTTGAAATCGGCTTCATATCTCATCCAGAAGCTCGTTTCGTTGTTATAAGCGAGTTTGTCTCGATAATCTTCAGCAATCCAACGGGCTAACTCATCGGCGGGAGGTAATTTTTGTTTCTTATTAGAATCAGTTGATGGGACAGAAAATTGATTCTCAAGCGACTTCAACCATTTCCCGTACTGTACGGCATTGCCCATAACTTCTTTGAATTTCTCCTCTCCCTGATTCACGATAAGGTCATCAATTCCTTTTCCAAGTGTTAGATTCCATTGTACGATCGCAACCTCCGCTTTTTGCTCTTTACATAATCTGCCAAACTGAATCAACGCTGCTTCGACTTGCGGCTTGACCATCACATCGGAATCGAAGACTAAGCTGATGGGTCGCCCTGGTGTAATAAATGGTAGTAATGACGGGTGGAGTTTCCCTTTTTGTTGACCATTCCATACTCCTGAAATCGAGATGGCTGCTTCATCATGTGACAACAGACAAGCTGCTTTTTTTACTCCCTCTGTAATAGATATTGGAAGTTCGGGATGTTTTAATACCCATAGCCAAAATCCTAGATCTGCACGGGTTTCATCAATGTCACTGTTTTCGATCAAGATATTGTGATGAGAGGCGATCGCTCTCCACAAATCCAACGTCATTGGCGCAAATATTGGCTCCGTTCCCTTGCCTTTCGGAAATGAAAGATATTTCTGTGGCTTCTCATCAAGGAGCAAAGGTGACGAGGGTTTGAATTGCCCATGATTTGTGTACTGTCCTGTGGTTGGGTCAAGTGAACGAACGTACCAGCCTCCAGTATGTTTGTAACTTTTCCAGTTTAGGAGAGTGGCGATTTGTTTGGGATCTTCGATCTCAGTGAGCCATTTTGAGGTTAGACTGGACGCGATCTCACTCTCCACAACCCATTCTGAGATGGAGGTTTGTGGTGTTTGACTAACCGATGAAATGGACAACAGTTTTTTAACACTGATTGCTAAATCACTATCAGTTTGTGTAGAATTAGAATAATTCAACATAAAAACTCTATAACTATGGTGAACCAGCCCAACAAGGCGGTTAACCTTGTTGAACCCAAAACTAGAAAAGTCCTTATCGATGCCAATCTAAGAGGGGCTTTTTTAGTGTCTAAACACAGTATACCTATTTTGCTTTCAGTTTACTGAAAATAAAAGATTAAATTTTATTAATTTTTTTTCGAGCTTGACGCTGATTCCATAAATATTCGATAGCCTCAACTTCAGGAATAAGATAATTGGCACCAAGCTTGTAAAAAATTTTTAACTTAGGACGAACTCTTAATTTCGCATTGCCTGTAATATCATAAAGAACTTTTCTCATCGAAACGTCTAACTCTTCTGCTAATTCTTCCACTGTCCAATAACTAGGTACAGCAGCCTCCTTCCGCTTTAGTGGCGGCTCAAAGTCTTCTGGCTTGATTGTCATCGGATGAGTCAGGGCTAGGGTCATCTCTCAGTTTCTTCTCTTTCGTCTGATCTTATCCTGTAACCGTAAGGATTGATTACTTTAAATCCTTATTCTCTACTACTCTAGCAAAATTCACTTCGAGATCAACTGAATTGGTAAAGACAGCGTTACTTTTAGTCCTCATCATCGATATTTTTGTTTAAATTATAAGTATAGTGGCTTTTTTGGTCGGGAACGGCTGCCCAGTCGCCTTTTAACTTGCCCTTGGAAAGATATTTTCCAACCTGTGTCCGTATACGAGTGTACTGTGAAGGGGGAAGCTCTCCATATAGGGTTTGGCAGACTTCATCAATAGAAAAAACTTCACCCATTCGTTCCTTTAATAGCTTTTTGATTGACTCCATTAGGTTCAGCTTATTATAAGGAGGCAACCGTTGTGGTTCAATTGTCTTGCTTTTTCGCTTTAAGAGTTGATTTGGAAGATTGGCTTGTAAAAAGAGCAAGCTTTTCAGTAAATCAATTCCCGATGGAGTCCAGTAGTACCAGTTTTGCTCGTCTACTAGATAGTGTGTCCCTTCAGTAAACTGTTCGGCATACTTATTTTTGTTTCTGATAATGACTTTCGGGCTGGTCTGAAGAAATTGGGCAACTTCTCTAGTGGTTAAGGTGGTTTTTTCTGACGTTTCACCACTTGGTAAGGTAGTTAGCTCCTGTAAGTTAAGTGTCCAACACTCTGGAGCATCGGGAATCGATGACCATTTACTATCTACTTCTCCACTTTTGAGTGTCATTCTCACCCAATCTGTTATCGAGTTTAAATTATCTCCATCCAAGATACCGTACAGTTTCCTAACGATGTAGTCGATATGTACGGCATGACCTTTCTCGGTTGCCAATAATGTACTTATTGCCTCTGTTAATTCGGATTCATTAAACATTGACAAAACAGGAGTGCCTTGTAGTGTTGCTCTTTGGGTCTCATGATTAATTCGTGGGATAGAAAGCTGTCCTGTTTTGTCCAGTTTTTTTCCAAGGGTTGGAGTATTTGGTGGCGATAATAAAGAAAGTTGGGGATTTATCAAGTCTTGATGAGCCACTACTGGCATTGACGAAGAAAGTTGACCAATAGCAGGGCTATTGATCGTCTGATTGATTTCTAAGGAAACTGTTGTACTGTCGAGCGCACCACCTAAAAGGATTTCTAAATGTGCTAGTTGTCTTGCTGCGGTTTGAGCCGCTTGATGGTGGTAGTCCACAAGCTGTTTATAATAAGTCGCTAATTGTTCTAACCATTGTTGGGAGTCACTTGGTGGTTCTGGTGGTGGTGGGAGTTTAAACATAAATCTAATCTACTTTTTCTGTTCTGTCTTCTTCCGTAAACACTTGCTCTTAACTCCATCACACTCGTTGCCGTATTTTGGGCAGGCGGTGGCATATGTTTCTCTTGAGCAAGTTGCATTACAGAAAGAACAGATGAATTTAAAGCTTCTTGTATGAATGAGGCGATCGTGTGCTTTGACTGTATACGATCTCACTTGGATTTTTTTACTGGCCATGATTCTTTGATTAAGTTGACTTCACTTTATCTTAACCTTCTTAGGAAGAGCTATTTTTGCTCAAAACGCTCTCATACCCAAAAGCTTTCGGGTTTTTTCTAGGTTTTCATCTGTGAAAAATGCGATTACGAACACGGTTGTCAAGCCAACACCAGCAGTAAATTTTATCTGATTCTTGAACGTCTCGTCTATAACGGGCAATAGAGATGAGGCTAGACCGTATTTTTGGGGATGGCTACCATTTCTGCTACTTCATCTTTCAGAGTGAAGGATTGGCATCAAATGATGGGAACTCTAATACAGATACAGAAAAGAAAGCTAAATGGCTAGTTACTGATGAGTGTTGCTGATGAGTAATAAATCGAATCAACATGGAAGGGCATTAGAATTCGCCATCGTACAAGAGATCTGCGCTCGGCTGACAGGGAAAGTCGTTCTTACACAACGGGCAAACGATAGCCAAGCAAAAGATAGTTTACATTATGCACTGCTTTCTCAAAAGATGCAGAATGATTTCTTGGTATGTTCTCAAACTATCTATAACTGGTTAGAACAGGAATTTACCCTATCACAAACTAATCAGGTAAACATTGATCGCTTTCCTGACCTGAGTGGAACTCAAGGAAATGTTAGTGACATTCATATTAAGCTTGACTTAGCCAGAGAAATCAATTTGTCTATCAAGCACCGAAATATAGCCCTCAAACACCAGCGTCCTAAAACAACTCCACAACACTGCGGATATAGTAGAGATAGTCAACAGAGCAGGGCATTTTATACAGAATATGAAAGGATTGCTGCTCGGTTCGCCCAACAGACTTCTGGCAGGACAAAATTTAATGAGCTTCCAGAAAACATCAAATCAAATTATCTTTATCAACCTATCTGCCAATTAATTACTGAGTTTATCAATTCTTATTGCCAATCTCAAACGAATGCTGAACATTTATTTCGATTCCTGACTGGAACAACGGATTATTATAAGATCCATTTTGATGGCAATAAAAGAACGATCAATATCGTAGAGTTCGCCAATTTACCCCCGGTCAAATCAGTATTAGCTAAAACCGAAAAACAATACATATATTTAGATTTTTCTAATGAATGGTGCATTTCAATGCGCTTACATAACGCTTCGAGGCGAATCACCAAAAACCCAAGCTTGAAGTTTGATACCCAACCAAAAACAATGAGCGTTAGCGAAACGATTATTAAGATTTGATTTGTACATCAGGCAAATAAATTTAATTGTTGATGATCTTGTTCCAAGGAGTGAGTTTCAACCTCATTATCTATACTATCTGGCTTGATTGGATAATTAACGATCATTAATTCTTTTCCTTTAGCCGCCCTCTTTTGCTTGTAGTTGTTCATCCCATATTGCAGTTCCCATTCATAGATATAAGATGATAAAAAGTTATTTCGCACGGACTGACAATCATCATAAGTAATCAGCCAATCATGGGAACATTTTCTTATATTTTCTGAAAAGACAGTATGGTCGAAGGAAGTATGAAGATGACCATTTTTTCCATATAATCTTGATTGAGTCACACTAAGGTACGGAGGATCTAAGAAGATAAAAACCTCGTCTCCTTCAGCTTTTAGTAATTCACTATAGTCAAGATTGGTAATTTTTATATCTTTTAAGATACTCCTCATTTTACTTAACCGACTAATAGACGAGTCAGTAAATCTTTTTTGAAAAGCTTGCTCAGAATATCCGCCAGATTCTACTGTTCCAGAAAAAGTTATTCGATTGAGGACAAAAAAGCGTACTGCTCTTTCAAAATCGGAAAGCTTACTGGCATCAACAGTTTTCATTTCCTCGAAAAGCACTTTTCCAACTGGACTAGCTGCTTTAACTTCCTGAATCTTTTGAATGAGTTCATCTAGATTCGACTGAGCGATTTTCCAGAAAAGGAATAATTCTGAATTGAGGTCATTAAT
The DNA here is from genome assembly GCF_003007785.1 of Aphanothece hegewaldii CCALA 016. Lineage (GTDB taxonomy): Bacteria > Cyanobacteriota > Cyanobacteriia > Cyanobacteriales > Microcystaceae > Chroococcus > Chroococcus hegewaldii. Next base: position 9,024 of record NZ_PXOH01000052.1, on the reverse strand, counting down.
CCAAATATCTAAATGAGGAAATTTTTGTTTTAAATATATAAATACCGAACCGCCACCGACAAAAGGCTCTCTATACTCTGAGAATTTTTCAGGTAAATATCGGCTAATCGTATCAATAGCTCTAGATTTCCCTCCTGGATAACGTAGCGGACTTTTTACAAAACTCATTTTTCTTAATCCTAATTTCTGTGAATCACTACTAGATTTAGCTCGGCTTATCAAAAAGAATAAAGACAGAATATTTGAAAAGATGACAATAAGTTATTCTCATAAATTCTTAGCAATTTACTGATTTTTATTTTACTACAGTTAGGTCATATTAACAAATATTAAAGGTTGAAAAGGCTATTAAATTATTAATATATTGAAACCGTCAATGTTAAATAATACATCAAGAAAAAAGCTAGATGCTAACTCTTTTTAAGATAATTCAGAAAACTCTAATGCGAGTGTTCTATAAAAAAAGCCTACCTTACCGATAACGATAAATCTAATTTTGTCTCTCCTTCCAAGTTACTGGACAATACAACTCCCACTAACATTGACGAAAAGAACCATCTATAGACATTGAAATCCTTTAAGAAAGCTTTAGACTGACGTACAAGAGGTTAAAAGGCAAAAAAGTTGAAACCATTCTCGACACTACTTTGGAAGCACTCATGCGATCGCTTTTCCTGTCTAATAACGCTTAAGTCATAAATCCATCGCTACTGATATCATTCAAGCTCTATCTATTTAGGGAGATGAGAGAAATACTCGTTACTGCTTTGATTAAAAGTAGCAGAACTCAGATTTAAGCTACACAACAACAATGACACGACATAATTCACCTAATGGCAATCTTGAAAAACCCATTCAACAAGCCGCATCACACCCCTGGATGGAAAAACTAGCCCGACTTGGCTATGCTGCTAGAGGTGTATAGTTAATCTTTAAGTAAAGTAAAATATATGCTATGATCAAAAAATCTCAAGAGAAATAAAGTAGCTTAAGAAATGAGTAAACCGTTGCGGGGTGATTACAAGGTATCAGACATAGAAAAGATATATAAAGAGTGTAAAGACTCAAAAATTAAAGAAAGATTATTGGCAATTAAAATGATTTATAGTGGGGAAAAAATAACCGATGTAGCAGAACATTTAAGTTATAGCCACAAAACAGTATATAAGTGGGTAGACTTATGGAATGAGTTGGGAATAGATGGATTAAAACCTCAACAAAGAGGAAAACCAAGAAAACCTTACTTATCAGAAGAAGAATGGCAAAAAATTATCCAAGAAATTAAAGATAAAGGCTATAATTTACAAAAATTACAAGAGTATGTCTTAGAAACTAGGGGAGTAAATTATACTTATAAAGGGATTTGGACTATGGTAAGGCGAAAACTAAAAGTCCCCTACGGTAAGCCTTATATAATTAACTCCAAGCAATCGGAAACAGCAGAAAAAGAATTAAAAAAAAACTAGAAGATGTCTTTGAAAAAATTGACTCTTTAGATTTTGTCATCGGATTATTGGATGAGAGTAGTGTTTCGGATTGTTCAGGTAAAAGTCGAGTCTTAAATACGGAAAAAGTAACCACACCCATTAGTTATAAGTCAAAACGTTTGTATAGCCTATTTGGTTTTTTGAGTTTAAATGGGGAAAGTGTCTCCAAATCCACTCAAAAATGTAAAAAAGAGGATTTTCTAGAGTTTTTACAAGAAGTTCGTCTCGCTAATAGCCAAAAAACTTTAGTAATAGTTCTTGATAACGCTTCCATACATAAAGCTAAAGTTGTTAAAGAGTCTTGTGCGAATAACAGAATTATCCTAGTTTATCTGCCGCCTTATTCACCAAACCTTAACCCGATAGAATACTGTTGGAAAGATGTCAAAAAAAGATTGAGTCAATTTTATCAAATGATAGGTAAAGAGCTAGAAACTAAAGGTCAAGAGATTACACAAGAATTTCTTAACTCACGTCGAGACAGTTATACCAAGAATTGGCGGCAAAAGTTTTGTATTTTGCTTAACGATTAACTATAGTCTATTTTATTATTGGTTTGTTAGCTGCACAAGCTGCTTTTGGGGTAGGGGGTAAGACGACAGACAGTAAGGGGGCTCTTCAAATGATCGTCACTCAGCCTTTTGGGAAATTTCTCCTGAGTCTTGTTACTGTCGGACTGATTGGTTATGCTCTCTGGCGAACCGTTGAAACTTTTCTCGATCCAGAACACCCTCATCAACATCGAGGAGCTAAACAAATCGCTCGACGGCTCGGTTATGCCATTAGTGCTTTGAGTTATTTCGTACTAGCGGCAACAGCAATTAAACTCATTCTCGGTTCAGGAGGTGGTAGTAATAACTCAACTCAAGACTGGACGGCGCGTTTCTTGTCTCAACCTTTCGGTCAGTGGTTGGTAGGATTAGCGGGAATGCTGGTTATCGGACTCGGATTCTATGAACTCTACAAAGCTTACAAAGGCAAATTCCGTAAACATCTCCAGTTGTCGATGATCAGCCCTCAACAGAGAACTTGGGCGATTATTCTGGGTCAAATCGGAATTGCGGCTCGTGGGATTGTCTTTGCTACCATCGGTGTCTTTTTAACCCAAGCTGCCCTCACTTTTGACCCCAATCGAGCTAAAGGATTAGGTGAAGCACTAGCAGCACTGGCAGCACAACCTTTTGGACGCTGGATTCTAGGAGGAGTAGCACTAGGTCTGATTGCCTATAGTATTTATTCGTTGATTGAAGCGAGATATCGACAACTGCCAAAGATCAACAATCACAGATGATTGAAGCGATCCGAAGAGCGGCTCGGCATGAAGGACAGCGCGTTATCAAAGCGCACAAGTTCCAAATGCACGTTCATCTACTGCGGACAGAAGCAGTATTTTTGTATAAAAGCGATCAATCTTGACTGATTATACCAGCAGTTCGGATTTTAGATAATCTATATAAATCGTCTTCAGTCGGGACAGTCGAGAGCTAGGTATAGTCTTAAATCGGTTGATCCGTTTAGAACTCACAAGATGATTGCTTCCGCTAGACAGGGTAACGCAGCGAAACTTTTTTACGTCGCTCAAAATCTATAATAAAGCAAATTTGCTTTTTTTGGTTGTTTAAGGAGCCTTGTTACAAAAATGCGTCGTCTATTTCTTCTTGCTGGTTCATTAACCCTAATCGCTACCCAAGTTATCGCTTAAACCCCCGTCCCTGCTTTACAAGATTTGGTGGGTGCTAGGGGAAGTAGTGCCGAAGGAGAAATGAAAAGCTGGGGCTATCAATTCCTACGAACGGATAAAACTGGCGGCGACGTATATATGTACTGGCGAGAGAGCCAGAGCAGTAAATGCGTCACCGTACGCGTAGAAGGTGGGCGTTATCAATCTCTGGTCTATGCCCCCACTTACATAACCTAGACAAAAAGCCAAGCCTTTATCAGGTATAGGTTTGAACCACTAAGTTTGAGCCGCCGAGCGCATTTTCAGAGATTAGTTCCGCCACCAAAAATCCTTATAATGCGCTCTTGCTTTAAGGCTTGGCTTTTTGTTTTGTTAGAACTTGCCCTGCATGAAGATATTTAAAGCACTCATAAGCTCTGACTTCTACAAATAAGTCTTGGTACAATTTGCAGTATGTATCAATAAATTTGGTAATGTTAACAATCTGTTGAAAGCCCTTAAATACTTATACCAAACTCGTAACGATTAATAAATAATCCAATTACTATATCGTGCATCTCCTCCGACCTAGAAAAACAGATAGTTTTTCTTTGAAGTCTCTTAATTCTCGTTCTTAATGTTAAATGTTTTCTCTCAATTTTCTGTGTTTTTCTCTTCCCAATTTCATGCTTTTCGGCTGGTAAATTTCTCGAGTAAGCTTCATAGCCATCTGTACAATATTTCTTGATACCAAACGGTTCCAGTAATACTTTTAATTTTAAGAAGACTTCATCCTTTCTTCGACCAAAAACATAAGCCAATACTTTTCCCGTCTTTCTATCAATGGCGTGCCATAGCCCGAAGCGGATTTTTTTTGCTTCCGACAAAACTCCACATCTCGTCTAACTCGGATTCATCAATCTCTGAGTCGAACATTTTCTGTGCGGTTTCTATCTCTATCTCGTCGATTCGCTTAATTTCTACTTCTACCATTTCTGAGTTAAGATTTTCTAAGACTTTTTGATTGACCGAGGTGAGGAGAGATTTCTTTTTTTTAATTCTCGGATGATCGTCGGGCATCCGACTCGCAGAACCCTCGCTATATCCCTAATTCCACCTCCATTAAGACTCATTTCTACCATTTGTTTCTTCGTCTTTCGGGAGCGTCCAGGATGACTGTTATCGAGGATAAAAGTACGACGAAGACATTCTGAGTTTTTGCAAAGAAAGCGTTGTTTTCCTTCGCTAGACTTTCCATTCTTCGAGATTTCAGTTGAGTGGCAATCGGGGCATTCGACGGCGAGCCAAACAGTCATAGGCTTTGCAAAAAGAGGTTATCCATACTCTAGCATATAGCTAGCTTTATTTTTTAGCTTTTCAACAGATTGTTAACATCACCCGAATTTGGGCGCTGTTCAAGACGCGCAATTCTACTCAAGAAAATCTAAAATCATCCGAAATCGTAATCTTCTATATTACGGTTATACTTTGGCGTTGCTGAATCAGCAGTGGTTATGCTAGAGTAGCATTAGTTTTATCCGATATCGTAAGCTCTATAGCGGTTGTTCGGTTTGGTGGGGTGGTTCTTCAGGCAGTGGAATGAATTCGGTTTCTTTGGGAACCCCTTCAAAGCGTCCTTCCTTCCAATCTTGCTTGGCTTGCTCGATCCTCTCCAGACGGCTAGACACGAAATTCCACCATTTGTACCGTTTACCGACAGGTTCCCCGCCAACAATAATACAGCGTGCTGGGTGTGTTGCAGAGATGTTGAGCGATGCTCCCGTGACCAGAGTAATTAACCGATGTTGTTCCATTGGAACACCATCAATGTCAAGTCCTTCTGTAACTGTGTAAATGGCTTGTTCGGTGTAGTTGCCCGGCAGGGTTAACTGCGCTTTTGGTTCTAGTTTCACATCCAGATAGATCATCGGGGAAAAGGTTGGTACTGGCGAAACGCGACCATATGCTTCTCCTGCTATCAGTGTCAATGATACTCCTGCGTGCTGCCATGTGGGTAAATCGCTTGCCCGATGATGCCGAAACCAGGGTATAGTTTCTTCGTGTTCATCGGGAAGGGCTACCCAGGTCTGAATGCCATGAAGTGTTTTTTCTTGCTGCCGTTGGGCATCAGGTGTCCGTTCTGAATGGACGATTCCTCTGCCTGCTGTCATCCAGTTTACTGCACCTGGAGCAATTTCCTGAACGCTACCTAAACTATCACGATGTAATAGTACCCCATCAAATAAATAGGTAACGGTTGCTAGGTTGATATGGGGATGGGGTCTGACATCAACCCCCTTCCCGGGTGGGAATACGGCTGGGCCGAGATGGTCGAAAAAGATAAACGGGCCAACCTGTGTCAAAATCTCTGAGGGTAGAAGACGACGAGCTTGGAATCCTCCAAGATCTTGAACGTGTGGCTCGATGATGTGTTGAATACTATTCATAAAAGTTTGTAGAATGGCTTGGTTGAATTTAAGAAGCACAAAGCGAACAGTTATTATCGTAAACCTATCTGTCTTGGGATAACACTTTTATAAAAACATAGATTTCTCTTTAACACTAAGTTTTTGAAGCATCCCTCTTCTGTCACTCTCCGAAAAGCCTTACAATTTATAATTCTGTAACTCTTATCTGTCATGCGCTGCCAACGGCACGCTGCGCGTACGCGTCCTTATTTCTGAATAAAAATTCCACAAAGTGAACAAATTACAAAAAATTGACAAAAAATACCTGAATCCATTGATATGACTTCTAAGAGCAAACCTTTGATTAATAGGAAAACTCGGAAAGTGACAGAAGAGGGATGATTATCTTAAAACAATAGAAAGTCTTAGCTTAATTTTATCCTTTTCTTAATTAATTTATAACCTTAGCTTAATTCATTAATTATATGCATAATCTACTTTTCATATTTTTACAAAATAAACGATTATTTCTCACTATCTTTGTAACAATTTATTAAAAATTTTAGAAAATTAATAGAAAAAAAATGATCTTAAAATAGTGGCATCTTCAGTAAGTTATTTTGTATGGCTAAAAACAAAAAATCTAATCGGCCTTCTGCCTCAACAGTAGGAAAAGATAATTTATCTCGTTATCTTAAAGATTTTATTCCTGATCAATTAGAATCTGATGATCGTTTTCTCGATATTATTACTTGGAACATTAAGTTTTTTAACACGAGAGATTCCAAACGAGTGGAAAACATCAAAAGTATTTTGCAAGAGTTAAATGCAGACATTTTTGTATTGCAAGAGATTGAGGAAGGGTCACTCGATGAATTAGCGGAGATGTTGACTCGCTCTCGTGCAGGACTTTACAAAGCAATCTATGGCACAACTGGCGGAGATCAGAGAGTAGCGATGCTTTATGATATGGATTGGGTCAAAGCTTCTAATAGTCCAATTGAGTTATTTGCCACTGAAAATTTAACGGTTTCTGTTGATGGAACGAATAAAGCTGTCTTCCCGCGACTCCCTCTATATACAAATTTTGTTGCTTTTCGAGAAGAAGAACCTTTTGATTTCGATCTAGTCGGAGTACATTTAAAGTCACAAAGAGGAGGTGGTAATGAACAACGAGCCGCCGCCGCCGAACGTCTGGCGAAATGGATTACTCAGGAAGCAACCGATGAGGATATTATCATTGTTGGAGACTGGAACGCACCACCTGAACGACCAGAATGGCAACCTCTTAAGGAATTAGAAGAGCAAGGAAAAATTAAATTTCAAGGGTGGAATGAAGCGGGGGATAAAGCTGAAGCAAGTCATCTGTCAGTTGGTGGTCGTCGTTCCCGTCTCGATTTAATTGTGGTGACGGAAACAGTTCCATTAGAGAAAAATCAAGAAGAAGCAACAGTCATTAACTGGAACGCTTTACTGGACAGTTCTAATTCTCCACAAATTTTGAAGGAAGTGATCGACACAATTAGCGATCATTTGCCCGTTTTGACTCGATTTTATTTTAAAGATAAAGATGACTAAGGATGATAGCGGTACTTAGAAACTGTTTGTAAATCAAATCTTAGAGTCTGTCAATTTTTTTGTGTCAACCCAAAACTTGCTTTTAGGCTCTATTCTTGTCTAGATAAGAGTTTAAGCCTCTAAATAGCTGCCCTTGACTAATAAGAGTCATTAAATCTCTGAAATCCTTTATTCATCAGGATTTTGGGTGGATAGCCAGTTGCGGCTTGACACAATTTAAAATACAGATCCCATTAAAACAGAGATATACGTTTATACTATTTTAAAAAGCCGATCGCTAAATGCTTCTTTCTACATTTTCGCCTCAAGTTTGAACAGCAACTCCAAAGGTCTAGAACACCGTCCGAACTCACGACATTCAAACACGACTCGACCCTCCTGAAAACCGACGACAACGCCTTTAACCTCTGTTATCACATCAATAATGCGATCTCCTATCTCTAAAATTTCTTCCTCATTTTGTAGTACGTTTTTCGATATGGGTTGATTAACACCCTCACTCTCCCCCTCAACCTTAGTGGGTTGTTGAATTAAGTTTTCATCACCTGTAACTATTGTCTTATCAGCATTAAGCTCATTTTCATCAACTTCTTCCATCTCAGAGTGTTGAACAGTTGTTGAATTAATGTTAAATTGATGTTGAATTGACTCAACTTCATCTATAGCAATAATTTCATCCACTAATTCTACTTCACTAGAGAACTGTATAGGAGGGGGAGAGTCCTTTTGATTTTCTGTAGTATCTTTGTTACTTGTAGTATAGTCAGGCAAGCAGTAAACCCACCGACGCGCATTAGAGAACGATCGCCTCTTCGAGATCATCTGTCTGTCCTCCAATCGGTCAAGCACTGTATACAACGATTTCCCGATTCCTAGACAGTTATCAATCTCCTGATACTCCAGTCCTTTCGGTGAGAACTGCCGTAGCAACTCGATTACTCGTTCACCTTGAGAGCGTTTCATTCCCGACTCGTCACCAAATTCACCGATGAAGTTGAAAATCCCGTTACTGGCCCATGTATCTTTCGGGTTAATCTCTAACGCCAATGTCACCGCTTCACCTTCTCTGGGTTTAACTTTTAGCCAACGGGCTCAAGGGGTGATGAACAGCGAAATGAAGTAGATATATGAGGTTGAGGGCTTCATAGGTAGAAAAAGATGAGAGATACAAAAAGTCTTGACAAATATGGACAGCCTTCTAAAGCTAAAGACTTTTGCTCCGAACCAAGATCTAAAAATAAGGCTGTCCATATTTGTCTATTTTTCATTTAGGAGCTTATTGACAGGATTATTGAGAAATAAAAAGGGAAGAGATAATGAGGTCATTCAAGATGTACCTTAAAAAAAGAAATTAAAAACAAGCAAAATATGGTAAAAAAAACTCGGTCAAGAAAATTAAAAAAGACCGAGAAAAAAATGCTAATAGAATCATCTCAAAAGCTTTTGGAAAAATCCCTCTCAAAATCTCAGTTCCTGCTATTACAATTGTTAATTTGGCTACTGCAAGTTCACAAGCAAGTAAGGATAGAGAGGTTAGCAGCTTGCTTACCACTTCCCATCTTATTTGAAAGCCGAAGACGAAAAATTCAGAAATTCCTTGTCTTGAAACATTTCAATATTGAAGAGATTTGGATGCCTTTCATAAAAGTGATGCTTTTTCCTGCTCTTGAAAAAGAAAGAAAACTAATTTTAGCTATTGACCGAACACAATGGAAAGAGAATAATATATTCATGAGCAGTCTGATTTGGAAAAAGAGGGCTATTCCAATTTATTGGCAGAGTTTAGCCAAAAAAGGAGCCAGTAATTGGTCAGAGCAAAAAGCCCTAATTAGTCCCGCTATCAAGTTATTTAAAGATTTCTCGATTGTTATTATAGGTGATCGAGAATTCC
>NZ_PXOH01000051.1 GCF_003007785.1 Aphanothece hegewaldii CCALA 016 | reverse complement strand
ACTTTAGTGGAAGCTGTGGAAAACATTCTCAAATATTTTGGAGAAAAATATACAATTAATTTTACATAGCTACTTACCAACTAATCAACCGACTGTCGGGATTGAAAACAAACTGCTGCTGACTCTAAAAGAAGTTCAAGCCCTTACTGGGTTGAGCCGTGAAACCCTACGTGATGCGATCGCCTCTAACCAACTCAAAGCTCAAATCGTTGGGAAAGCATGGCGAGTCAAGCGTAAAGACCTAGAGGAGTACATCGAGAATTTATAACCGCGACTTTAATCCGTCGCACCGACAGGGTTAATCTCGACAGTCGGAATACCTGTCGGTCACTGTCGGGGTTGACCCACACCCCCAAGAAGCCGTTCAATATTCACAAAGGCACTACGAGTAAGCATGAATGAAAATCGACCGTCACGGACAAGCGAAAATCCTCACAAGTAATGAAATTCAACTTCTTTTTCGTGATGGCTTCACCGTCAACCCGCCCCGTGACCGCGCCCTCTTTGCCGTCTGCCTCTACACCGCCTGCCGCATTTCTGAAGCCGTCACCCTAACTAAACGCGATGTTTACGACTCCAAAAATCAAGTCCGACCCGAAATCATCATCCGCAAAGGCAACACCAAAGGCAAACTGGCCACCCGCACCATCCCCGTCATCGAAGATTTACGCCTAAAACTAGAAACCTACACCCCCCGCACCGACTCTATTTACCTCTTTCCAGGCAACGAACTCCACCAAAGAGCAAATACCCATCTGCACCGCGACTCGGCCATCTGGCTCCTCAATCAAGCTTGCAGAAAAGTCGGCTTAGAAGGCGTTAGCACTCACAGCTTCCGCAGAACCGCCCTCACCCAAATGAGCAACGCAGGAATTCCCCTACGCATCATTCAAGAGATCTCAGGACACCGTACCCTTGATGAACTTTACAAATATTTAGAAGTCAAACCCGAACAAATCAAAGGCGCGATCGCTTCCCTCTCGATGCTCACTCCCGTAGATGGGACTGACTTCGATAAATCTATTTATGTTGAAGTCTCATCTGACTCGATTAGTTCGATGACTCTGAAAGAGCAGCTAACAAATCCTCACGAGAAAGATTTGCTAAGTTGAGCAGTAATTGGGTGCGCTCGGGTCTCGGTAGCTGCACGATCTGGGGAATTAGACGGGATAATTCCTCGTCTAACGCTCCAAAACGTCCTTCTAGGAGTGTCTCGATCACCAAGCCTTGTCCTTCTTCTTTCCAGACTTCGCGCTGCTGTAGGTAAGCGGGTGATAAGTTCATAATTAATTCCCTCTCTTCTTCACTTCTATTATCTTTTAACTCTAATGTCTTGCGCCAAGAAGCTAAGATCTCTAATAAATTATCTCGGAACGGATGATTTTCTGGTAAGTTGGCTAATTCTTCTACCGCTTGTCTCTGGGTGCTTCCTTTGCCTAAAACCCTCAACCAGAGTGTATCGGGTGTGACGGGGAGTTGGTTGATGGCGACGATGGCGGTTTTAAGAAAGTCGTGCAGAAAATAAACTCCTTCGACCCAATTTTCTTCCTCTTTGAGAAAAGCTCCAAATCCGTCTTTGATTCTGGCTGAACACGAAGGCGACAGAATCCATAAAAACGGCAATTCGGTTTCTGACAACGATTGTTTTTCCCGTTTGGCTTTCCGCAAGAGTTCACCGTGAACGGTGTACAGCTTTAACAGACAACTGCGGATTTCGATTTCAGTCGGGGCATTGCGATAGGGTTCAAATAAACAGCTAGTAGCAGCCATCTGGCTCAATAATCCTAAATTGGGGGGATTGGCCGTAGGTGGGGTGGTGAGATCGAACCAGACATCGATTTCTTGTACTTCGCTCCTGACATCGCGGCTGGTTTCGACTTTTCCTATAGGCGATAGCAATTCCTCTAGGTACTCTTTGGCAAACTGGTCGTGGGGCTGTCGTGTCATTTAATTTGATTTGAGATTTGGAAATCCATTGATATCATAGGGATAATTAGGAGTATTTCACTGCTCGCAAAAGATGCCTAATTCTCTAGCCACTCCAGAACCAATGGTTCTGCGTCCATCTGATTTTGACCCGCCTTTAAAACGGAAAGAACCAACAATTCCTGGGTATTGGACGATTGAAGAGATTGCCAACGAGATTGGAGTTACACCACGTCGGGTACGCTATGACATTACAGGACGACCTGAATCTAATATTGAGCCGTCTTTGGATGCTTACAGAATTGGGAAATCGTTGCTTGTTGCCGATCCGAATGCTCTTGAATACATTCAGAAATGGAGAAAACGTTACAAATCTTAATATCTTTTGAGAACAGAATATTTCCCTCAAAAGAACAAACAATATAAACTAAGAAAAGAATGTAAAAAACCCCGCTCAAGCTTCCAAGGGCTAGCAGGGCTTTTCACATATTGAAGTTCAAAAAAACTTTTTGCTCTATGCTCAATCTTATCAAAAAAGGGTGGACACAGACAAGTGCGCCCGAAAAATCTGCTACTCAAGATACCGTTGTCTCAACATTCAATCTTCCTGAATCCAACCCCAAACGCCTAAGCGACAAGCATTACAACCATTGCTGCGGTTCTGACACCCATCAAAAACAAAGAGGACTCGACCCCGACTGGATCGCGGCTAACTGTTACTCCGTAGACATTAAAGAAGCAACAGAACTCCTCGGCTACCCCGCCCGTTCGGGAGGCATCATCATTTCAGGGTCTAACGGCCAGTACCAATTCCGACCCGACAAGCCCTGGAGCGATAAACAGGGTAAGAAAGCTGCTAAATACCGCACCGCATTTAAAGATGAATATGATGCTCTTTTACCTGCACATCCAAGTGATCCCTATTTCTGGCACGATAAAGATGCCTTAAAAGCTCGTTGCTGGCTGATCGATGGGCATCCCTACATTATCATCACTGAAGGCGGTTTTAAAGCGATTTGCGCCTGTTTTCATGGGCTTCCGACAGCCGCCTTACTAGGGGTAGAAATGGGCTTAACCTCGGCTAAAGCTGACCCGCAAGGCAAACGTTATCTCGTTGCGGCGTTAGAACGTTTAGCCAAAGCAGGATTCGGTTTTATCCTGGCCTTCGATACTGACCTCACCACTAACCTAGATGTCAGGAAAGCATTACATAAGCTAGGGAGTCAGTTAACAAAATTTAACGTTCCCGTTTATGTCCTGCCCTCATGGGATGAACAATTAGGAAAAGGAATTGATGACTATATCTCTATGAACGGCATTGAAGAATTTCGACAACAGCTACTCGCTAAGGCGATTTGTTTTGTCAATTGGCAAGACGAATACGAAGATGGACGACCTTCAATTCCTGAAGGTTATCCGACTTCCTGGGAGCAGTTTCCTTTAGCGAAGTGGTTGGTAAAACGCTATGAAAATCGTTTAGCCTGGGATGTTTCGCTCCAAGAATGGCGAACCTATAGTACAGCAATCGAAGGCATTTGGAGCATTGAACCCGTTGAATTTGTCCGTCAAGTGATCCTCGCTGAATTAAAAGCGAATCAATCGATGTACACCATCACCAAAGACGACAAAGTTCGGGAGCCACGAATTACTGACAGTTTAGTTCGGAACATCGAAGCCTTGATGAGATATGAATTAGCGGTTAGAACGTGGGATGAAACTGAAGAATTTATTCCATTTACTAACGGTGTCCTCTCTCGAAAAACTTTACTCTTGATGCCCCATGACCCCGAACATCGTTTAACGTGGTGTTTGCCCTATGATTACAATCCTTTAGCTCTTTGTGACCCGATTTTACAATGGCTCAAAGAAATGTGCTTTGGCGATGAAAATTTAGTCCAGTTACTCAGAGCCTATTTACATGGCATTGTTACGGGCCGCACTGACTGGCAGAAGTATCTAGAGTTAGTTGGCCCAGGAGGAACGGGAAAATCGACTTATCTTCGCTTGGCAATTTCTTTAGTCGGAATGCGAAATGTTCACACGACAACATTGAAGAAGCTAGAAAACGAACGCTTTGAAACGGCTTCAATCAAAGATAAGCGTTTAGTAGTGATTACTGATAGTGAACGCTATACAGGGAACGTCTCAATTCTTAAAGCCTTAACGGGTCAAGATCCACTGCCTTATGAGGTGAAATTTAAACAAAGTCACGGTGGCTTTACACCGACGGCGATGGTGCTAGTAGCAGCTAATGAAATAATCCAATCAGGAGATTATACCAGTGGTTTAGAACGCCGTCGCCTGAGTGTTCCAATGACTCATCGCATTGAAACGACTCAACAGAAGAATTTAATCGAACATCGTAATGGTGAAATCTGTGGGGAGTTTGCCCCGTATATCCCTGGTTTACTGAACTGGGTCTTGGGGATGAAACCTGATGAAGCAACGGCTTTAATTAAAAATTATCAGCAACGGGTGCCGAAACTTGCCCAGATGAAGGCGCAAAGTTTGGTTGAAACGAATCCAATTGCCGATTGGTTAGACCACGCGCTCGTTTACCGTGATGGATACCGCATGGCGGTTGGGGTGGCCAAACGCGATAAAAATCTCGATTCGGAGAATTGGTACTGTCACGTTAATCAGTGGCTTTATGCGAATTATGCTGAATATTGTCAGAACACAGGGGCAAAAGCGATTAGTGTGCGTCGCTTTGTCAATTTACTTTCTGATTTGTGTGTGAATCAATTAAAGCTGGATGTGACTCATGGGCGAGATCGCTATGGGGCTTACTTCTTGGGCTTAAAGATTCGCACTGATGCTGATTTAGACCCGTTATTAATTACAGGTGATCATGCTCCACCTGCTTCACCGCCACCTTTTTTGGGTGGCCAGTCACCACCAAAATCCTCATTAGGTGTGACGGATGTGATGGATGGTGTGATGGATAGTGTGATGGCTCAAACTCTTACAGGTGATGGATGTGATGGATGTGATGGATTATTTCAAAATTCGTTTAAAGAAAAAAATCAACTTCATTCATCAGTAACCGATGTTGGTTTAAATAAAGCAATAAATAATGGCTCTCTGTCATCACATCCATCACACCAAATCGCTCAAACGATTAAGGGTGATGAATTAAAAGCAATGAGAGTGCCATCACAGCCGTCGTCACAGAACCATCACGGTGACGGCACAAATCCATCACAAAAGAGCCAAGCGAACAATTCTGCCCCCAGATCATACGCTCAAACACAGAATGGTGATGGTAATGAGCCGATTCAACCTCCAAAGATTGATTACTCGACTTATCCTCATCGAAACTCGAATGACATTCGTGCTAAGGAGAAACGGGCGAACAAATGTTCTGAGGGAATGTTGGTTTGTAACAATAAAGAGGAGTTAACACGGTTCAAGAATGAATCAGGTTTTAGTAGTAACGAAATCGATTGGGTTTTCTTTAATGTGTTAACCCCATCACAACAGCAAAAGTTCAATGAAGCGGCTTCTGCTGATCAATTGAATTTATTAAAACCAGTGATTTATCAATACAATGAGGTGATGAAGGATATCGATCATGATTTAATCCGTTTGGGATGGAGTGTCGAACAAGCCAAAGAGTACCTGTTTCAAACTTACGGGGTCAAATCTCGACGTTTTCTCGATGATGATCAAATCATCGAGTTGTGGCAATATCTAAAGCGGCAATAAATCCAAACGGTTAAGCGTTTAACGAGAAAAACCCCTGGAACGCTCTTTTTTCTGGGCTTTTTGAAGTGCCTGTTGCTCTAACCACTCGTCTAAATCAACGGAGATCTCCTGTTCTTGAACTGGGGGTAATTTGCCTTCCTTGTACTCCCAACCTTGATTAGTCCGTTGAGCAACAAGAAAATCTTCTGGGTTTTCTTTTAAGCGATAGGTCATGATTTGAGTTTTGAAATTAAATTCGAGAAAGTAAACCGAATTATTCTGTCGGTATTGACCAACATGATTTAAGAGTTTAGCCAAAACGGGCATACAACGATTAACCTGTCGTTGTGCCTCTCTTCGGTCAAGCTGTTGATTCAAATTCTCGATCGCCTGTATGTCTTCAGCAGATAGCTGACCCCTGATTTGACCATCCTGTTTGCTTAAAATTAAATCTCGACCATCAAGAGCGTACATTTCTACATTTTCATAATCAGCAGATACTTTAAATCGGTATCGTTTTCCTTCAAAGGTTTTTTGCTCTACCTCCTGCATCAATCGAATGATGGTAGCGATCGCGGCTAAATTATTCAAATCTGATTGTCGTTGTAGTTCACTTAGCGATTTTTCGTCTTCTCCAGACGATTGAGCTTGATTTCTATGTTGTTCACCCGTCCCTTGAGTTGTTCGATTTGATTGCCATTCGGGGGAGAAATTCTGACTAAGCTCCAACTGAGCAGACTGGTCAGAATTAGGCTTAGACCCCCCAGTAGAAGCAGTGTGGGGCGATCTAGCTGGTTCAGTAACCCTTTCAAATTCTCCCTGTCCTTCTGTGCCGCTTCCCAAGTCACTAGACAGTTGTTGTTGAGAGTGTTCAGACGGCTCGATAGATCTTCTTGCACTTGATTGAGATCTTGAACCTGTGCCTTTTTCAAGTCCTTGAGTTGGCTTTTTAGAGCTTCTTGATAGTTCTGTATTTGGCTGAATTTCTGCTGCTGTGCTGTCTCCAATCGATTGACTCGGTTCTCTATGTTTTCCAGCTTCGTAACCACTGCCTCGAAGACGGTCTGCAAGGCGGTGTAATCTTCGTCGGCTTGCCTCTGCCTCTCTACTAGAGCTTGTAAAGTAGTTAGTAATTTCGTCAAGTCGTTCGGTGAGATTGATAGGTTCTGCGGTGCTTTCCCATTCCCGTTCACGGTCGGATTCCTCTTTTGGCTCGTTTGGGTTCATAGTTATATTTTGGGCTTCAAAGAAGGAAGTTGTCTGCTGTTTGATTTCTTCCATCGCCTCCTGTTCAATGGCAATTAACTCATTAAGTTCCTCTAAAGCAGCGTTGCTAGAAGCAAGTTCAAGATTGATCTCGTTGATTGTTTCATACAAATCCCCGATCTGGTATTTGTCTCTAAATTCCTGTAAATTACCCTGCTCAAGATATTCTTCTCTAATGCGGTGTAGTTCTGGCCCTAAGTGGACTTGAGCGATACGCTCTGTAATCCCTTGAGCCACTAAAGTACGATGATCGATCTTCTCCTCGACTAGCCCAAGATTTTCAAGAGCCGCATTAACGTGGGTTGCCCATGCTTCTCGTTGTTCGACTAATAGCTCGTTTGAGTTCCAGTCTCGATTTTTCTTCCTACTAAAACCCTGTTCAGTAATCTCCCTCATGGTGAGCAGCACATGAAAATGAGGATTATCACTGTCCAGGTCATGAAAGGCAACATCAGCGATCATGCCTCGATTCACAAATTGTTCTTGGACATAGGATTTAGCTAAATCCTTCATCTGCTCATTATTTAATTCAACAGGTAGAGCAATATTAAATTCACGAGCGAGTTGAGAGTCTTTTCGATTCTCGGCGGCTTCAACTTGATTCCATAGCTGCTCACGGTTAGAAACCCAATCAGGAGCATTTTTCGGGGCAAGAATGAGCGTAGAGTCTACCCCTTGCTTTTTCGTATAATCAAAACTTTTACCTAACCGTTGATCAGTTAATTTATCACCAGCACGATAGGCGGCACTCGCCAGAACACTTTTGCCACCACTACGAGAAATGATTTTTGCACTAACGTGATAAATAGCCATTGAATGTGATGAGACGTTTCTAAGTGGGTTATCTTCTTTCCCATCTGCCCAAAACTAAAGACAGGAACGAAGCGATAGGATTGGGAAATCAATCAGAGGTTTTTGGCAACCCACCGAGGGGGTTTTCAAAGGGGGTGTCCCCCTTTGACGCACGCAACCGCAGGTTGTATAAATGCGCAATTACTCCATAATGGGAGGCAGACGATAACTCAAGTGTAGCACGAGAGTTCTGGAACGTAGCGGAAAGTTGTGATTTAGCTATGATGGTTGTATCAAGGCTTTTTAAAAACAAGTGATGAATAAGCGATTAGAACAGCTATTAAAGAAGCAAGAGGAACTTAAGGCTCAGATTCAAAAGATTAAGGCGGCTGAAGCCACACAGAAACGTAAGTCGGATACAAGAAAAAAAATCCTCTTAGGTGCTTTGGTAATGGAGATGATGGATTTGGGAGAATTAGATAAAAATGTAATGATGAAACGGTTAGATGGGTTTTTGTCTAGAGAAGGAGATCGGACGTTATTTAACTTACCTCCTGTTCAGGTTCTTAAGAGTGAGCCAACATCGAGTTCGGAGAGTGCTGCTTTCCGACAGTCTTTTGAAGTGATTTTAGAGGATCATGGCACCGATAAAATTAAAGCTCTTAAGACGGTACGGAACGTGACTAATTTAGGACTTAAAGAAGCTAAGGATCTAGTTGAATCGGCTCCGACGTTGTTGATGAAAGTCAATAATGTAGCTCAAGCACAAGAGATTAAAAAGCAATTTTTCGAGTTCGGAGCGACTGTTACTGTGAGAAAGTCTCTTGACTGAGCGAGATGGAGATTGTGTTTGGGTCAATTTTAGGGCTAAAAGTCAGGGAAACCTCGCAAAAAGGAGGCTGGCGAAAGAAGAAAAACGAAGCGCGTTGATTAGATATCCAGCCCGACTCAGTGACGAGGTTTAGGAAGCGGGTTGGCTATAGCTTTGGCCTCCAACCGATAGCCTATCAATCCAACCCGATTCCGACCTGGCTTTAAGGTTTGTTTTGAGGAGTAGATGGCGCGTAAAAGCGGGTTCGATGGCTACCTTGTTCAATGGGTTTACATTGCCAGCCTGAAAGTTCTTCAAGGTATTTATCGAGTTCATTGTTGTAAAAAGAAGCAGCACTTTCGAGATCAAGGGTTGAGTTAAAACCGAAGTGTTTCATCAGGTTGCTTCTCACAATGCCTTCTCGACGGTCTTCAGAGGTCGGTGTCCAGTCCTGTAGACCTGAAGGGGGTTTGAGGTCTTCAAATCGCTTGATCAGGTTTTCTAAGCCGATAGCCGACAGGCTAGAGAAAGTGATGTCGAATTGGCGTTTTAAGGCGTAGAGTTCGTGTCTAAGTTCGTTTAACTGACCATTGGTTACTAAGATATTCTCGGTTGGTGTGGCAACAGAATCACTTTGGAACTCCTCAATAACTTCATTGAGATTATCTACTGAATTAAGGGGAAAATAGCCAATCCGACAATCTAATGAGGTTTCGATAAAGTATTGATATTTATGATGACTATTCCAGCGTTTCTGTAAGTTATCAGCTTTTCCCATATACAATAATTTTTTGTCTGGGGTAAAGACATAATAAATCGCAGGTGAGGGGGAAAGTTTAGATCTCTCTATTACTTTTACGTTGGGAATTGAACCGAGGATGAGGTCAACAAGGACATCGGTTCTGTTTTGCTTAGTGGCTTTAGCTTGGGTATCGATGCTGTCGATGACATCAGAAGGGCATCGGAAAGTAACGGCTGTACTTTTATGGTTTTCGGTCATGGGTGACGGGGAGTGACGTTAATGTATGCACTGTAATTATAGCTAAGGTACAAGCTGAGGTGAAAGGGGAAAGAGATGGAGCGATAAGTGTTAGTTACCAGAATTTATTAGTAGTATGTCATTGAATATATTTTGTTGTTGTATGCAATGTCATATAAATATGAATATAATTTTTGGATATGCTTAAGAGACTCAAGACACACTAAACTTTCAGTCAGTATAATGAATTAATTTAAATAGCTTTAAATGATCAAGCTGATGACAGTAAATACATTTTACTGTGATGGTGTGATTAGACTCTTCGTAAATGGCTTCTTTGTGAGGGGGGTAATTTTCTGAAATGAGGGGAATGTTAGACAATTATAATTACATTGTATGTCAATTATGCTTTACATTGTCTGGTAAATTGTCATTAAAATTGTTCAGTTGCATCTAAAGCCAGTTACATTGTTTATCGATTAAATAGACAGTGTAAGCTTTAAAAGATACATAATGCTTAAAAGCATTGCCTTGTAATGGTTATCAGCAATTTCTTGAACATTTAGAGTGAGAAATTAATCGGGAGGGGGGTCAAACTCTGATGACAAAGCCTTCTTAACACTGATGCCCGACTGCTGTGGATTTGCTTCAACTTCATAACCCTTGTCTATCGCCCAAGCAATTTCCCCTCCCTTCTTCGTTCCTGCCTTGGTAAACACGAAAGAGAGCATCTTCAAACTGGGGCAAACTACCGCGAGGCTGACACCAGGGGCAGGATAGCTGAAAACGTTTGCCTGGTAAGAGTTTCAGATCTAAAAAATTAGCGCACTGCCGTAAGGCAGATCCGCTTTTCGGATCGCTTCATAGCCAAATATTGCCGCTTCTAGCTAGTCACGGCAAAAGTAGCCCGTTCTCTAATTAAACAAAAAAGCTTATAAATCTTATCGGATATGTTTTTTAGAGATTTTAGGGGAATATCTTAAAAGACAGGCTAAAAGACTAAAAGCTGCTCTCATTTCTTAGATTGCCCCAGGTGTCAGCGAGTGCGGTAGTTTGCCCCGCTCACATTAAGCCAAGTTTTCTTGAAAACAGTCACGTTCGTGCATCACTAACGGCAAATCTAAATGATTGGTCAATTGCTGTCGTCGAAACTCACTAGGAGCAACGCCAGTCCAGCGTTTGAAGGCGCGGGTAAATTTAGTAGCATCGGTGTAACCTAACTCAACAGCTATGTCTATCAATCGCATAGTGGGATCTTTGAGCCAAGTAACTGCTAAATTAAACCGTGTCTGTTCTACTAGCTTAGAATAGCTTAGTCCTTCGCCTGCTAAACGTCGTTGAAAACTCCGAAGGCTCATACCAGCAGCACTGGCAGCAGCTTTAATATCAGAATGCCCATCAAGTAGCCCAGATCGAATGAATAGCTCGAGGGTGGTTCTTAGCTCAACAGGTGGTGCAGAGGACAACAAGAGTTCATACTCCTGTTGCTGCTGAGGAAAAAACGGACTTCTAGTTCGCGGCAATGGCAAATATAACTGGGTTTTAGGGAAAGCGATCGCGTTATTTGCTTGATTAAAGTGAAGGCGAACATTTGAAAATACTTCTAGATTCCCTAACCCGTGAAGAGGGCTAGTCTGAAAATGCAAGTCCGTTGGATACCATCTTCCGTCAGTGAACGAATGAATGATTTTGAGATACATCAGACAGGCATAATACTGAGCTTGCTGATTATCTAGTTGATAAGGGTTGATGTATTGATGATTAAACCAAATCTGATCGCCTCTTTGAGTCACCCATGCCCGCGCACCAGAATTATGGGTTTTTGTCAGCAACTGAGAGATCGTGTTGAGAAGATCGTACAAGGTTAGAGATTGACTAGCGATTCTACCGAAAATCCCAAAATCCTTAACTTCAACCTGCTGACTAGCTAAAATCCCTAAGTGTTCAATCCCTTCAGTGTAGGCGACTTTTTCAGCAAAATTAAACACCTGATAGAGAGAGACTAAAGATTCAGAATTCTCTAGCGCATAGATCGGCAATTTGACCTGTCGTAAAAACTTTTCTGTTGGCACCCCTGACCTATCTAAAAATCTTACTAAGGGCAAGATTGCATTGGCTCGAACCAGAGGAATTGCACTCATAAATAGCAAGATTAAATAATCAAATCGTTTCAACTATCAAGGCAATGCACCAAACAATGATTGAACTAGGTAATCGCTGTGCAACAAATATTAACACATTTGGCATGAAATGGCAAGCGATTCTCATAAAATAAGGTAATAATCACCTTGAATCACTAACTCTATTCTCTGAACGGCAGGTTAATCAAATTTAATCAATTGTTTGGAGTTTAGTTTGACGACCTAAACTTAGCCTTTGGAGGATCAGCATTTATGTATTTCACCGATGATTCGCTCTTTCCTGAGAATATGCAGCCACTAATCATCACAGCGGCCCCTTACGGGCCTTCGTGGCTACCAGGTGACGTCGAAGACCTTCCTGTTTCATGGGACGAGCAGGTGCAGGCGGCAGTTGACTGCTACAACGCTGGTGCTACCGTGCTGCACTTTCATGTGCGCGATCCCAAGACTGGCCAAGGTTCGACCAACTTCGACCAGTACAACGAGATGCTCGCACGCATACGGCAGGCAGTACCGAAGATGATCATCCAGGTGGGCGGATCGATTTCGTTCGCGCCGCACACCGAGGATGCCAAGGCCAAATGGTTGGATTACGACACTCGCCATATGTTGACGGAGCTAGATCCGAAGCCAGACTTTGTCACGGTCACGACTGGAACAACGCTCTGGGATATCACGCAAGCATTCATTCCAGGCGACGCGGACGGAACACACCTGGCTGATCCAAAGGTGGCGGCCGCGTGGAGCGGCATGGTGGTGGACTCAACACCAGCCTTCTACGTCGAACACCTCAAGCGTCTACGCAAGAACAAGATCCAGCCCTACTTCGTTCCGGTTCACGTACATCAGATCGAGATCATCGAGCGGCTGATTCGTAGCGGCGTCTACATGGGGCCGCTGAATGTGGCCCTCTGCGGTTATGGCGGTGGTACAATGGGGCGCAACCCGTTCGACTGGATGGAGATGCTGCGCCGCACGCCGCACGGTGCATCGAGCGTGACGTTCTGGAGCAGTATGCGCGGCAACATCGCGATCCAAACGATGGCAACCGTTCTCGGTGTCAACGTGCGCGTCGGCAACGAGGACAACATCTGGGACATGAACAAGAAGCCCTGGCCAACGGTCAAGCAGGTTGAGTGGGCTGCGAAGCAGAGTGAGCAATTTGGCCGCAAGGTGGCAACGGCAGACGAAGCCCGCCAAATCATGAAAGTGGGTGTTTGGTATGACACGGTGGAAGAAACGCTTTTCAACCTTGGTCTGCCACCCAATCGACCTGAAGGTTACAAAGGTTTTCTGGGTTATGAAACGAATGGTCAGTTACCTAAACCGACAGAGGTAGTAACTTCTCCAACCAGTGTTCTGTAACGATTTCTTTCAGTAGAAAACTTAGAAAATGGCGGATTTTGTTGAGGCAATAGGATTAGATCGGATTCCACCGGGGAAAGGTACGACAGTCACGATCGCCAATAAGTCCATTGCCTTGTTTAACGTAGATGGGCAGATCTATGCTATTGATGACGCTTGCCCCCATGCCGGGTCATCATTGGGTTGGGGTAAGCTGGATGGCAAGATTGTTACCTGTCGTACCCACGGCCTCAAGGTTAATGTCACTACAGGTTGCATGATGACAAGCCCCGACCTTGGCGTAACCTCATACCCAGTGCAGGTGATAAATGAGATTGTGAGGGTTGAGATCCCCTGATTTCAAAATACAGTTGTTATGTACTCAAAGGATTCCAGAATGGATAAATTACAGGAATGGGACTCGGCTTGGGCAGAGCCGTATCGACAAATGACGACGAACCCCTGGAAAAATGGCATTCTAGACGTTAAAACGATCGAGTTAATTTGCGTTGGCTTGAATGCCGCCTGTACTAATCTGCAAGCGGATGGTACTCGTCGTCATATTCGTGCCGCCTTGGAAGCGGGAGCAACGCGGGATGAAATTTTGATAATTTTGAAAATGGCATCGCTACTGTCGATCCATTCCTGTAGCCTTGGGGCCCCTATCTTGCTAGAAGAGGCAAAGGCTGCAGGAGTAGAACCCATCGCTAAACTGGCAACGACTCCAGCCTGTGACAAGATGAAAGCACTCGGCCAATGGAATACGGCTTGGGAACCCTTTTATGAGCTAGATCCCGTGTGGACTGATCAGTTTATGACAACGGCGATCAGCATTTATGCCGATCAAGTGTTCACTCCCAAACAGGTTGAACTGTTAAGTATTGCTTTCGACGCTTCGATCACCCATATGTACGCCCCTGGTACCCGTAGGCATATCAAAGCGGCATTGAAACTAGGCGCAACGATGGAGGAAATCATGGAAGTGCTGAAGGTCTGCGTTGCCTTTGGAGAGGAGTCTTGTCATCTAGGTGTCCCCCTGTTAGCAGAAGAACTGGCGGCTTTGGGGTTCGAGTAGATCTCGATGCTGTTGGTTAACTTAACCTGAGTTTGGCTTAAGCAGAAAGACCAGAAAGTAGGTGCAAGTCAGAAGTAGAAAAATTGGCGTTGCTGATTTTAATGTCGATCTGCTACAAATTATCAAGCTTTGAGGGCGAAGAGCAAAACTTATTCAGCAACGCCGAAATAGCATTAACAAATTTATAACACCACCAAATCATTAAGGCAATTTTCCCTGTAAGATGGCCCTTCAACTTCTAAGATCCATTTCATCAATCGGAGCGAATTAATTAAATTTATGCAAAGCCTTAAACGTGAACTCAAAAAAATTAGCTCTCTAGCTCTATTTTTTTTTATTGGATTTGGTTACATTCTCCTCATCATGAAACTCTTTTTAAAAGAATATGATATTAGTGCTTATGTATTATCAAAAGCTTTAGTTGGCTCAATAGTAGCCGCTAAAGCAGTTGTTTTAATGGAGATGACACCTTGGATGGAGCGATTTCAACGCTCTCCACGTTATATCAGCGTTTTGTATAAAACTTTTATCTACACTTTAGCTGTGCTAGTTATCGGGTTGATTGAGAGACTGATCGATGGTTATTTGAAAACAAAATCGCTTTCTGGTGCGATTGAAACATTGATCCACAGTGAACACTTCTATCCTTTTCTAGCGACGATTTTATGTATTGCCGTCGTTTTCCTTATGCACAATATCTTTACAGAAATTGATACCTATTTAGGAAAAGGAAACCTACTCAAGTTTTTCTTAAACCGTCCGCAAACTCAGCGAAACCGAGTGGCCTAGAAACTAAATTTTTTCAATCATTGTTTTAGGAGATTTTTTATGTTCGAGCGTGTCACGATTTTAGGCATCCTAGCCTCGTTCTTGAGTCTTAATTTACCCGTCCAAGCTGAAACCTGTACCCCCATTCCTGTCGCAGGGAGTCAGGATAACACAATTACTAAGAAAGTTTCTCCACCGACAATTCCCGCCGGCCCTTTAGGAATAGTAGGAGTAGATGTCGTTCGCAATAACTGGAATACAGATTGGGCCATTCCAGGGGATATCGCATTCCGTCGCTTTGTCGTCACCCTTAACTCTAATGATGGCGGCCCCTTTGAAATCAGAATGTATCTTAAATACAGTGACCAAACTGCGGGTGAGTTCTTTAACTCCGAGAGCGTACAATTCCAAGCAGGTAAGCCCTTAATCCTAGAAGCTACACCGCGTCCTGAAGATGAACCTTATCAGGTCAATTTATTTGTCAATGGAGTTGAAGCGATTGACAGAACCTACACAGCTTCAGTCGTTGGTTGTCGCTAAAAAGTTTTGTAATTTTTAGAAAAGCGACTCACACCCATTTATCTTTTTTGTACACATTATTAATAGGGAATCATGACAATGAATCGACAAATAACAGGCAAACAAGCATGGATGATTAGAGTAGTCAGCACTCTAATTTTTGGAACTGGATTAATCGGACTCGGTTTAAGCACTCAAGCTCAAAGCCAAACTGACCAAGATCAGAATGCAGCACTGCAAGTCGTCGCCAAGATGACTGAAGGACAACGCACCTATTATCAAGAAAATGGTCAATTTCGCCCTCCGATTAAGGATATTAAAAAAGATTTTGGACTCACTTTACCGACTACTTTTGATTATGCGGTTCGTACTACCTCAGAAGCCGCCTACAGTTATGTGATTCCTGCTAAATCTCCTCAGACAAGCCAGCTAAAAGCCTATGTTGGGGGAGCTTTTATCACTCCAGATCAGAATCCAAAAATCACAACAATTATTTGTGAGAACACAACACCAGGACAGGTTCGACCCGCCGACCCTCAATTAGTCAGGGGAAGTGATCCAACCAACCCAACAAAGTTGTCTTTACAGTGTGGTGATTTTTCAACTCAAGTCGCTGCTTCTGAGTTGACAGAATAACAAATTTATGTATTGGCTAGAGCATCATGGATAAACTTTTAATTAGTAATTTTGCCGCCAGCTTATTTGCACTCTTAAATCCGTTAGGCGTTCTCCCGATCTTTATCGGTTACAGTGCAGGGGAAAAGCGAACCGTCCAACGATGGTTAGCCTTATTTGTTGCTCTGACGGCTTTGGTATTACTCCTGATATTCTTCTTCGCTGGTTCGAGTCTACTCAGGTTTTTTGGCATTTCTTTAGACTCATTTCGGATTGCAGGCGGTATTCTTTTACTAATTATCGGGATTGGCATTGTCAACGGGAATTCTAGTCAAGCGGCTAAAGATCTGATCGCTGAAGATCAACAAAGTGATTTTAGAGAAGCTCAGTTAGTCTATCGCAAGATTGTCATTCCCTTAGCGATGCCTTTGTTAGTCGGGCCAGGGGTGATTGCTAATGTGATTCTTTATGCAACTGAAGCAGAGGCCAAAAAAGACAATGCTCTTTTTGTTGGTCTGCTCGGTACGATTATTGTGATCTGTTTCTTAGTATTTGTGCTTTTTCTGTCAGGTCGTTGGTTACAGAAAATAGTAGGGGATGTGGGATTAAATATTGTTACCCGAATCCTCGGACTAATAGTAGCCGCGATCGGAGTTCAATTTATGATTACAGGTTTATCTAACATTATTGTTAATTCACTTACTCCTGAAATTCTCAAAGTTCGATAATTTGATTTTTACCTTCTCCTGACTGACTAAGAGATATTGATAGTTTAAAAAAAGTTAAAATCATGCTAAAACTTTTACAAAAAAAACATTCAATTCTATTGCTTCAATGGCTTCTTGTAGGAAGTGTTTGCTTTGTAACTAACAATGCTAACGCTAATCCATTATCAATCATTCCCGCCGTCAATCATGAGGAGGAAGCAAACGATCATCTAGCCTGGGAGCATACTTCTTCAAAGAAGATTAACGAGATTCCTGAATCATCACTCAATTCTTCCTGTTCTGATTTTACCCCCATCACCAACACGCTTAAACCAAATGAGTCATCGCTTCAAAAGCCATCTGAAAACCAAGTTGTCCCTAATAGTGCTTGTGCTGCCGATTTATTAAGTGGTGGGAATACTCCTATCAGTCAACTCACTCCAGAGGAGATCGAAGCACCAAAACCAGAAGAAACTCAGCCGACTGAAACACCGACTGAAATTACTCCAGATACACCGCCAAACAACACTGAAGAAACCCAAGTCGTTGAAAGTAAGGATTGGCATATTGATATTCAACCCTACGCGACTATCCCTGTAACGACTTATGGTTCGGTAACGGCTGGAAACCGAAGTGTCGATTACCATCTTAGCCTAGGTGAATTATTAGACGTGCTACGAGTAACAGCAAGTGGTCGGATTGAAGCTTGGAAGGGTAATTTCGGTTTAATATTTGATGGATATTACGTTAGTCTTCACGGGACTGGAATTAAGCAAGTCGAACGTCCAGTCGTTAATGCCAGACTAGAATCAGATCTTACCTTCGATCAGGGAATTTATGATTTTGCCCTCAGTTATCACATTGGCGCACGTCAAATTCCTTATCAGCCTACTCAACCCTCTAAAGCTGCTTTCCCGCGCATTTGGTTTACTCCGATCGTTGGGACTCGTCTTAATGATATTAGTACCACGATCAAGACAACATTAACTTTTAATCGTCTTGAGCAGACCGTTGAAGGCTCTGGTAGTAGAGCGGGAAGAACTTGGTTTGAACCGTTGGTTGGCGGGAAGATCGGTCTACAAATTTCTGAACCAATCACCTTCTGGGCGAGGGGAGATGTTTCTGGCTTTGGACTGGCGGGCGAAACCGATTTGAGTTGGAATGCGATCTTTGGTTTAGATTGGTGGGTTAATCCTAATATTTCACTCAACGTAGCCTATCGTTTCTATCAGATCAAGTATGGCAATGGCAGTGGTGATAATGCCTTTAAGTTTGAGCAAAATTTTAATGGGCCTTATCTAGCAATAACCTTTCGGATTTAGTCAGATGATTTCGTGGAAATCAAACTATTTTTCTATTTAAAAATTATATTTTTATGCCTAAGTCAATACTCAAAATCAAATCTAAAATTACTTCTGTCTTAATGGCTACTTTAACGGCTAGTCTCATAGCACTTCCTGTCAAAGCGGCTGAAGAACTATTTTTAGCCGATGATGCTGTTCTATTATCAGTCAAAGTTTCCTCTTTAGAAGCCTTTGCTAAGACAGGAAAAATCAGTCCAGATTTACAGCTTTATTTAAGCCGCGCTAATGCAGCCGAAAGAGAGGAATTTCGTCAAGCCCTTCTCAGACGAGTTGAGGTCAATCCTGTTTTATTATCTCGTTTTTTTAATAGTGCAATGGGATCAGATCTTCTCTACCGTCTGGGGAAAGGGATTAATATTCAAGGAGGTGGTAATGGAAAATACGCACTGCGCGGAGCCATCATCTCGGCGGCATTCGATCCACAAGGACTAACCCTCCTCAATGTCTTGAAAAAATTGCCCGTCAATATCGAGTTTCAAGGAGAAAGGGTACTCGGTTTTGCTAGAGAAGCCAAGGAAGTTGTTCGAGCAACCGAATTCTTAGTCAGTGAAATGCGTTCCTTAGATCTTGAAGAAACCAAAGCCGAGTCTCAAATCAATTACGCCACGTTACCCGATATTCGTAAGCCTGGTCAGTACGAGGTTACACAACAAGTTTGGCATTTAACTGACCCAAGCCGTAACCGCCAGTTTTATGTAGATGTTTTTATCCCGCAACGGGAGGGGAATAGCCAAATTCCTGTCATTGTTTTCTCACACGGTTTATCCTCTCGTCCCGAAGATTATGCAGTAGGACTGAAACACCTAGCTTCCTATGGCTATCTGGTGGCGGCACCTCAACATATTGGCAGTGATGCTATTTACTTGCAAGAGATGTTACAGGGCTACCATCAAAATATCTTTGACCTCAATGAATTTATCAATCGCCCCAAGGATATTAGCTATGTGATTGATGAACTGCAACGGCGTAATGCAACTGAGTTTCAGAATAGGCTCGATCTAAAAAATAAGTAACAATGCATAATTAATTGTATATTTGTGGTAAGCTTTTAGTGGCTCTAGTTGTTGCTAGTAGGTAAAAATT
>NZ_PXOH01000007.1 GCF_003007785.1 Aphanothece hegewaldii CCALA 016 | reverse complement strand
ATCCTAGTAAGATCTGCTCTGTTCCTACGAAGTTGTGACCCAAACGCCGGGCTTCTTCTTGGGCGAGCATGATTACTTTAATTGCCTTTTCTGTAAAGCGTTCAAACATGGCGTATCTCCATCACCTGCTGCTAATCCCTAGTATGCTGATTTTAGCACAGGCATTGGGTGTAACTGCCGTATCGTGTAGAGCAGAAATTGTTATCTTTAGGATGATTTAATCGATTTTTAAATATTTTTTTAAGGATCGCTCCATAATTTCTATTGGTGGCTCTTTTTCTGTCCAAATTTTTAAAGCAAATGCACCTTGCTTAACTAGCATTTCTAAGCCGTCTATTATTATAGCACCTTGTTGTCGCGCTTTTTGTAAAAATTGGGTGGGATTGGGGGTATAAATTAAATCGTAGGCGATCGCACCTGCCGCTAATTTTTCTAAAATCTTTGCTTCAATGGGAGACTGATCTATCTTAGGATACATTCCCACTGGTGTAGTATTAACTAAAAGTTGGGTTTGGGGCAGTAATTCGGGTAATTGCTCAGGTAAATAAATATTAATTTTACTTGACAAATTGTTCCATGTGTGCTTAAAAAGTTCTAATTTTTCGGGATCACGTCCGACAATATTAATTTCTGGACAACCTAACTGGGTACATCCAACAACGACGGCTCTTGCGGCTCCGCCATTGCCTAAAATAACTGGTGTAATCTGACTCCAATCATAGGATAAAGTTTTTAAAGGTGCGAGAAAGCCTGCGACATCAGTATTAGTGCCACACCATCCTGTTTCGGTGTACCATACTGTATTTACTGCACCGACTAACTTAGCGGTTTGGGACACTTGGGAAAGTAAAGGAATAATATCGAGTTTGTGGGGAATGGTTACACTAAATCCTTTGACACCGATCACGGCAAAACCTGCGATCGCTGTTTTGAGATTTTGGGGTTTAATTTGAAACGGTACATAAACATAATTTAAACCCAAAGCTTCTAAAGCGGCATTGTGCATCACAGGTGAAAGAGAATGGGAAATGGGATCACCAATAACACCTAATAATTGAGTTGCACCTGTTATCTGATTCATCAAAAACTTATATTTTAGAGCAAAATAAAAATGAAAGACGCTGAAAACAACGTCTCTTTCTAACTAGAATTTCGGGGGTGCTGGACGACGAGAACGCTGTTTCCCATTCATGGGTAAATTGTGCGATCGTCGCTCATTATTAATACTAGGTTTACGTTTGGGGGGTTCAGGTCGAAACTGTTCGTCGTTACTTTCACTTTCGTAAATCTCGATGTGTAAAGATTGTCCGGCGGCGGTTGCTGCTGTTTCTAATACAGTGCGGATCGCTTGAAGGTTTCTTCCACCTCGCCCATATACTTTTCCTTTATCTGCACCTTCAATAGCGACACGAACCCAGACTCGTAGATTGTGTTTAATTAACTCACAGTCTACACTAATGGACTCTTTTGACTCTAAAAACGGTTCTATGAGAAATTTAACCAGTCCCGAATAATCAGGACTAGAAGAAGTGGTATAAGCGGGTATTGTGGTCACATTAGCCATTAACTTGTTCAAATACTTTAGCTTTTGAAAGAATGCTACGAACGGTCTCTGTAGGCTGTGCGCCTTCCTGTAAACGTTTTACGATCGCGGGTACATCCAAACGAGTTTCATCGGTTCTAGGATTGTAAAAACCTAGTTCTTCTAGGGGACGACCATCTCTACGGCTAGTCCCACGCATTGCTACAATACGATAGCTAACTTCTCTTTTTTTCCCAAAACGTTTCAAGCGTAATTTAATCATACTTCTGCTCTTAAAAGACTCCTTGATCAATTGTAATAAAAGATCGACAGACTTATTATCGTAAAACAAATCTCTAAGCGGGTCAATTAAAAATGATTGAGTAGAGTTTTAGATTAAAGCTTAATCGTTTTATTCTCCAAAACTCTTGATTTTCTTGCTTTTTGTTTGAAGCGGGTGAGGGGAATCGAACCCCTATCATTTGCTTGGAAGGCATTAAACCACTATTTGGTAAAACCCTTTGATTTCTAGGGTTTTTTGGCTATAGTCTAATTTATAGTCTAGATTTTAGTAACAAAATTAGTAACATACAGCCATGAAACATCAATTGAGATCGTCTAAAGGACAAGCTTCTATTCAGGAAGACAAAGGACGGCTGCGAATCCGTTTCCCCCGTGAATTGTTCGACGGCAAGGTTAAAGTTATGAGTCTTAACTTGCCTGCTACCAAGGACGGATATACAGAAGCACGTCACCGACTCAGTGCTATTCAAGCTGATATTGATTTTGGTACATTTGACCCAACTTTGGCCAGCTACCAGAAACAATCTAAAAAACCAAAACACTTACAGCAGGTTACAGATTTATATCCTGATATTGAATTAATGGATCTGTGGTTAAGGTATTTTAACTACAAAAAACCAATGTTGAAAGAGAGTACGATTCAGTATTATGAAGTTTGTATCGCTCGTACTTTAGAAAAATCAAAGTTTAAATCTCCCTATCAGGCGTTAGAACTTCGGGAATGGCTACTTAATAATACAACTGAATCAATGGCTAAAAGAGTTCTAACTTACGTCAATGCTGCTTTTAATTGGGGATTGAAACACCGCTTGGTTAAAGGGTTAAACCCTTATGATGGAATGCCTACAGAACTAAAACACAACTATCAATTATCAACAACTCCCAATGCTTTTACTCTTGAAGAAAGAGAAAAAATTTTAGAATCATTCAAAAATCATTCAGGTAATTGGAACGGTAGAGGTTATACAGGAAAAACTTATCAGCATTACTACAACTTTGTGAGGTTTCTCTTTTTATCTGGGTGTAGACCTCATGAAGCTATCGGGTTATGTTGGGGAAATGTTAGTCAGGATTTTAAAAAAGTTACCTTTGACGGAGGAATTTTTCAAGCTTACGGCAAACGTATACGAACTAAAAAAAGTAAAAATAATAAAGTTAGATCCTTTCCCTGTAATCTTGAGCTTCAAACTTTTCTTGAAAGTATTAAGCCCGATGGAGTGACCAGCGACGATCTAGTATTTCCTTCACCCAACGGCAAGCCGATTAACTACGGTAACTTTAGTAAAAATGCTTGGGATGCGATCGTCGATCCAATTAAGCCGGGAACTACTCCTTATTGCTGTCGAGATACTTTTATTACAGAGCAGATAGCAAAAGGGGTCAACCCGGCAATCATTGGTAAATGGGCAGACACATCAACGGGCATGATTGAAAAACATTATTTGGATTCAATGAATCTAGCCCATATCTTGCCTCAATAAATGGTATCCCTATATTTAGTGTGTTACTAGGGCGGCTTTGTCCCTAGTGCCACGCTATATCTAGTTTTTTTTGAGTAGTTCTTTTATATTTATTTATTGTTGATCGAGAATCTTCTTGACCGTGCCGATTGTGTTCCATCTGAGATCGTATTTAGGAAATTTTTTCCGAAGTTTCCCCAATTGGGTTTTAGCGTTTGCCTCAGTGTTATATTTTCTAACCGCCGTTACTTGAGGATGGAAAGCAAGCTTAACCTTGACCCAAGCCTGAGAGTTACCCCAGATTTCAACAACCTTTTTATTTTCTAACCGACAAATAATATAAGCGTTAGGATCTAAATAAGGTTGCTCACTTGGTAACTCCCTTGGTAACTCACTTAATGAGTCGTCAGAAATAATTGACTCATCCAATAAATCAATATCATTCTGCTCATCTAATAAATCAATATCATCCTGAGTAGGTTGCTCACTTGATAACTCACTTGATAATTCACTTGATAAGTCGTCAGAAATAATTGACTCATCCAATGAATCAATATCATCCTGAGTAGGTTGCTCACTTGATAACTCACTTGATAACTCACTTGATGAATCTTCAGAAACAATTGACTCATCCAATAAATCGATATCATCCTGAGTAGGTTGTTCACTCACTGACTCACTCACTGACTCACCATAGCAAAACGCCTCTAATGCTTGGATTCTTTTTATCAAATCTTTTAGTGAGTAATTTGGTTGCTCACTTGATGAGTCACTTGAGGAGTCACCAAAAAAATGTTTTTTTACAATGATTTCAACGGCAGATGATAAAGATAATTTTTGCTCAGTAGCAAAAGCTTTTAATAATTCGTGTGTACTATCGTCAAGAAAAGTTTGTACTCTTGTTTTAAGTGTTGTCATACTCACCTTTTAGCTCACTCAATTACTCACTTAATGTTAACACTTATATTACTCACTGAGTGAGTATCGTTTGACTCACGTTCTATATTGTCTCTAATCCAGTCAGGCTCTAAGTCAGAAAATGATAAGCCAACTTGTTTGAGTAACTTTTCAAGTTTTTGACACTGCTCCCAGTTAAGTTTAAACTCTATTGTTCCTTTGCGATAACCCCACAGCGTGCCGTAACTGATTCCCAGAAGGTCAGCAAATTCCTTGTAATTCAGTTCCCATTCTTTCAGCAGGCAGCTTAACACAGATTGTTTTTCAGACCCCTTGACTTTTTTTTGATTATATTCTTTCATGATAGTATACCTTAAGTATCCTTAAGGTTTTTAGGTTAGATGAAGTGAGTAGCCATAAGGTAGCGTTTCCCCGGCTACTTACTCACTAAATCCTATGACTATGCTTAACCATTTCATACAGGAGGTTGAACATAAACAAAAATGCTTGTTAGTGCTGATGAGTGAGTAACCCAGTTCATTAAAAATACTCACTACTCTGTTAAATCACTCTGGATTCTCATAAATTGACGAAAAAAGCAGGACTGATTATGGTCCTGCCCTTTATTCAAACTAGAGGTGCTGAATGCAAAAAACCCCGCCTGAAAATACCAATTTAACTAAACGAGAGTTATTCGCCTTACACACCATGCAAGGTATTGTATCAAAATTCAATGACGGCTCTTGTCTAGACTCTAACTGGGATAGAAAAAGTCATTGTAGAAGAATCGCTGCTTTAGCAGTAGATTTGGCAGACGCTTTACTAGAAACTTTAGAAAAGGATAAATAACCATGATCGAATATGAAATGCAGCCAGTCCCTGATAATAAGATCCGAATTGACGCTTATTACTGTGGGATGACCTTTGAAGGTATTGCCTTAATTGAAGATTTAAAAACTCCAGTGCCTAAAATCAGTATTCCTAAACCGTTAGGGATTGGAGCAATAGTTCACATCATGATTATGATTATCGGCGAATTAGGGGAACAATATAAAGAGCCTAGCGCGATAAATTATAACTTGTATTTCTGTGACATTCATCTTAAACATTTGTCCGAATACTTGGAAGAGTATACGAGAGTGTGTATAGAAGAAGAAATAACACATATATAGACACTCATAAAAGAACCGCGCTTGTTTGATTTTGCGCGGTTGTCGTCTATTCAAATAAACTTTATAGGAGGTAAATCCCAATGTTAGATGACAAATTGTTCACTCAAATTACATATCGTCTAGTGCATGAGCCAGATGTGTATTCATACTACCAAAAATTAATTGAGTTTGTTAAGACAAACCAAAGACACCCCGATATGTCAAATATTGTCGACCAAATAGCATGGATAGAACAAGAATACGGATACGAATCGCCTAAGCCACCAAAACAAAAAATAGTAGCCGAGAAAATTAATACTGATTACTTAACTGCTTCTCAACAAGTTACAGAAGTCGTCGATAAGATAATTGATCGAGATTTTTCGCCTACTGATTTAAAACCCGTTCTACAATATCTTGCACCCGAACTGCGCTGGAATGAACAAGCTTTAGAAAAATACTATAGCCTCAGAAAAGAACAACGCGAGGATGAAGACTTTACCAACGAGATCAATAACGAGTTAAACGAACTTCTAACAATTACAGCCGGTGATGTTGAAATCAAAGACTTCTTACCCGATTGGATAGCTTTACCGTTAAACTCATATTGCAAAAATACACAAACTCGTCAGTCGATCGCGCTCTTAACTTTCCTGACTGCTTGCTCGGCTTGCCACAAAGTCGGGACAAAAATATTAGTCGACTATTCAAAAAATTGGTTACAACCTCCGTTGTTGTTCTCGCTGCTCGTTTCACCAACAGGACAAGGCAAAAGCCCAATTGTAGACGCACTGATTCAAGAGCCGTTTTCATCTATACAATCGGAATGGAAAAAAGCCTATGACCAGCAAAAACAAGATCACAAATTTGAATTAGACGACATAAAAGGGTTACCCAAAGAAGAGCAAATCGCGGCAATGCGAGAAGTTGTACCACCACCGGATCGGGAAAAAATATTATTTTCAACTGACCCGACCATCATCGGTTTAAACCTCCAATTCAACACGTATCCCGAACAAGGAATTTTAGGATTGTACGATGAGGCGAGTAAACTTTTTGCTTTTGATCGCACAGCAAGCGGTAAAAGTGATCGTGCTGACCTGCTTAGTTATTACAACGGTTATGGGGTTTCCGAACTGAGAAAAGACGGCATAAGAACCAATGTTCCACAAACTTCGCTATCTATTCTAGGAGCAATTCAGCCAGAACTATTGTTAGAACTTATGTCTGGTTGCGAAGACCCATCAGGCCAGTGGGCAAGATTTATCATCTGTAATCAACCATTACAACGTAAGCTCCCATCAAGAAATCAACCGATGATCGAGATGAAAGATTTCTTGATCAATATTTACCAAAGAATTTTAAAAGCCCCCAAAACTTTATATACTCTCGACGAGGCTGCTGGTAAATTATTTGATGATTATCTTTACTTTGATGTTGAGAGCAAACGAATGACGACTAATCAATTAGGGCTTGCTGCTCTTTACGGTAAAGTCGGCGGTAAAGTTGCTCGATTGGCTCTTACTTTGCAGGCCATCGAAATGTTAGAGACGGATCGAGTCGACAAAGCTCTTATTAAAATCGAGACGATGGAAAAAGCGATCGCCCTCGATAAATTCTTCACGAATCAAAGTAAAGCTTTTTATGCTATCTCGATGGCCAATCAAAACGAGTTGTCACCTAAGCTGGCGCTGATTGTAAATCGTTCTAAGCAAGTCGGACCATTAACCGCCCGCGATGTTCAAAGATTTATCTTAGCTTTTAGAAAAGATGATCCGTCACAGATCCGCGAATGGTTCAAACGCCTAGAAAAACTAGGTAAAGGAAAGTGCCACGGTACGGGTAACAGACTAACTTTTAATGCTCGGTTGTAACACGGTCTACAGTTGATTTTTTCCTCTCTGTTGATCGACAGATCGACAGTTTTACAGAAGCGGGTCAAGTCCTTATTTAATAGGGGTTTGACCCGTCGACAGTTTGATCGACAGTTGATCGACAGATCGACAGTTTTTACATTCCTTTACATAATTTGTTACATCACTCTACGGAAAATGGGGGTATTCAAGAGTAATTGTAAACTACGTCAAAAAATTGTTTTATGTAGTATATATTCTCTAGATTTTGCGACTTGTAGTATAGTTCCAATGAACTGATTACTGTGGTTTTTGAGTTTTAGTAACCTTGTAACTCCCGTCTGGAGCGATATCTACTGTCCACATATCAGTAATCAGCAAATCAGGCTTTTGTGTTGGATCGGAGATGGTTGCATCTAATAAAAAAGAATTATTACTCTCGTTCGATTCCCGTATTTGATTGTAGCCATCAGCAAGAATAGAGATTTGATGTGTCCCCGGCGTTAGATTCTCTCGTTTCAACGAATGAGAGAACGATCGTTCTTTTTGAGAGCCTACACTTTTTAATTCAACCTTCTTCAAAATCTGGCCATCAAGAGAAATTAAATTAGAAAAACTGCCCGCTCGTCTTGGGCCAGAATTGCTGACCGTATAAGAAACCGTCAGACCATCAGGGATTAATTCAACCTTTCCATCCTTAATCGTCAGGTCAACGCCCGTAATCGGGATAGCCTTAAAATTATTTTTCTCGTTAAACTCAGAAAATTTATTTGCCGAATCAGCCTTAAAAATAAGGTAGTTACTTTGATTGGGGTTGAAGTTTAGTAGTAAATCAATATCTTTTGATTCTCCCGCCGCTAAACTTTCCCTTCGGTTGTTGAGTAACTTGTCACCAAAATTCAGTAAAGGATCTTGAGACAGATAAACCGCCGTTCTAAATCGGTTAGTCTTTTCAGTGCCAAGATTATGAAGCTCATAACCGACAGATACCTGATTATCAGTGACAGGATTAATCGAAACATGATCGACCGATAGATCTAACATTAAAATTTCCTCTTTAAAATAAACAGACTCATCGCCCCAACGATGAACAAACCCGACCCTAAAGAATTTTCTGAAATTCGTTGAACATTAGAGCGAGAGAACTGATTCTGATCAGTTGGCCTGTTACTGGGCAGATGGGAAAAAGAACCATGACAGCCCGTTAACAGTAATCCGAGCAACAAAAGTTTTAACATCCCAAAACCTTACGAGCGTTTTCCCAGCGTCTAACTCGATCGTCAATTCCGTTGTAGCCACCGTTAATCTTTTTTGTGATTCGTCGGAAAGCGTTGTGATCCGCTAATTCATTTAAACCGTTTGATTGCCAGAAGTAGCCAGCGACTCTAGCGGAAATGATGGGGATTTTAACCAGCGTTGGCTCATCTTCCAAGTCAAGCCCTAACGCTTTTCCAACGGTTCTGTAATTAGCCCTTCCAGTTAATTGAATTAGTCCACGTCCTTTATACCGAACGCCGTCGCCTTTATAAATATTTCCTAAGTTTTTGCGACCTTCATAGGCGAAACCCGATGCTATTTCCTCTGAATATCTCAGACTTGCTGATTCATGGCCAACTTGAGCAAGAAAGGCCGCGATCCTTTTTGAGGAATTAATCTGAAACTCTCTAAGAGTGCGATTAATAGGGAGAAAATAAATATCTCGATCTCTATCTTTGGCATATCGGAAAATTTCATCAAAATCTTTACGCGAGATTAAGAGTTCAAATTTATTAGATTCATCCTTAAGCTTTTGATAAGACGCGGGTCCAATTAAATCGGGGTCGCTTAAATAATAATGTTGTTTAAACGAGACCCATGCCCGTTTAGTTTTTGCTCCATATATTCCATCTATTTCATTTTCAGGATAAAGACCTAATCGAGATAGCAGAATTTGAAGGTCTTTTAAAGCCGAATTATCTAAATTAATTAGAGCCGTTTGAGTTGCGATCATTTTTAATTCCTAAATAGGTAAACGCGCTGGTAATCATTGAGCTAGGAATCGAAGCGTATAAAACGGCTTTGTTTTCAGGAAGAAACATAATGCCCATCCCGATAACACAACTTAATAAAATAACTCCTAAAGAAAAACGCTCATTATTGTTCATAATTTTTTTCAAGTCGTTTAATACGTTGTTCTAAAACAATTAACCAACTAGAGAGACGAACTGTTCTAAACACTATAGTTACAAACATGAAAAAGAGTTCTAATTTTTCTTTACTCATGATTAAAAAATTTAATTATTGCATCAAGGGATAAATCAAATAAATAAGCCAAGAAAATAAGTAAAAAGTAAATTCCTTCCATGTTTCCTCTATTGAAATTCATAAATAAGGATTGAGACGTGATGCAATCGATAAAAAGGCTTGAAGGTTAAAAGATAATTTCCTGAATAATCTTCGGAAAATCTGATTAACTGCGTTCCTCTCCAAATCTTCCTAGCTCCAACAACTGCGTTTTGATTAATTCCGAGGGATTTAATTTGTCGAATGTAGCCGAATTTAGCAAAGCTTACATTATCAATTGTCGCCGCAGTAATAGCCAGAATAGGAGAGGAAAAAGGTACAGAAATAATTTGCTCAGGAATGGGTGTATAAGTATTTGTTTCAGGGTCAGTTAACTGAGCTATCCAAGAACTTGATGACTTTAACACCCAATCAGGAGAGTCTAAATTAATAGGCAAGGGTAATGACATTTTCTTCTACTTGCTGTGAATATTCTTCAACATCAATCCCGCTATCGTCAATAATTTCTTCAAAATCATTTAAAGAAATTTTTCCTTGAATTAATAGATTAGTGGCTTGATTAGCTTTGTAGTAATTTGACATTAGTTGCTCTAAATCCTCTTGTGATTCTAAATCCTCTCCTAAAATAATTACTAATTCAAAAGGATTAAGCATCGTAGAATCTTTCAGGAAGAAAAGAAACTATACAAGATTTAGCTTTAGCCGCATTTTTAATCGCTTTCATTCGGGTAAGCAAATCATCTGTAGCTGAAGCCCTCCCAAAAGGATAGGTATACGCTGCTACTCCAGATTTCTGTTTATATTTTTTTCCGGTAATTTTTGAAGTCTGTTCGGTTCCTTCTCCAGTTCCTTTCTTCCGCACATTTGCTTTATATGGGTCCCAGATCGCCCCAGTCGCTACCTCATCTGCAGCAAGAGTTTTATGGTTAAGAGTCGATGCACCTCCTAAAACATCATTAATAGCGGTCATCGCCCGGTTTGAAACAGTCGTCGTGAATTTTGCAGTAACGCCATCTAGAGCGAATGGATAAACATAAACAAGATCAAAACTGCCTGGGTTGCTTGAATCGGCTTTTGTGTAAGTAATTTCAACTTCTCCAGACTTCCACTTTTTATATTTTTCTAAATTACTGCCCGTTGATGGTGTAGTTAACTTTAAAGCAAAGTTGTATCTAGAGAATCTTCTAATTTTAGGCATAAATGCTTAAATAATTTGTGCGATTTGAATAGTCTTCACGTCATCTCCTGTTTTATCAAGGACTGACAACATAAAAGCGACCAGCAAACCCTATAGGGTTGTACACATAATCAAGCCTTTCTTATGACTCTGCATCAACGAGAGGATCGAGAAACCGAAACGACCGATCTACTAAAACGATGGGTTTTGTTCGACCCCAAATAGTGGCGGTGGCGTACTGGAATCGAACTGTACCTACTGGGCGTTGTCGCGGCTCTTTTTTAGATTCACCTAAAATTGTTTGAGTTGGTGGAATAGTCGGATATTTGCTTGTTGCATTTGCGGATAAATGTTCGGTAAAACATTTGTCATCGTATGTGTGTGATTGTAAGCCTAGAATGTCATCAATCAAAGCTTTAGCGTCTGTTTTTGCAAATGCGTAAAGCTGAATGTTATATCCTTTTTCTAAATCTTTATAGGTATAAAGTTCTTTTCCTTTTTTAAAAGTTTTTCCATTACCAGTACAAAACTGAGTTTTAATTTTAGTAGCCAACGTGGTTAACTCAGTTTTAGTAATTGTTGTGCTAGATTCTCCTATTAACCTAAATGAAACCTGCATTCTTAAAGGCTGATAATCTAGATCAACATCATTAGCATCTTCTTTAAAGTAAAGAAATATTTGAGGTTTGAATTTAACATTTTGTTGATAATTGTCGACGGGAATCCCGTACCAAGGCTCAATAATTTCTCCGACACGCTGCATAATAAAGTAAAAGAAAATAATTCTTAAAACTAAAATTGAAGCTGTATCGTTATCTTTAGGGGTACAAGCAGTTCTAAGACTACTTCTAGGGGTATTTATATCGGGTTGCCAATTCTCTCCTAAATCCTTAAATTCTTCTCTAACAATTTTGCTGAAAGTATTAACAATTATTGATTGTAAATGCTCCCATTCATTAAAATCAGCAGGTAAAGCCATAATATTTAAATTTATGATACTGGTGATGGTTTATTCATTGAAGATTTAGGAATATCAGGAGTTTGTGAGTTAGTTTTTCCAGTAGTTTCCTTAGTTGTTTTCTCGGTTACTTGTTCTTGGGTTTCGGCTTTGATTGTATTAATCTGTTCTCCCATTTCGTTAATGTTTTCCTGTGCTTCTCTAAAGTTTTCGGTAATTTCTAATAAATCGCTTGATACCTCTTGCGCTCCCTGTAATCCTTCGATTACCTTTTGTATTGCTCGATTTCGCTTAGATTTAAAATTGAAAGTTTCTCCAAACCAATCATAAGAACTTTCTAAAATAGTTCCAGATTTCTTCAAAGCATTTCCCATCTTACCTGTGTATTTTCCTATCAATTCGACACCTTCAGCTACGGCAAAAAGTGAGTCAGTGAGTAGCTGATAGGTATTAATAGCCGCCTGATAAATGCGGTTTGCTTTTTTCCATGTAGTGACTAATTCTGTGTAATTTTCCGCTCCGATGACTCCCTTGATAAAACTTTCAATTGTGTTACCAATTGCCTCGGAAAAGCTTTTTGACACACCATCTGGATCTTTAATTCCAATTAGAGCAAGAATATTCGTAAAAGCCGCGACTAATGTCTCCCCAATGTTCCGAGAAAGCATTACAGCATTGTGGATTGATGCAGCTAAATTCATCAAAGACAACGCTCGATCCACCGCACTTGATTGCCAAAGCTTTGTAAATTTATCCGTTAAAAAAGTTGACAAACCGCCGTTTACTTTGGGACCTAATCGCTCTAATATTTCTTGTAACTGGGCAAGTTGACCCGCGTTGGCTCCCGCGTTAAACTTATCCAGTTTGTCCCCTATGTTGTCCAGTTTTTTATCTTGATCTCCTAATTTCCCCATTACAGGGATACAGCATTCTTTAGGACCTGGCTGGGTGTTTACGCTCGGTGCGTTAGGATTAGGTGCGGGCGAAAAGCCTGTATTGTTTCCTGTTTTTTGCTCAATTCCAGGGGGTAAAAATAGCGGTGGCAATAACGATCTAGTCCCTGGGTTTTGTTTTGTTCCAGGACTCGTGTTAGTGCCAGGGGTTGTACTTGGGCTTTTTCCAGGACTTGTGTTAGTCCCTGGATTTGTTCCAGGGCTTGGGCTAGTCCCTGGACCGACAAACCCACTAGGACCGGGCGCGGTATTGCCTAATGGATCAAAACCAGGATTGTTATTTGTTCCAGGGTTTTGCCCAGGACTTGTATTAGTGCCTGGATTTG
The DNA here is from genome assembly GCF_003007785.1 of Aphanothece hegewaldii CCALA 016. Taxonomy (GTDB): domain Bacteria; phylum Cyanobacteriota; class Cyanobacteriia; order Cyanobacteriales; family Microcystaceae; genus Chroococcus; species Chroococcus hegewaldii. Next base: position 199,902 of record NZ_PXOH01000007.1, on the reverse strand, counting down.
TTCCAGGGTTTGTATTCGTTCCTGGACCTAGTGGGGTCAAACCTGGTAAGGGAGGATTAATTCCAGGACCTAGGGGACTAAGCCCAGGTAATGGGGGTTTGCCGCCAGGCGATGTGTTAGGACCAGGACCTAGGGGACTAAGCCCAGGTAGGGGGGGATTAATTCCAGGGGATATCATGGGCGGAGCTAATGGCTCGTCTTTAACTGGTTTTTTTACAAGCAATTCAACGCTAGAAAAGCTGATCCAACCTGCTCCAGTTCCACGAAAATGGATTTTTTTTCGGAATGTATTTTCAGCATCATCCGCGCATTCAAAGAAAGCTTTCCACTGCCCACTAATCATTTCAGATCCAATAGGTCCAATAGGTCCAAAATAATCTCCCATTAATTCGTCTATCCCACCTGGCGGCCAAACCTCCGAGCCAAAATATGCGGGTGAATAAACCAATTTAAATTTCAGCTTATATTTGATTCCTGCAAATCCTCCAGGGGGGGGCAAATCTTGCAATTCCTTATCTTGTCCAGGATTTTGAGGATTGTTTTTGATCGCTTGTTGCTCTTGAGCGTCAGTTGGACCGACAGGAGGAGGAAAAACTAAATCAAATAATAAAGGCCCAAGCAAACCACCGAAAGAGCCTGGTTTAAACCCAAATGGAGGTTTAGGCGGTGCTATTGGGGGGGCGATTGGGGGGGCTAGAGGTGGTGCTACAGGCGGCTTAAATGAATTCGGTCCAATAAATGCAAGCATATTTTTAATTAAGCTGGGCTATTTTGTTTGAAAGCGGTTGGATATGCAACGTTTCCCCAGTCATAGGCAGCCATCCAAGGTTTTTTGTTTGATGGATTGCTGATGACGATCGATTCGTCAACTTCAAACGCTAAAGTGATGACAGAGTAAAGTTTTCCATCTAAAGCCCGACCTGTTTTAACGTCTGATTTGGGAAATTGCATATTCTCCTTGTTTAAAGGAATTTGCAAATTAGAATAAAGAAGGTTTAAGGCAAGACAGTTATGATAGGTAAGTTTTTCAAGAGTGACTAATTCTGAAGGTAAGTCGGCCGTTAAATTAATTAAAGTCATAGTAAGAGTAGAAAAACTAAAATAAACTATAATAATTTTAGAAAATATCTATTATTAAAAGTATTAGTAAAAATACTGAATATTAAATAATGATTATATTTTAATCAATATCTCTGTAGTTTTACTGTTGTTTTATAAGTATTTAATCCTATAAATTTAATCTAGTGGGTCATTCTAACAAGCAACAAAGTTTCACTTTATTTATTTTTGCTCTAAATTTAGTGAGACTTGTAGCTATTTATTGAATTAAATTTTGAAGAGCTATTAGGAGTTTTTAAGATGTTTTGCGATAATTTTTGGTTTTGGGTTGGCTTTTGGATTGGTCTAATTATTATTGTTCTTGGCGGTGGTTTATACAATGCAGTCGCTTTAACGGAGTGTCTGCCTTGATGTTATATTAACTTTTTGCTAAAAAGTTTAGTAACAAAATTAGTAACGATGGAAAGGTTTTAGTAGAGTGTAGCGCACTAAGTGTAAGTGACTTAAATGGCTTGGTTTCGTTGATTTGTCTGAATTTTTTGCATAAGCGGGTGAGGGGAATCGAACCCCTATCATTTGCTTGGAAGGCAAAGGTTTTACCACTAAACTACACCCGCAGTTGTATTTATTTTTACGCTTTAGCTAGTATAACACAAAATTCTAAAATTTGCTACATTTTTTTTAAATATTCGTGCCACTTTCCCGCAAGGCTTCTAAATATTGCATGGCGGCTTCGATTTTTGAGTCGTAGGAATAGGAAAACTCTTCAAACCATTTACCCTCATCTGATTTAGGATTTAGCTGTTTTAACCAGATTAAAGCTTTTTCTTTGAGGGCTTCTCGTTTTTTTTCCTGACGTTGTTCCTCTAATCGTTGTTTTTCTTGAATTTCCTGCTGTTTTTGCCTTGCTGCAATTTGGTCTTTTTCTTGGTACTCTGAACGTAAATCTTGAAATATACTGGGTTCTACTGGCGTGGTAAACCGACTATGAGATGGGATTTTTTTCGGGGATGTCGGTTGAGGTTTATTTTCTTTGGTTTCTCCTTTCAATTCGGCTAATAAATGATCAACGGAAGAAACAGTCGGTTTAGGTGTCACACTAGGAGAGGGAATTACAGGAGGTTGAGTAATAGGTTGAGGTTCTTTTTTGCCTGTATATTCCGTTTTGAGTTGGGATAGTAAATCATCAAGTTCACTCATAAACCTTTTCCCTCTTGCTGTCTAGTCGATAATAGCGTTCAATAACACTTCTGATAAAGACATATTTTCCATATCTTCTACTGTAACAGTATCCACGATATCGAACTTGGCTCCTACTCCCTGTAAATCATCATCTAAGGCTTTTAAAAAACGTGTCGCTTCAGGATCTCGCCCGACTTGAATAAATGATATCCCTAATTCTTCATCTTTATTCATGCGTCGTGAAGCTTCAATAATAACTTTCATGACGGCTTTGCGCTCATCTGGTTCACCATCTGTAATAACAAGAATGGTTTCTCCTTGTGATGACTTATTTTTAAAATAACAATTAACCGCATCTTCTAAAACAGCCGCTAAATTCGTTGATCCCATCGGTTCATTTTCGATAAAGATTTGTTCCACTTTAGCCGAAGTAACATTATCGTAACGTTTAAAGCGACCCGAAAAAGTATACACTGTAATGCCATCAGGATCGAGTGATTCACATTTAATCGCTAAAGCCAGTGTAGATTCTTGCATCTGTTTCCAGCGACTTTTTCCCCCAACATCGTCTATTTTTGCCATGCTACCGCTTTTGTCGATAATCAGGGTATAGTCTCGATTTTGGGTCATTTCGTAACCTCGTTGTTGTACCATATTTAAAATCTATCTAATCGGCGATCGCACTTAATAAAACTTCTGATAAAGTCGTATTTTCCATATCATCCATCGTAATTGTGTCTACGATGTCGAATTTTGCCCCAACGCCTTGTAATTCGTCGTCTAACGCTTGTAAAAACCTATTTGCGTCGCTATCTTGTCCAACTTGAATAAAAGAAATAGCTAACTCTTCATCAGTTTCCATGCGTCGTGAAGCTTCAATAATAACTTTCATGACGGCTTTGCGATCGTCTGGTTCACCATCAGTTACAACTAAAATAGTTTCGCCGACAGTCGTGGCGTTTCCCGTTGCTTTGGAATTAAAATAATGATTTACCGCATCTTCTAAAACAGCCGCTAAATTCGTTGAGCCCATCGGTTCATTTTCGAGAAAAATTTCTTCTACCTTAGAGGCTGTAACATTATCGTAACGTTTGAAGCGACCCGAAAACAGATAAACTGTAATGCCATTAGGATCGATCGTCTCACATTTGCCCGCTAAAGCCAGAGTAGACTCTTGCATTTGTTTCCAACGACTTTTACTCCCTGGCTGATCAACTTTAATCATACTACCGCTTTTGTCGATAATCAGGGTGTAATCTCGATTTTGTACCATAAAAGTAAGTCACTCCAGCTTTAGATTATTGTTTATGCTGCCATCAAAAGGTCTTGTAATGGCTGCCACCGGAAGTATCTTTCGCCTCCCATCTCTATTACCACTTTAATCTGAGAATTTTGTTTTGGTAAGTTGGCTAAATACTCAAGTTCAGTTTTTGATAAAATAAATCCTTCGAGCAGCCAGACGACTAAACCTTTTTCTTTAGAGTTAAGATGTTGTAAAGGATAACTCGCTACAGGGGCAACATAATAAGTCGGACCTACTGCACCCTCTTGAGCGATATTTTTTTTACCGAGATGGGGAGGGCGTACCCCGTGAATACCCGTTAAATACGCTTCTAAGTCGCCTAAACCTCTAGCGGTAATGGTTAACATCTCATAACCCGAAGCCCGTAACCGTCTTTGATATCGTCCTTCAAAACCACCTTCTAAAGGGGCATAGACGGCAACTGCGCCGTTTTGTTCAACTGAACGAATAAAAGATTTACCTGTGGTTAGTAATGCCATATTATCCTTAAAATATCTTTCTTGTTCAAGATTATAAACAAGGTTGACTCTAAAAATACGGCTAGATTAGGAATTTATAGCAGTTATCATACTGATCAGGTACAGATTAGATATAACAAAAATGTAGGGGTTTGGTCTCCAAACCCAAATAGATAGATAAGTGTAATATTTAATATTTATATTCTTAAATTATTGATGAATATAATTAGTCCACATTTGTTGATAAGCTTGTTCTAGTTCTCGTGTAAACTGTTGAGCATTCCATAAAGGAGCAATTGTCCGAGAATGTTGGAGTTTACTTCTTATTTCTTGGCGGATTTTTTCGTCTGTTCCTAGTTTAATTCCCCATTGAATGTACTCTTCATCTGTCCATGCTATACCCTCATCAATTAAAGCATTTTTTAGAAATGTATAGCTATTTCTAGCGGCAAACTGTTCGCCTACTTTTGTGACTAATGGGATACCCATCCATAAAACTTCTAAGGTTGTTGTCGCACCATTATAAGGATAAGTATCTAGCACAATATCAGCTATTTGTAAATTAGCTCGATGAGTTTCTTCATCTTTATCTTGTGATAAAAATCTTAGTTTTGATGAATCAACTCCAATTTCCTTAGACAAGTTTTTAAATAAATTTTGAATAATTTCTTGATTAGCCATTCCTTTAATCAGTAAATAGCTATTAGGAACCGCTTTAAGAATTTCTAATTGTAATCGAATTGTGTCTGGATGTCGTTTTAATCCTGATTGCACAGTTAAATAAATAATAGCATCGTTGGGAATATTTAAATCTTCTCTTGTCAGAGTTGGTGTTCCCACTTCAAAACCATCAATTGCTAAATAGGTTTGATTTAACCGCCAGATTTTTTCTAAATAGTAATTTTGGGCGTTTTCAGGTAAGACATAAGGATCAGCAATAAAGTAATCAATATTCGGTATTCCTGATGCGTCCATACCTAACCATGTTACTTGAATTGGTGCTATTCTTAGACACATTACTTGAGATGTTATATTATGAGTTAAACTATCTAAATCAATTAATATATCAAGCTCATCCGCTTTAATTTGATTAGCAATTATTTCAGGATTTCTCCCCATTCTATAACTTTTATGTGCATTGGTATAAAACCAGTTTTGAGTAAGTTCATCTTCAATTTGATTAATTAGATATAAATGAATTTGAAACTTATTTTTATCATGATATTTCATTAACCAACGACTGAGCCAACCAACTGAATGTCGTCGCAAAGTATGAGCGATATAACCAATTTTAAGAACATTGGTTTTTGTTTTATGATTAAATGAAGGAAGCGAATAATTAATCCAATTATTAAATTGTTGAACAAATAAATTAGAAACTGTATTTTGTAGCTGGCGTGTTTCTAATGGGTTATCTTGGAGATAAAGTAATGGCATCGTCAAACCTAATAAAGTTTCACGCATTAAAGGATTGAGTTGAATTGAATTGGTGTTAAGTAAATCTTGAATTAAAATTTTATGACGTTGAGCGATCGCATCTATATTTTGCCATTCTCCTTTATTTAATAAAACAAACAAAATCTTATAGTTTGCATAAAGTTTTAAATCTGGTGTATTTACTTTTTCATAAAATTGATAAGCTAATTCTAAAGCATCAGTATAGTTTTCATCGATAATATTAAACCAAAATAATTTATTAAGTAATTCCAAATTTTCGGGATTGAGAGACAAACATAACTTAATTAATTCACTAGCATAATTTCCTTGACCATAATCATAAGCTCTTGTCGAGGCAATTTGAGAAAGTGTGGTAATAAAAGTTTCTTGATGGAGATGAATAATACTCGCTTGAGCAAAAGAAAGAGCCTCAAAACTGGGAAAAAAGAGGATTTTAGTTAAAACCTGTAAAAGTAAATCAGAATCAACATTTTGGCTAGGTATTTGCTCTAATAACGCAATAACTCCTAATTCTTCTAACTGTTCTCCCGAAAATTGCTCTAATTGTATTTCTAAGAGAATTAAAGACAATAAATTATTAATATTTTCAGATTCTAATTCTTGAATATTTTGTCTAATTAACCAACTGGTTTGATAATTTTTCAGCTTTTCTTGTCGAATAGCTTCCGTTTCTAAAACAATAACTAACTCTTGAGTCCAAAAATTAATTTCTTCTGATTCTGCTTGACTTAAGACTAAAAACCAAGTTCCTTGGGCTTCTGCATAATTATCTTGTAATAAATAAGATAAACCCAAATACCAGTAATGAGATAAAACATCGGGTTCATTTTCAATTTTTTCTTCATAAAATTGAATGACCATTTTATAATCACTTTCGATAACTAAAGGATAAATTTGAGGATGCCAAGTCAAAGCCATGTTAATCTCACCAAAGAAATGGGTTTCTATTAACTATTTGTAGTCTGCCCATGTTGTAGATTGAACACACAAACCTTCACCAAGCTTTACATGAACGTTATAATTAAATAACTAACCCACGCTTAATTGCAAAAATCGATAAACTAGACTTAATGTGGAAATCACTTTCTTAGGCACCAGTTCTGGCGTTCCCACACGTTCGCGTAATGTTTCTAGTGTTGCCCTACGTCTACCGCAACGGGCGGAATTTTGGTTATTTGACTGCGGTGAAGGAACACAACATCAACTACAACGGAGTGATTTACGCATCTCTCAACTGCGGCGTATTTTCATTACCCATATGCACGGTGATCATATTTTTGGTTTAATGGGACTATTAGCGAGTTGTGGGTTAGCGGGAAGTGGTCAAGAAATCGATATTTATGGCCCGAGTGGTTTAGGAGAATATCTACGCGCTTGTGCGAAATATTCTTATATGAATATCGGACATCGTATCAATGTTCATACGGTTTCTCCCGGAATTATTTTTCAAGACGAAGAATTTACCGTTAGCTGTGAGTTACTAAAACATCGTATCCCCGCGCATGGTTATTGTATTGCCGAAAAAGATAAACCTGGGCGGTTTGATGCAGAACGGGCAAAAGCATTAGGTATTCCTTTCGGGCCGATTTATGGACAGTTAAAACGTGGCGAAAGTGTTACACTACCTGATGGTAGACGAATTCGGGGACAAGATTTATGTGGACCGACTGAACCAGGGCGAAAAATAGCCTATTGTACAGATACGGTATTCTGTGAAGCAGCAATTGAACTAGCCCAAGATGTAGATGTACTCATTCATGAGGCGACTTTTGCTCACCAAGACGCGGAGATGGCTTTTGAACGCTTGCACTCTACCTCAACAATGGCGGCACAAGTGGCTTTAGCGGCTAAGGTTAAACTCCTCATCATGACTCATTTTAGCCCGCGTTATGCCCCCGGAAACCCCCTAGATGTTCATCATTTACTACAAGAAGCACAGGCAATTTTTCCCAATACAAAACTAGCCTATGATTTCTTTAGTTATGAGGTTCCCCGACACCGAGACGCGAAACAGTTCGCCGAAAAAGTTTAAATTTTCCCTAAACGCCGACGAATTTGCTGTAAACGGTCTTGTGTGTCGATGGGTGAACGAGGTAACGGTAATTCTGTATTGGGCCAAGAGTTTAAATCATTACAGGGACAAACCAAAGAGGGCTGACTGGCGACACTTATCGGAACTGGCATCGTACACCTCGCGCAGGAACTCACCTCCCACGCAGGGGATAAAAGTTCTTGTATGGTTTCCTCGGTTCCTTCTAAATAACTATAACCGTTTTTTGGGTCGATGATTTGTTGCCAAACTGCTTTAAATTCGTTTGAATAATCTTGTCCTGTATAAATGGGTCTCGGTGTCAGGGTTTGTTGGCCATTTTTCAGTACAACCCGCTTACCTAACTGAAACCAATAGGCAAGATATTTTTTAACCTCTGCTTCTGCTGCCATAATTACTGATAATTTTTTTACTTTTTTCCATGCTAACGTGTGTCGTATGGTTTGGTCTTCTTTCCTTTAGACTAATCCTAGTACACTTGCGAGTAATGCTTGTTGGGCGTGCATTCGGTTTTCCGCTTGGTCCCAGACTCTCGACTGTTTTCCTTCTATTACTTCTTCTGTAATTTCTTCGCCTCGATGGGCGGGTAAACAGTGTAAAACAATTGCTTCTGGATCAGCTTCTTTAAGTACATCTGTATTTAATTGATAGGACTGAAATACAGGAAGACGCGACTCGGCTAAATCTTCTTGACCCATACTAGCCCAAACATCAGTATACAGGGCGTGTGCACCTGCGATCGCATTTCTCGGATTTTCTGTAATCAAAATATTTCCGCCATGAGATGCGGCTAAAGTTTTCGCGGTTTCGACAATGGCTGAGTCAGGGTAATAACCTTCTGGTGAAGCGATATGAACATTCATTCCCATTAATGCGCCACCCAAAAGCAAGGAATGGGCGACATTATTTCCATCTCCCACATAAGCGAGTGTCAAACCTGAAAGTGTGCCGAAACATTCTTGTATCGTTAATAAATCCGCGATAATTTGGCAGGGATGTTCTAAATCACTCAAGGCGTTAATAATGGGAATATCGGCATAATTAGCGAAGGTTTCTAAATCCTCTTGTTTAAAGGTACGAATGGCTAACACGTCTAAATAGCGGTCTAAAACCCTAGCAGTATCAGAAATTGGCTCCCCCCGTCCCACTTGGGTTACACTAGGATTAAGATCAATAACCTGACCTCCCAGTCGATACATCGCAACAGTAAAAGAAACCCTGGTTCGTGTCGAAGCTTTATAAAACAACAATCCTAAAACTTTTTTGCAGTTCAGTAAGAGTTCACCCTTTTTGAGTTGAGTAGCTAACTCTAATAAACCTTTGATTTCTTTTTGACTAAGGTCTGTGATTTTTAGAACGTCTCTTCCGTTTAGCACATTCATATCTACTCTTGTTGCGAAAAATATAATTATATCGGCTTACGGATGAGTCGGTGAGGATAAAATTTGAGATAATTTGCTCTTTGGGTATCCGAGAAGTGATGATGCGTCTTCTCTTGTTAATTCGTTTGTGTTTAAATACCAATTACATACTTACGCCATTCGTGATTTAAATTTCCTCTAGTATGTTTCAAAAGTTCAAAATGCAGACTACTGTAGGGTTTACGAGGTGAATTAAGGAGTGTCATACTCGCTTCTTTCGGGGTACGGTTTCCTTTTTTGACATTACACCTCACACAAGCTGTTACCAAGTTTTCCCAGGTATCACCCCCACCTCTTGAGCGAGGGATCATATGGTCTAGCGTTAGATGTTCCCCTTTATAACTACAATATTGACAGGTGTGGTGATCTCTTTCTAAAATATTGCGACGGGTTAAGGGAATTTCTTTATAAGGGACTTTCACGTATTGACGTAGCCGAATTACCGAAGGAAGAGGGAACCCCGCATAAATATAATGTCCATTATGTTCGAGTTGTTCTGCTTTTCCTTTGAGCAACAAAACAACCGCCCTTCGCCAACTGGTTATATTTAACGGTTCATAAGAAGCATTCAAAACCAAAACCTTACTCATCGGTCTTGCAATTTTCTAATTTTTATCAAGATAGTAGCACAAATTACCTCGATTGTGTGGTGTCGATCGCTTTATTCCCATCTGTTTAATTGTTCCAAGGAAAGTCTCACCAGACTGAGCATTTGTTCCCGTCTCCGTTCAAAATTAGCCGCAACAGTAATTAAAAGAATACCAACTACTAACCCAATAATCCATTTTAGTAAAGTATATTGAAAACTAAGTATGACGAGTTGATAAAAAACAGTCAGAATAAATGTAATTGTCCCCACTAAAAGAAAGGCTCTAATTTTTAATCCTAAACCCGCTAAAACTGTGAGTAAACTAATTATACTTGGTGTAAGACCTGTCTTTTGATAAAATACCAATGCAGTCACATTAATGATGCTGCTGCCGATAATTCTTAGATAATGACGTATTTTTCTGTTACTTGATTCTTGTAATTTGGGATCAACTTGGGCTAGATAAAGAATAGATATTCCTATCACAGTCGCATAGTAGATAATTTCCCTTAAATTTTGTTGCTCGAAAAAGCGAAAGAGTAGCCAGTTTAAAATAATGACACTAATATAACTCCAACGAATTTTTCTTTGCTCAACGGCTAAATAGATATAAAAAGCAGCGACAGAAAATAAACTTAAATTAGATATCTCCGTAAAAGTTAATACAGTTGTAATTAAAGATAAACTATAAGCAATATAACGCCAAGGTTTAAGGTTCCATCCCCACTGTTGCCAAGGTATATGATAAATAATTATGGCGAATACAGCAGCGATTAAAGCAAAATAAGGATCTAAAATTTCTAATTGTTGCCAAATCCAACGAGCAAAAATAGCCGTCAGATAAATATCAATAAAACCTAAATAAATCCATCTATTTTTTGTAGTTGAGTGACGTGCTTTCAATAACGCATAACTGGGTACAGTTAAAGTGAGAACAAAAAGAATAAGATTTGGATAAAAGTGAGGAACTAAAAAGACTGCAATGAGCAAACCTAAGATTTTAAAAGGAATTGCTAAACCCCAATTAAGATCAGCTATTTTTTCTAAAGTCTCTAAAGTAATATGTCGAAGTAAGACAAACTCTCTGTTTCTTTGAGTCCATATTATTAACCGATATACATAAGCTAAACTAACTTGTACTAAACTTAATAAAATTAACTCATTGACTAATAAATAATTAATGTTTTTCCATAATTGATAAATGATAATTTCATGACAACCTAAAGTAATACCGAATAAAGATAAATAAATTAAAGTCTTATTTTGTGGAAAGCGACTACTGACAAATAACCCAATAATAGCTACTCCTAAAGTTAATAATCCTGTATAAGCTGTAAATTCACCAAATCGCCATATAATAACCATTACTGCCAATAATAATGGTGATATTTGTAGACTTTTTAAGCGCGATAAATTTGGAAAACGAGCAAATAACCAATCAGTTGCAACTAAAGTAATAGAAGCTAATACTAAATTAACTAAAGAAATAACTAATTTTGTTCCATTTAACCCCAAAATACTTTCTATTACTAAAATTTCAATTGAAAGAAACAACCCATAAACAGCAATTTCTTTTGGACTTTGCCAATATCGATAAATCAAACTAAATATAATTAAAATAGCCGTAAAAATCCATTGCCAATCTGTATTTAATTCCTGAGACGTAACGAAATAAGCATGAAAACTTAAACGAATTATTTCACTAATACAAAGAACACTAGCAACTTGTTCTAATGCTAAACTATAAATTGAGGCAAGTCGATTATTTTTATTTTTTATTCGATTCCTGACTAACCATAGTAATAATATATAAATTCCATTAAATAAACTCCATTGCGGCAAAAATAAAATATCAATTAATTGACTAGATGATAACCATTTTTCTAGTATCCAATTGCTGCCAAAAATAAAAATAAATTGTATTGCTAATCTGGCAATATGCGGATGTTTGTAGTAAAAACTATTAATGAGAATTACTACAGCAGAAATACCTAAACTAATTAATCTAATACTTGGTTGCCAAAGCGTTAATAATTGAGCAAAAACAAAACCATAACTACTCAATAAAGCTGCTTGTCTACTTCGTTTCTTTCGAGTAAAACTTGCTAGAATCGTTAAAAAACTAGGAACTAATAACCAAGCTAAAATACTGGTTTGTTGACTTCCTGTTGCAAAATATATATTTAATAAAGATATAAAAATAATCAAACTGGAAATCGCTAAAATAAAACCAAAATGCCAACTACTTAAATACCACCATTGTTTTTTATTTCGGTAATATAAAGGTTTGTATCGTAAACTATTTAACCATTCTCCTGCTGTTAATAAAATTAAAAAGTATCCCCATTGAGTTAAATTTAAAGATGGAAAAATCCAATCTATCCAAGAAATAAAAGTTAATAAACCAATACCATGAGTAAAATAAATTAAATAAACCCGAATTGGACGAAAAGATACTAGATAAACCAAAGTACTTGTAGATAGTAACAAATTAAGCGATCGTCCGGCATTTGTTTCTAAACTTAAACTGGTTAAACAAATACCTAAACCTAATGTTAACCATTCACCAAAATTAGCTAACCTAGGTTTTCCCTCACGATATAACCAACCCGTAAACCAAACCCACAGGATAATATAAGGAAAAAAAGTAAGACTATAAATTGATAAAGAATAATCAGAAGTTTGACTATATTTTATCCAAGCATTACTGACACTTTGTCGTATATCAATAGGGATAATATCCTCAAGTAAAAATAAACTCTGAAAGCCGATAATAAATAAAGCAAATAACTCCGATAATCTCCAGTTTGTGCGTAATTTTTCCCAAAAATAATGTAAACTTAATCCAGTAATAGCTAAAGCTTGCCAAATTGCATTATGATATACTGCAACACCCCAACCGAAAAAAAGCAAAATTAAACCAACAATATCTAAAACCTTATCTAAAATTGTTACTTCTTCTTCAGATTTTTGTCTCAGTAACCATCCACATATCCCAATAGCTAAACCTAACGATACTAAAGATAACTTTAAAAAAAAGATTCCTCTAACTAATAAAATAGCTAAACCATAAAGCAACAAAGTTTTACTGAAACTAGCTTTTTCTCTCTCATTTGCCTCTTGTCTAGAGAAATTTTGAAAAAAAGTTAAATCAATTGCAGTTAAAAAACTTCCTAAATAAATAGCAGAAATAGGAAATACAGCATTTTGCCATCCCCAATGTAAAAGGTTTAATCCTAAATAGTTAATTTGTCCAACTAAATTTAATTGGGATAAACGACTATAAAAGTAAATGGCTAATAAACTAAGCGTAGCAACTACTATCAAAACAATTCCTAAATTTTGTGTCCATAATTTAAAGGTATCCATTGCCCAGAAATTAATTGGAATTAGGAATAAAGCAATTGTTTGTAGAGTTTGTGAAGTTAATAATAAATTTTCTTGACGTTTTGACCAAAAACCAATTACCCAAAAAACTAGCGTATAAGACCATAAAATTAAATATTGTCCTATTGGTGAAAATTTTTGCCATTGTGTCGCCGCTAAAACTCCCGAAGAAACAATAACTAAAAATAATCCTAAAAATAATAACCAACGTAAACTTAACTCTTCCCGAAAAGACGTAAAAAATTGACTAAAAAAAGATTGAATAGGACTAATATTGATTCGAGAAGGAATTAATCTTGTTTCTAGAGAGTGAGAAACTGGTAATGAATCAGCAGGAGATAAGATAGGAACTTCGGGTAAAGAACAAACTAAATATTGTTGACAAATATTTTTGACTTGTTGCTCACTGATTAACCCAAATCTGAGCCATGTTTCCAAACCATCTAGTAGTAATGGGTTAGCAGCATCAATCGGAATTTGAAGATAAATCTTTTTCGACGGTGGCTCAGGATTCATAGTACAGCAAGTCACACTTCTTCAGAACAATCCCTTTATCCTAGTTCCGTCCTTAATCCTACGCCTCATCCATAGTGTTAGATCACAAAGTGACACATTATATAGGGTTTTGGCTGTCGTCAAGATAGTTCGAGTCATAGTAAAGTTTTGTAAAAAGAAGTATTAAGAAAATCTAAAGTTTTGAGAAGATTTTCCCCAAAGCCCCTGTCACGAGCGCTGCCGAGGTTTATATTTCGTTACACAATAACAGCAAAAAAGTTAACAAGATGTAATAAAACTGGGGCCGTAAGCAGTGTATAAAAATTATCTGAGGGGTATAAATAACAAACCAAAGTTGAACAAACTAAATGTTTGTCCCCTTTTCGAGGTTTATGAGACAAAGGTAAAGTTTTTTTCCAATTTGTTACAACAAACTGAGAAAACGATCAAAAAAACCTTTAGAATAGTCTCTCAGGTGCACCAACAAGGTAACCTAAATAACTAAACCCCTAAAAGGGGAAGACCAGATCAAATAATTAATTAAAGTCAAGTAGGAGATAGATCCAATGTTTGACGCATTTACAAGAGTTGTTGCTCAAGCTGATGCTCGTGGCGAATACCTAAGTTCCAACCAACTCGATGCACTGACCAAAATGGTTGCAGAAAGCAACAAACGCATGGACTCAGTAAACCGCATCACCAGCAACGCGTCTTCAATCGTTGCTAACGCAGGTCGTTCTTTATTTGCTGAACAGCCTCAATTGATTGCTCCTGGTGGAAACGCTTACACCAGCCGTCGTATGGCAGCTTGCTTACGCGACATGGAAATCATCTTACGCTATGTAACCTATGCTACCTTCACAGGTGACGCTAGTGTACTCGAAGATCGTTGCTTAAATGGTCTACGTGAAACCTATGTAGCTCTAGGTGTTCCTGGTGCTTCCGTTGCTGCTGGCGTTCAAAAAATGAAAGAAGCTGCTCTTGCGATCGCTAACGATCGTAACGGTATCACCCAAGGTGACTGTAGTGCTCTTATGTCCGAAATCTCTAGCTATTTTGACCGGGCTGCTGCTGCTGTTGCTTAATTAATATTAAGTAATACCTAACTGGCATTCCGCCTGTCTGTAACGTGTAGGAAAACTTTGCAAACCTAATTGGGAGATACCAACATCATGAAAACCCCCTTAACAGAAGCTATTTCCGCTGCTGATTCTCAAGGACGTTTCCTCAGCAGCACCGAAATCCAAACCGCTTTCGGTCGTTTCCGTCAAGCTAATGCAAGCTTACAAGCTGCTAAAGCATTAACCGAAAAAGCAAGCCAACTCACCCAAGGTGCTGCTCAAGCAGTTTACAACAAATTCCCCTACACCACCCAAATGCAAGGTCCTAACTACGCTGCTGATCAACGTGGTAAAGACAAATGTGCTCGTGACATCGGTTACTACCTCCGCATGGTGACCTACTGTTTAGTAGCTGGTGGAACAGGTCCTATGGATGAGTACCTCATTGCTGGTATCGACGAAATCAACCGTACTTTTGAATTATCTCCTAGCTGGTACGTTGAAGCTCTCAAGTACATCAAAGCTAACCACGGTTTAAGCGGCGACCCTGCTGTTGAAGCTAACTCTTACCTCGACTATGCAATTAACGCCCTAAGCTAGTCATAACTAGGGAATTAACGGCCTGGAAAGCAGGAGGTTGTTAGCAATTGGGTTAGCAATCGGCTGCCTCTCCAGGCTTTGTTATATCTAAAAAAACGTAACCCATAGGTGGTAATTATGAGCAGTTTAACAGCAGCCCAACGGCTAGGATATGAACCCTATGTATCTGCCAATCCCGTAGAATTACGAGGAACCCGCACAGCAGAAGATGTAGAAGCTGTGATTCGTGCCGCTTATCGTCAGGTCATGGGAAATGAACACCTGATGTCTAGCGAACGATTAACCAGCGCAGAATCCCTACTCCGCAACGGTTCGATCAGTGTTCAAGACTTTATCAGAGCCTTAGCCCTATCAGAAGTCTACCGCAATAAATTCTTTTACACACAACCGCAAAATCGCTTTATTGAGTTGAACTACAAACATCTGTTAGGTCGTGCGCCCTACGATCAATCAGAAATCGCTTTCCACACCGACTTATATACCCAAGAAGGCTACGAAGCAGAAATCAACTCTTATATCGATTCGGCTGAGTATCAAGAAAGCTTTGGCGATTCGATTGTTCCCTATTATCGCGGTTTTTCGACGCAACGCAATCAAAAAACCGTAGGTTTTAGCCGAATTTTCCAACTTTACCGAGGCTATGCCAGTAGCGATCGCGCATCAGGCAACGGCACTAAATCCAAACTCGTACGAGAAGTCGCCCAAAATATAGCAACTCCCGTCTACATTGGCGAAACAGGAGAGGCTTTATCGGGTGTTTCTGGAGGCGATCGCGGTAAATTCTATCGCGTTCGAGTCATTCAAGGCGCGAAACCAGGACGTGTAACCCGTGTTCGTCGCTCCAACCAAGAATATCTCGTACCTTACGAACAATTATCTAACAAACTACAAGAAATTAACCGTCAAGGTGGCCAAGTCGCCAGCATCACCTTAGCTTAATCACCTTCATCCACAGGAGCTTAACAACGTGGCTATTACCACAGCAGCATCCCGTCTCGGAACCACTGCATTTAGCAACGCCACACCTGTAGAACTACGCCCCGACTGGACAACAGACGATGCTAAAGGCATCATTCGGGCAGTTTACCGTCAGGTGTTGGGAAACGATTACATCATGGAGTCCGAACGGCTCAAAAGTGCTGAATCACTCTTGACAAATGGTTCAACTTCTGTTAAAGAATTCGTTCGTGCCGTCGCCAAATCTGAATTGTACAAGAAAAAATTCTTCTACGGCAATTTTCAGACCCGCGTCATCGAACTGAATTACAAGCATCTCTTAGGACGTGCGCCCTATGACGAGTCTGAAGTAATCTATCACCTCGATCTGTACGAAACTCAAGGATATGATGCCGATATCGATTCTTATATCGATTCCGTTGAGTATGCCGAAAACTTTGGCGAAAACATTGTACCTTATTATCGCGGCTTTTCGACCCAAACTGGACAAAAAACCGTAGGATTTACCCGGATGTTCCGTTTATATCGGGGTTATGCCAATAGCGATCGCGCCCAAATTGAAGGCAGCGTGACTCGTTTAGGTACAGAACTAGCCCAAAACGCGGCATCTGCTGTCGTTGGACCCTCTGGAGGAAACAACGGATGGGCATATCGTCCCTCAAAAGCAGGAAACACACCTACTAAAGCACTCGGTGGTAACGTTGCCTTTGGTGATGTCGGCAAACTCTATCGCGTAGAAATTTCGGCTATTAGTAAACCAGGTTATCCCAGTGTCAGACGCAGTAGCAAGGCCTTGATTGTACCTTATGAACAACTCAATAACACCTTGCAACAGATCAACCGTCTTGGTGGAAAAGTAGCGAGTATTACGCCAGCTAGTCTCGACTAAAAAAGATCAGGAGGTAAAAGCTGTTTTATTCAGTCTTTTATCTCCCGATTTCAAGATTCTCATTTTGATCCTAATTCTTCATTATTCCTCAAAAGAGAAAAGGAGAAAAGAAAATTATGCTAGGTCAAGCAGCTATCGTCAGTGCAGACAGTAACCCCTCAGCAAGTCGGGTTTTTGTCTACGAAGTCGCAGGACTCAGACAAAATGACGAGAATGATAAAAATAGCTATCAATTTCGTCAAAGCAGTAACGTTTTTATTAAAGTTCCTTATAACCGCATGAATGAAGAAATGCGACGTATTACTCGGATGGGTGGCACGATCGTTAGTATTCAGCCTTTAACTGCCGAATAAATCATAGGGTGGGTATTATTGCTCACCCTAACCATTAGCTCTAAAACCAACCCTTCATTTAGTTCTAATGTACTTGCTAATTTTTCTCATAGATTACTCAGAATTTTTTCACCAAACTGCATAAACTCAATCAGTCATTCCTAAATAATGAAAGGGATGATTTAAACATGAGATCAAACGAGCAGGAGGTGGAGAAATGAAAAGTCAATTGCAAAAAAGCTTTACTCAAATTTTCATCGCCTTAGTTATTGAAATAACTCTTAACTGCTTAGGACTTGATCAATTAGCCGACTATAGCGAATTTGTTTTCAAATCTGATGTTATTAAACTCGAAAAAATCACAAAAAATATTTATTTAACTGGATATTATTTAATTTAATATTGTCTTATTAGTCATGATTATTCTGTAGAGACGCTTTATTCGGTAGTGTCTCTACTTTCTACTTTAGAATTAAACAGGTTATTTTTATTGGTCTAGACTTTTTCAAAAAACTTTTAAAAAAACTGCATAAGCCATCAAGTACAAACCTATGAAGTCAATGTGAAAATTCAATCGAAAAACGATTAGGAAAAAAACAATGACTACATTTTATGGCTATGATTACTGGAATGACTCTTATGATCATCAAAGCACTTGGTACTACGACAGCTATTATGGATGGTATGAATGGGCTGATAGTCTTACCGCTTATGGTTACAGTGGAGATGATTATCTAGCAGGCGACATGAATGATGATTACCTTTATGGTAATTCAGGCAGCGATACCCTATACGGTGAAGAAGGCAATGATTATTTAGATGCCGGTTACTGGTCTGATAGCTATTGGGATTATAACTACCTATACGGTGGAAGTGGCAGTGATACCCTTTATGGGGGTGCAGGTAATGATTATTTAGATGCTGGTTCTTGGTCTGATAGCTATTGGGATTATAACTACCTATACGGTGAAGGTGGCAGCGATACCCTTTATGGGGGTGCAGGTAATGATTATTTAGATGCCGGTTCTTGGTCTGATAGCTATTGGGATTATAACTACCTTGATGGTGCCGGCGGTAATGATACTCTCTATAGTGGCGCAGGTAGCGATAATCTCTATGGTGGAAGTGGTAGTGATACCATCTACGGTAATGATGGCAATGATTATTTAGATGCCGGTTCTTGGTCTGATAGCTATTGGGATTATAACTATCTTGATGGTGGAAATGGCAGCGATACCCTTTATGGAGGTGCAGGCAATGATACTTTATTGGGTAGCAATTCTACCGCCTACGATAATTGGGAATATGATGTTTTAACTGGTGGTGGCGGCTACGATACATTTGTTCTAGGTCAATACTGGGGTAACTCCTATCAAGGTTATGGCTATGCGACAATTACCGATTTCTACTGGGTAGAAGATAAAATCCAAGTACAAGGTAATTCTTGGGATTTCTATTTGGATTTCCAAGAATTTTCGGGAAGTTCCAGTCTGCTAGATACCGCAATCTACAACAATGGTGACTTAATTGGTGTGGTGCAAGATAACACGAATGTAATCATATCCGCCGATTTTGTCTTTGTCTAACTTTTGTTTTTTCAGTTGTTCACTCTGATAATTAATTAAATCCTTTAGCTTAGTTTAATAATTAGGTTAGAGGATTTTTTACAACTAAGTTAGTTTTAGAATAGTTATTAATTTTATGGACAAATGTACACTCAATTAACTTTGTAAGGTTTAAGCCTTACTGGGTGAACTACACACCTCACTATCAGATCTTGTTGACGCACCGCGCCACGAATTTCTGACTACTTTTAAGTTTAAGCACTTATGATCAAGAAGCCAAAACTTTTACGCCAACAGCTTAGAGCGTTAAGATTTAAGTTAACTTTTCCTTGTTGGCAACCCCATAGTTTTAAGGTTTATTTAATTTTCTTAGGTGCTATAACTAAATAATTAACTACATTTAGGCATATTTGTCAAGATTTTCGTCGAAGTTTTAGAATACTAACGAGATGGAAATAAACGAACATTTTGAGTCTCAAGATGATTAGCTTCAGGAAAAATACCTCTAACTCGTTCGACGACCGAAATCATGTAATCATAATTAGGAACGGGTGCATTAGGAACAAATCCCGCTTCAAGAGCAATCATCGAAGGTGTATCATTAAGAATTTTAAAAATTTCCTCTTGACGTGATGGCGAAAGATTTGGCGCAATTAAAACCACACCCGATGGAACACTATGAGAATCAGTAAAAAGAATGCGAAAAGTATTTAGTTTAAATTGAGTTTTGTAAGTTTTAAATTGTTCCATCGAAAGGGAACCAGCAGCAACACGACCATCAGCAACAGCTTCTAAAATCGATTTAGGCGTGGGTAAAAAATGTAATTCGGCGATTGTTAAACCATAAAGATTAAAAATCGGAAAATAATACCCCGTAGCTGAACCAATTTGACCTAAAGCAATAGCTTTACCTGTTAAAGATTTTAAATCTTGAAAAGGACTATCTTGACGAACCACAATCACCGATCGCAAAGTACTAATCCCATCAAGGGGTAATAAAGGTTTATATTGATATTGAGACATAGCGATCGCCGCTAACCCCGGAGGCGCGAAAACCAAAGACCATGCTTGCGATCGAATTCTTTCTAAAGCCTTATTTTCATTAAAAGCGGGTTCTAATTCAATTAAAGAACGCGTCTGTTGCTCTAAATATTGTTTAAAAGCCTCATATTGATTAATTGCTTGTTCCCCCTGGCCATAGCTAACAGAGCCAATTACAAGGGGATCACCTTTTAATGAACTCGCTTGACAAGCCGAAAAAAATAGAAAAACGATAAACAAACGTCTCGAAAATCTCACAGTAACCTACTACAACTCAAATAAAAAATACTTTTAAACTCACTGCAACAAAAAAGAATAAGAAAGTTTAACATAAAACCCAAAAACAAGAGATACACTTCACAATTAAAACTAAAATAAACATTATTTTTTCTCACTAGCAATGTTTTTAAAAAAACTTAAACTCGGAACCAAGTTTAATCTACTATTGATTATCGTCTTTGTGACGGGTATTATTCTAAGCGGACTCACCCTATCTTTGGTACTGCAACAAAGAGCGCAAGCGGAGGTAACGGCTAAAGCATTGTTACTCATCCAAACCATGAATTCAGTACGAGACTATACCAGTAACCATATTGCGCCGCTTCTATCACCAAAATTAGAAACCGAACCCGTATTTATCCCAGAAACCGTACCCGCGTACTCAGCTACAGAAGTCTTTCAAAACTTCCGACAAAATGAAGAATACAAAGGTTTTTTCTACAAAGAAGCAACCCTCAATCCCACCAACTTGAGAGATAAAGCGGATAGCTTTGAAAAACAACTCATCGAACGTTTCCGCACCGAACCGAATATCAAAGAAATTGCCGATTTTAGAACCTTTCCAGGGGGACAAGTTTTTTACATCGCTCGACCATTAACCGTTAAAAAAGAAAGTTGTCTGCGCTGTCATGGAATTCCCAGTGATGCACCCAAAAGCCAATTAGCGACTTATGGGGCAGAAAATGGATATGGTTGGAAACTTAACGAAATTGTCACAGCACAAATGATTTCAGTGCCAGCAGAAGAAGTCATCAAACAAGCTCATCAATCTCTGGCGATGATTATAACTATCTTGTTAGGAGTGTTTGCCATCATCGTATTAGGCATTAACTTTTTACTCAAACGTGCTGTGATACAACCGCTACGACAAATGGCGAAAACAGCCGAATCAGTAAGTATGGGGGATATGAATAGTGAATTTGAGCAAAAAACAGAAGATGAAATCGGCACATTAGCCAAAGCGTTTAATCGAATGAAATCAAGTCTTGAAATCTCGATGAATCTTTTAAATAAACGTCTTTTATAGAAATCCTTATTGCATAAAATGGCCTTGATGTTCATATAGAGCCAATGATATAACTTTTTTAAATCGTTAATTGAATTATCGTTAGGATAAAAATATATTACCGAAAAGCTCATTATTATTTATGTGTGAGTTTGAACAATGCCTCCAATTAGTATTAGTACCAGTCGTTTTACTTTAGCCCTAGAAACAGGTCAAGCTAAATTGTGGGTTCTTTTAGTCGGAGTGAATGAATATTATGATCAAAATTTACCACCACTGCGTTACTCAGCACTCGATTGTCAAGGATTAGGAGAAGCTTTAAATGATGCAACTCAAACCTTTCCTCAAAAAGAAATTATTATTCATCATGACTTAGCCGAACAAAAACCCTTTCTACAAACCGTTAAAGCGAGTTTAGAACGAATTGTCACCGAGGCAAAAACCCAAGATACCGTCCTGTTTTATTTTTCAGGACATGGCTTACTCGACCCCGAAAGCCAGCAGACCATACTCTGTCTAACCGATACTAACAAAGAAAATTTACTTGAGACGGGTTTAACGCTACAAGATTTACTCGTCATGTTTAATCGCTGCGCGGCACACTGTCAAGTCGTTTGGCTCGATGCTTGTCATTGCGGTAATATGACCCTAACAGGAGCAAGAGGAGAACTTAAAGAAAGTTTACTCCCTAATCCAACGACGCAACTTTTAGAAGCTTTACGCAAAAGAGCCGCAAAAAGTAAAGGATTTTATGCTTTACTTTCTTGTGACCAAGGTCAACAATCTTGGGAATTTCCAGATTTAGGACATGGGGTATTTAGTTATTATTTGATGCGGGGTTTACGGGGTGAGGCGGCTAATTCTAAAGGTGTCATTGAAGCCGACGGACTCTATCGCTATGTGTATAATCAAACCTTACAATATATTGAAAAAGCTAATCAACAACTACGATTAATAAATCAGCAAAAACGTCATCGCGGCGAACCTCAGATTTATTCAGAGTATTCCATGCAAACCCCTAAACGAATTGTCGAAGGTGTGGGAGAACTCATTTTAGGATTGAAAAAAAATGCTAATGATTTCAACAATGAGCAACGTCATGCGCTAATGATTGAAGGTTTAGCCGAAAATCAAACCAGTATTGCTTTAAAAGAAGTTTTTGAACAAGAAGGATATTTTACAGTTACAAAAATTTCTACAAGTGACAAACCAGAATCGGTCAAAAATACCATTCAAAATTTTTTACAATATGGAAGTGTTGCAAGACCAAATCCTGTTACTTTATTACTGTATCTGCGAGGACGGCTCGAAGTCGACAACAAAGGCGAATCTTATTTAGTTCTAGAAAATGGTATTCGGTTAGAGCGTTCTTGGTTAAGAAAAGAATTACGCCGTTGTAAAGAAGCGCAACAGATTGTTATTTTAGACGGATATGGTGAGGGTTCGATTGAAGAATGGCTCGAAGAACTCAAAACTTATGCAGATCATGGACAATGTTTATTAGGCTCTCTAGCTCCTGCTGAAGATGTAGAGTTATTTGCTCAAATTTTACTCGAATCCCTCATCGCTGCCAATCCCCAAATCGGTTTATCGGTGGCTGAATGGCTAACTAAATTACAAACCAATTGTGAACAACTTGGGATTACTTTTTCGGCGTGGCTTTCGGGAATACACGGCGTTATCGATATTTTACCCGGAAAAATTGAAGAGAGTTTACAAAAGATTCCTCAAACACCCGTAGTAGAACCCCTAGAAAAACCCCTAGTAAAACCAGTTCCTTTAGTAGCCGAGAAAACCTCGTTACCACCAACTCCCCCAACTCAAACTCATCGGAGTTTTTCGCCTAAACAATATGCTATTCTTACACAGTTTTTGACTGAACTTATCGGCCCGGTTGCTCTAACATTACTAAACTCAGTCGGTGACGAAACAAGTAGTATCAGCGTTTTCCTCGATAATTTGTCTCAGTATCTTTCTCCTTCTCAAAAAATAAAACTTGACAAATGGGCTAATTCTATGGTAGAGAAACCAGAACTTTTAAGCTTAGATCAGCCACAACCTCAAAGCAAAGAGGCGACTAATACAAATATATTACCAGAGCAATATACTCAGCTAGAATCGATTTTAAGGGAAATCATCGGCCCGATCGCATCAATGTTACTCAAGCAAATCAGCGCACAAACCCAACAAAGTGAATCACTAATCGCAAATATCAAAGATTACTTGACTCCTAGCCAGAAAGCGCAATTTGAAACACAAGTGTATTCTTTGTTTAGTAAAAATGAACAACCCCCCATCATCGAGGAACAACCAAAAGAAACGACCTCAACCAAACTTGATGAAAAGATGCTTCATCAGTGTGAACAAGAATTAACTCAATTAATTGGACCAATAGCACAATTTATTATTACAACAACGTTACAAAAGCAACCTCAGATTACGAGAAATGAATTTATAGAACTAATTTCTACAGAAATTCCTAACCAAAATCAAGCGATACATTTTCGTCAACGATGGATGACAAAATAGTGATCACCAAAGCGATTATAAAGCAAAATAGTAATAAAGCCGATTGTTCTCTTAAGGCAATCTATATATGATTAAATCTTTAAGGAATCGGATATGCAAACTCGTGAAAGTGTTCTAGAAAAATTTTCAACTTTTTTACAGTTTGACACTGATTGGGTCAGTCGTTGGGTTAGTGATCCAAAACTACAACGAAGTATGAAGAATTGTTTAGCTCAATCCTCACAATCTCAGCAAATTTCCGAACATTTTTGGGCTTTATATTGGCACAAAATCTGGCAAACACAATCAAATCATTTATCTGCTGCTCATCTAACCGCTTATTTACAAGAAGTTAGTTACTGGACGGCCAAAAAAATGATGTTAACCTTTTCGAGTAGTCAGTCATTTGCCGACTTATTTCAAATTTCCTTGACCAAAATCGAGAAAATTTTAGCTAAATTTGAGCCACAACAAGGCGTTACTCTCGAAAAATACGCTAGTCTCGTTTTTAGAAGTATTATTAGAGATGAATTACGTCAACGTCGTGAAGTTGATATTTGTAGTGATTGGGGATTATTACACAAACTGAGCCAAAAAAAATTACTCGAATCACTTCGCTATCAAGGACTCAAAAGCGAGACGATTAATGAATTACTGAAAGCATGGAAATGTTTTCAAACGATTTTTGTTCCCACCGAAGCGAGAAATAGTCGCAAAATTCCTGAACCTGATCCCGCAATTTGGACAGCCATTACCCAACTTTATAACAAACAAAGCACCCAAAAACCATTAACGAGCGAACAAGTGAAAAAATTGCTCGAAACTGGGGCAAAAATGGCACGCTCTTACTTATATCCTAAATTCGTTTCTGTTGACGCGCCTAAACCTGGCTTTGAACAAGGAACATTTCTCGATGATTTACCCGCAACATTTGATGAATCATTACTTAGTGAGATCATCGCACAAGAAGAAGCCGAAAATAGAAACCAAATGCGATCGCTTCTTAATGCTGTTTTACTCAGAGCCTTAGTCAAGCTAGACGTACCCTCGCAAAAACTTTTACAACTATACTATGGTCAAGGACTGACTCAACAAGAAATCGCTCAACAACTAGAGATGAAACAATATACTGTTTCTCGTCGCCTAGCTAGTCACAGACAGTCATTACTCCTAACACTCGCCCAATGGAGCCAAACGACATTGCATTATTCTCTCAACACAGACGTACTTAATAATATGAGTATTATTTTGGAGGAGTGGCTAAAAGTTCATTACAATCACCCCGACCAAGCCTAAATTTTAAGTAGAGCAAGCCCAATGAGTGCTGATTCCATCCTATTCTATGACATCGATCCGAACCAACTGTATCTAGAAATTCCTTCTGAGACTCTAGAGAAGATTTGGACACAAACTGATCATTTTTCTTCGCCTTCTCGTCGTTGGCAAGCCTATCTTCATCAAGTTTGTCTTGATGTTTTTCTAGCTTTTTTACGAGAAGAACAATCTTATCAAGCCAACGTCTGGCCAAGCTTATCCGCACTACCATATTTATTAGAAATTGTCAATGGTGTAGCGATTAATTTTGCGGGAAAACGACTGGTTTTAATAGCGATCGATACAATTGATTTAAGTGAAATACAAGTCCCGCAAGAATGGGTCGATCTTCCGAGTTGGGCGGCTGATTATTACATCGCATTTCAAGTCAATCCAGATGATGGTTATCTCAGAGTTTTTGGCTATACAACCCATCGCCATTTAAAAACCAAAGGTATTTATGACGCAAGTAATAGAACTTACTGTCTTGATGAAAAAGATTTGATTGCTGATCTGAGCATACTTTGGGTATCTCGTCAACTGTGTCCCGATGAAATTTTACGAGAAGCGAGCGCACCGTTACCGACTTTACCACTCCCCCAAGCCGAAAATCTATTAGAACGTTTGGGAAAAACTTCCGTTTTGTTACCCCGTTTAGAAATTCCCTTCGCTTTGTGGGGTTCACTCATAGAACAGGATAACTGGCGACGGCGACTCTATGAGAAACGGCTAGGAATCACAGAACAATGGTCTGTACGACAATGGTTAGAAACCGGAATTTCTCAAATAGCGCAAGAAGTCGGATGGAGTACCGTACAATGGCAACCAAATTTTATTGCAGCAAGAGGAACCGAACCAACTTTATCATCGGTAATATTTTCCCGTCAGTTGGTGATTGAAAATAAACCCTATGAATTACGAGTTTTCCCTCAAGGCATTATAGAAGAGGAAATTTGGCGTTTTGAGTTGCGAAGTTCCACCCCAGGTAGCCAGATTCCTAGAGGCTTTAAACTCAGGCTATTGACAGAAGATTTACAGCCTTTTGACAATAATGAAGATATTGCCATTAAAAACACCGATTTACTCTTTGTAGAAGTCACAATCAATTCGGGAGAAGCTTTAGCGTGGGAAATCGAACCAAAAAGCACTAATGATGAGCGAGAAATTTTACGTTTTTAACATATTCTCTGGTCATCTGTCCCCCAAAACCGTTACCATTTGTGGTAGAAACCGTTACGGCCGTAATCCAAAGGGGATAGGAAGCTTAAATCAATCATGCTCGATACACAATCCATTTTAGATGTTTTACGTCCGGTACAAGATCCCGAACTACAGAAGAGTTTAGTTGAACTAAACATGATCCGTGATGTTCAAATTGAAGATGGCAAGGTTAGTTTTACTTTAGTTTTGACGACTCCCGCTTGTCCATTACGAGAATTTATCGTCGATGATTGTAAAAAAGCCGTTAAACAATTGCCCGGTGTAGAAAAGGTCGATGTAACAGTAACAGCAGAAACACCAAAACAAAAAGAAGTACCCGATAAACAATCCGTTTTTGGCATTAAAAATATTATTGCAATTTCCAGTGGCAAAGGTGGCGTAGGTAAAAGTACTGTGGCGGTGAATGTAGCAGTAGCTTTAGCTTCATCAGGGGCAAAAGTAGGCTTATTAGATGCGGATATTTATGGGCCCAATGCGCCAATGATGTTAGGTTTAACAGGAGCCGAAGTCAAGGTACAGCAAGGAAAAGCCGGTGATATTCTAGAACCCGCTTTTAATTACGGTGTAAAAATGGTGTCGATGGGTTTTTTGATTAATCCAGATCAACCGGTTATTTGGCGCGGTCCGATGTTAAATGGGATTATTAGACAATTTCTCTATCAAGTTTCTTGGGGCAGTTTAGATTATTTAATTGTTGATATGCCACCTGGAACGGGTGATGCACAGCTAACCTTGATCCAAGCAGTACCCATAGCAGGCGCAGTCATTGTTACAACTCCTCAAAACGTCTCTTTGTTAGATGCTAGACGTGGCCTAAAAATGTTTCAGCAAATGGGCGTAAATGTGCTAGGAATTGTGGAGAATATGAGTTATTTTATTCCTCCTGATTTACCCGATCGCAATTACGATATTTTTGGCTCAGGAGGCGGCGAAAAAGCGTCTAGAGAGTTACAAATTCCTTTACTGGGTTGTGTACCCCTAGAAATCCCTTTAAGAGAAGGGGGTGATCAAGGTATACCTATTGTAATCTCTAATGAGGAATCTGCTTCGGCAAAAGCCTTAACAGCGATCGCTCAACAAATCGCAGCTAAAGTATCAATAGCTGCCTATGCCTAACTTCTTTTTGGTGTGAGAAATGCTGCATCGAACTCTAATTCCTCAATTTAAAGTTTATTGGAAACTTTGGCTGGCTGAGTTACCCCAAGTTGACTGGATTCTTTTTTGTGCTGTGATTGGTTTAACCGCTTATGGTGGTTTGATGATTCGCAGTACAGAACTCGTCGAAAAAGCAGTCGATGGCTGGCAACATTGGCTATTTGGTTTATTTGGTCTAGTAATCGCTTTATTAATTGCGCGATCGCGTTACGATGGTTTATTACGCTGGCATTGGTTAACCTACATCTTGACCAACCTATTTTTAATTGCAGTTATTATCATGGGAGTAACGGCAAATGGGGCGCAAAGTTGGCTCAATATTGGCAGTTTTAACATTCAGCCGTCAGAATTTGCCAAAGTCGGATTAATTATTACCCTAGCCGCCTTACTCCATCAAAAACCAGCATCTACACTCTTATCAGTTTTTCGAGTCTTATTGGTGACGGCAGTTCCCTGGGTACTCATTTTATTACAACCTGACTTAGGAACATCTCTCGTTTTTGGGGCAATAACATTAGGGATGTTGTATTGGGCAGATGCGAACCCCGGATGGCTAATTATTATGCTTTCGCCTTTAGTCTCTGCCATTCTGTTTAATCTATTATTCCCCGCGTGGCTAGTATGGGCGGTCATTATTGGTGTAATTGCTTGGATTAGTTTACCTTTAAAAATCTTATCAACGATCTTGGTCGTAGCCGCTAATACAATGGTGGGTCAATTAGGCGGTGTGTTGTGGGGTTTCTTAAAAGAATATCAAAAAGATCGTCTAACCTTGTTTCTCCATCCTGAAAAAAATCCTTTAGGGGGAGGCTATCAATTAATTCAATCTCGTATTGCTATTGGTTCGGGCGAACTCTGGGGCAGAGGTTTACATCAAGGTACACAAACGCAACTCAATTTTATTCCAGAACAACATACCGATTTTATTTTCTCAGCCATTGGAGAAGAGTTTGGTTTTGTTGGCGGAATTGCTATTTTAATTATATTTTGGTTGATTTGTTTGCGTTTAATCATTATTGCCAATCGTGCTAAAGAAAATTTTGGCTCATTATTAGCCGTTGGTGTTTTATCGATGATTGCTTTTCAAACCATTATTAATATTAGTATGACCGTTGGACTTGCCCCAATTACGGGTATTCCGCTTCCGTTTCTCAGTTATGGTCGTTCGGCTTTACTAACCAATTTTATCGCACTCGGATTAGTCGAATCTGTCGCCAATTATCGACCCCGCAAGAGATTATATTAATTAAAACCTGTAGAGACGCGCCGATCGCACGTCTTTACCATTTCTACAAACCTAAAATCCAATTTTTAATCAATTGATTCACTTGTTCTGGTATTTCATCATGGGGACAATGACCCGCATTGAGATAATATTCAGTAAGATTGGGATAATGCTCACGATATTTCACCCCTCTTTCTTTTGCCTTCATCCAAGGATCACCTTCACCCCACAACATCAATAAAGGACATTGCATCTGTTTTAATAACACATCGACCTTTTCTCCGTGAGGATTTTTGAATACCGCCGCAAAAACCTGCGCCGCCCCTGGATCACAAGAAGGACGATAAATATCTTCTACTAATTGATCGGTAATAGCACTTTGATCGACATAAACTTTAGCTAAGGTTTTCCGAATATTACTCCGATTACGGACAAATTGAAACAAGAAAAAACTCGCCCAAGTTTGCAGCAAAATATAACGAATGAAATTTT
The DNA here is from genome assembly GCF_003007785.1 of Aphanothece hegewaldii CCALA 016. Lineage (GTDB taxonomy): Bacteria > Cyanobacteriota > Cyanobacteriia > Cyanobacteriales > Microcystaceae > Chroococcus > Chroococcus hegewaldii. The sequence goes on along the minus strand of NZ_PXOH01000007.1, from coordinate 170,855 downwards.
GAATGAGACTCGGTTTCTTTCTGGTTTGCGCTTCTGTAAAAGGACCCGCACTATTGAGTAAAATTAAACCAGCCACTGACGAGGGATATTTTGCCGCCACACACAAAGATACATAACCACCGAGTGAGTTACCCGCTAAAACAACGGGTTTGCGAATGACTTCAGTGATAAAATCGTACAGTTGATCTCGCCATAAGTCTGCACTGTATTCTATATTCGCTTTTGCCGATCGTCCAAAACCGAGAAGATCGATCGCAATGACTTCAAAATCTTGCTGTAACTGGGCTATATTTTTTCTCCAGTGATCCGTTGACGCACCAAAGCCATGTACTAATAATAAGGGTGGTTTTCCTTCTTGTTGAGTACCCGATGTCGTGTAGTAAATGGTTTGTCCACGCCACTGCCAATATACACCAGGAACAGATGTTATAGATGCAACTGATGTTGTCTGCATAACCCAAATGTTAAGTAATGTTAACTTCTTCTATTTTAGCGTGGTTTTTGGACCGATCGCTATTTTGGACAGTTTGTCTATGACGAAGATCACAACATCTATGTGATCAATATTATCGTCTTATTTTGAATTAGGAATAATAATAGTTACAGGATTCAAAAAGCGGATGCATAGCAAACGAAGTGGTTAGTTATTAAATAAAAATTTTGATAACTAACCATGCTTTCTTTATAAAATTATGTTGAAAAATCACAATGAATTAAATATAAAAAATAAAGTTTCACCAATGATTAAACCACAAAAGACAATTGTTAATCATCGTTATTTAATTGAATTTTTACAAAAAGAATTACAAAATATTCATCAATATGAAGATTCCCTATCTTTACTTATTATGGCAATTGAGGAAGTTCAGGAACTCGATGATAATCAATTTGCTAAAGACGAAATTATTGGATCAGTGACTAAATCAATCATAAAATGTATTCGTCGTGATGATTGTTTTGCTCAACTGAGCAAAGATGAATATGTAATTCTTTTGCAGTTTACGAATACCCAAGCAGCAATTACTGTAGCTCAACGTCTATGTAGAAAAGTTTCAGGATTATCTTTTATTATTAACCAACATTTAATTAAACCTACCCTAAAAATTGGCATTGCTAGTTCTCAAAAAAGTGATCTGAATATTGATGAGATTTTAACACGAGCTAAAGAGGCACTTTTAACAGCAAAAAATAATAAAGATAATAACTTTATCGTTCATCCAATAGATTTAGAAATTTGGTTAGCACAGTCCAAAAAAACTAAAAATTATTAAAAATAATAAGATGGTTATGTTTAAGCTGTAGAGGATGGTTTTAAAAAGATAAAAATAACAGCACTGCAATAACGAGTATGTTCTTTTATGGTATTATTTTTTAGTAGTGATAAAAATGTCGTGATAGTGGAACGGTTCTATAATGCTTTCAGTCTCTTTATTTACTGGTAGCTAAATTAACAATTTTATTTTACTATGAGAAAAGAAGAAATGTTATATTTAAATAAAATCATGAAAAAGCGGATTATTTTTCCCCTTAATTATTTGTCTGTCTCTTTTTTACTTTTAATGTCTTGGTCTAGCGTGGCTTATGGTGCGGTAGATCGGGATGCAACGCCCGAAGAAATAGCTAAGGTAGATAATGCTTTAAAAGAGGCTGGTTGTTCATCTTTCGACGATGTAGATTTTTATTACAGTCTGAATCTCTTTAAAGCTGATGATGTTATGTGTAATGATGGAAAAAAATACGATGTTTATCTGGATAAAAATTTTAAGATTGTCTCGAAACGGGAAGATCTAGATTAGAAAAATAAATTATACAAAATCCGATTAATCAAGTAGAAATGTGCCATGATGCGTTGCTACAGCCTAAAAAATAGGGTGGATATTATCCCCCCTAGCTTTGGTTAGTTGTTAGTTGAAGTGTTTAGTTGTTATTTATAGTCCGATGTCTGACGATAAACGATTCAAGACATTCTGATGACGTTTTCTGGTTTCTTTTTCTTGGTTGAAAATAGATAGACGTGCTTTTTCTTGAATCGATGTTACCGGTTGTTCCACAGGATGGGTTTGTGATACACCAACATTGTTATATGGAACTCCTCGATAAGTTAGTTTGACTATTGGTTGTATGACGAATGGCTTTTTCAGATTGCGGAATCTCCAATCGAGTCCTCGATATTTTCCGCCAATATTGCCGTCCGTCGTTTCAACTACAGGAGGGTTGTAATCGTAACTAACACCGCGATAAGTAAGTTTCATGGGTTTTCGCTCCTCAATATGTTGTGTTTTTTGAGGCGCGTTCCTTCGGGATTTTTCCCTACTTCCGTCTTTTCCTTAAATGAGGGGAAAAAGATGAACGATTTTTCTGTCTGTATCTATTGTTACAATTATCTAAAAAAATGTCAAGGGGTCAAAATCATTCGACCCCCCAAAAATGGTAGTAATTTTACCTTTATTTCATACGGTTAGGCTGTAAACGTTGATTGGGTAAAGGAATTGGAGGTGTAGTAGTCGGAACTTTGATCGAGGGAAGCGGGACTAATTCAGTAGAACTAGGTGTGGTTAATGGTGTCGTCGTTGTTGTGGGTGTTGTTGTGGGTGTTGGTGTCGTTGTAGGTATTGTTGTTGTAGGTATTGGTGTAACTCCTGGTATTGGTGTAACTTCAGGTTCAGATGCAGGAATTTCGTCGGTAGGAATGGGGGATGCGGGTTCTGTAGGTTCTGTCATTTGAGCTTGTTGTTGCTCAAAACCTAATAAATCTTTACTATAAGGATAAAGATTTTGCCAGCGTTTGACATTGGGTTCATTGTTCCAATTGTCTCGGTTGACTTGTACAGTTAATACAGGTGCGATCGCTCCTTGATTTTCACCAACGATTAAAACCCGCAATTCTTCTAAAGAATTATTTTCTTTAAAACGTTGTTGTACGGTATCTGTCGCTAGAGTTTGCGCCCGTTGTACAAATTGCTCGTAGTTTTCCGACGTTTGACGGTTAATGGATAAATTTACTTCTGTTGGATTTGCTAAAGTAATTCCAGATGTTAGTATTCCACCAAAAAGAGTAATTAGACCAAAAAATTTATTCATTGCTTTAGAGTTACGACTGTAACTGGAGAGATTAGATTAAGTTGTTTCAGTTCCCCTATCTTGTTGAAGTAATGACGGTTTTTTGGGTGTTAGGGTTAGGGGTTTGACTGCTAAGATTTTGAAAGTATATCTTGCCAATTGTGAATAAAAAGAGTAGATAAACGATCGCTTGTCCTAAATATAGAGTTTGACGATAACCAAAAAGTGCTTTTAAAAGAATGCCTGGAAATTGTTTATCGCTTAAAATAGCGGAACCATCCCAAATTTGAGGACCGAGTAAACAGGATGAATTCTGGAATAAACACCGATTTTTTCCTGTCATGAGCGAAAATAAAGTCACTGCTTGATCGAAATGCTTTAAAACACCGATTAATAAACCACCGACGATTAATAACAGGAATATTCCCATTATTTTGAAAAATAGACGGATATTTAATTTTATACCACCTCTAAATAATAAAATACCTAGAATTGATGCTGAAATCAAACCCGCGATCGCTCCTATTGTTGTTGCAAGCCATCCTTGATCAAATTGCGCCAAAATAAATAAAACGGTTTCAAATCCTTCTCGCAATACCGCAATAAACACCAAGAGAAAGACTCCTTTTCCTGCTTGTTCATTTTGACTTAAAGCGGTAGTAATTGCCCCTTCTACTTCAGATTTCATCGATTTTGCTTGGCTCGTCATCCACAGTAACATCCAACTCAACATTATCACCGCGACTAAACCAAAAAGGGCTGCTAAAATTTCTTTAATTAGAGGTGTATAAGGACTAGGTGAGTGATTAATTCCTTGTAAGATACCTCCTAACAGAAATCCGATCGTAACACTTGCGATAATACCTGCACTAACCCCACGAATAACCCAGCGATAGAGTTGAGTTTGTTGTGCTTTATTTAAACACGCTAAAACAATTCCAACCACTAACGCTGCTTCAAAACCTTCTCTTAGGGTAATGACAAATGTTGGCAAAGCTGCACTAAAATTCATGGTAATTTGATATGGTTTGGAGACCAAACCCCTACTAATTCCTGTACATGATTGAATATAAAGCAAAATCAAGTAATGGTATCGTAGAGACGCGCCATGATTCGTCTATACAATGGTTGGAAACTTTTGTTAATTTTTTGTAATATATATTATAAAAAACTTGACAATATTAAAAATTTATTTTACAACTAATCGTGTCTAGCGATTGTACTGTAAACGGAAAAAATCTAAATTTTCTTTTTCCCTAACAAAATCTTGTATCTGTAGCCCTAACCTAAGATAAATTGCGCTTAATTAAAAAAACTCATTTTTTCATCAATGAGTTGAAAACGCGTTTTAAGATTATTAGCTAAAGTTGGTGCGCGACAACTTTATACGATTTCGGAATTCAAACAAACGAAACATGAGTGAATCATTTTTTCTCTTGCTCATAAAAATTTCTATGAAGGAATTTTTAAGCAAGAGATGAAATACTGATTCGTCGTTGAAAAGGAAAGTCAATCATCGCATTGAAAGAGAGAGAAGAAATTATGACTGAACAAACTAATCTGTTAATTCCTTGGGATAATTCCTTAGATAATGAAAATTTAACAGCACTGAGATACGGGCCTTGGCTCGATAGTGAAATTGATACAATTGAGCAAGCAAGTGTTCCAATCCAGATTTTTGTCGTTGCAGTAGAAGAAAATCAAATCATTTTTCAAACTGTAGCTCAACATCAAGCATCAAGTGATCTTACCACGCTAACTATTCAAGTTGAGGCGACGGATGAAGCGGAAGATAAATTAAATCTTATTGCTGGTCAAATTTCATCGATACTGGATAATCTACGATCGAAAATAGAAGGACAAGATCTCAACAATGTTCCTTTACTCAATGATATTTCGGTCGAGGATTATGTAAACCAGTTGTTAAATGGAGTCGATACAAAAATTATCGATGAAATTAATCAAGAAGGTACAGATAGTGTTGATGCAGTACGGAAAGCGTTGTATGATGCACTATCGGATTTGAATTTGTTGCTAGATTCTACAGGAGATAGCGCAGTTACGATCGATGATATCAAACTCGTCCAAAATGATGCAGATGCGATCGACTTTCAATTTAAGATCGGAAAAAGTTTTACACCAACACTTGATTTAGCCGAAAAATTAGGATTACCGTTTTTAGGACTCGATATTAGTGGTGGAATTAGTGCCTCTCTTGATTTTGGTGTAGCCATTGGGTTCGGAGTCGATAAAGATGGTAATGTTTTTGTAGATACTGGGATTGATGATGAGTTTCAAGCAGGAATCGGCGCAACACTCCAAGATTCTAGTAATAATCCCTTGAATTTTACGGGAAAATTGGGCTTTATCAATCTTACTGCGGTGGACAACGGAAGTTCTATCACAGGGGACTTGACAGCCGACCTAACAAGTGCTATGGCTGATAGTAAAGGAAGAGTCAAAATTAGTGATCTTGGTAGTCTGAGTATTGCATCTACAGAAAAAGCTAATGCTGACTTGAAGCTTAAACTAGAAACAGGTTTTGGCAATGATCTATTACCATCGATCGCAGCCGATTTTAATTTAATCGGTTTGAAGTACGATAGCAATACGAGTACACCAGCGCCGAGTATTTCCTTTGATAACGTCACTCTAGATGTAGGAAGTTTGGCAAACACTTTAGGTGGTGGTGTTTTAGGGAAGGTGCAAGAAGTTCTTGATCCGATCGCTCAAGTTCTTGATCCGTTTATTTCTCCCTTACCCGTTATTGGCTATTCTTTTTTAGATTTAGTACCAGGTATTCCAGAAGAAACACGCGAATTTGTCAAGCAACTTAATGAAATTTTAAATGCAAGTGTTCCGGGGGGAGCAAGTGGCAAAATTGATTTAGGTAGTTATGTTCTATCAGGAGATGTCAGAACAGATCCATTAAACACTACAACGCCGTCACCTGAAGCAGCTTTAGCCTCTTTCGTAACGTCTAGTTCTCTAGAACCCGACTTTCTCAAAGATTTAGAAGATATTGGCTTTGATTTTCCCTTATTTGATGGGGATGTGGCAGATGTTGGAACAAAAGTCGTCAGCTTACTACTGGGAAAAGATAATGTAGATCTGTTTACCTATCAATCTCCTGAGTTTCGTTTTGAATACACTGTACCCGATATTAAAATACCGATTTTTGGGCCGATTTTCTTTTCTATTGGTGGTGAAGCTCATGCAAGCGCACAAGTAAAATTAGGTTATGATTCTTATGGTCTTGCTAATGGCGATCTAACTGATGGTTTTTATGTCGCTCGACCTACCGATCCCCTCAATCATCCCAATGTAGGAGGAGGAGCGCAAATCGATGCAAAAGTCGGTGTATCAGTTGCCGTTTTTTCTCTAGCTATAGGTGGTGGTGTTGCGCTCGATTTGGGTTTTAATATCAAAGAAAGTTTAGATGGACTCGATGGCACTGTTGATAATAAAGTTAGAGGCTCTCAATTAATTGCTAATCCTGCTTTCTGTGCTTTTCAGTTAGATGGTGGGTTATCTGTCATCATTTTTGGACAGCTAGAAATCGATCTCGGATTTTTTAGTGTAACTGAACGGTTGAATTTAGCTGATATTAAACTTATTGACTTCACTCAACCGATCGACTGTGATGGAAGTAGTTACTTTAATGTAGATGATGCTGAACCAACAGAACATCAAAAAGAGCAATTTAGAAACGCGGGAATTATTGAGCGCAAGGGAACTGATGGCGACGATAACATTACCGTAGATCATGACGGAGGAAGCTACAATAATCCTGAAAGTTCCGACGAAAAAGCCACAGTATATGGTTTATTCGATCCAAGTTACCCCATACCAGATCCTTACGAGAATGTCAAGTTAGCGGTGATTAACGGTGAGGGCGGAAATGACACGATCGTCTTTGATGAAATGCAAGCACCAGGGCAGATTAAAGGAGGATCTGGAAACGACACAATAACCACAGGAAAAGGAAATGATTTCCTAAACGGGGGAGAAGGCAACGATTTTCTAGACGGTAACGATGGGAAAGATACAGCCGATTATGGTGATGCACCAAATGGCGTAAATGTCAACCTTTTATTATTTACGGCTTCTAACGACGGTTACGGAACTGTTGATGCTATCTTCGATATCGAGAATGTTCTAGGTTCGAGCAAAAATGACTCGATTGTAGGAAATTCTGAGGAAAACTATCTCAACGGTGGTGATGGCAACGATACCCTAAATGGTGGTGCCGATGACGATGTACTCCTTGGGGGTGCGGGTGCAGATTATTTAGATGGTGGTGATAATATTGATACGACTACCTATTTTGACTCACCTTCTGCGGTTTTTGTCAACCTCTCCAATGATAATTTATTTGGGAATATTACGGCTCCTGATGGCATATCTCCGCTATTTTTGATGGCGCATCAAGGGCAAGGCGGTACAGCACAAGGCGACACAATAACGGGAATGGAAAATGTCTCAGGGTCAAGCTATGATGACATTCTAGTAGCCAGTAATGGTAATGGTATTATCGATGGCTGGGACGGAAATGATATTATTTACGCTGGCCCGATCGGTGATACACTCATTGGCGGGAACGGGGTAGACTGGTTATCCTACAAGCTTTCTAATGGGGGTGTTGGAGTTAATGTCAGCCTCAAAGATAATTCATTGTCTGGAGGTTTTGCTAGTGGGGACAAACTGCAAAAACTCGTTTACACAGGGAAAGACGGTAATCTAGAAGACGGTAACTCTTTTGAAAATTTAGAAGGCTCGAAGTACGATGATGCCAGACTAGAAGGTGATGATGGTAATAATATTATTCGAGGTTTAGCTGGAAATGATAATCTATCGGGAGCTAATGGAAATGATACCCTCATCGGTGGTGCTGGCGCAGATTTCCTGAATGGGGGTGATGGCGAAGATACCGCAAGTTATCTAGATTCACCCGATAAAGTCATTGTCGATCTCGAATTTAATAACGGTTTCTTAGCTGATGCGGAAGGTGATACTTTCTCTAGCATTGAAAATTTAATCGGTTCCAACTACGGAGATACACTCTATGGTAATGGTGTCAGTAATAAGATTTATCCGAGTTTGAGTAATCGTCAACTCGATTTTGTCGATGGTGAAGGAGATATCGATATCCTTTATGTAGACTACTCCATTGATGATTATGGGGAAGGTGTTGAAGGTGGGTTCAATGGATTTACTACAGGTAATATCAAGCATTATGATATCGGCAAAACCACACTGTTAGATGAAGTGACGTTTGAAGATATCGAAAGTCTGGTGCTAACTGGTACGATTCGTAGTGATGCGATCGTCGGTGGTGCGGGTGATGATACGATTTGGGTTAGTGAAGGTAATGATTTTGTAAACGGTGGTAATAATAGTCTCGATGGTATTGTCGCTAACGATTTTATAAACACTGGTAGTGGTAATGATAGTCTCGATGGTGGTAAAGGAATCGATACCCTATCCTATGATTTTACCCACAGAAGCGAAAATATTACCTTAGAAAGCTTCGATATCACCACAGAAAAACAAGGTACTAATCTTTTTCTGCCTTCTATTCCTTTTTTCCAAAATAGTATTACGATTCAAAACTTTGAAATCTTCAAAGACATTGAGACGGGTTTTGGTAATGATATCCTCACCCAACTCGACAGAGTTAATAATTATTTTAGTACAGATGGTGGTACAGATGTAGTCAATGCGGGTTTAGGGTTTGATACCGTTGATGGTGGTACAGATTTTATCATCGGAATTGCTATCAACGACGTTTCATCTCCTGTCATCGATACACTAATTATCGACTATTCCCAAGGTGATACGGGTAGCGAAATGGTTATGTTTGTCTTCTCGGAGGACGAAAGCGGTTTCGCTTACAGAAGCATCGATCCTAATGATGTTGAAGCATCTCTATTAGACTCGATCGACTTTAGTAACTTTGAGGTTTATCAAGTGACTGGTACTAGCAAAGGTGACACTATAGTACTGGGATATGGAAATGATACCATTTTCGCAAATGCTGGTGATGATTACTTAAGGGGTAATGGTGGTGACGACTTCATTGATGCTGGCGATGGAAATGATGTGATCATCGGATCTGATCAAACCAGTTTCTTTGATATTGATACCCTAACAGGTGGTACGGGGGCTGATCTCTTTATTTTGGGGGATTCTCTTGTGGCAGGAAGTGGGCTAGATCCCCATTTTTATGACAAATCTGGTCTAAATGACTATGCTTTGATCACTGATTTTAATCCTGCTCAAGGAGACGTAATACAATTACCTAAATGTGGTGTAACAAGCGGTTCTGGTTTCGGTAGTGGTTATGTACTACAAGATTTCTTTGGTTTAGGGCAATTTCTCTATGCAAATTATGGACAAGAACTCATTGCTTATTTGCAAGGTGCAAGCGGACTTGATCTCAATGCTTCTTATTTTAGTTATGTTGGTGATCCTTGTTTTGAACCTCCTTCCTGATTGATTTAAACAGATTTATTTGGGTAGATTATTGATCTTATAGTCGCTAAGGGTTTGTCTATCAGGGTTTGGAAATAAAACCCCTACATATTTAATTAAGAGAAGCTATATCTACCCATTTCCTCGTATGTTTCGTATTTACGCTTTTTTAAAGGATGTCGAAAAATGAAATATTCTCGTTATATAATCCCTTCTTTGATGCTTTCTATTGGTGCTAGTTTTAGCTTTTTCAACACTTCAGCTAAAGCTTTTACCGTTACACAAAATAATAATCCGTCTGCTTTACAAAATGCTTTGTTAGGTAGTGATCCCAATACTTATGCAGGTTTAAGTAATTTTCAAATTAGTCTAGTTGGTGATGCAAGAGCCTATGGTACTTTCACTGATGATCCTTTTGGGTTAGGATCTGCTGTAGCCCTCAGTACAGGACGAGTTGAGGATTTAGCGGGTATTAATACGTGTTTCTCTTTTTGTCAACCCGATCTAATTACTGATTTAGGTTTACCTGGTGTTGCGGGCGACTCTATTTTCTTAATTCTCAGTTTTGATGCCGATCAGACTGTTGATCAATTATACTTCCAGTATGTTTTCGGTTCGGAGGAGTTTCCAGAATTCGGAGGATCTTCATTCAATGATACTTTTAACCTCTATCTCAATGGGGTTAATTATGCGACTTTGAGCAACGGCGATCAGGTTACAATTAATAATCTTGCGGTTAGTCCGAATGGGCCTTTTAGTCCTGATTTGATCTTAAACCCAGTAGGTACCGGCCCCGCTAATGATGTCACTCGCTTAGATGGATACACTACACCTCTACTCTTCACCGCACCTGTAGTTAAAGGACAAACTAATACTCTTGTTATTAATATTGCTGATTCAACTGATGGCATTTATGATTCTGGTGTTTTTATCAAAGCTGGAACTTTAGGCAGTGTTTGTCCCGTAGGAGTTAATTGTAACGGTGGAACTACACCAGGAACTACACCAGGTACAACACCAGGAACTACACCAGGTACAACACCAGGAACCACACCAGGTACAACACCAGGAACTACACCAGGCACGACCCCAGGTACAACACCAGGAACTACACCAGGAACTACACCAGGTACAACACCAGGTACAACACCAGGTACAACCCCAGGTACGACCCCCGGTACAACCCCCGGTACAACCCCAGGCACGACTCCAGGTACAACACCAGGTACCACACCAGGTACAACTCCAGGTACGACACCAGGTACAACCCCAGGTACGACTCCAGGTACACCATCAATACCCGAACCTAGTTCTAGTCCTCTTTCTTTTGTAGCATTGGCTCTAGCAGCGATCGGACTTGCGTTATTTCAGAAAAAGAGTTAACAATTAATCACAATAAAATAACCTAAAATTCCCTATTCATTACCTAAAAATGAATGGGGATATTGTCAAAAATGTCAAGATTTTATGTTAAAAAAAATTTTTGAACTCGATTTACGATCGCTGGCTTTTTTTCGCATTGCTTTTGCTGTATTAATCATCACTAATCTTTGGGAGCGTTTTAGCTCTTTAACTGCTCATTATAGTGATTATGGAGTTTTACCCAGAAGCTTTTTAGGACAAGGTTTATCAGAACCTTGGGTTTGGTCAATTCATCTTTTTAGTGGGGAACCTGCTTTACAAGCTATCTTATTTTTTATTGCTTTTCTGTCTGCGTTTGCTTTATTAATTGGTTATCGAACTCAATTTGCTATTGTTATTTGTTGGCTTTTACAAGTATCAATTATTAATCGAAATTGGTTAATAAATACGGGAGGCGATAAAGAGGTTGCCTTACTATTATTTTGGAGCATTTTTTTACCATTAGGTGCTTATTATTCGGTTGATAGTGCGCTTAATATCTCTAAGAAAACGATTCCTAAAACTTATTTTTCTGGGGCAACAATAGCTTACACTTTACAAGTTTGTATGGTGTATTGGTTTGCCTGGGCGTTAAAATCTGATCCGATGTGGTGGCGCGATGGTACAGCCGTCTACGCTGCATTAAGTATTGATTATATGGCGACAAGTTTCGGTAGTTTTTTATTAAATTTTCCCTCATTGCTAGTATTTTTTAATTTTTTAACTTTAAAAATAGAATTACTCGCACCATTTTTGTTATTTATTCCTGTTAAAATGAGTTTTTTTCGCAGTTTTGCTGTGATTTTATTTATTTTAATGCACATCGGATTTGGTTTATCATTAAGACTTGGTGTATTCTCTTTTATTGGTGCGATCGCTTGGCTGTCTTTTATTCCTAGTTCAATTTGGGATACTCTTAGTCAACGTTGGATAAAGTCTCAAGAATTCTATCAAGTTTATTATAATTCAGGATGTGATACTACTATTAAATTAATCGGGATTTTAAAAACATTTTTAATTTTACCCAATGATTTATTTATTCCTGTACAAAATAATTTAGATATCTTTAATTTACTCAAAAATAAAAATAGATTATGGTTAGTCATTGATTCAAATTCTCAGCAATATGAGCAATTTTCCGCTTTTAAATATTTGTTAACTCAATTACCAATTTTCAAACCATTTAAATTTTTATTCAAAATAAAGATTTTTGATTTATTTTTAGATTTAATTTATAAAATTTTGACTAAAACTTGTCTTTTATATCAATTTAAATTCGGTTCTTTAAATGTTCGATTTAATACATTTACAAATGTAATAACTATGTATTTAATAGGATGTGTAATTTTATGGAACTTAAATACAATTAATCCTTCTTATGGCTTACCAAAACATATGATCATACTCAATAAAGTTTTAGGATTAGATCAAAACTGGGGTGCATTTTCTCCTTATCCCTCTCCTGATGACGGTTGGTATGTTATTCCTGGAAAACTACAAGATGGCACAGAAATTGATTTATTTCGGGAGGGAAAATCTGTGACTTGGGAAAAGCCTAAAATAATCTCAGCTTTGTTTCCTAGTATGTATTGGCTGAAATATATGGAAAATATCTGGAGACAAGTTCAAACACCTTATCGATATTATTATGCTCAGTATCTTTGTCATAATTGGAACAGTCAACATCAAGGAGCAAAACAATTAGAAAGTCTAGAAATTTATTATATGTTAGAAAGAACTTTGCCCAATTATCAAACACCCAAAATAGAAAAAGTCCTACTCTTTAAACAACAATGCTAAAAAGTATCATCTAAATCTAGAGGTGGGTTTGTTGCGTTGTCTTAAAAAACGTCATCACAACCCCAACCACTAACTTTAATGATCAATAAAATCCCGTAACATTTTCTTGATTTCGATGTTGTGTAATTCTTCTTGTCCAATCATTCCTCTAGCAAATTCTTCTAGATAGACACTGGCATTTTCTACAGTATCGAGCAACACTTTATACAATTCTAAGGCTTTTTTTTCATGGTTGAGGCTTTCCGTCAAAATAGCTCGTAAACCATGCTCATAGCTTTCCTCAATGGGTGCTATTTTTAAGCTAGGATGACCTTCTAGACCTGTTAAAATTTCGCCGACTTGTTGTGCGTGGGTGAGGGATTCGGTGGCTTGTTGCTGAAAAAACTGCACAATGGGAATACGATGTGGCCCTGTAACCATCAGAGAATAGTGAGTGTATCGTACTACTCCCGCTAGTTCAAATTCCATGATCTGGTTTAGAAGATCAGTTGTTTTTTCTCGGTTTAATTCTCTCATTGCGTTTAGAGGTATAGTTGCTCAACTCATTTTAGCGAATAACTAAGAGCAAATGATAACAGGAAGTTGAGGATCTCTATCAATTCAGCGAATTTGTATGCAGCGAATCATCAATGATTATTGAGAATAATTAGTGTTTGAGTTGAATAATAATTGGGTTTGGAGACCAAACCCCTACATTATCATTAAAAATTATTCTTCGGCAGAATACAGATCATCATCGTCTGTTGCTGCGGGGAAGGATGTGTCTACTGCTGTTACAGGTTTAGACTCTCTATCTCTAGGGAATGATCTTTCAGAGGTTCCAGAGTCGGAAATGGCAGTAACCAGAGGTTGATCGGTATCTAGTTTAATTGTCAAATAACGAATTACTTCATCAGAAAGACGCATTGCTCGTTCAAGAGGGGCGACTTGCTGACCGTTACATTTATAATTGACTTGAACATAGAAGCCTTCATTAAATCTATTGATGGGGTAAGCTAGGCGGCGTTTTCCCAAATTTTTGACTTGAATTTCTTCTGCGCTGTGTTCCTGTAAAAAAACCTGATATTTTTCTACTTGTTGGTTAACCTGCTCGTCAAGTAAGTCTGGGCGCAGGATATACATCATTTCGTAACTTTGTGGCATTTACTTCGTCTCCTTATGGACAAAATGGCTTCTTTGTCAAGTGCTAGACAAAACCTCTTCGGATTTGTTATTTAGCATTAAATAAAGAAGCAAGGATATACGATCTTACTACTTCTTTAGTCCCGATCGCTAGTTATAAAGCCAAAAAAAATATGGCGCAACGTTACGTTAGAGTAAAAAACTATCAAGGACAAACCTACTATGGTTTGCTTCAGCTTAACCGAACTGTCGTCGTTTTGGATGCTCCGCCTTGGTTGGGTGGTAAACCCACTGATATCATCCTCACAGCCGATAGTTATCAACTTCTTTTTCCTTCTAACCCCTCGAAAATTATTGCGGTGGGGAAAAACTATTCAGATCACGCCGCCGAAATGGGTACACCTGTTCCTGATGAGCCTTTGCTTTTTCTCAAACCCCCAACCACACTCATCGCAGAGCATCAGCCCATTTACTACCCATATCAGTCAGAACGTGTAGACTATGAGGGAGAATTAGCTTTAATTATCGGACAAGAGACTAAAAACTGTTCCATTAACCAAGCGCGTCAAAAGATTTGGGGATATACGATCGCAAATGATGTAACTGCGAGAGATCTGCAAAAAAAAGATGGTCAGTGGACGCGAGGCAAAGGATTTGATAGTTTTTGTCCCCTTGGCCCTTGGATTGTCCGGGAAATTAACGCTGATGCCAAGATTACGACGTTTATTAATCAGGAAACACAACCGCGTCAGTCTGCTTTACTCTCTGATATGGTGTTTTCGCCAGAAGAAATCGTCTCTTATATTTCTCAGATTATGACACTATTACCTGGTGATATTATTTTAACAGGGACACCCGAAGGAGTTGGGCCTATGGAAATCGGCGATCGGGTTCGAGTCGAAATCGAAGGAATAGGTATATTAGAAAATCATGTTGTCGCTTATGCTCAAACACCTTCAATTAATCAGGAAAATCCTACATTACCTAAATAAAAAATTAATATAATTTGTCAAATCTTTAGGGTAAGCAATACGGTTTTATATAAAAAATTATTAAAAGCTTGCCTTGATTGCTATTCTAAGCCGTCGATTCCTGTTTTTTCTATTAATAGCAAGTTCCGAGGAAAAAAATTTTTAAGAGTTTCTTTCTTGATGAGTTTTTCCGTTTGCCTGACGGAATAAAGCTCTGACAAAACCTGCGCCAAATTGTTTATCTGGCTCTTGAGTATACCACCACGCCCAAGCAATTAAAACGGCTTGAAAAGGAAGTCGCGCCCAATACAATGCTTTAATATCAGGAATTCCTTCTATTGCAATACCATTGATCGCCTGATTAATATTAGCTGGAAATACGGCAATATATAGAGCAATAAGTCCCCAAGCCGCAGCTACACTAACATAAGGAATTAATAAACCGATTCCGCCTAATATTTCAAAAACACCGCTAATATAAACTAATTCAAGAGGATGGGGGAGTTGTGGCGGGACAATTTTTACATAGGGTTCAGGTTTAATAAAATGCGTGATCCCTACTATAATAATGGCGACAGCGTGTATACCACGAAGGATTTCTTTACGATTCATCGCTCTAATTTTCTGTTATTAATGGTGTGTGTAAAGACGTGCCATGGCACGTCTCTACCAATATCTGTTGTTTACGCTTCTTCCCAAAGTTTACGCACATGAGGAGGTAGCCACTCGGCAACTTCTTGTATACGTTCTTCTGAAAGTTCATCTTTTGTAGCAGAGAATACAGCCTGAACGGCCACTTCTCTATCTAATGCTGGTGCTAAACCGCCTTCATTTTCGACGCGGAACAAAAAGCGATCGTCATTAATCTTAAAGATTCCAGGGCCTTGCCAAGGTGGACGAACTCGACTTAAAAACCCGACAATGGGGTTAGTATCTTTCCAAAGATCAGCAACTTCTAATTTAAGTCTTTTTTCTTTCGTTGCATAAGCTTCTTCATGTAATTCCGATTCTACATGATCGGCGGCTTCTGTTGTCATTAAATCGCGCATCACACGAAATACAACTTCTGTAAAATCCCTAGCATCATAAGGATCAGCAAAACCACCTTTTACCATCACTTTTTCTAAGAATGAACCATTTTCATCAGCAAGAATGGCTCTACGATCTTCTATTTCTGATGGATCGATTTCTGGTCGATTTTTGTTGAAAACTTCATCTGGCATAATTTTTTTTATGTTTCTTAAAATTGAAGAATCAAACTCATATCAGTAAAATCGCATAATTTAAAACCATTCAGCATCATCCAGAAGTTTTAGATATTATGTAGACGAAAGGCATAAATAGAGAAAAAGAGGGTAGAATTAGCCGTTGTATTGTTGGCTAAACTACCCCCACCAGAGCTACAAGATTGAATTATTGTTTAAATTAGGCTATTTTTTAGAATCCTGCCGTAGTGAGGGTAACATCGCCATATTGCCAAGCTTTTTCTAGACGAGTCTTAACGGATCTGGCTTCCTTGGTTTTGCCTTGTGCTGCTAAACTTTGAGAGAGTCCATAAAGTGACCAACCATTCTCAGGATAGATTTTTAATTCTTCACGAAAGACTTTTTCTGCTTCTATCGGTTGGTTTGCGGTGATTAAAGTTGCTCCGAGTAACTGTCTTGCAGGATGATACCAGTCTTGAGGTTCCGTGTAAATTAGAGAATCTTCGATCGCAACGGCTTGTTTAAGATGAGCGATCGCGCTGCTATAATCATTTTGTTTGGCTGCAATTTTAGCCGATAATACTTCAGTAGCGATTTTCAGTACTTTTGCCGTTGAGTTGAAACCCCAAATTTTGAATTCTTCTAAAGTAGGATCAGCAGCAATAGTTTTAAGATTAGCTAACTCCTCTATTGCTTCTGTCAGTTTTCCTAAAGCAGCAAAAGCCATTCCTCTAGCATAGTGCCAAACACCTGTAGGATATTGTAAATCTTTGTCGGGTGCAGAAGTAGAGAGAATTTTATTCCATAGTCCAAAACGAACATAAGTATAAAGGGGAATGGTGTAATAATGTTGTAGAGAAGCAGCCAGATTAGGATCGCGCATCAGTTCAGGATTTACTTTAGCTGTATTTAAAGCGGCATCAAGTGCAATTTTACTTTGACCATTCATGAGGGCTGCAAACCAGAGAAAATGTTGATTATGAGGCATATAAGCTAAAGGATACAACCCCTTTTGATGACAGCCAGCAAGATAATTTTGATCGGCTAGAATTGCGTTTTGATTAGCGATGACGGCATCATGATAGCGTCCTACTCTAATATAAATGTGAGAGGCCATATGTACCAGATGTCCAGAGTCGGGGGCAAAGTTGAGTAAGCGATCGGCTGATTTTTCGGCTAATTGGGGTTTTTCGGCTTCTACGGCGTGAATATAGAGATGATTCGCCCCAGGGTGATTCGGACTGCGTTTTAGGATAGATTCTAGAGTAGAAATAATTTCCACTGCTTCGGGTTTCGGTTCACCATTTTCTTGCCAATAGTTCCAAGGTGTGGTATCCATTAATGATTCGGCATAAAGAGTCGCTGCATCGAGATCATCGGGATATTGTTGTGAGACTTGTTTCATCGCTTTGGCAAAAGCAAGATCATAGGGTTTGCGATCGCTCACAGGTTCCGCCGTATAGCGCAAGGATAAAGCATTAATATAAGCTTTTTCTTTGTCTGAAGCATAGGGGCTAAGTTCTTTGGCTTTTTGGATGGCTTTCCACGCATGACTAACGGCAGCATCATCCATCGGTGCGTTAATATTAGGTCCAGAAACTAAAGCAATTCCCCAATAACAAATTGCACAATTAGGATCAATTTTAGCGGCTTCTGTGAAGGAACGGGCAGCCTCAGCATGATTAAAACCGTAAGCGAGGGTTATTCCTTGATCGAAGTATTTTTGAGCGAGTTTAGATTGACTTGAAATCGGATGATGATGATTTCCTAACTTTTGAAATAAAGGTGCGGTAGTATGATTGGTATGTGTTGGGCTATGGTTTTCGGCTTTTAGATAATGATTGAATCCTGAAAAACTAATGCTGAGTATTAAAGTGATGATGAATAGTTTGCGATACATTTTTAGTTCCCCTCTTGTCGTAGTTTTTCTAGTAATATTTGTCCTTGTTGAATTTCAGTAATATTATTTGAATAATCAATACTAACTATCCGAAATAAAAGACCTAAAGTAATAATACTGATACACAAACTGAGGTGATTTGCAATATTTAATAGAATATCTTTATCAATTTTTAACATCGTCAACCTCTTTGATGACCTGATAGTGAATTCAAGAAAATAGATTAGAGAACAATGATGAGTAGCGAGGGTTAAGACATCTTGAATTCTATCTTTGAGGTCATCAATAGCTTTTCAAATTTATTGTTTGTCTTGTACCCATTTGCAAGTTAGTTGAGCGTTTTCGTCTAATGTCCATTGCATGACTAATTGATTCGCTTGATTGGATTTTTGCCGATGAACAAAAATCACTTTTTCTTGTTCTTGAATATCAGGTGAAATCAGAATAGCAGGAACCATTTTAGTTTTCTCCAATAAATTAGGTTTGGTAAATTATATTGAGTTTGTTTTTCTCAGTTTTTGCCCACTTTAGAGATAGCTGATAAACTCTGATTTTGGGCTGATTAGGAATAATTGAATCTTGTTCAAATTTAGAAGCTTTTTGAGATTCGTATGAATTCGTCATCGGAATATCTCCAATTTATGTAGGAACTTGCCAACGCCAGTTAATGGCTTTAGGTTGTTGATAATTCTTTTTAAGTAAATAGCTTTCTTGATATTTCTCGTTAGGTACTCGATAACGCCAGTTGATTGTACAAGGTTTTTCATAAGCGAGCGGTTGACGAGTATTATAAGCAAAAGTTTGACCGCGATAGATAAGTTCCATTGTTTTTTTCTCCTAGAAATTTGATTGTTTTGTTTTGGGTAGAAAGACGAAACCAAGATGTTACATTGTGTAACAAATTCCACGATATTTAAGTTGTTTTTGGGTGGGATATTGTAAGAAGGTTGTCGAATCAGTTTGATAAGAATTTCCGCGATATTTAATTGTTTTATTGGTTTGAACAAAAGGAAAAGATTGAACTTGGTAAGAAAGACCGCGATAACAAAGAAACATTGTTTTGACCTCACTCATTAATAAAATTGAATTCCGTTTTTTAGAATTGATTGATTTGCTTTGTTAACTCTAATATCTCGCTTATTCTCAGTTCACACCAGGATTTTTAGGCATCTTCGACAGGCAATTTAAGAAATTCTTCAAAAGCCTTGTCTTATATAGATGGAACCAGATAACCAATCTTCGCTAGAATGTCTTAAAGTGCCTAAAATGCCTATATGTGATCTGTGAATGAATCCAAACAACAACGCCAAAGAGGAGTCATTCCCACTCCTATTGGTCTAAAAAAGCTACAAGAGGCAATTCTCGCTTTAGAAAAAGAGGATGCTTTTGAATATCGTTTTACTCAAGAACGAATTAGCGAACACACGGGTTTAGCAATTCGGACAATTCGGAAAGTCTTTAACCGTGAGGGTTTAGTCAGTATTAGTACTCTCCAAACTCTGTTTAGTGCATTTAATTTAGAATTAGTCAAGAGTGACTACACGAAACCGAAACTAAAAGAAGAAACGACGGTTAGTTCTTTACCTTCTGTGTCCCAAAATCGTATAGATTGGGGAGAGGCGATCGATGTTTCTTTTTTTCAGGGTAGAAGTACGGAACTTCTTACACTACAAAATTGGATTATTAAAGATAAGTGTCGTTTAGTTCTTCTGTTGGGAATGGGAGGGATCGGGAAAACCGCTTTATCTGTTAAGCTAGGACTACAGTTAACGGATCATTTTGAATGTATTATATGGCGATCGCTACGAAATGCGCCAACTTTTACAACCCTAATGAGTGAATTAGTCGAATGTCTGTCGGATCATCAAGAAAAGAATGGGGATATCCGTCAGTTTATTGCATATTTGCGATCGATGCGTTGTCTGATTATTCTCGATAATTTAGAAACCCTTCTGCAACCCCAAGGAACCGCCGGACAATATCGTAAAGGTTACGAAGAATATGCTACTTTATTACAATCTGTTGCAGAGATTGGACATTCTAGCTGTATTGTGCTAACCAGTCGAGAAAAACCCTCAGAGATTGCAGCATTAGAAGGATCTGGGTTAGAAACACGTGTCCTAAATATTAAAGGTTGTCCTGAAGCGGCACAAGCGTTATTATCAGCAAGTGGGTTAGTGGGAACACCAGAACAAAAACAAACCCTCGCGGATGAATACGGTAATAGTCCTCTAGCCCTAAAAATTGTTGCTAATTCGATTAAAGATTTATTTGATGGCGATATTCCGACTTTTTTGGCACAAAATACTACTGTTTTTAATCATATTCGCTATCTGTTAGCCCAACAATTCGATCGTCTTTCCCCACTAGAACAGAAGATATCTTATTGGTTAGCGATTAATCGAGATTGGACATCAATTCCGACTCTAATTGACGATATTACACCACCAGTGACCAAAAAAGACTTATTATCCGCGTTGGAGTCCCTGAGTTGGCGATCGTTTTTGGAACATCAAACCAGTCGCTACACCCAGCAACCCGTCGTCATGGAATATGTCACCGAACGTTTATTAGAAAATGCGATCGCTGAATTTTCTCAAACCAGTTCAAATGATCTGAAGCTTTTGCGGAATCATTCTCTGTATAAAGCGCAAGCAACCGATACAATTAAAGAAGTCCAACAACAGTTATTCATTATTCCCCTCATTCAAGAATTACTTAATCGTTTTGGTCAACCCTATCACGTTCAAGACTATCTGATCGGTCTTTTGAGGGAATTGCAAACATCTACAGAAAATAATTATTTAGCGGGTAATTTACTTAATCTTTTACTCTATCTCAAAACCGATCTCAGTTATTTTGATTTATCTAATCTCACCATTTGGCAAACTGATTTTAGAAACATTAATTTACAATCGGTCAACTTTACGAATACTAATCTATCCAAATCTATCTTTTCTCAGGCGTTTGGAACCGTATACGCGATCGCATTTAGCCCCAATAATCAACAATTAGCCACTGGACACGCAGACGGAACGATCAAAATATGGCAAGTTAATACAGGACAGTTATTAGTCACCCTAAAAGCTCATCTTAGTTCAGTTTGGACACTTGCGTTTAGTCCAAATGGCGAAATGATTGCAAGTGGTAGTTTTGACACCTCGATCAAACTCTGGAATCTAGCGACCTTTACGGAATATCATACTTTATATGGTCATCAAGATTGGGTGAAAGAAATTGCATTTAGTCCCGATGGTAAGGGGTTGTCCTCGCCACCTGTGGGCGAGGCTTGTACGCCCCGTCAACTTTTAGCCAGTTGTAGTAATGACCAAACAATTAAAATCTGGAATAGTCAAACGGGAAAAGTAATACAAACATTCTATGGTCATACTGCGCCCGTCACAACCATAACTTTTCATCCCCACAATAATTATGTAGTCAGTGGTAGCGAAGATCTAACCCTGAGATTTTGGGATCTCAGTACAGGTGAATGTCTAAAGATTTTAGAAGGGCATACGACGGCTATTTCTTCTGTAACTTTTAGTACAGATGGAGAAATTTTAGCCAGTAGTGAGGAACAACTGATCAAACTTTGGACAGCAGAAAGCGGAAAATGTTTGCATACATTGGGAAATCTAACCTTAGTTTGGTCAGTTGCATTTAGTCCCGATGGTCAACTTTTAGCGGGAAGTGATGGACAAACCCTCAGACTGTGGGAAGTCAAAACGGGAAAATGTTGTCAAATTCTTTCTGGATATACTAGCCAAGTTTGGTCAGTCGCATTTAGTCCAAATGGACAACTTTTAGCCGCGAGTGATAATGAACAAGTGGGGTTATGGAATGTTCAGACGGGAGAACGATTAAGATCTTGGCAGGGTTATACTGCTTGTGTTGAGTCATATTGGTCATTAGCATTTGATCCAACGGGTGAACGTTTGGTGAGTGGGGACGGGGCCGGAAAAGTTAGAGTGTGGGATATTGGAACGGGTGAGTGTCTCAAAACTTTTCACCAACCCAAAAAAACATTTCATGCAGTCGCTTTTTGTCCCGATGGTAAAACGATCGCAGGAGGTGGAGATGATGGCAAAATTGAGTTATGGAATATTGAACAAGGAATAACCAGTCAGTCGTTATTCGGACATACAGAAACGGTGTGGACACTTGCGTTTAGTGATGATGGTCAGTTTTTAGTTAGCGGTAGTAGCGATCATACGATTAAACTATGGGATATTAAAACGGGTCGTTGTCTAAAAAATTTGACGGGACATAGTGAGCGTATCCTATCGGTTAATTTTAGTCCAGATGGTGCGTTTTTGGCGAGTGTTAGTGGCGATCATACAATTAAACTATGGGATATTAAAACGGGTCGATGTTTACAAACTTTTGAAGGACATCAAGGATGGGTTTGGTGTGTCGCTTTTAGTCCTGATAGCCAAAAAATTGTAAGCGGTAGTGGCGATCGAACGATTAAACTATGGAATATAAATAATGGAAATTGTCTAGCGACGTTATCGGATCATACTAAGTTAGTTTGGTCGGTGATGTTTAGTCCCGATGGTCAAAGTTTATTGAGTGGCAGTGCTGATCAAAGTGCTAAACTGTGGAATCTGCAAACCTTACAATGTCAGCATACGTTTAAAGGTCAGACTGATTTTATGTGGGTTTTCCACTATTCTAAAAATGGTGAAATTTTGGTCAGTGGAAGTACTGGAGAACTGATCCATGTTTGGAACTTCCTGACGGGAGAATGTCTAAATACACTGCGTCGTCCTAAGCTTTATCAAGATATGATTCTCAGCTTAACTTCGGGTTTGTCACAAGCGACTCTTTTAAATTTACAAGCATTAGGGGCAAAAATTTAGTTCATTGCGATATTCATCTATATTTATCTAAAACACTCTCCGCTAACTGAATACGGGCGCAAATGACGGGTTCATTTTCTGATTCTCTCATTTCTTGAAACCGTGTAAAAATTTCCTCTAGTTGAAATGTCCCATCTGTAGAGATCGCAAAATTTTCTAAACCCACAATAGCCGCATAACGTACCACCCATTCGGGATCTTGAGATACTTTGAGTAAAGCTGCTAAAACTTCTTGTTTTGCTCTTGTAGCATCCTTTAAGGGCATTTTTTCCCAACGAATACCCCCTAAACCTTTAGCCGCCGAACGACGCACACTCAGAGAAAAATCATTAAGGGCAGCATCTAATAATAATTCTAAGGCACGAGGATCACCAATTCCAGCTAAGGCACGAGTAGCCCAAGCTCTCGCCCCATAATTATAGCCGTCCACTTGTTCTAAAATAGGAGAAACCGCAATATCGCCCATCTCGATCAAGCCATCAACAGCAGCAACAGCAGCCCCAGGATTATTGTATTTTAAAACATCGATTAAAGTAGAAATAGCGGCTTGATGACGAATGGCACAAAGGGCTTTAACTGCATCGAGTAAACCCTCGGATGTATCTGCTTTTTCGACTGCTTGAATGAGTTCTGTTACGTGATTTTCCATTGTTTTCATAATAATCCGTCCATCAGTTCCATCACGTGTTTACTTTGATCAGATAAAGCATCCGACTGTTGTTTAAGATGATTTTCGAGTAATCCTTTGAGGGCAATCAGTTTTAAACTATTTTCTGCCAAAGTATTATAGATGGGGTCGGCTGCGTTTAAATAACCGATCGCTCCTAAATCCATTAAAGCAGAACGGCGTAACTGTAGGTCTTTTCCGTCTAAGGCTTGAATTAGACGATCGCCATAACGATTTTCTCCCGTCAGTTGATATAATGCTCGTGCTGCTGCATATTGTACCTTTTCGGTAGAATGGGCTAGAAATGGTTCAATCATTAAAATAGCGTTTCGCGCTCCCAGTGTCCCCAATGCCTCTAAAATAGCCTCGTATGGCTGTCTCAGATGAGGTTTACCGTCCACCTGCACTGCTGCTTCGACACCTCCATCAAGTAGATTAATTAAAGCAGGAATACATTGCTCATCGCCAATCATTTCGAGGGCAAAGGCGGCGGATTCTCTGACATAATAATCTTCACAGGCGAGACAGTCGATTAATGCAGGAACGGCGGCGATCGATTCGAGTTTACCTAATGCGGTGGCTGCATTGCGTCGCAGAGGATAACCCCCATCGGGAGTGCGATCGGTTTGATCACCTAAAGCATCAATCAGCATTGTAATCGCTTCTGGTTCTTTGACACGGAACCGTCCTAACCACCATGCGGCATAATAACGTAAACCTGAATCGTCTTTTTGTTGTAGGTTAGCGAGGGCTTGTTCAACGGTGAGAGAGGGACTATTAGACTCGTATTCGGCAAAATCAGACATTAGAATTTAAGATTTATAAAAATTCTGTTTTAGTGTAGAGTAACCTTTGATCTATTATACGGCAAGCTTTGACGCAGATTAAATAATCATATCATCTCGATTCGATGATGGACGGAATCTAGTAGAGTAGATAAAAAATCCTTTAATTGAAATTGATTTCTATGCGTGTATACGTCTTACTTTTTAATGCCCGAACTGAAAACGAGGGAATTCATACAGTACAAGTGGGTTCTCAGAATAAAGTATTAATGTTTGAATCAGAAGATGATGCAGAGCGCTACGCTTTGTTATTAGAAGCGCAAGATTTCCCCACGCCCACAGTTGAAGCGGTTGACTCAGAAGAAATTGAAGAATTTTGTCGAGAGGCAGCTTATGAATGGGAACTGATCAAAGATGGGATGTTGGCTATTCCACCTGAACAAAATGTTACCAGTCCTGATTGGACTACGGAAGGGGAACCATTAGCGGTCGAAACCCAGTCGGAAATGTCAGAATCAGAACTCGATCGCATTCGTCGTCAACTCGAAGGATTAGTGTAAAACATTGATGGAAACACTCGAAAATAGAGGGTATCTCCTCACCGAACAGATTAACCCCAATAGCCAAAATTTAGATGAACTAACGACTATAGAATTAGTTGATCTTTTTAATCAAGAAGATACCCAAACTTTAAAGGCGATCGCTAATGCACGTATTGAACTTGCCAAGGCGATCGATCTCACTAGCGAATCTCTATCCTTAGGCGGTAGACTTTTTTATATTGGCGCGGGAACCAGTGGCAGATTAGGGGTACTCGATGCTGCCGAATGTCCCCCAACTTTTTGTACACCACCCGACTTAGTTCAAGGAATTATCGCAGGTGGTACATCAGCACTGATAAAAAGTTCTGAAGGATTAGAAGATCAAAAAGAAGATGGCGCGTCGGCGATCGCAGAACGAAAGATCACCGCAGTCGATGTGGTTGTCGGAATTATGGCAGGGGGAACCACTCCTTATGTACATGGTGCATTAGAAGAGGCTAAACGTCGAGGTGCGACAACAATTTCGATGAGTTGTGTACCATTAGAACAGGTAGAAATTATCGCTGATGTTGATATTCGTTTACTGACTGGGCCAGAAATTTTAGCCGGTTCCACTCGTCTCAAAGCGGGTACAGTGACTAAAATGGCACTGAATATTCTATCGACTGGCACAATGGTTAAACTCGGTAAAGTATACGGAAATCGCATGATCGATGTTGCTGTAACAAATCGTAAATTACACGATCGCGCTTTAAGAATAATCCAAGATCTAACCAGTTTAAACCGCGAAGAAGCAGGATTATTATTAGAAAAAAGCGGCAAAAAGGTTAAACTAGCTTTATTAATGCACTGGAGTGGGTTGGATGAAAAAATATGCGATCGTTTACTCAATGATCATCAAGGTAACTTACGTTCTGCCCTTTTAGCAAGTAATAAACCTTAAATTAATTATTTTTAAAACCTAATGTTAAATGTTTCCGAAACCACTGCTATTGTTTTAATTCTTGTACTGGCTCTAGTGATCTTGACTTGGGGTTACAATCGCTCTAGAGTGTATGGTAAGTTGGGGCTATTAGCTTGGTTACAATCTGTTATTTTAATGGCTCCTTGGCTCGTTTTTTTCGGGCTTTTTGCGGCTGGAATTTATCTTAATCTCGTGGCGATTATTTCATTACTCATCATTTCAACGATCGTTTATATTTATCTTGGTAAGCGTTTGCGTTCGGCGGGACAAGATACTATTCTTAGAGAACGAGCAGCACAAAGAATTCAATCTGAACAAATCGAACATAACTCGAATAATTCAAAAGTAGTATCGACAGTCGAAGCGAAAGTTTTACCCGATGTTTTACCAATTCCTGAAGAAGATTTAAAAACCATTAAAAGTATTTTTGGTATTGATACCTTTTTTGCCACAGAAACCATTCCCTATCAAGAAGGGGCAATTTTTCGCGGAAATCTTCGGGGTGAAATAGAAGAAAGCTATCAACGACTTTCGGAAAAATTAAAAGAGCATTTTGGCGAGAAATATCGTCTTTTTTTAGTCGAAGGTGCAGAAAATAAACCTGTTGTGATTATTTTGCCGAGTGCGAATGATCCTCAACCAACAACAACAACGCAAAAATATATTGCAATTCTTCTAATTGGTGCGACGATTTTAACCAGTTTAGAAGCGGCAGGATTATTATTAGGATTCGATCTTTTTTCTAACTGGGGACGCACTTTAGAAACCGTTCCAATGTCTTTAGGACTTTGGGCAGTTTTAGTATCTCATGAAATCGGTCATCGTATCCTGGCAAATCGTTACAATATTCGTTTAAGTATTCCTTTTTTCCTTCCTACTGGGCAGATAGGTTCTTTTGGTGCAATTACTCGTTTTGAATCTTTAGTCCCCAATAGAACAGCATTATTTGATGTGGCGTTTGCAGGGCCTGCTTTAGGGGGAATTGTTTCTTTAATCTTATTAGTGATTGGTCTAACTTTATCCCATACAGGTAGCCTTTTTCAAATTCCCAGTCAGTTTTTCCAAAGTTCAATTTTAGTCGGTTCATTAGCGAGAGTTGTTTTAGGTGATGAACTGCAAAAAACGATTATTGATATTAATCCTTTGATGATTGTTGGATGGCTTGGATTAGTAATTACTGCTTTGAATCTTTTGCCCGCAGGTCAACTCGATGGGGGAAGAATTGTACAAGCAATATATGGTCGTAAAGTGGCGCGAAGAACCACAATTATTACCTTAGTTATTTTAGGGATTATTGCGATAGTTAATCCGATTAATCCGATTCCTTTATATTGGACAATTTTAGTCCTTTTCTTACAACGAGATTTAGAACGTCCTAGCTTAAATGAACTCTCAGAACCCGATGACACTCGCGCAGCTTGGGGTTTACTTGCGCTATTTTTGATGTTAGCAACACTTATTCCTTTGAGTCCTTCTTTAGCGGGACAATTGGGAATTGGATAAAAAATGAATGACGATTCTATTCTGGAGTTACAACAGGTTGGTTTAACCGCTTCTCTTGGTAAGAATTATCTGTTAAAAGATATTTCGTTTGGGGTGAATTTAGGCGATCGTATTGCTATTATTGGCTCATCAGGTGCAGGAAAAACCACCCTTTTACGTCTACTAAATCGCTTAAGTGAACCCACCGAAGGACAAATATTTTATAACCATCAACCAATTCAAAAAATACCTATTATTTCCCTGCGTCAACAAATTGTATTAGTTCCCCAAGAACCGAAATTATTAGGCATGACGGTTCAAGAAACTTTAGTTTATCCTTTAGTCTTGCAAAAACGTTCTAAACAAGAAATATCAGATAGAATTAACACATGGATTAATCGTTTATTAATTCCTTATGAATGGTTAGAACGCAATGAATTACAACTCTCTTTAGGACAACGCCAAATTATTTCTATTGCGCGTGGTTTAATCATGCAACCGCAAATATTATTACTTGATGAACCCACTTCAGCCTTAGATTTAGGAATGGCTAATCATTTAATTGATGTTCTAAAAGAATTGACAGAACAGAAAATCATGTCGATTTTAATGGTCAATCATCAGTTAGAAATTACTGAAAAATTTGCTCAAAAAGTTTTATATTTACAAGGAGGAAAATTAGAAAGTCAAATTAGCTATCCTGATATTAATTGGCAAGTAATAAGAGAAAAATTGATGAAAACTCAACAAGATAGACTTGATGAATGGGGAGAATAAAATATTTTTAGGATTGTTCTATACTCACAGAAACATCATTAAATTGTTTAATAAGATTCTGACAGTTTTTAGATGCTGCTCTAGCTTCATTCATCAGTGCCTTTCCTTGTATTTTATTGTTATCCTCAAATGCTTCTATAGCTTCTTTACTTAATCGCGCGGCTCGATTTGATTCATACTTTATTTGTGTTTTTAATTCTTCCATCATTGATTTATTCCTCTTGTTCTGTCAATATCGTTTCTAAATTCTCTACCACTTCATACAGTAAATCTGCTTGACTTTGAAGTAAACTAGCATCATTATAATTTTCCTGCTCAACTGCGTTATCTGCTTCACTATATAAGTCAGTAACAATACGTTGAAGTGATAAAGCAGCCCGTTCTAAAGCGTTAAACGTCTGTCTTTCGATAGCTAAATATCCAAATATAGATTTATAATTATTATCACATATTTATTCAAACATAAAAAATTTTAGCATAATGACTCAAATATTTAAAGATGCTTCCACCCAAGAATACACAGATTTAAGCGCATTCCTCGGAACAAGTTGGGTTGTTTTAGCTGAACCTGTTTCTCAAGGTTCGATTCATCGCTTAAAAATGAAACAGGGAACTATCATACCTGTACATACTCATCCATCTGATGAATATGTTTTTGTCGTCTCTGGTAGCCTTAAAACGGGTGAGAGGCTGTGCGAAGCAGGATGTTTTTGGATTACACCAAAAGGAACTAGACAAGGCCCCCATGAAGCATTAACCGATGTAGAATTAATTACGATAAGGCTCGGAGAAATGGGAGAATTTGAAAATATCTAAATTTTTGCTTTTAAAGATATGTGATATCCTATATTAATCGAAAAATTACGAAGCTGATTTATCTTATTTTTTTAAGATAGATATAGATAGGTTGGGTTGGGAGACCAAACCCCGACAAATCATCTGTATCTTATTTCTTTGAAAAGGAATAAACCTTGAGATAAAATTAAAAAATTGCTATTAGTTATAATATGTTAACTTTTATTGATTTATTTGCAGGGATAGGAGGTTTTAGAATTGCCTTAGAAAATTTAGGTTGTAAATGTGTTTTTTCATCTGAAATTGATTCTTATTCTAGAAAAGTATATTTAGAAAATTTTGGTCATTTACCAGAGAATGATGATATCAGACAGTTAGATGAAAATGTAGTCCCAAACCATGATATTTTGTGTGCAGGTTTTCCCTGTCAAGCTTTTAGTATAGCAGGTAGAAAAAATGGTTTTGAGGATGCAAGAGGAACTTTGTTCTTTGAGATTGCACGTATTATTAATGTTAAGAAACCTAAAGCTTTTTTGTTAGAAAATGTTCAAGGTTTATTAACACATAATAAAGGTAAAACGTTAAGAACAATATTAGATATTTTAGAAAATGATCTACAATATTTTGTTCCTTCACCTAAAATATTGAATGCCAGAAACTTTGGTGTACCTCAAAATAGACCTAGAATATTTATTGTTGGTTTTAGAAAAGATTTAAACATTTTTAATTTTTCATATCCTAAATCTATAGGTAAAATCGTTTTAATAAAAGATATTTTAGAAAAAACCGAAGTAAGCGTTAAATATTATTTATCTGAGCAATATTTAGGAACATTGGTCAAACATAGAGAAAGACATCAAAATAAAGGTAATGGGTTTGGTTATGAAATTATTAAACCTGATGGAGTAGCTAACTCTTTAGTTGTCGGTGGAATGGGAAAAGAAAGAAATTTAGTAGTTGATGAACGATTGACGAATTTTATACCAGTTACTCGTATTAAAGGAGAAGTCAATAAATCTAAGGTCAGAAGAATGACACCGCGAGAATGGGCAAGATTACAAGGATTTCCCGAAAGTTTTAAAATCGTTGTTAGTGATGTACAAGCTTATAAACAATTTGGAAACTCAGTCGCTATCCCTGTAGTTGAAGCTGTAGCCGAACAAATTATAAAAACTTTGACTTTATCTTTACAAGAGAAAAAACAGATCACCAGTTCTGTCTTATAATTCTGTTTAACTGTAACCTATTCCCGTAATTTTGTGAAAACGGATACACTTTTTTATCAACTATTTCAAACTTTTCCCCATTTCTTTTTTGAACTGCTTAACCTGCCACCTGAAACCGCTAATCATTATCAATTCTCCTCTGTCGAGGTTAAACAACTTGCTTTCCGTCTAGATGGCGTATTTCTTCCAGATACTTCTGATTCACCGATTTACTTTGTTGAAGTTCAGTTTCAAAAAGATAATAAGTTTTACTCTCGATTTTTTTGTGAAATCTTTCTCTATCTGCATCAAACGGACTTAGGCAATAATTGGCAAGGAGTAATTATTTATCCTCAACGTCGAATTGAAGTTGGAGAAACTTCTCGTTATCAAGAATTGCTAAACTCAGGGAGAGTGTCTCGTTTTTACCTTGATTAATTAATCAATACTGATTCGGTGGGACTAGCTATTTTAAAATTAATTATAGCTCCAAAAAAAAGAGCCATTGAGCAAGGAAGAGGATTAGTTCAACAAGTTAGACAAGAATTTCCACAAGCCAAACAACAGCGAGAACTTTTACAATTAATAGAGACGATCTTAGTTTATAAGTTACCGAAACTCAGTAGACAGGAGATAGAAGCAATGTTTAGTTTAAGTGATTTAAAACAAACTAGAGTGTATCAAGAAGCCAAAGAGGAAGGCTTAGAAGAAGGTAGACAGCAAGGCATCGAGCAAGGCATCGAGCAAGGCATCGAGCAAGGGAAAATAGCCGCAAAACTAGAATCTATTCCTCGTTTAGTGGCGTTAGGTTTGGGTAAGGAGCAAATTGCACAAGCTTTAGACTTAGAAATCGAACAAGTTAGACAAGCGACTCAAAACAACTAAAAAAATCAATTTAATAAACAATAGAAAAATTTCATGTCAAACCCACAATCTTTTAATGTTTGGAATTATAAACCTTGGTGGTGTCAACCTTGGTCAATCTTGCTGACTGGGATAACAATTATCGGTGGTACTTGGTTTTTATTCCACAAAATTTGGCTTGTTTTAGTTATATCTTTTCCTATTCTGGTTTGGTGGGTTTATTTTCTCATTATTTATCCAAAACTTGTACAACAGGCTTTGATTGAGTCACAACAGCTAATAGAAAATTAATTTAAAAGGGTTCTGTTACCAAACCCCTACACTTTTGCCTCTAAAGACTTGAGATATTCTGTATTCACTCCAGACTCACGAATTAGAGCAATTTTACCGGTTCTGGCTACTTCCCGAATGCCAAATTTATTCAACATTTGCATAATGGCGACCATTTTTCCCGGATCACCCACTACCTCAATTGTCAAGGTTTCTTCAGAAATATCTACAATTCTGGCGCGGAAAACTTGAGCAAGTTCGATAACTTCGGCGCGACTACCAGCATTTGCACTCACTTTAATTAACATCAATTCCCGTTCGACTGCGGGTGTTTGGGTAATATCTTGTACTTTCAGGACATTGATTAGTTTGTAGAGTTGTTTGGTGAGTTGTTCAATATCATTATCGCTTCCGGGGACAACCATCGTAATTCTAGAAATACCTAGATTTTCCCCTGGCCCTACTGCTAAACTTTCAATATTAAAGCCTCTACGTGCAAATAAGCCAGCGATCCGACTTAAAACTCCGGCCTCATCTTCGACTAAAACCGAAAGAGTATGTTTCATGGCAATCAACTTTTATCTCTACTTCTTCTAACCAATCGACTAACAGCTAGATCTCGTATCTTATCACACATCTAGGGCAGTCTCCGCCTTTTCAATGAAATTTTTTGACCCAATTGGATGAAAATGTTTCTCAATCCATGCCAGTAAGATAGCATTAAAGCGATCGGGACATTCATCATGGAGACAATGACCCGCCCCATCAAAATCAACCATTTCAATTTTAGGATTAAGATCGCAGAAGATAGACGCTAGGGCAAAAGGAACCATTCTATCTTGACGACCCCAACACAACAACATCGGTATTGATATATTAGGTAAAAGTTGTCTAACTGAAGGCGAAAAATTAGGATTACGTGCGGTTTCAAACAAAGCACAAAACGCCCGTTCTGCACCTTCATCTTGGGCGGGATTGGCTAAAATATTCAGTAATTCATCTGTGACAGCTTTTTTGTCTTCGTAAGCAATATTAGCCCATTTTCGTAAAATATTTGGACGACGCAAAAAACGAAATAGGGGTTTAAGCAGTACGGGTGAAGCGAATAAATTTTCGATATTAGTCACTATAGGACTTAACCAACCCGGAAGGGCTTCTTGTCTGAGGGAAACATCAGGTAAACTCAGCATAGCAATACCTTTAACCATTTCTGGATATCTTGCAGCAGCGAGTAAACACACCAGAGAACCAATTGAGTTACCGACTAAAATAACAGGTTTTTGCAGAAAGTTTCGCCAAAAATCGTAAACTTGTTCAACCCAAAGATTTATATTATAGGTTGTATAGACTTTTCTCGATGCACCAAAACCCAATAAATCTAAGGCATAGACTCGATGCTGCTTTCCTAAAATGGGGATATTAGAGCGCCAATGTTCGATCGCTGCCCCAAATCCATGCAGTAGAATAACAGGAGGATTCATTTGTTCTAATTCTCTTGATGAGGGCATAAAAGTGTAACGAATTTGCCAGCCCCGCCATACCCAGTCTCTAGAGTACCCGATACGCTGTCTCCAATCCATCGGAACGGTCACGCTTGACACCTCAACTTAAAAAATGTTTACATTTCTATTTTAATCGTCCCATAGTAAGCGACACAGATGGATTAAGTTCAATTAAAAACAAATCCAAACGGTTTGAGTACAATTAAAATTAAAGAACAGAGTCATCCTAAATCATTTATTACTCACTGACTCAAATTCTATTGCAATATATTCATCGGAGACGATAACAAAAGCCTGTGACTGAAAGAAAACGTAATCAACGCGATCTGCCTCAAATTAACGAAAGAATCCGCTTTCCTACAATCCGCGTCATTGATAGCGATGGAGGGCAGCTAGGCATACTAACGCCAGACGATGCGTTACGCATGGCCGAGGAAAAAGAACTCGATCTTGTTTTGGTCAGCGAAACAGCCGACCCCCCTGTGTGCCGTATTATGGATTACGGTAAATATAAATTTGAACAAGAAAAAAGAGCCAGAGAAGCGAAGAAAAAGCAGCATACGGCCGATGTAAAAGAAGTCAAAATGCGCTACAAAATTGATGACCATGATTATCATGTCCGCGTTAACCAAGCAAAACGCTTTCTTAAAGATGGAGATAAGGTCAAAGCAACTATTACCTTTCGAGGCCGCGAAATTCAACACTCTAACCTAGCAGAAGATTTACTCAAACGCATGGCGACAGATTTAGAGGAACACGCTGAAGTCCAACAAGCCCCGAAAAAAGAAGGCCGTAATATGATGATGTTACTGTCACCGAAAAAAGAAAAATAATATGTAATGTATGGGTTTGGTCTCCAAACCCTTTGCTCAAGAAAATAAAACACTTATAACTTTAGATAGAGAATTTTAATTCCCTATCCCCACATATTTTTATAAATATGTTTAGACTGCTTTGTCGATTACTAAGATGATTGCTAAAATGTACTTCAACAATATCACCTTTCTTTTAGTATCCCTTTTTTAATACCCCCAAGGGAATTCGAATCCCTGTCGCCTCCGTGAAAGGGAGGTGTCCTAGGCCACTAGACGATGGGGGCTTGTTTTTTCAGACATTTACTAATATATCGGTAATATTTGGAAAAGTCAAGAGTTTTTTTAAAAGTTTTTTGAGTCGGGTTTAATCCCGTGACGTAACTCGGCTAAACGTTGTTGAACCTTAATATCGAGAGAATTAACTAAAAAACGACCTTGAGCCGGATTTTTGGGTCGTTGTTTGCGTTTTATTTGAAGATGGATAAAATCTAGATCGGCTTCGAGTTGTTTAGCAGAAAGCCATTCCGCGCCATAGCCTTGTACAGTTATGCGCTGTGCTTGATCGGATGTAGCGACAATTAAGCGAGAAGCAACTGGGACAGCACGACGTGAGTAATAAGACGCGCAGGTTTTTTCGATGTAGGTATCTGCGGTCTGAGCAAAGGCTGTAAAATAAATCGATAAATTGGGGCTGTAGTCCTCTTGGGAACCAGGCGTGTTTTGATAATAAGAATCAAAAACAACTTGAGTCTTATAACCCTGATGGGCTGTATAGTTCAGCAGTTTTTCGACTAGCTCATAACGAGCCATCTCTAAACCATGTTGATCACGGGTTTTCTGTAAAGATGACCAAGAACCGATGATGTTATAACCATCAACGAGAAGTAAAGCACACGGGGAAGAAGTAGACATTGTTTTAAAAAGGAATTTGACACAGTTAGACAATGAGTAACTACATTTCCCAATGTTAACAAAAAATTTACGTTTCTTAATTAGGGGTTTTCAAAAGTTTTTCTTTTAAAAAGATGGGATCACCCTGAGCGACGACTTTGCCCGCTTCGAGTAAAAAAGCACCATCAGCATAATCTAATTCATCTAAACGATGTGTCACCCACAAAGCGGTAATGTTGCGATTTTTGACCAAACGTTGGACTTGTGCGACGAGTTCGAGTTGAGTATCTGCATCAAGTAAAGCTGTTGGTTCATCTAATAACAAAACCTCACAATGACGGGCTAAAGCACCAGCGATCGCAATGCGTTGTTTTTGACCCCCACTGAGAGCGTAGATGGGTCGTCTCTCTAAATCTAATAAATTAACGGCGGCTAATGCTTCTCTAACGCGATCTTTTATTGCCACGAGTGATAATTTTTCTTTCACTAAACCAAAAGCTACATCAGCGCCAACCGTCGGCATCACTAACTGATGATCAGGATTTTGAAAAACAAATCCCATTGGTTCAGTCATAAAAATTTCTCCCTTTTGAGGAGTCAGTAAACCCGCTAAAATCCTGAGTAGTGTAGATTTCCCACTTCCATTGGTTCCCAACAACATCCAGAATTCCCCTTTCGGCACATCCAATGAACAAGATTGTAAAATGGGGACACCGTAGGACCAACTAAAATCAATATCTTTAACAGAAATGCCAAAAGATGAATCATTCATAAAACATTTTCCCATCAAATAGGGGGTAGTCACAGATCCACAAGATAACCGAGTTTAATACACGTTCGTCATCTAGCCAATCCGCAACTATCCCCACTCAACAGTCGAGCAATTTTTTATTAACGACGAGGAACAGAAGCCTCAATGTTAATATTCAACGCACTAACACGAGGTGTTGGGTTTCCTTTAGCACTGTTTAAACCACGAGCCATGTCGAGATATAAAGAGGGATCGCCAGCTTTTGCTTTCTTCTCTTGAGGGATATAACGACGAATTTCGTTTTGCCAAACAATTTGGGGGAAGCCCAATTGACTCCGATGGTAGCCATCGTAACGAGGTGATTTAATGTTAAAAGGTAGTTCACCCGCATCACGACCAGGTAAATTACGACGACGCTGATAAGGCAGGGTGTCATAACCAAAGTTTTCTAAATATTCGTCACTGTTGAGTAACGCATCAACAAAACCTTGAATACCTTTAGTCGCTATTAGGATAGACCAAGTAATTTTTTCTTTTTCGCTGTATACATCACGACCTAATACTCGTTGAACACATTGTTCTACGAAACGATAGTTACTATTTTTTTCGTAAAAACTGTTTCTGTAAGTATTAGATAAGAGTAAACCCCGAACAAAGTCCCGAACGGTGATTTGTCCGTTACGGAGTTGAGATTCGAGAAAAGGTTCTCTGTCTGCTTTAAAAGCATGAAAGAAGATTTGACGGTAGGCCGCCTCAATCAGTTCAGTCATGTCCGAATAAGACAAGATATTTTCGGTGGTGTAGACTTTGGGTTTTTCGTCTCCACCGACTTCGTAACCTGTAACACGCGCATTTTGAGTCTTGGGCGCGTACTCTAAGAGAGGAATAGCCAAGGAAAGAACCTCCGTATTGAAACGAACAATGCAAAAACTTTCCTACCCATCATAAGGGAGTCAGTGCATAAGTGCTGAGATATGTTAAAAATTCTTACAATTATTAAGAATTTACCAGCCACTCACGGCATAAAAAGGGGTATCGGATGTGCTATGAGTCGATGACTCGGTTTCTGATTCATGGCGCATTTCCGCACAAAAGGTCGCTGTATTAAATCCGCCAAACCGTTGAACCGTACTGGTTCTCAGGCGTAAATTAGGATCGGCAAACCAAAACCGTTCGATGGTGGACATGGTATCGTATTCGGTGATCAAAACCAGTCCATTAAGTTCGTCTATGTGATATCGTCCAGCGATCGGAACAATTTCGGCGTAACCTCTTTCTCGGAGTAAAACACCCGCTTTAGGATTATCAGCATCGGGAATTAAAGCAAAGATCGTCGTTCCTTCGTGGTTTTCGTCATCTTTATCCCAAGCCATCGAACCATCCCAACTGACAAACGCTCCACCAACCGCGAGATTAGGATCATATTCGTGCATTTGACAGATTTCAATGACTTTCGGATGCTTTGCGTCTAATGCTTCGACATAAATGTCAGATCCGCCAGTTTCAGCCCGTCTAAAGGCTAAATGATGGGTTGTCCGTTGCGATTTCCAGCGTCCCCCACTCTGCTTAAAAAATTCCATCGCATCCACTAAGTTTAAGTCTCCTAAGTCTTGTATTCTTACTGTACCAAGTTACCTAGTATTTGTGGCAGATACAACAAGCTTTGATTGATAAAAAGTTTGACACTTCTGTGCCTAAGCTTGTTACTACCCTAAAATTATTATTTGTCTCTTTTAAGATCACATCATCTTTATTTTTTAATTTTTTTAAGCAATATTATAACCGACGAAAAAGATTTGTATTAAGATTTAATTCGATAGCTGTTCTCTATAACTTTGAGTCGTTTAAAACAATTTTTAGATTTGCTTTGGCAAAAATTATCATCAGTCATTAGCCCACTTGACAGAATGCTAAATCTACTTTTATAGTTATAAATGATTTAACTAGACTATTGAGTCGAAGTACATTTATTCTCATCTACGTTTGAGTTATTTAGTTCCCTACCCTTCCAAAAAAATCAAAAAAATAAATTAAATACAAAGTCATTTGACACTAAGTCTCTAATTATTTTTGAGATAAAAAATTAGTTATTTAGGTCAATGAAGCAAGACTTAAACGAATGTAGAGCAAAATATGAAGGACACTTATTCTGTTTATCTAAAAAATGGAGTCATCGAATATGCAATCTCACAATACTGTGTTAAATTCTGGTTTTGAATATCAAAATTTGTTAACTATAGCCTTATCCCAAACTCAAAACTCTTTAAGCTCCTTTGCTAGTTCATCGAATTATCTGACTACACTTCAACAAGCTTTTGGAGGTAATTTCAATACTTCTGTCGCTTTAGATTTAGTTTCCTCTTGGCAAAACGATGATTTTAGGATCATTCCATCAATTCAAATCGTTAATAATAACGTATTACAAGGTGCTAACGGGGCTTTTTCATTAGAAACAGATACGATTTATATATCGGAAGAATTTATAAGAGAAAATCAACAGAATATAGAAGCGATCGCAGCCTTACTTCTAGAAGAAATTGGACACAAAATAGATAGTGTACTGAATACAACCGATAGTCAAGGGGATGAAGGAGCGATCTTTGCTGCTTTGATATTAGGATATGATTTGATGGCGCAGGAATTAGCGCAGTTACAACAAGAAGATGATACAGGGTTTATTATCGTAAATGGGGAAGCGATCGCAGTTGAGTTTCAGGATTTTCCTGGAACCACTGGAAATGATACGATTACAGGAACCAATGACGATGATGTAATTAATGGGATACAAGGTAATGATAGCCTGAGTGGTGCTGGAGGCAATGACCGAATAATCGCAGGTGTCGGAAATGATACTATATCTGGTGGTACGGGAAATGATACGATCGTCTTTGATTACTCGGCTGGTACTGATGTCATTACGGATTTTGTGCAGGGACAAGATAAAATCGATGTTAGCAGCCTAAACCTTAGTGATTGGACAACTCTACAACTCCTGATTAGCAACGATAATCAAGATAATGCTCTGATTACCACTTATTTTAATGGTGGTACATCAATACTAAAAATTAATGGCATCAATTTTAGTCAACTACAAGCGACTGATTTTATCTTCAACACCGATAATATTAATCAAACAGTTAATGGAGATGATTTTTACTCTGATCAGCTATTCGGTGGTTTAGGCAATGATACAATTCGAGGATTACGGGGTAATGATGTCCTTTTTGGCGAACGAGGTGACGATCGTTTAGAAGGTGGAATTGGTAACGATACTTTTTATGGTGGTACTGGTAAAGATGTAATCGTTTTTGATTACTCGGCTGGTAGTGATGTCGTTATAGATTTTGTGCAGGGACAAGATAAAATCGATGTGAGAAGTCTTAACCTCAGTGATTGGACAACTCTACAACTCCTGATCAGCAACGATAATCAAGATAATGCTCTGATTACCACTTATTTTAATGGTGGTACATCAATACTAAAAATTAATGACATCAATTTTAGTCAACTACAAGCGGCTGATTTCATCTTCAACACCGATAATATTAATCAGACAATTGATGGAGATGATTTTTACTCTGATCAGTTATTCGGTGGTTTAGGCAATGATACGATTCGAGGATTGCGGGGTAATGATGTCCTTTTTGGCGAACGAGGTGACGATCGTTTAGAAGGTGGTTTAGGGAATGATACCTTGTATGGGGGTTTGGACAATGATACAGCCGCTTATGTAGGAAATCGTTCTCAGTATTCATGGACTAATAATGGGGGAGTATTTACCATTACCGATTCAGTCGCTAATCGTGATGGTATAGATACATTGTATGGTATTCAAAACCTAAGATTTTCGGATCAAACTGTAACGATCGCACCTGTTGAGGTAGAACTAGCTATTAATAATGTAACCCTTGCTGAAGGCAATAGCGGTACTAATAATGCTGTCTTCACCGTTACTCGCATGGGTACAGCCACCCAATCGATTACCGTTCAATATACTACAGCTAACGGTACAGCCACCGCAGGAAGCGATTACACGGCTACTACAGGTACACTGACTTTTGCGACTAACGAAACGACAAAAACGATCGCAGTTCCGATTATTGGCGATACTACAGTAGAATCGAACGAAACTTTCTTTGTTAATCTCAGCAATGCAACGAATGCGATTATCACTGATAATCAAGGTTTAGGCACGATTAGTAACGATGATCCTCAAATTCCCCCTGCTACTGTAACCCTTTCTACTAATCCCAGCATTGTCACCGAAGATGGTTTCTCTTTTATTGCCTATACCTTCACACGAACTGGAAACCTAACTAACTCTCTCATCGTTAACTTTAATGTAGGCGGTACAGCAACTTTCAACAGTGACTATACTCCAATTGGGGCAATTAATTATAGTGCTACAACAGGAAACGTATCATTTGCTACTGGACAAAATACCGCTTTTGTGATAATAGATCCACTTTCTGATACAACCGTTGAACCGAACGAAACTGTAAATCTTACTCTGACTCCTGGTTCAGGTTATAGTATCGGTACAGCCAGTGCAGTAACCAGTACTATTACCAATGATGACGCAGGAACAGGAAATGATAGTCTCACAGGTGCTTCTAGCAACGATAGCTTAAATGGTCTTGCCGGAAATGATACCTTAGTTGGTGGTGAGGGTAACGATACTCTAACGGGTAAAGCAGGTTTAGATAATTTTGTCTTTAATCTTCCATCTGAAGGTATTGATACAATTACTGATTTTTCAGTGGGTGATGACACTATTGTTGTTTCTAAAGTAGGTTTTAAGAGTGGTTTAACGGTGGGAACTTTGGCAACAACACAATTTATCCAAGGTGCAGCCGCGACTACTGCTAATCATCGCTTTATTTATAACAATACTAACGGTCAACTTTTATTCGATAGCGATGGAAATGGTGTAAACGCGGCCATCTCTATAGCCACTTTAAGTACAGGGTTAGCAATGACTAATCAAGATATTTTGGTGATTGCTTAGTAAATTTTGTAATACCAAATCCTATTTAATTGCACCCTTGATCTTAAGAGTAGGGGTTTGGTCGCCAAACCCTTTTTTTAACTGGATTTGGTTTTTAAATTCTTACATAATAAATATCTAAAGAAAGGAAAATCTTTATACATTATAATTGACTAAAAGTCAACCATTATAAATAACTATTATACAGCCAACTGTAATCGGCTTCTGTGAAAACGCGCTTTACGAGAGAAAGTAGAAAAATACTGTTAAAACTTCATGAGAAACGTTAACATAAATTAACAAGAGTCATCATCGATCGCATTCAAAGAGGATACATTGGGTCAACTGTTAGACACCCCATCGCTCACTCTAGAACTATATCCCCGCCTAACCAGGAGGCTTATCGCGTGAACAAAAATAATAATAATAAGAAATGGCGTAACGCTGGATTATATGCTCTTTTGCTGATTGTCGTTTTAGCATTAGGATCAGCTTTCCTAGAGCGACAACCTGAACCTCATACCACATGGAAATATAGCAAATTCTTAGAAGAAGTTAGAAATCGTACAGTAGAAAGTGTTAGATTAAGTGCCGATCGAACTCGTGCCAAAGTACCAACACAAGACGGTACACAAGTTTACGTCAACCTACCCAACGATCCCCAACTGATCAACATCCTAACTGAAAACGGCGTTGATATCTCCGTAGAACCCCAAAAAGATGACGGAACATGGGTACGCGCCCTAAGTAGCCTATTCTTCCCCATCTTATTACTCGCGGGTCTTTTCTTCCTCCTCAGACGGGCGCAAAGTGGACCAGGTTCTCAAGCAATGAACTTCGGCAAATCTAAAGCAAGAGTTCAAATGGAACCCCAAACCCAAGTCACCTTCGGAGATGTTGCAGGGATCGACCAAGCAAAACTAGAACTTGCTGAAGTAGTAGACTTCCTGAAAAATGCCGATCGCTTTACCGCCATTGGTGCAAAAATTCCTAAAGGTGTTCTATTAGTCGGGCCGCCAGGAACAGGAAAAACCCTCTTAGCGCGTGCCGTTGCAGGTGAAGCAGGCGTACCCTTCTTCAGTATCTCTGGTTCTGAATTTGTAGAAATGTTCGTCGGGGTGGGTGCATCTCGCGTTCGTGACCTCTTTGAACAAGCAAAAGCAAACGCACCTTGTATCGTCTTCATCGATGAAATTGATGCAGTCGGTCGTCAACGGGGTGCAGGTTTAGGCGGTGGTAACGATGAAAGAGAACAAACCTTAAACCAACTCCTCACCGAAATGGATGGTTTTGAAGGCAATACAGGTATCATCATCATCGCAGCTACTAACCGTCCCGACGTATTAGACGCAGCATTACTTCGTCCAGGACGTTTTGATCGTCAAGTCGTGGTAGACCGTCCAGACTATGCAGGACGTAAAGAAATTCTCTTAGTTCATGCGCGTGGTAAAACTTTAGCCCAAGACGTAGATCTTGATAAAATTGCCCGACGGACTCCTGGTTTCACTGGTGCGGATCTTTCTAACCTACTCAACGAAGCAGCTATCTTAGCGGCCCGTCGTAACCTGACTGAAATTTCGATGGACGAGATAAACGATGCAATAGATCGAGTTCTCGCAGGTCCAGAGAAGAAAAACCGCGTCATGAGCGAAAAACGTAAAACTCTAGTCGCTTATCATGAAGCAGGACACGCTTTAGTCGGTGCATTAATGCCAGACTATGACCCTGTACAAAAAATTAGCATTATTCCTCGCGGTCGTGCCGGTGGTTTAACTTGGTTTACTCCCAGTGAAGATCGCATGGAGTCGGGTTTATATTCTCGTTCCTACCTACAAAACCAAATGGCCGTCGCCCTCGGTGGACGCATTGCCGAAGAAATTATCTTTGGTGAAGAAGAAGTAACCACAGGTGCATCCAATGACTTACAACAAGTCGCACGAGTCGCACGTCAGATGGTAACCCGTTTTGGGATGAGCGATCGTCTTGGCCCTGTTGCCCTCGGTCGTCAGAATGGCGGTGGTGTCTTCCTCGGTCGTGAAATTGCCTCAGATAGAGACTTTTCCGATGAAACCGCAGCAGCAATAGATGAAGAAGTCCGCAACCTTGTCGAACAAGCGTATCGTCGTGCCAAAGATGTTTTAGTCGGAAACCGTCACGTTTTAGATCAACTTGCACAAATGTTAGTAGAAAAAGAAACCGTAGACGCAGACGAATTACAAAATATCTTGGCTAATAATGATGTAAAAATGGCGGCTCTAGCTTAATTTTAATTTACTTAAATCATTAATTTTCGGGTGGGTTTTGTACTCACCCATTTTTATAAATAAAGTTTTTCCTTTCTCCCCATGCTCATCAATTTCCTATCATGCGATCGCTGCAAAAACCTCTAAAATAAAATAGACTGTATTACTAAAGAGGTGGAACTATTTTTCCGACTGCTGAACAAGGATTAGCTTGTATTATTTTATGTCAGTACCTGACCAACTTTTATCATTCTATTGAGTTACTCCGCTTTGATGAGCGTGATGGCATAATATATATATTTGCAGGAGAAGAACTGCAAATCAAACTTGAGCCTAATGGGATTTGGGACTTTTTACTATGAAACCAGACTTCGAGCAAATGAGCAAAGCTGAATTAAAATCTTATGTACTTTCTCATAAAAATGATGATGAGGCTTTCTATAAATTAGTTGACCGTTGGAAAGGGGAGTCTCAAAATAGCCTAGGTTATCCATGCCCAAAAACACCTGAAGATATTGAGAAGATGAAACAGACAATAAAAGAAAAAATTAGACAAATTGAAGAACAAGCTTAATTTCTTGAGAGTGTATCTATTTCACTTATGTACGATAACGTCTGTAAATTTATCGCTGAAATGTTCTCCGAAGACTTTGCTACTTGGTTATTAGGTGTACCTATTCCTTTAACAGAATTAAAACCAACGGAACTATCATTACAACCCATTCGAGCCGATTCTTTAATCTTTTTACAGTCCGATGATCTCGTTTTACACCTAGAATTTCAGACCGAACCTAAAACAGATATTCCTTTTCGTATGGCTGATTATCGGTTACGAGTGTATCGAAAATTTCCCCAAAAAGAAATGTATCAAGTTGTCATTTATCTCAAAAAATCTAATTCAGAACTGGTACAACAAAACACATTTGAGCTAACCGAGTTAAGGCATCGATTTAATGTCATTCGTCTGTGGGAAGAATCACCCGAATTATTTCTAAATAAACCTGGTTTATTTCCCTTAGCCGTACTCACACGAACCGAAAACCCCATCGATGTTTTAACTCAAGTAGCTGAACAAATTAACCAAATTCCCAACCGAATAACACAAAGTGATCTAGCAGCATCGACAGCTATCTTAGCTGGGTTATCATTAAATCAGAGAGACATCAGACGGATTGAAAGAGAGCGAAATTATGAGAGAATCAGTAATCTATCAAGAAATCTTAGCCGAAGGTGAACAAATCGGCGAACGCAGAGGCGAACAAATCGGCGAACAGAGAGGCGAACAAATCGGTAAACAACAAGCTACTGAAGAAATAGCTTTAAATTTACTTAGAGAAAAAGTTGATCTAGTACAGATTGCTAGAGTAACTAAATTAACGATCGCTCAAGTTCAAGCTCTACAATCGAGATTAGAAAATAATTAGATTAGCGTACAATATTACGAGTCAATAAAACATTAAAAATATGGAAACGACAGAACTAAGAAGAGAAATCGAACAAATCGGCACGCGCCTGGGTAAAACTCAGGACTATCTTTGACTTAAAATCATTAAAAGCCCAAATTCAAGATTTAGAACAAGTCGCAGCACAACCGACATTTTGGGATAGTCCCGAAACAGCCCAAAGTACCTTACAAAAATTAGATGAAGCTAAATCTAAAATTGAACAGTATCACAAGTGGAAAAGCCAATTAGAGGATACTAAAGCGATCGCAGAACTCCTAGAATTAGAAGAAGATCAATCCTTATCTGAAGAAGCAGAAAACACCGTAACTCAGCTAAAACAAGATTTAGACCGTTGGGAACTGCAACAACTTCTATCAGGACTTTATGACGGGGAAGGGGCGGTTTTAACGATTAATGCGGGTGCAGGGGGTACGGATGCTCAAGACTGGGCTGATATGCTACTCAGGATGTACACTCGTTGGGCAGAAAAACAGGGATATAAAGTCCGTTTAGCCGAAATATCCGAAGGTGACGAAG
Organism: Aphanothece hegewaldii CCALA 016; assembly: GCF_003007785.1. Taxonomy (GTDB): domain Bacteria; phylum Cyanobacteriota; class Cyanobacteriia; order Cyanobacteriales; family Microcystaceae; genus Chroococcus; species Chroococcus hegewaldii. Next base: position 126,538 of record NZ_PXOH01000007.1, on the reverse strand, counting down.
CAGGAATTAAATCGGCTACCCTAGAGATAGAAGGTCGCTACGCCTACGGATATCTTAAAAGTGAAAAAGGAACCCATCGCTTGGTCAGAATTTCCCCATTTAATGCCAATGGGAAGCGACAAACGAGCTTTGCTGGCGTGGAAATAATGCCCGCGTTAGATAATGATTCAATTAAGTTAGATATTCCGGAAAAAGACTTAGAAATAACAACCTCTCGTGCAGGGGGCAAAGGTGGGCAAAACGTCAACAAAGTAGAAACCGCCGTCCGTATTGTACATCTTCCGACTGGACTTGCAGTAAGATGTACCCAAGAGCGATCGCAGTTACAAAACAAAGAAAAAGCTCTTGCTATCCTAAAAGCTAAATTATTAATAATCGTCCAAGAACAACGAGCGCAAGAAATTGCCGAAATTCGCGGCGATATGGTCGAAGCAGCATGGGGAACTCAAATTCGTAACTATGTCTTTCATCCCTATCAAATGGTTAAAGACTTACGCACCAATGTTGAAACCAGCGATGTAACTGGCGTAATGAATGGGGATCTTGATCCGTTTATTGAAGCTTATCTTCGTCAAATTCCTGAATAATCAGCAAAACTCCATTTAGGTTAACAAATTGTTACATTAGAAACAGTTCTATTTGTCTTTCTTACACCATCATGAGTAATACACCTGTTGAGACTCCAAGCACCGAAACGCCTAGTAAATCTACTGAACCGCAAGCTAGTTATGTTAAACTCGCCATGCGAAATATGGTACGGAAAAAAGGCACATCGTTAAAACACTTTTTTCTAACTACAACAGGTTTATTAGCATTGCTAGTCGGTTTAGCCTATCTCACCCATTAAAATTATGGCCTCTTCTGCTTCCACCCTAGCTATTGAAATTAATGTACAGGATGATTATTATACTGAGTCATCTTGTCCTATTACGCCGCAAACGTGGCAAAATTGGATACAAGAATGGTTTAATATTCTGTCTCCTACGATACAGAAAGCCAATAACTACGAAATTAGTTTGCTATTAACCGACGATACAGGGATACAAGAACTAAACGCCCAATATCGGCAAAAAGATCAACCCACTGATGTCTTAGCTTTTGCGATTCTTGAGACAGATTTTCCCCTACCATCGGAGATTTTTTTAACAGAAGCTCTATACTTAGGAGATATTATTATCTCAGTAGAAACCGCTAACCGACAAGCCCAACAACACGGGTATTCACTTAAACAAGAACTCGCTTGGTTAGCAGCACATGGGTTCTTACATCTACTGGGTTGGGATCATCCTGACGAAGAACATTTACTCTTAATGCTTTCTCAACAGGAAACTTTATTATCTAAGGTTGGTCTTTTGCCTCAGAATCAGTAAGTGCATTATTTTTATACTTTATAACCTTGTATGAAATCTAACTTTAAAATGACCCAAACCCCAACTTCACAAGCCTCAGCCGTTTCCCTCGTGCCGTCTCAAGAGTCTTTTAAATCTAAGTCCTACCATGAAACCTCTAATCATCTTAGACGAGAATATGCTTGGCAGGTCGCAACGAACTTACTGGTTAGTTTTCAATATGCTTGGGCGGGTGTACGGTATGCTTTCGCAACTCAAAGAAATTTCCGGATACATACATTTATCGGTATTTGTGCCATTAGTTTAGCAATTGGCTTAAAAATTTCAGCCGTTGGTATTAGTATTATTACATTAACATCGGCTTTGGTCATGGTTTTAGAATTACTCAATACCGCCTTAGAATCCATTGTTGATCTAACCGTTGGTCAAACCTATCATGACTTAGCAAAAGTAGCGAAAGATTGTGCGGCTGGTGCGGTTTTAATTTCAGCACTAGCAGCGATTTTAGTGGCTAGTTTCCTGATACTTCCTCCCTTGCTCACACTTCTATTTTCTCCATTCTAATTAATCAAATAAAGGAGATATTCATTGATTCTGGTTATCGATAATTACGACAGTTTTACCTATAATTTAGTTCAATATTTGGGAGAACTAGGCGCGGAATTTCCTGTTGCTGCCCAAATTGAAGTTTACCGAAATGATCAAATCGATCTCGAAACCATCAAACAAGTTAAACCCGATGGTATAGTAATTTCACCAGGTCCCGGTCGTCCAGAAGATGCAGGAATTTCGCTTCAGTTAATCGAACATTTAGGCGCGACTTTTCCGATTTTAGGAGTATGTTTAGGACATCAAAGCATCGGTCAAGTATTTGGGGGTAAAATTATTTCAGCCCCCGTTTTAATGCACGGCAAAACCTCAGAAGTTCATCACAACAACACAGGCATTTTTCAAGGTATTAATAATCCTCTAACAGCGACTCGATATCATAGTTTAGTCATCGAAAAAGAAACCATACCCGACGTATTAGAAATCACCGCTTGGGTAGAAGACGGTACAATTATGGGCGTTCGTCATCGTCAGTATCCTCATATTCAAGGTGTACAGTTTCATCCTGAAAGTATTCTCACTCAATCTGGGAAGGAACTTTTACGCAACTTTCTTAAATCTATTAGTTAGCTTGAAGTCATTTAGGGAATTGCGATCGCATACCAAAAAACATTATTGTTGACTGTATCTTCTGAGATCTATACCTATGCAACGCCGAAAACTTATTCAATATGCTGGAATTAGTTGTCTCTCAATGGCTGGAACCTTGGGAACATCTTCTCTCATTCAAGCACAAACCAAACCGACTCAAACACCAGCTAAACCCAATAATGGACTAACCGTACAATGGTTAGGTCATACCTGCTTTCTCTTTACAGGAAGTGGTTATAGAATTTTAGTCAATCCATTTCGGGCAATTGGTTGTACAGCAGGCTATCGCTTACCCAAAGTAGAAGCAGATTTTGTTCTCATTAGTAGTCAACTTTGGGATGAAGGGGCGGCGGAAAATTTACCAGGAAATCCTAAAATCTTATTTGAACCAGGCGTATACGAAATTAAAGACTTCAAAATCCAAGGTATCGCCAGTCCTCACGATCGTCAAGGGGGTAGACGTTTCGGAACAAATGTCGCTTGGCGTTGGACACAAGGCGGTATTAAAATTGTACATCTTGGTGGGGCTGCATCAGCGATCGCACTTGAACAAAAAATCTTGCTTGGAACCCCAGATTTAGCCTTAATTCCCGTTGGTGGTGGGCCAAAAGCGTATAACCCCGAAGAAGCCAAACAGGCTATATCGGTCCTACAACCTAAAATTGTCATTCCCACCCAATTTCAGACGGTGGCAGCCGATAAAAAAGCTTGTGATTTAGTACCAGTAGACGCATTCCTTAAACTGGTTTCTGGAATGAACGTTCAAAAAATTCCCAATGATTCTATCAGAATTACACCATCTGACTTACCAAAAACAGGAACTGTTATTAGAGTTCTCAACTCAACCAATGCTCTAGCACAAAAAAAATGAACCCATTATCTCTAAAATGAGTTAGAGAGAAAAATTACTATATATAAAATATGGATACCAAAGCTTTTAAACGTTCTTTACAGCAGTCGGACAACTATCACCGTAAAGGGTTTGGCAAAGAAGCGGAAGTGATGGAGGTTTTGAATACAGAATATCAAAGCAGTCTGATTCAAGAAATCCGTAATAATCATTATCGCTTAGAGCGAGGTAATGTTACAATCCGCTTGGCCGAAGCATTTGGCTTTTGTTGGGGTGTCGAACGGGCTGTCGCAATGGCCTATGAAACCCGTCAACATTTTCCCAATGAACGCATCTGGATTACAAATGAAATTATTCATAATCCTTCGGTTAATCGACGTTTGCGAGAAATGGAAGTCGGATTTATTGAAGTAAATCAGGGTGAAAAAGACTTTTCAATTATTGATCAAGGAGATGTCGTTATTCTACCCGCATTTGGGGCGAGTGTGGCCGAAATGCAGTTACTGAATGATAAAGGATGTACGATCGTTGATACGACTTGTCCTTGGGTTTCTAAAGTCTGGAATTCCGTCGAAAAACACAAAAAACGCGAATATACATCGATTATTCACGGCAAATATAATCACGAAGAAACGATCGCAACTTCATCGTTTGCGGGTACTTATTTAGTTATCTTAAATCTGGCACAAGCTGAATATGTCAGTAACTATATTCTTAATGGTGGCGATAAAAACGAGTTTTTAGCCAAGTTTAAAAATGCTTACTCAGAAGGTTTTGACCCAGATCAAGATTTAGCACAAATTGGTATTGCTAATCAAACGACAATGCTCAAAAGTGAAACCGAACAAATTGGGAAATTATTTGAACATACTATGCTTAAAAAGTATGGGCCTGCTAATTTGAATGATCATTTCATGAGTTTTAATACGATTTGTGATGCGACTCAAGAACGTCAAGACGCAATGTTTGATTTAGTCAAAGAAAATCTATCTCTTATGGTAGTTATCGGCGGATATAATTCCTCGAATACGACTCATTTACAAGAAATTGCCATCGATTACAAGATTCCGTCTTATCATATCGATAGTTCTGAGCGTATTCTATCGGGGAATCGAATTGAACATAAACCCCTTGGAAAAGAATTAGAAATTACTGAAAATTGGTTACCCGAAGGTAAAATTACAGTTGGAGTGACTTCAGGTGCATCTACACCCGATAAAGTGGTAGAAGAAGTTATCGAGAGAATTTTTCTGGCTAAATTGGAATATTAATAACGGAGCGTTAATGATAGTAATGATTAGTACATTAATATGGCCAGAGAATTTATTCTCTGTCTCATAGCAAAAGTCCATTAAAATGGACTGGACTGAAAACCATAATTTGAGTCTGTTTGAACCGACTGTAGAGACGCGCCATGGCGCGTCTCTACGAGACAGGGAATAAATTCCCTGGCGATATTAATAGGCTAACAATTACTTAAACTATGAGACAGAGAATTTAATTTCTGAAAAAAAAATATCATGACTTCTCTTTTGTCTGATCCCTTTCTACAACTCCCAACCGAAAATTCTGTACGAGTGGTTTGGTTTACTGAGTTTGCAGGAATACAGCATTATGTCGTCTATGGAGAAAATTTAGAACACTTAGCAACAGCGACAACTACTCAATTGACTCGTGTTAGAGAAGATAATCAGTCGAAAGTTACACCAGTTTACGACACAGTCACTCAACGTAAAATCTGGCGACATGAAGCAGAAGTTAGCGAAATAATAGCAGGTAAACGTCTTCCTTATCGGGTGGTGAGTAAAAATGACTTAGAAGTTATTGAAAGTAAGATTTTTACCCTTTCTGCTTTACCTATTCCAGAAACACCTCTAAAAATTTTACTGACTTCTGATCATCAATTAATGCCCATGACAGCAGCTAATTTACAGAAAGTTTGCGAAACTATTGGTATTGATGCTGTTTTTTTTGCAGGTGATTTAGTTAATATAAGCGATCGCGCCTCAGAATGGTTTGATGATAACAGAGGTGGTGCGTTTTTTCCCTGTTTACAGGGTCACGCTCATTATGAATTACAATCCACGATTTATCAAGGTGGCGAGATTATTCAACACGTGCCATTATATCCCGCGATCGGTAATCATGAAGTAATGGGGCGATTTTCCACAACAAAAGGCTTAAATGAGCAGTTTTATGATGCTGTACCGCGTTTTAATGGATTAGATAAAGATAATTCTTTTAATACGGATACTTATGAAGAAATTTTTACTTTACCAGGCAATAAAAGATATTATGCAGTTACTTTTGGCGATATTCGTTTAGTCGTTTTGTATGTGACAAATGTTTGGCGTTCACCTAGTTTGGACTCTAATATTAAAGGACGTTATCAAGAAGCAGAACAAGATCTAGATTATCCCGAATCTTGGGGTTATGGGCAACATATTTTCGAGTCAATATCTCGGGAAAGCCAACAATATCAATGGTTAGAGAAAGAATTAAACAGTATAGAATTTAGAAAAGCTAAATATAAAATAGTCATGTTTCACCATCCGCCCCACACATTAGGTGCTAACATTGTTCCGCCTTATACTGCTCCAATACAAAACATAGAAAGGGATGAAAATAATAAAATTTTAGCAATTCGTTATGATTATCCAAAAGAAAAAGATTATATTATTCAAGATTTAATACCATTACTTGAAGCATCGGGCGTTCATTTAGTATTTTATGGTCATTCTCATCTTTGGAACCGTTTTAGAAGTTCTAAAGGAACACATTTTCTAGAATCATCCAATGTGGGGAATAGTTACGGTGCTTATGTTGGAGACTTAAAAAGACCAATACCGAATAATTCTGTTTATGCAGCGACAGGCGATCCCAATGGACTTGATCCGATTATACCGACTATAGCCCCAATCAAGGACGAAAATAATCAACCACTTCCTTATATTGCCAGTAATGAGATTACAGCGTTTAGCATTTTCGATACAGAAAAAGGGAGAGTGAGTAGTTATTATTTTGATACTCGCTATCCCCATTCAAATATCATTCAGTTTGACCAATTTTCTCTGTTATCGTGATTAATTACTAGGATTTCCCACAAAAGCAAGTGTTAGGCTATCATGTGCTAAGAAATGACCTAAATGATAGGCTCTTTCTTCGGTTTCGAGTAGAATTTTTTCATACATATAACGAGTTGCGCGATCGCCTAAACTTTCAGCTTGAGCGGCTACACGGCGTAATAATTGAATAATGGCTTGCTCGGCGGCGAGATCATGCTCTACCATAGTACGACAGTCAAAAGCCCCATCTTCTTCAGGCGAAAAGCAGCATAATTCAGCTAATTTAGTAAAACTAGCCGCAGGAATGCCCCCTAAACCGTTGAGACGTTCCCCCGCATCATGGGCGTAGCCTTGTGCTGCTTCGTATCCATCTTCAAAGAATTGATGTAAAGAATAAAACTCCGAACCCTCAACGACTAGATGGTGTTTTTGATATTGCAGGTATAGCCCCTGAAAACTCGCTAAAACTGTATTTAAACCCTCACAGACGGGTACTGTCACACTTTTATCTAATAAAACAGGATTGTCACCCACCTCACCAAAGGAACGGATTAAACCTTGCGCTGTAGCCATAATAGTGTTCTCCTCTCGTAAGGAATTTGCAAGATACTCACAATATCTAACTTTAATCGGTCTACTTGAAGAAAGTCACTATAAATTTTAAGATTTCCTGACAATACTCCTTAACATATAAAGTTAGGATGCAAAAGAAGTTAATGAATCTTTGTCAAACCAATGGAAAATCTGGATCTACAAAATATCTCTAATTACGTTAATATTTTTATCGGCTTACTGGCGATCGTTGATCCCATTGGTGCGATGCCCATTTTTTTGAGTATTACACAACCGAATAGCACCGAAGAAAAAAAAGCGATCGCTCGTCTCACGGCTCTTTCTTTTTTTGTCATCTTGTTAGTTGGAATGGTACTCGGTGAGGCTATTTTAGGAGCATTTGGCATCAGTATCGCAGCGTTTCGGGTGGCGGGAGGTTATGTGCTATTTACGATGGGCATCTCGATGTTAAATTCCGATCACTCAGAAGTTAGATCAACATCACCAGAAGATGAAATTATCTCAAAAAATCCCTCATCTATTGCGGTTGTACCCCTTGCTATTCCTTTACTCGCAGGGCCTGGATCTCTTAGTGCTGTCATCGTTTATGCTCATCAAGAAGGTAAGGCACTATATAACGATATTGCGTTATTGATGTCGATCACTTTTATTGCGTTACTAATTTTAATTACTTTTTCTCTTGCCCCAGAAATTGATAAACGCATCGGCAAAACAGGGATGAATATTATCGCTAAAATTATGGGACTCATTACGATGTCGATGGCTGTAGAATTTATCGCAGGCGGCATGAGAGATTTATTTCCAGGGTTACAGATGTAGAACAGTTATCAGCTATTAAGTTTTTCTACTGATAACTGATAACTGATGACTGATTACCCTTCAAGTAGCCAACGAACGGCATCTTTAGCATGATAGGTTAAGATCAAATCAGCCCCGGCTCGTTTAAAACTGGTTAAGGTTTCGAGAGTGACTCGTTTTTCGTCGATCCAACCGTTTAAAGCCGCCGCTTTAATCATGGAATATTCACCCGAAACGTTATAAGCAGCGACTGGTAAATTTGTCATTTCTTTAATCTGCCAGATAATATCCATATAAGATAAAGCAGGTTTCACCATCACCATATCTGCCCCTTCCAAGATATCTAATTCTACTTCTTTGAGGGCTTCTCTAGAGTTTCCAGGGTCCATTTGATAGGTGCGACGATCGCCAAATTGGGGAGTAGAATCAGCAGCATCTCGAAATGGGCCATAATAAGCTGAGGCATACTTAGCAGCATAGGACAAAATCGGCGTATCTTGAAACCCTGCTTCGTCTAAAGCTTCTCGAATAAATTTGACAAAACCATCCATCATTCCCGATGGTGCAATAATATCCGCCCCAGCTTTGGCTTGAGAAACGGCGGTTTTTTTCAGTAATAATAAGGTGGGATCATTTAAAACTCTTCCCGTTAAATCACCGACTTCTAAATAACCGCAATGTCCATGATTCGTATATTCACATAGACAAGTATCCGCAATAACCACTAATTCGGGTACGGCTTCTTTTACTGCTGTTGCCGCTTTTTGTACAATACCATGATCATGCCATGCGCCAGTTGCATCTGCATCTTTGGTTTCAGGAATACCAAATAAAATAATCGCGGGAATACCTAAATCATAAACTTCCTTGGCTTCTGCTACAATTTTATCAACTGACAGTTGAAACACCCCCGGCATTGATTTGACTTCTTGAGCAATGCCATCACCTGGAACCGCAAAAAGGGGATAGATTAAATCATTGGCAGTTAGTACCGTTTCACTTACCATGCGGCGCATTTGAGGCGAGGAACGTAAACGGCGAGGACGATTAAGAGGAAACATAATTTTAATGATTAATATAGATACCTCAAATTAGTTTAATGCGATCGTTTTACCGATCAACACTGAATTTAAGATTACTCAATCAAATGTAATGTTGTCATTCTAGAAGACTACAAGTATAATAAATATATATACATGGGGCCGTAACGGTTTCGACAGGTTGGCGAATCCTATCCCGTGATGCAGGTCGAGAGTGAGTCTGCTCTCGTTAATCAAGGACTCAAAAAAAAAGTAAATGCGAACAACATCGTACCTTTTGCTCGTAAAGCCGCTCCTGTAGCTGCCTAATAATCTAATATAGATTCGAGCGTTTGTAATTCGACTCCGTTAAGGATTACAGACATAACCCCAACGGATGCCCTCTCTAGTTACCTCTAGTTGACTATTGAGTTAAGACTTTACTAGAGCATCCCGCTATCAGGGATAACAGATAGTCCCCGTCTTTCGGGTTAGAAAGACTAAACCTGTGAATGAGCGAACAGTTAATACCCAATTTGGACAGCAGTTCGACTCTGCTCGGCTCCACTCAAAATTTACTAAAATTGAAAATAAAGAAACTCGGAAACACGATTCAGGGATAAAAGAGAAAGGCTTGTAATCACACCGACAAAAATAGCCCACCATTTATTAGGGCGAAATTTTTCAATCATTTCTTGCGTATTGGGTAAATAAGCAACCCAAAAAGTTAGTAATATTATACACATTAAACTATTTAATTTACTGCCATTAACAACAGGAAGATAATTAAAATCGGCAAAAGTTTTTAACTGAAATCCTAAATGACTTAAAAAAGCTAACTTACCTTGTGGGGAAGCAGGAAGCGTAATACCATTCATTCCTACCATTGTTTTTAAAATTTCCATAGCATCGGAAAAACTAGCAGAGCGAAAAAGCACCCAACTAATGATAACTGCAATAAAAGTCATTAACCATGCGACAAATTTAGGCATTTTTAAATTAAGTTTAGCCCAACCATGATTAATACATAAATATAAACCATGTAAACCACCCCAAATAACATAAGTCCATCCTGCACCATGCCATAAACCCCCTAACAGCATTGTAATCATTAAATTAATATAACGTCGCACATTTCCTTTACGATTTCCGCCTAAAGGAATATATAAATAATCTCGAAGAAAGTTAGATAACGTGATATGCCAACGTCTCCAAAAATCAACGATAGAAGTTGCTTTATAAGGAGAATTAAAATTAAGAGGAATAATAATATTAAACATTAAACCTAGTCCGATGGCCATATCTGAATATCCAGAAAAATCGAAATAGAGTTGAAAGGTATAACTTAAAGCACCAAACCAAGCTTCAATAAAATTTACTGAATCTGTATTCTTAAAAATCGCTCCCACCCAAGGCGAAATATTATCAGCAATTAAAACTTTTTTCGAGAGTCCTAGACAAAACCAAACCAAACCTATTGTAAAATTTCTTTGGGAAAAAATAAATTTTCTTAAGTTACGAAACTGAGGTATTAATTCATCGTGTCGTAGAATAGGACCAGCTATTAATTGTGGAAAAAAAGTAATAAATAGGGTATAGGTTAATAAATCATAATTATTATTTTTGGTTTCACCACGATAAGCATCAACTAAATAAGCAATTTGAGTAAAAGTATAAAATGAAATACCTAAAGGTAAAACAATTTGTAGTAAAGTAATTTGAGTGCCAAAAATTTCATTAATTGAATTAAAAATAAAATTCGCATACTTATAGTACCCAATTAGAGCTAAATTGACAGCAATACCACACCATAAAAGTATACTAGCTTGCTTACTTTTGGGTTGACAATTCGTGATAAAAGCTCCCATTTGGTGATTAAAAACTAAAGACAAAATAATTAAAAAGAAATATTGTGGTGTAGATGATTGACCTTCAGTTGGGACAAAATTCCAGTAAGAATAGAAAAATAAAGATGTAATTGTTAACCAGATAATTGATAATTTAATTAAACGAAATTTATTTATAATATAAAATCCTACTAGCGTGATTGGCAGAAAGAAAAATATAAATATATATGAATTAAACAGCATAAATTTTAGTTTTATTGATTGGTAGATTGAATGTTTTTTCTAATATCTTGAATTGCTTTAACAATTTTTGGATTTATCCTCGCCCACTGATTACCATTTTCACGAATTGTTTTAAAATATTCTTGATAATTTTGGTTGGCTAAAAGCTTTTTACCAAAATTTGAAGGAACATTATTAGATGAATTTGAAAAAATACGAGAAAGAATTAAATCACCAGTTTCTTTAGAATAGTGTACACTATCATGAAAATATTTCATCTTGTTTTGAATCGGTTCTTCTGTGATACTGTTATAACTAGAAAAATCCCAAACGGGCGTTATTTGAGCGATTTCTTGTTTCCATTGTTCAAAAAGAGTCCAAAGACCTGCTTGTTTTATAGCTTCCATTTGAGAAGCGTGTAAAGGTGAAATAAATACCGTTAAGGTAATATTATTTTTTTGGCAAATGGTGACAATATCTTTGAGTTTTTGTAAATCAGTCTGAGAAAGTTGATAATTTTTATAATAATTTGTTAAATAGTTTTGAATTTGATGTTTAAAAAGAAGAGATGTATTACTGGTTTTATTTAACTGTTCAAGATTAATATTATTTCTCATTCCTAAACTATAGTAGGGTTTTGTTTGTCGTGTTCTTAAGTTATCTTCTATCGTATCTATAGATTTTTCTAAAGTATTTAAAGATAAATCTATTGCTAATTTTTCGCTTAAAGGAATTTGTGTCTGATTCAAAAAATCTTGACGATCAAAATTAATTTCTTTTTTGGTTTTATTAAACATAAAGAAATCAAGTCCGAGAATTATTTCTTCAACTTTGGGTTGATTTAAAAGAGCGTGTTTTAAATAATCATGAACTTCAGAAATATAAGATCCTGTTAACCCTAAATTATAAAAATCCTTCTCTTTATTATTAATTAATTCAGTATTTTTAGGAGCAATTCCTAAGATTACAGTTGAAGATCCTAAAATTAATCGCTTTGGTTTAATTGAAATAATTTCAGCAGATTTAAACAGTCTTGTTTGATTATCTTGCGCTGGTTTGAGTAAATTTAGACCGACAAAAGTAGGCGTTTTTGTAATCCCATAAGGATCAATAATCATATTAAAAACTCCAGTGGCAATTAAAGGGATGAAAGTAATTGTAAAAAAAAGCATATTAAATTTAGTATAACTGTCTTTTTTTCGAGTATTAATTTGATTTTTTTGAGAAACTGAAGTTTTATAAAACATAAAATTTAGTGAGGGAGAATCAAGACGATTTTCAACTTATATTTCTGGTTTAATCTATTTTGATAAACTTGAACTATTCCAGATGACTTTTGGTGTAACAGTTTGCTTTTCATTAGGAGGCACAGTTCTTTCATCCATAAAATAAATCCTTAGCTTTTCTATTTGTTTAGATGGCTCATTATTTTGATTCCATTGTTCAGTTAAATAATTTACCAAATAAGGATAAAGTGGTTTTCCCTGCGCTCGATAAAGACTAATAAAATAACTTCGCCATTGCATATTTTTATAGAGTTGATCTCGCTCACTAATTGTTGGTTTGTCCCAAATCACTGAATTTCCATTTCTGAATAAATCAACTTTGCTGCCATCTTTTAAAGTCGCTTCTGCAATGTACCATCCATCGTCTCGCGGTGGGTTTGGAGCGAAAATACTCCAATATTGATCGAGTCGTGTGATGCGGGCAAATGGATCTAAAGTATTAAATGTTTTTCGAGATAATAATTTATTTAATCCCTCAACCCACGCCCCTTCTGCGTCTTTTCTAATGACACTTTGTTGAATAAAACCTCTTAAATTCCACACCGAAGTATAAGCAAGGAGTAATAAAACAATTAGATTAAATAATAGAGGAGGTGATGAACGAATGACTAAAGGACGGAACTTAAATGGCTTTGTAAAATTACCTGCAAAACGTCTATTTGTTGCGATCGCTTCATAAAACTTTGTACCAATACTCATTAAAGGTTTCCATCTCAAAAGAGGAGCAAGAAACCAAAAAATCGGGGATAAACTACAAATATAAGTAATAGCTTCCCATTTATAATGTCTATTTCCTTGCCAGTCTTCAACAACCCAAGAATTAATTCTCTGCATATCCTCATAAACCGTCGGATTTGGATTTTCTTGCGCTTTGATTAAAGGAGTTCTGGGAAGAATTAAAAATGTTCTTAAAAGATAAACTATTTTTTTACAAAATCCACAATCTGCATCATAATTAATAACTAATCCTTGACGCTCAGGAGTTAAAGAGCGTTTTTCGAGATAATCCCAAACTTCACTCGGAATTAAAGCCAACCAATGGGTAATACTTAAGAAAGGAAAAATACCAATACGAAAGACAAAAAATCCTAAATGTAACAGACTAAAAGAAACGATCGCTACACACCGAAAAAAGCTATTATGAATGGGAATAAACATTAAAATTGGCCCCACCCATTCAAAAGTTAAAGCCCCAAAGGTCATTATTTTTAAGATGTTTTGCGGCAGTTTTAGCATCCATTGACCGAAAACAGTTGCATACTGATCAAAACTTAAAGAATAATAAACAGCCGTTCCATCGGGCCACCATAAATCACTTTTTGTTTTAAAAGCAGCCGACCACATATAAATAAAAGCTATTTGTATCATAAAAGCAAATGTAGCCCCAGACCAAATGCGTTTAGGTAAAGGATCTAATGAAGTATTTAAGGCGCTATCTATCGAATAAGTTGCCCCCAAAGGTAAAAACATCGACCAAAAAAGAATTGCTCTTAAAACATCATCTGCGGCAAAGAGAACAACTGGGTTACGATTGTGAATAGAAATAATCATCGCCCAAGTAGCGATCGTTGCTAAACGAGTACGGTAGCCAACCAATAACAGTAAGGCAATAAAAATAGCAAATAAAAATAAAATAACTTGTACCCAAGGCTGACCACTGAGATTTAAAATAGACCAATAAAAGGGACTAGAACCAATTTTAGCCAAAGCTTCACGAGGTACAAGACCTTGATCGCTATAATGAGCCGTAATACCCCCAAAACGAATGATTAGATCACTTAGGATAACTAAAGCCAACGCAACTCGAAATAAACCAAGCGATCGTAAATCAAACCCGATTATTGTTTCTAAGCTGGACCATGCTGACTTTTTTTTCTGTTCAATGGCAGCCATAGGGGACTTTACATAAATTGATGAATGTTAATTACATTACTTTACTTTTCTTGATAAATAAAGAGTTTAAGCAAAAAAACATTATTAAAATTAATCATAAATATCTAAAAGACCCATCAGACGAGTGACCTACAAAATTAGAACTCAAATTCTCATCAAAATAGTCTTAAAATAATGTTAGGAACTTAAAATAGTCAATCCGTCACTTAACTCATTCATGACTGCAATTATATCCAATCTACCCACTCAATACGACCCAAAAACAACCGAAACGAAATGGCAACAATATTGGGAAGAAAATCAGATCTTTAAAGCTAATCCTGATGCTGAAGGTGAACCTTTTTGCGTTGTGATCCCTCCCCCAAATGTGACGGGTAGTCTCCACATGGGTCATGCTTTTGAAGAGGCTTTGATTGATACAATTGTACGCTATCAACGGATGAAAGGTCGTAATACTCTATGGTTGCCTGGAACGGATCATGCTAGTATTGCAGTCCAAACGGTCTTAGAAAGACAACTGAAAGCCGAAGGGAAAACCCGTTATGATATTGGCCGAGATGAGTTTCTCAAACGCGCTTGGCTATGGAAAGAAGAATCAGGTGGTACAATTGTTAATCAGTTACGACGTTTGGGTGTGTCGGTAGACTGGACACGCGAACGCTTTACGATGGATGAAGGTCTATCATATGCCGTTAAAACCGCTTTTGTCCAACTCTACGAAAACGGATTAATCTACCGGGGAAATTATTTAGTAAACTGGTGTCCTGCCTCTCAATCTGCGGTTTCAGATTTAGAAGTTGATAGTAAAGAAGTTGATGGGAACTTATGGCATTTTCGTTATCCTTTGACTGATGGTAGCGGATTTATCGAAGTCGCAACCACTCGCCCAGAAACCATGTTAGGTGATACTGCTGTTGCTGTAAACCCGAATGACGATCGCTACAAACAGCTTATCGGAAAAACCCTAACTTTACCGATTATGGGTCGAGAAATCCCCATAATTGCTGATGAACTCGTTGATCCTGCATTTGGGACAGGTTGCGTTAAAGTTACCCCCGCGCATGACCCTAATGATTTTGAGATGGGAAAACGTCACAATCTTCCTTTCATCAATATCATGAATAAGGATGGAACGCTTAATGAGAATGCGGGCGAGTTTGTGGGACAAGATCGCTTTGAAGCCCGACAAAACGTCGTAAAACGCCTCGAATCAGACGGATATCTCGTAAAAATAGAAAACTATCGTCATACGGTTCCTTATAGTGAACGGGGAAAAGTTCCCGTAGAACCGTTACTATCTACCCAATGGTTTGTAAAAATCGCCCCACTATCCCAAAAAGCGTTAACTTGTTTGGATGAAGAAAACTCACCGCGTTTTGTCCCCCAAAGATGGACAAAAGTTTATCGAGATTGGTTAGTTAAATTAAAAGATTGGTGTATCTCGCGTCAGTTATGGTGGGGTCATCAGATTCCCGCTTGGTATATTGTTAGTAAAACCAATGGAGAAATAACCGATCATACTCCTTTTATTGTCGCTTATTCAGAAACAGAAGCAATTCACAAAGCCACACAACAATATGGCGAAAATATTAAACTCGAACAAGATCCCGATGTTTTAGATACATGGTTTTCATCGGGTTTATGGCCTTTTTCTACAATGGGATGGCCAAAACAAACTAAAGATCTACAAACATATTACCCGACAACGACTCTAGTTACAGGATTCGATATTATCTTTTTCTGGGTAGCCCGTATGACAATGATGGCAGGATATTTTACAAATCAAATGCCATTTAAAGATGTTTATATTCACGGTCTGGTTAGAGACGAAAATGGGAAAAAAATGTCTAAAACGGCGAATAACGGCGTAGATCCTCTTGTTTTAATCGATCAGTATGGCACAGATGCCCTACGCTATACTCTCATTAGAGAAGTTGTAGGAGCAGGACAAGATGTCAGCTTACAACTCAATCGTTTATTATATCGGATTAAAAATGAGCCATCCGAAATTACAAAATTAACCAAAAAAGAAAAAGAAGAGTTAATTAAACCTTTATTACCGATATCCGACTCTTTCCCTCTACTGGGGCGAATTAAAAATAAACCTTCGGAATGGGAAAAATTATCAGATACAGAACAAGAAGAATTAATCAAGATATTTTCAGAAAACTTAACATTATCCGAATCAGTCGAAGCCTCGCGCAACTTTGCGAATAAGTTATGGAATGCGTCGCGTTTTGTGATGATGAATCTTGAAGGAAAAACGCCGCAAGACTTGGGTAATCCTAATATAAATGAATTGGAGTTATGCGATCGCTGGATTATCTCACGTTTTTCTCAAGTCGTTCAACAAACCCAACAGTATCTAGATGTTTATGGACTTGGAGAAGCAGCAAAAGGAATATATGAATTTATTTGGGGCGATTTTTGCGACTGGTACATCGAATTAGTCAAAACCCGTCTTTGGCAAAAAGAGACAACATCCCGTCTAGTCGCACAACAAACCTTAGCCTATATTTTAGAAGGGATTTTAAAACTACTCCATCCTTTTATGCCCCATATCACTGAGGAAATTTGGCATACACTAACGCAAAAAAACGATCAAGTCCTCGCATTACAAACTTATCCCTCGGTTGATGTCGCAAAAATCGATCTTAATCTAGAAAAAACCTTTGATCTTCTGTTTGGAACAATTCGTACATTGCGCAATCTCCGCGCTGAAGCTGAAATTAAGCCAGGGGTAAGCGTTCCAGTTATCCTGCAAACCGAAAGCGAACTCGAACGCGATATTTTAAATGCGGGTATATCATATATTGTTGATATTGTCAAGGTAGAACAGTTAACAATTACGACCAAATTAGAAGAAGAAATCAAACAAGCGATCGCAGGAGTGATCGGTACTGTCCAAGCGTTGATCCCCTTATCGGGAATTGTTGATATTAGCGTCTTGCGAACCAAACTCGAAAAGAATCTCAATAAACTAGAGGGAGAAATCAAAGGAATTAGCGATCGTTTGAATAATCCCAATTTTGTCGATAAAGCACCTGAAGAAGTCGTACAAAAAACCAGAGAAGCATTAGCAGAAGCACAAAAACAAGCCGAAATTCTTCGAGAACGCTTAAAACGACTTGAATAGCTAGATCACCAGAGAATAAATTCTCTAACGGACACTCTGGCATTTTCGACAAGTCGAAAATCCGTGTCCTCGTCTCATAGCTTAAGTCGAGGGGCTGTAGGGCGAACCTGCGTCGCCCTCTTGTAAGCCCCGTGGTTGAAACCGACTAACCCCTAACCCTTAAGTATTTATTCTATTAAAATGATTTTAGCTGTGAGCGGTGAAATACTTGATTACGGTGGACTCAATGATTAACATTCTAACCGAATTAATTTCCAACTTTTATAAACCGATTAATTGAATTGATTTTAATCCGTTTCAACGGATTTTCGCTATTAGGCAGTGAATTTATTCACTGACTGACTAGCATTTTTACAATCTCAAAATGTCCATGATGAGCGGCTGATCTAAGTGGAGTTATTCCCTCTTCAAATCTTGTATTTATATCATAACCAGAGTCAAGCAATATTTTGAAAAAATCCCTTGAAAAATTCCCAGATTTACACTTTAAACTTCTTGATTGTTTAGTCAGTATTAACAGTATAATTTTATACTATACTTCTGTTCAAGGCATAAAAGCGGCAGAATTTTTAGTTTTTGGTGAAAATGGTAAAGTAATTAAAGCGATCGCACACTATGAGCAAATTTCTTAATGAGTTAAAGGTTGTTTTGGCCAAGTAAAGCGAAACGTTGCACCGCTACCTAACTCAGATGTTACAGTAATTTCGCCGCCTTCAGTTTCGACAATTTTTTTAACAATTGATAAACCAATTCCCGTACTTTCTTTAACATCACGAGAATTAAGAGTTTGAAAAATCCCAAAGATTTTATCATGATTTTCGGGAGCAATGCCATTACCATCATCAGAAACAGCAAACTCATAGAATTGTCCCTTACAAGTAGCTGAAATCTCAATCTGTCCATCGGGGCGAGGATGGTGTTTAATCGCATTACTGATCAGATTAGCAAAAACTTGAGAAAGCAGCAAACGTTTAGTAACAATTGTGGGTAACTCTGCTTGAATGCTAATCGTAAAAGTCGGGGGTATTACCAGAGAGTCAAGAATCTCGTTAAGCAATTCTTTAACCTTGACGGATTGGGTTTCCACTTCTGTACGTCCCACTCTAGAATAGGTCAGTAATCCATCGATCATAGCTTCCATGCGTTCGACTCGATTTCGTAAAAGCTGCATCTGACGTTGATTATCTTCGTCTAATTTTTCTTGAAGATCATCTTCTATCCATTGTGAGAGATTAGAAATCGCCCTTAACGGTGCTTTTAAGTCATGTGAGACAATATAACTAAAACTATTCAATTCTTGATTACGCTCGGCTAAAAGATCGGTTGTTCGTACTAAAGAATGATTTAACTGAGTCAGTTCTTTGGCTCTTTGTTGTTGTTGAATTTCAGATTGTTTACGTTCAGTAATATCTTTAAAAAAGATGGCGACTTTACGACTTTCTGGCTGCTCAAAGCGGAAAGCATAAACATCAAACCAACGGTTCATTTCTTGGGAGCTATTTTCAAAACGAATCGGTTCCCCTGTCAGTGCAACTTTACCATAAATTTCAAACCAATGAGCCTCAAGATTTGGTACTAGCTGACGTATTGATTTACCCTCTGCGTCTTTAAGACCTGTTTGTTTTTCAAACGCTGGATTAATTTCTAAAAAGCGATAATCAATCGGTTGATTGTTTTCATCAAACATCATCTCAATCACGCAAAAACCATCTTCAATAGATTCAAATAATGTTCGATAGCGTTCTTCAGAACGACGTAAACTCTCCTCAGCTTGCTTACGCTCGGTAATATCCATCACTGAGCCGATATAGCCCTTAAATTGACCATCTACCCCAAACCAGGGACTAGCTGCATCAATGCAAGTACGATATTTACCATCAGAACGCCGTAAGCGATATTCTAATTGAAACGCACTCTTCTGACGATTAGCATCAAGAAAAATGTTTTTAGAGCTTTCACTATCTTCAGGATGTACCGCATCCAACCAACCAAAACCTAAGCCTATTTCCTCAGTTTGCCCAGAAAACTCGTACCAACTTCGGCTAAGGTAGGTACAGTAACCTGTCGCATCAGTCATCCAAATCATGACAGGCGCATTATCCGCCATATTTCGGAATTTTTCCTCACTTTCACGCAACAAGACTTCTACTTGTTTTTGTTGAGTGATATCCCGCGAAATAGCAACGAATTGTGTGACTTCTCCAGACGCATCTCGAATCGGTGTTACGACAACATCCCACCATTTCGGCTTATCTTTCATTGTGGGACAATAACCTTGAAAGTGACCGATCTGACCTGCTTTAGCCGTTGCGATCGCGTTTTTAGCCTTCTCTCGATCTTCACCTTGCCAAAAACTCAGCCAGTCGGTATTACAGACCGATGAAAAATCGTCAATTTCGATAAGACATAACCCACCTGGATTCATGTAGAGGATTTCATGATTTAATGATAAAACTTTAATACAGTCATTAGAGCTTTCTAAAATCCGTTGCTTAAACTCCTCACTGTCTCGTAGTGCTTTTACTGCTTGTTTACGCTCGGTAATATCGATCACTACTCCGATCAACTTTTGGACATTTCCCTTTTCATCTAGCCATGCTTCACCGCGTTCTTCAAGCCAAATAATTTCGCCATTATCAGGACGAATGAAACGGAACACTGAATGATAGCCTTTTCCAGTCGCCACCGCATTTTCGACTAAACTCTGATGTCGTGCGCGATCTTCGGGATGAACTAACGCAAATCCTTGCCCTGCTGCTTCAATTTTACTCAGACCATAAATTGACGAGAAATTATCTGTAGTAATAATTGTGTCGCTATGTGGGTTCCATTCCCAAGCAACCATCCTTCCAACTTCTACAGCAAGTCGTAACCGTTCTTCATTTTGCTTTAAAGCGGTTTCTGTTTGTTTACGTTCACTAATATCGCTATAAATCAGCGCAAACTTTCCATCATCGTTTTTACCAACTTTATAAGCGTAAATATCAAACCAGCGATTTAAACTCGATACATAATTTTCAAACCGAATCGTTTCGCCACCTTTTGCCACACGGAAACAAGTTTCATACCAACTATCATCAAAATCAGGAATCAATTGACGCATCGTATTACCCATCGTTTCCTCGTTTGTCAGTCCCGTCACTGTTTCATGAGCCGGATTAACTTCAAGTATCAATACATCAAACGGCTTACGATCGTCATCTAAAATAATTTTACACAGGGCAAACGCTTCACCCATTGAATTGAATAACGTGCGATATTTATCTTCAGATTCGCGTAAAGCTTTACTCGACTGTTCACGCTCAAAAACAATACTAGCAATTTGAGTACCAAACTCTGCTAATCTATATTCCCAATCCGTCGGCGATCGCGCCTTATCAAAACACAACATCAAAGAACCGAGAGGCAAATTATCCGCACCCAAGATCGGTGTAGAATGACACGCGAATATCCCATGAGCGACACATAAATCTCGCCATCCAAGCGACCATCGAGTATCATTGGCGATATCTGTACAAATAACAGGTTTACCGCAATACACTGCTGTGCCACAAGTACCAATGGCAAGCTCATTAATAGGAGCATCTTTCAGTCCTTGTCCGAACGATGGCGGAAAATTTGGAGTGATGGAACGAGGAAACTTGAGACGCTGATCATCAGTTAAAAGGATACAAGCTCGTACACCTGAATTAAGCTTAGACACGGAGTCACAGACGGCTGTCAAGCATTCATCCATCGGCTTAAGAGAAGCGATTAACTTCAATAATCTATTCTGTTCAAGCAGTAAAAGTTCTACTGATTTTTGCTTGCTCATGTCTTCGGCAACACTAATCAATCGATTTTGATTTTCAAACTCCCAACTCGAAGGTCTGGGCGAGTTCTGTTGCAATTTATCTGTAATCAGATTAGCGTTTTCAGTCATCGACTTTGCTTCTTTCAAAGAAAAATGTTTACTTAGAACAAAATTATTAAGGTTATTGCCATATTAATTCACTTAGATGTCATAGTATCGCATAAATGATGAATTCTTAAAATAATCTAAAGATAGATCGTTATTTATTTTCAGATACGAGATTTGAGAAGTTACGCAAAACTGTCGGTTATCGAAGAATTCGCGCCATATGAGCGTTTTTATTGGTCGATTACGAATTGAATTCAAGAGGTAACGCTACAATATTATCTTATCGCTCTAATCGAGAATTAGAAGAGTACAATCAGTTTGTGAATTTTTATTATTTTATTGTTAAATCAAACGAGAAAACCTAAAAACTATAATTAGTACATATAATATATGTATGGAAGTTGAATGGGATCGTAATAAAGCTGAATCCAATTTCCGGAAACATGGTGTGCGTTTTTCTGACGCTGAAGCTGTTTTGTATGACCCCCATGCGCTTACTTTTGAAGACAATACGGCCTACGGTGAACAGCGATTTGTTACACTTGGCATGGATCATCTGTGGCGTTTACTGGTTATCGTTTATACCTATCGAGATGATAAAGTTCGATTAATTTCGGCGCGTCCTGCCACTGGTTATGAGAAACGAAAATATGAAAGCGGAATATGATTTTAATGAAGCTAAACGAGGTGCGGTTATTCCTCAAAAGGGAAAAACTCGTATAAATATTTATGTTGACGATGATATTTTAGAAGAATTTCGAGAACGTGCCGAGAGTTCAGGTAAAGGATATCAAATCATGATCAATGAAGCGTTAAAAGCTTATCTGAAGCAATCTCAACAACCTTTGGATGAAGAAACATTACGGCGAGTTCTTTAATCCTTAAAAAGGGTTTGACAACCAAACCCTCAAATATATTATATTGCGCCTTCGATTACCTTATCGATTAGACCGTATTCGACTGCTTCTTGTGCAGACATGAAATAATCACGATCGGTATCTTTTTCGATCTTCGATAAAGGTTGTCCGGTGTGTTTAGCTAACAGTTCATTCAATTCACTACGCACACGTAGTATTTGTTTAGCTTCAATTTCGATATCAGTTGCTTGACGACGACCTGTCCCACCGAGGGGCTGGTGAATCATAATACGACTATGGGGTAAAGCGAGACGTTTTCCTTTTGTTCCTGCTGCAAGGAGGAAAGAACCCATCGAAGCAGCTAAACCAACACAGATCGTAATCACGTCGCATTTGATATACTGCATTGTGTCATACATCGCCATTCCTGCGGTGACTGAACCCCCAGGAGAGTTGATATATAAATAAATAGGTTTATTGGGATCATCCGAGTTGAGATATAACATATAAGCGACGATCGCATTAGCAATACCATCATCAACTTCTTCAGTCAAAAAGATAATCCGTTCTCTAAATAGACGATCTTCGAGGTCGATCCACTGTTCATAAGAACCACCAGGAAGACGATAAGGAACTTTTGGAACACCAATAGGCATAATTTTTTCCCTTGTGGTATACGTTTACGGTTTGGATGTTTCTAAAACGCGATCGATTATTCCGTATTCTTGCGCTTGAGTTGGGGATAAATAGAAAGTGCGATCGGTATCTTTTTTAATCCGTTCGACGCTTTGTCCCGTTTCTTGCGCCAAAATCTCTAAAATCGCGTTACGTTTATCAATAACTTCCTCTGCATTGACTTGAATATCACTAGCTTGTCCTTGGGTTCCTGTTTTCGCTGAGGTTAGGACGATTTCGGCGTGGGGTAAACTAACTCGTTTGCCTTTGGTTCCTGCTGCGAGTAGTAATGCTGCCATTCCTACCGCTTGTCCTAAACAAATGGTCGTCACTTCCGATTTAATGTATTTCATCGTGTCGTAGATAGCTAAACCTGCGATCACCGAAACCATTCCCGCAGTAATATCGCCCATTCCGAGATCAAGAGGATCACCAATAGAATTGATATACAAACTAATTGGCTTTTTATTATCTTCCGATTCGAGGTATAACAACGCCGAAATAACGGAATTTGCGACACCATCGGTTAGCGGTTGATTGAGAAAGATAATCCGTTCTTGGCTCAGACGAGTATAAATACTTACCCATTGCCAATAAGGACTACCAGGAATATTGTAAGGAACACGACGGGTATCATTGGTAATCAACATAAAAAGCCTCAACTTAAACCAATGCTGGAATAGGTTTCGGCAAATCTTTGACGCTTTCTAAAACTCGATCAATCAACCCGTATTCTTTCGCTTCAGGTGGAGTTAGATAGAACATCCGATCGGTATCTTTAGCAATTTTTTCGGGGGGTTGTCCCGTATTATTAGAAAGAATATCTAGCATTGATGCTTTATTCGCTAGAACTTCTTTAGCGCGGATTTGAATATCGGTTGCTTGTCCTCTTGCACCTGTTCTGGGTTGATTGAGAACGATCGTCGCATGGGGTAAACTAGCCCTAAAGCCTTTCGTACCAGCCGATAGAATCATTGCTGCTGTTCCCATCGCTTGACCTAAACAGATGGTATGAATAGGTGGTTTAATATAGTTCATCGTATCGCAGATGGCAAACGCTTCGGTTTCAAAGCCGATCGCATCTCCGGTATACCACGATGTACCTGTAGAGTTGATATAGAAAAAAATCGGTTTTTCGGGATCGTCAAACTGTAGATACAATAACTCAGCAATAATTAATTTAGTGACATCTACACCGATTTGACGCTTGTACTGATCATCCGAAAACAGGGGCGTTCCTAAGTAGACAATCCTTTCCTTGAGTAATAAGGAGGGTAAGTCTGGCGGTGGTGTACGGTAGGCTGCGTCCCCATAATATGCAGTTTGAACTGCTTTGATTGGTGATTCCATTGAGGTTTGTCTACTTATTTCTTCAGTTATCTTGAATTTGATTCTAACTTACTTCGAGAGTCGTCAGGGGTAGGGAAATCTAGAACGAATTGTTACGAAGTCGTTTTTTTCTCCAGAAGATTTCGCAGCATTGCTTCTTGTTCGGGTGAAGCACTCACGACTAAAGTCGCGAGCTTCCTAGACTCAATTCGTAACCGAACTGATACACTGCATTTCAACAGCATTCTTAGGCGTAGATTTCTGTCCTTCCGACAGTATTTTAGATTCAGAGAAGGCTAACAAATTATGACAAGCGTTAATATCTCTGTCGTGATGAGTAGAACATTCAGGACAATCCCATTCTCTATCTTTTAGGGTTAAATCTTCTTTAATGTAGCCACAACTAAAACACCTTTTGGAACTAGGGAAGAATCTATCTACACGGCGTATTTCACAGCCGTACAATTCACCTTTGTATTCTAGAAGACTTAAGAATTGTCCCCATGCTACATCAGATATTTGTTTAGCTAGTTTTCGGTTTTTGACCATCCCTTTGATGTTTAAGTCCTCACAACTAATTGCTTGGTTTTCACAAGTTAGTTTGAGACTTATTTTGTGTTGATAATCTAATCGTTGTAAGGCAACTTTTTCGTGAACTTTGGCTACAGTAAGTCTTGCTTTGTTTCTATTGTTTGACCCTTTGACTTTTCGACTTAACCTCCTTTGTCTAATTTTTAACCTTCTTAAAGATTTTTGTAAATATCTGGTGTTGGGAAATTTTTCGGGCTTACTCGTAATAGCAAAATATTTTAAACCTAAGTCCAATCCTATTTTTTCTCCATTTAAAGGAGCTTTTGGAATATTCTGCTCAGTCAAAATAGAGGCAAAATACTTTCCTGATGGAGTCTTGCTAATTGTGACACTTTTAGTCGTTCCTTCAACTTTTCGATGAATGACCATTTTTATTGGTGCCATTTTCGGAATCTTCAGTTTATTGTCCTCTGTAATCGAGAAATGTTGAGGAACCCTAAATGATTGCTTATTTGAACGTCTTTTGAATCGGGGAAATTTCCCTAGTTTTTTAAAGAATCGAGTGAAAGCTGATTCTAAGTCTTTTAGAATTTGCTGCAAAGACTGAGAGTTTACTTCACTTAACCAATCAAACTCTTTCTTGAGTTGTACAAGTAAGTTAGCCCATTCTTTATATCTAAAATGTTTTTTAGATTCTGCATAGACATCAGTAGTCACTCTTAGGAAATGATTGTAAACAAAGCGTGAACACCCAAAACATTTAGCCAAAAATGCTTGTTGTTCTGGGTTCGGATATATTCGGAATTTGTACGCTTTGTTACCCATGTCTAAATCCTCCTATGTGATAATCATAACATATTTTATCTAGCGTAAGAAAAAAAGATAAGTTACCGCCTCTCATCCCACGATTGAAATCGCGGGTGTACGGGCGCGGCTATAAAGGCATATTTGTCTTAAAATAAGTAGCGTTAGGTCGTTCCCGACTGGTAAATTCTTCCCATGCTTCCTCATCATCTCTGTGATCTAAGACATAACGCCGTAGTTCCTGAAGACTCATTTCTTTAAAATTAAATTTCGGTAACATCATACCTCGTTTAAAACAGAGGGACTAATTCTGTTTTTTCAATCGGAACACCCGTTAAACTAAAGGCACGAACTTCGGTCACTTTCACTTTAATTAATTGCCCTTTGAGTTGTTCAATATTACCCTTAAAGAATGTCAGACGATTTCCTCTGGTTCTACCCATGACTTGAGTTGGATCTTTCGGGTTTACATCTTCGACTAAAACTTCTTCTATTCTTCCTAAATAACGCCCAGAACGATCGGCTGCTTTTTGTGAGACTAAATGATTAAGACGTTGTAGGCGATCGCTTTTGACTTCCTCACTCAGTTGATTATCCCATATTGCGGCGGGTGTCCCCGGACGAGGTGAATAAGCTGCGGTATTAAGTTGATCGAATCCAATATCATCTACAAGTTTTAGGGTATTCTCAAACTGTGCTTCTGTTTCCCCTGGAAAACCGACGATCGCATCAGCACTAATTGACGCATCGGGCATATATTCCCGAATTTTCTCAATAATTTGGCGATAGCGTTCATGAGTATAACCCCGTTTCATTGCTTTTAGAAGCTCATTATCACCCGACTGAAACGGTATATGGAAATGTTCACACACTTTGGGCAACTCATAACACGCTTTTATCAAACGTTCGGTAAAATAGCGCGGATGACTGGTTGCAAAGCGAAGACGTTCCACCCCTGATACATCGTGTACATAATATAGTAAATCTGTCAAGGTGTGTAAATGTCTTCCTGTTGCCGTTACTCCTGGTAAATCTCGCCCATAAGCATCAATATTTTGTCCGAGTAAAGTAATTTCTTTATAGCCTAATCTGCCTAATTCTTCCATTTCGGCGCGAATTGCTTCTCTGTTGCGAGACTGTTCAACCCCCCGTACACTGGGAACCACACAATAAGTACAGCGTTCATTACAACCATAAATCACATTTACCCAAGCGGTAACTTTACTTTCCCGTCTAGGTTTAGTAATATCTTCTATAATGTGGACAGGTTCAGTGGCTACGACTTGATTTCCATCAAACACCTGTTGTAATAAATCTTCTAGACGGTTAGCGTGTTGTGGTCCCATTACCAAATCTAACTCAGGAACCCGTCGTAATAATTTTTCGCCTTCTTGTTGGGCGACACAACCTGCAACAATCAGAGTTAGTTCTGGATGTTCCTGCTTGCGTTTTGCCTGTCTACCTAAATAAGAATAAACTTTTTGTTCGGCATTATCCCGAATCGTACAAGTATTATAAAGGATCAGATCCGCCTCGTTGGGGTCTTCTGACCAATTAAACCCCATTTCTTCTAAAATACCTGCCATGCGTTCCGAGTCAGCTTTATTCATCTGACAGCCAAAAGTCGTAATATGGTAGCGGCGATCGGATTGAGTCATGGTCATTTTAGCAATTAAAGTCCAATTCTTTATTATAACCGCGTCTAATCCTTGTTGGGGTAGCACTTGGATAATGAGTCCGACCAAAGACAAATTTCTAAAATCTCATTCTCACTTTCAAGAGTAAAATCGATTATAGACGCGATAATCCGAACAATCGATCGCTTGCTCAGTATTAGCCGTTTTCGGATGTAGTGTACATTTTAGACGATGATCATCGGTAAAATATTGACAATTTGCACAGGGTATCTCGTGCATTGTTTTGGCTACTTCAATCGTATCTTTTACTACACTGCCTAGTGTCCAGCCGACTAATCCTAATAGCGAAAATGTAGAAATTAATCCTAAAATACTCAATATTTCCATAATTTTTCAAGTTAATCAAGACTGAAATTGACTGTACATTTTAATTATCTCTTGTCGGGGTTTCATCTTCCTACTCACTAAGGATTATAATTACCAATCTTCATCGGTATCCGCTAGATCACGTAAATTTTGATTTTCATAGCGTTCCTGTAAAAATTGATTGTTTTGTTTTCGAGAGGGGCGACGATATTTCTTACTTTCTAATTTTGGCTCATATTGGGACTGTCCTAAACTTTTAACTTTGAGTTTTAGGTTTGTTTCTTCGTCGGGAAGTTGGGATACATTGGACTGTAAAACGATCGCTTCTTCTAAAAACTTCAAATAATGTTCGTAGCGTTCCCAGTCTCCTCTAACCACGCAATTCGGTTCAAGACGATGTAAACAGTCGTTAAACTGACAATTCCCCTGACTTAACCGTTGTCTTGCTTCAGGAAATAAATAAGCCAGTTGATCTGGAGTACAATCGACATCAGGTTGATTAAATCCTGGTGTATCGGCAATTAATCCACTATTGGGTAAGTCAAACAATTCCACATGACGAGTTGTATGACGACCTTTTAATAGTTTTCCTGATACTGAACCCACGCGCTGTTCTATATTAGGAATTAAACGATTAATCAGACTCGATTTCCCAACTCCTGAAGGCCCGGCTAGAATGCTAATCTTATTCTGTAAACGCGATAGTAATTCTTCGATTCCGAGATCTTGAGTTACACTGAGAAAAATTGATTGGTAGCCCCATCCATTAAGACGATTTTGCCATGCTTGTTGTTGCTGTGGACTAATCAGATCAGATTTATTTAGACACAAACACAAGGTTAAAGCAGTAGACTCCGCTTTGATTAAAAAACGGCTGAGTTGCCAAGGATCTAAACTAGGTTCTTCTAAAGCGAACACTAATAAAATTTGTTCAGCATTAGCGACGGGAGGTCGTGATAATTCTGTTTTTCGCTGTAGTACTTCGGAAATTGCCCCTCGTCCATCCTGAAAGTCAGGTTCAGTGACCAAAACGCGATCGCCTACCATCACTTTTTGACCAATTTTCTTGAGTCGAGTACGACGGGTGCAAAGCAAGCAACGATCTTCTAGTTCATTTGTATCTAATTTGACGTGATAATAATTAGCCTGAACAGCTAAAACCGTTCCATACAGACTTGTTATTGGTTTTTCGCTCAAGATAACTGGGTCCACTCTTTTAGATTAACGACGTACATGGAGGATAAAAAAACCGTCATTTTCTTGGATATTGTCGATCGTATACCCCTCTACGGTTAAGCTTTGAGGTACTTGTTCGATGGGTTCACCGCCATCTAACCAAACTTCTAACAACTCACCTTTAGGCATTTGTTCAAGTTTGAGTTTAGTACGAACAAAATTAATCGGACAAGGCGTACCGCGAAGATCTAAGGTGACTTGACTCATTTTTGAAATAGATTGAAGAAGCCTTCTAATCCTCCCTTTCCTTGGCCATCACCTTTCATCTTAGCGAGTTTTTCGAGTAATTCTCGTTCCTCAGCATTGATGCGAGTCGGTATCGAAACTTTAATCGTAAATAGATGATCCCCTCTGAGGGTTGGACTACCCAGTTTAGGAACACCTTTACTTTGTAGTGTTAAAACCGTATTGGGTTGAGTTCCCGCAGGAAGAACTAAATCTTCTGGCCCGTCTACTGTAGTCACCTTTAAAGTACTACCTAAAATAGCTTGCAGATAACTCACCGTCAGATCCGACTTAATATCAAAGCCATCGCGTTTAAACTCTTCGTCGGCTTCGACTGTGATATAAACGTATAAATCTCCAGGGGGACCCCCTTTTAGACCTGCATCGCCCTCAGAAGCGACTCTAAGGCGATTATTATTATCCACACCTGGGGGAATTGTAATTTTAAGTTTTTTGGTTTCTTGCTTGCGTCCAACACCGCCACAAACTTCGCATTTTTCCTCGATCACTTCGCCTGTACCGTTACAAGTGGGACAGGTGGACACTTGAGCAAAAGTCCCAAACGGTGTACGGGTAGCGCGTCGAACTTGTCCTGCACCGCTACAGGTTGTACAAGTTTTCGAGCCTGTCCCTGATTTTGCGCCACTACCTTGACAAGTTTGACACGTTTCTAAGTGACGAATCCGGATTTCTTTTTCACCACCAAAAACGGCTTCTTTAAATTTCAGTTTAAAATCGAGTCTTAGGTCATCGCCACGAGTTGGCCCGCTACGCCGACGGGTTGCCCCACCTGCGCCCATATTGCCGAAACCACCGAAAATCGTTTCAAAAATATCTGTAAAGCCGCCAAAATCGCCATACTCAGCGCCAACACCAGCACCCCCGGCCACGCCCGCTTCACCAAATTTATCGTATCTAGAACGGGTTTCGGGTTCTGAGAGAATTTCGTAAGCGCGATTAATTTCTTTAAATCGTTCTTCTGCTCCAGCTTCTTTGTTAACATCTGGATGATATTTTCTAGCTAGACGACGATAAGCTCGTTTGATCTCTTCTTTGTCTGCGTCTCTTGGAACTCCTAGAGTTTCGTAATAATCACCTGGCATAGAGCAGCTTTTTTTCTTTTATTGGTAATGATCTAATGGGTCTAGATGTTACTCTAGCAAACTATTGACGAAAATTAACACCCCTGTCTATCTAATCGTTAATCCTAACTAATCTACTGCTTCATAATCACTCGCCATTGTTTCATCAGAATCATAATCATAGGATTCGCTCGATTGAGGTTCGACGCGGGTATAGGTTCTAAAACTTGTTCCTGTACTCGTTTCTGTTGAGGGACGATAGGGTGTCGTTGGTTTATTGGCTGTATTAGAAATCGCTGTGGCTGACATTTCAATTGTTTTATCAGGACGAGTTAGACGAGTTGGATCATCTGGAAGAGCATTAAAGGTTTGTGTGTTTGAATTAGCTTGAGCCCCTGTATAAATTCGCGTTCCAATTTCAAGGATGACTTGTCTAAATTCTTCGAGATAGGTTTTCAGTTTTTCTAAACTAACGCTATTATCTTTTAGTCCTGCTTCTAACTGTTCTTTTTTCCGTTGACTTAATACTTTTAAGTCTTCGCTGATTAAATGATTATTTTCTTTAAGGGTTGTTTCATAAGTATGGAATAAGCTATCGGCTTGATTTTTGATCTCAATCATCACAAGACGACGACGATCGTAATCCGCGTATTTTTCGGCTTCGGAACGCATTCGCTCAATTTCTTCGGGTTTGAGTCCTCCAGTATGACTAATTAAGATACTTTGTTCTTTGCCGGTTCCTTGATCGTGTGCTAAAACTTTTAAGATTCCATTGACATCGATCTCAAATGAAACTTCAATCTGAGGGACTCCTCGCGGTGCGGGTGGAATTCCATTGAGTAAGAATTTTCCTAAACTTTTATTATCTTTGGCCATAGCGCGTTCGCCTTGTAAAACCTGTATTTCGACTGAGGTTTGTCCATCGGCTGCGGTGGAAAAGATTTGAGATTTACTGGTGGGAACGGTGGTATTGCGATCGATAATTTTAGTAAAAACTTCGCCGAGTGTTTCAATTCCTAATGATAAGGGGGTTACATCTAGAAGTAATATATCTTCAATATCTCCACCTAACACGCCACCTTGAATGGCTGCTCCTAGGGCTACTGCTTCATCTGGGTTAATTGAGCGATCAATTTTGCTTACTGGAAAAATTTGTTGAATCATCTGTTGTACGGCGGGAATGCGCGTTGATCCACCTACTAAAATGACTCTTTGTATATCTTGGGGCGTTAATTCACTATCTTTTAATGCTTGTTGAACCGGTCCTCTTGTTGCTTCGACGAGTGATTGTGTTAGTTCATCAAATTTAGCGCGAGTAAGTTCTATTTCTAAATGTTTTGGCCCATTTTCATCGGCACTAATAAAGGGTAAATTAATTGATGTTGTTCCCGTTGTTGAGAGTTCAATTTTTGCTTTTTCTGAAGCTTCTCTTAAGCGTTGAACCGCCATTTTATCAGTATTTAGATCAATTTTTTCCAACTTTTTGAAATTTTCAATTAACCAACGCACTAAAACGTTATCAAAGTCATCGCCACCTAGATGATTGTTTCCAGAAGTCGCTTTAACTTCAAACACCCCATTTCCGATTTGTAGAATGGATACGTCAAAAGTTCCACCCCCTAAGTCAAACACTAAAATCTGTTGATCTTCATCTTGTTTTTCTAATCCATAGGCGAGGGCGGCGGCAGTTGGTTCATTAATAATTCTTAATACTTCTAAACCAGCAATAACTCCAGCGTCTTTGGTGGCTTGTCTTTGGGCATCGGTGAAATAGGCAGGAACAGTAATAATCGCTTCTGAGACGGGTTCTCCGAGGAAATCTTCAGCATCTTTTTTTAGTTTTTGGAGAATCATCGCACTAATTTCTTGCGGGGTAAAATCGCGCTCACGAATCCGAACATTTACGGTGTCGTCTCGTCCTTTATTACATATGTAGGTTACTTGCGATCGTTCTTGTTCAGTTTCCGCCCAGCGTCGCCCGATAAATCGTTTAATACTATAAACCGTATTTTCGGCATTGGTTACGGCTTGACGTTTGGCTAACTGTCCGATTAAGCGCTGATTGGACTTGCCAAAACCCACAATACTTGGGGTTGTGCGTCCGCCTTCCGAGTTGGGGATCACTATAGGTTGTCCAGCTTCTAGAACTGCAACACAACTATTGGTTGTCCCTAAATCGATCCCAATGACTTTTCCCATAATGCTTGTGCCACAATAATACGCATTTCTCCTTACAATAACCCGAAATTTACTTTCATCTGATGCTCAGTTTAGAGTTGTCAAAAGTGCAAATTATTAATTGACACGTCAAGAGTGCAACTACTAACTTTTGCGTGATCTGATTTTTGACTGTAAATTTACGGACTAAGGATTCTTTTGATTAAAAACGGATTCCACTGCAACGAACTGAATCAATATCAATTCGCTTGAGTCATTAGTCACCCAGAAATTACCTGATCAACTAATGACTAGATACTCTTGTTACATTGAACTAGAGTCGCTGGTTTCAGAATAAGACGATGAGCTATAGTTTTCGGTTGACTCAGAAGTCTGATCAGGATCTTTAGCCGCCGCAACTTTAACCATTGCGTGTCGAAGGACTTGATCGCCTAAAAGATAGCCTCGTATCAACTGTTCTATCACAGTTCCTTCGGGATAATCATCAGTATA
Source organism: Aphanothece hegewaldii CCALA 016 (assembly GCF_003007785.1). GTDB lineage: Bacteria > Cyanobacteriota > Cyanobacteriia > Cyanobacteriales > Microcystaceae > Chroococcus > Chroococcus hegewaldii. The sequence goes on along the minus strand of NZ_PXOH01000007.1, from coordinate 93,987 downwards.
TTCACGTAGCATTGCTTCATGATAAGTGGGATCAAAGGGTTGCCCTTCGGGGCGCATTGCTGATACTCCAAGGCGTTTCAAACCATCAACAAAGTTTTTATAGACACTTTGATAACTTTTGTGAATGCCCATTTCTCCATCGGTAGCGGGTTTAAGCTGAGTTCTAGCGCGATCAAAATTATCGATTACGGGTAATAATTCAGCAATGGTTTTACATTTGATCTGAATTTCCAAATCTTCTTTTTCTTTTTGTGTCCGTTTCCGAAAATTATCAAATTCAGCAGCTAGATTAATGTAGCGTTTCTTATTGGCTTCAGCTTGTTGGGTTTGCTCATCAAGTTGTTGAGAGAGCATTGCTACTTCTTGCTGTAAAGAAGTCATGATAGCTTCAGGGGAAAGACTTTCTGAAGCAGAATCGGTGAATGGTTCTTCATTTTTATCCTCATTCGTAGGCGAATTGGATTCAAATTTAGGATCGACTGACGGTTCTGGTTTGGTTTCCCCCATTTGCCCAGAAGAGGATTTTATATTTTCTAAAGTTGTCTCTAATGGTTTTTGTTCTTCACTCATAGGACTATTACTGGAGTCGCAATTGGCTTGTGTTTTTCTAATCTTTTGTAGGATTCCCTCCCAACTAATGTAGCATTTTGTGGTCAATCGGCGTGGTCTACCCATTGGTGGAAAACCGAAGCCCAATTCAAGCCAATTTTTTGATTTATCAAAAACTTTTCACTGGCTCTCGATTAATTTATCTCCTTTTTTGGGAACACTGAAGAGTAGTGAAGAGGATAACAAAATTTTATGACGAATGCGTCAACTACAAAACGGACTCGCGCCGTTGCTTTAAGAAACTATTTTTCGCCTTTTGGAAACAAGCTCGTACAAGCGGGTTATGCAGCACCCGATCAAATGCAGCAAGCATTAATCGAAACCCGAAAAACAGGTCGTCCGTTAACCGATGTTCTGCAAATGATTACGGGAAGACCTTTACCACCCGAACTACAGCGACAGTACAAAAAAAATCAGCTTTTTGAATTAAAAATTCTCTACGGGGTTGAATTCCTCGATCCTGAGATTAACAATGTTGATCCTCTTGAATCAGCAAGATTGATCGATTCGTTGATTCCTATTGATATTTGTCGTCGTTATCGACTGATCCCTCTGCGACGAATTGAAGGAATCCCTGTCTCTATTCTAGTTGCAATGGTTGATCCGGATAACCTTGAAGCACTCGATGATGTTAACCGAATCTTGCGCCCGAAAGATCTAGAATTACAGCGTCTAGTCATTACACCCGAAGATTACGAGGGATTATTAGAGCAGTATCACTCAGTCCAAGGCGAACTCGATAACGAAAAGAAAAAACTCGAAAGAGAAAGAGAAATCGAGAAATTAGCCGATATTACCGAGATTGTCGATAATATTGATGCCACCGTTTCCGCCGCTAAAGATGAGGCGACTGATGAATTAGATGCAGTCGATGGAAATCAAGCACCAGTGATCAATCTTGTCAACAAAATTTTAGCAAAAGCGTTACAAGAAGGTGCATCCGATATTCACGTCGAGCCGCAAGAAGAATATCTTCGCATTCGATTTCGTCGAGATGGGGTACTACAACAAGCTTTTGAACCTTTACCGCGTAAGGTTACGCCGGCTGTGGTTGCTCGTTTTAAAATTATGTCGGATCTTGATATTGCCGAACGACGACTCCCCCAAGATGGCAAAATTCGCCGGATGTATCAAGGCAGAAAAGTCGATTTTCGGGTCAATACACTACCGAGTCGTTATGGCGAAAAAGTCTGTTTACGGATTTTAGATAATAGCGCGACTCAACTGGGTTTAGATAAATTGATCACCGATGATGACACTCTAGCAATTGTTAGAGATTTAGCAAGTCGTCCTTTTGGTCTGATTTTGGTTACTGGGCCAACGGGTTCAGGTAAATCAACCAGTCTGTATTCGGTGCTTGCAGAACGAAATCATCCTGGGGTTAATATTAGTACAGCCGAAGACCCGATCGAATATTCTTTACCCGGAATTACCCAAGTTCAAGTCATCCGGGAAAAAGGGATGGATTTTTCGTCAATTCTACGAGCTTTTATGCGACAAGACCCCGATGTGATCCTGGTGGGTGAGACACGGGACAAAGAAACGGCAAAAACAGCGATTGAAGCCGCGTTAACGGGTCACTTGGTCTTAACCACATTACACACTAATGATGCAGCAGGTGCGATCGCCAGGCTTGATGAGATGGGGGTTGAACCTTTTATGGTCTCTGGATCTTTACTCGGTGTTTTAGCACAACGTCTAATGCGTCGAGTTTGTACAGAATGCCGTGTCCCCTATAACCCGACTCGACAAGAACTTGCTCGCTTTGGTTTAAGTGCTTCCAATGAAGAAGAAGTTATTTTCTATAAAGCTAATAGCTTAACTCATGAGGAAATTCAACAAGCCCGCATGGCTAACCAATTATGTCAAAAATGTAATGGCAGTGGCTATAAAGGACGGGTGGGTGTGTATGAGGTGATGCGGAACAGTGAACGCCTACAAGCCATGATTAATGAGGGCGCAACCACAGACCGCATTAAGGAAGTAGCAGTTGAAGAAGGAATGATTACCCTCCTCGCCTATAGTCTTAACCTGGTACGTCAAGGATACACCACCTTAGAAGAAGTAGAACGAGTAACCTTTACAGATTCGGGGTTAGAGGCGGAATTAAAAGCAAAACGCAAGAGTGGTTTAACCTGTCGAACTTGTAGCGCCGATTTACAACCAGAGTGGTTAGATTGTCCCTATTGTATGACCCCTCGATTTACTGATCACTAAATTTAATGGAAACAAGGAGAAATATCAATGGAATTAATGATTGAAGATTTAATGGAACAATTGGTCGAAATGGGTGGCTCTGATATGCACATTCAAGCAGGAGCGCCCATTTATTTTCGTATTAGTGGTAAGTTAGCCCCCATTAGTGAAGAACTCCTCACACCGCAAGATTGTCAGAAATTAATTTTTAGTATGCTCAACAATACTCAACGCAAAGAGTTAGAGCAGAATTGGGAGTTAGATTGTTCTTATGGCATTAAAGGACTAGCGCGGTTTCGGGTGAATGTTTACAAAGAAAGAGGCTGTTATGCGTCTTGTTTGCGAGCATTATCGTCGAAAATCCCTAACTTTGAACAACTCGGCTTACCTGAAGTGATTCGAGAAATGTCGGAACGTCCTAGAGGGCTTATTCTAGTGACAGGACAAACGGGATCTGGCAAAACTACGACTTTAGCGGCGATGTTAGATCTGATTAACCGGACTCGTGCTGAACATATTTTAACCGTTGAAGATCCGATCGAATATGTTTTCCCCAATGCCAAAAGCCTGTTTCATCAACGTCAAAAAGGAGAAGATACGAAAAGTTTTGCCAATGCACTACGGGCAGCTTTACGCGAAGATCCCGATATTATTCTAGTTGGGGAAATGCGGGATTTAGAAACAATTAGTTTAGCTATTACGGCCGCAGAAACAGGACACTTGGTTTTTGGGACACTGCATACGAACTCGGCTGCTGGAACAATTGATCGGATTATTGACGTTTTTCCAGCTAATCAACAAGCACAAATCCGAGCGATGTTATCTAATTCTTTATTAGCGGTTTTTAGTCAAGCTTTGGTACAGAAAAAAGCTCCTAAACCTGGTGAATTTGGTCGAGCAATGGTGCAAGAAATTATGATTGTCACACCAGCGATCGCCAACTTAATTCGAGAAGGAAAAGCCTCTCAAATTTACTCATCAATTCAAACTGGTTTAAAATTGGGAATGCAGACAATGGAACAAGCTTTAACGAATTTGGTCGTTAATGGCACGATTTCCTTTGAAGAAGCAATTTCTAAAAGCGGTAAACCCGATGAATTACAACGTTTAATCGCAGGGGCGAAACCGATAGCAACTGGAGCAAAACGCTAAAGAAAAAAAGCAAATATTTCTAATAACTATTATTTTAAAAATAGAAGACGAGGACTGAATATGCCGACCTTTGTAGCACAAGTAAAAAATAATTCAGGTAAAGTTTTTAAAGAAAAAGTGCAAGCTTACACACCAGAACAAGCTCGCGTTCTCCTGAAGATGAAATATGCTTCGGTGGGAAAAATAAATAAAGCGGGAATGGAAATAGATTTATCGGGTCTTGAATCAGCTTTAGCGAATGTTTCAATTAAAGATAAAGCGGTTTTCTCCCGTCAATTTTCGGTCATGATTAATGCGGGTGTGGCAATTGTGAGATGTTTAGGGGTGTTATCGGAACAATGCGGTAACCCGAAGTTGAAAAAAGCTCTCACCGCAATTAGTTCAGAAGTACAACAAGGTAGCCCTCTTTCTGAAGCAATGGCTAAACATCCAGAATGTTTTGATCAACTCTATGTCAGTATGGTTGAAGCGGGCGAAGCGGGCGGGGTATTAGATGAAGTTTTAAATCGTTTAGCTAAATTATTAGAAGATATGGCCAGGTTGAAAAATCAGATTAAATCCGCGATGGCTTATCCTACAACAGTCGGCGTTCTAGCGATTATTGTTTTCTTTGCAATGACGATTTTTTTGATTCCTGTTTTTGCGAAAATTTTCCAAGATTTAGATGTTCCTTTACCCGCACTGACTAAATTTATGTTGTTTTTGAGCAGTATCATGCGAAGTTGGAAGATTTTGATCCCCATTGGTGCAATCATCGGTACTACCTTTTTTCTGAAAAATTACTACAAAACCCCAGCAGGACGCTTACAAATTGATGGTTTTTTGCTCAAAATGCCGTTATTTGGAGATTTAAACGAGAAGACTGCGGTTGCTCGTTTTTGCCGCGTTTTCGGTACGTTAACTCGTTCGGGTGTGCCGATTTTGAATTCTTTAGAAATTGTCTGCGATACTGTGGGGAATCAGGTGATTGCGAATGCGATTAGCGCTGCTAAATTTGAAATTCAACAAGGGGGAATGATGAGTCTTGCTTTGCAACAAGAAAAAGTTTTCCCCGCACTAGCTATTCAAATGATTAGTATTGGGGAGGAAACAGGGGAATTAGATACAATGATGATGAAAGTTGCTGATTTTTACGAAGATGAGGTGGAACAAGCGGTAAAAGCTCTCACTAGCGTCATTGAACCCTTGATGATGGTGATGATTGCGGGGTTGGTTGGTACGATTCTGCTGTCGATGTATTTACCGATGTTTAAAGTTTTCGATGCTTTGGGTTAGAAAAAAATCATCGGGTAAAGTTGCAATAATTGACCTTTTTTTGGCTTCTTTATCCGATTAGTCGTTTTCCCATCGTTCTTGATTAATTAAATCACCAATGCGATCGCGCAGTAAAAAGTTATGTTCTTCTAAAACATATTCTAAACAAGTCCAGATTTGCGGCGGCAGGTAACGACTGAGAAGATAAATCGGTTGATTACGCTGTAGATATCCTTGTTGAACAAGTTGTATTGCTTCTTCCCTTAATACTTCGAGGGAATGTCTCATCGCTGATTGAACCATAACATATCTCCTGATGTGCCTACTATAGAGCAGTTTTCACATCTAACTCAATTGATTTATTTTTCGGATTTTTCTTAGCTTAATGGTCTATTGTGTCAGGTAAATGACAGATAGATGACAAACGTTTGTCAACAAGGTAGGATGTGGTTGTCAAACCTTTTTATGCACTGATTCTGCTAGAAAATACAGATGTGTCATGTCTCGTCTCTATAAATTATGTAAGAATTTTGTCTCGAAATTCACTTAAAAAAAAGGCGCAAATAACCAACTCAGTTTGATAAAAAAATATTATTTGTTTTTACAATCTAGCTAGAGAAAGTTACGATCGCATCCCTAAAAAATTATAATGGCTACGTTGTCAGCAGTTAAAATAAAACATATGGCTATCAACCGTCGTCATTTTTTAATGTTATGTGGAACACTTACAGCCGCCACAGCAATTGAAGGTTTATCTAACCCAACGTTTGCTCAAACCACTGAGACTCAAAGTGAACCCTTTAAATTACCACCGCTTCCTTATGCTTATAATGCACTCTTGCCTTATATCGATGAAGAAACCATGCGTTTTCATCACGATAAACACCATGCCGCTTATACTAAAAATCTTAATGAAGCGATTAATAAATATCCAGAGCTAAAAAGTAAATCTATTAATCAATTATTGTCTAATTTAGATACTATACCGACTGATATTCGTCAGACTGTGCGGAATAATGGTGGCGGTTATCTTAATCATAAAATATTTTGGGAGATTATGAGTCCTAATGGTGGTGGAACGCCAAAAGGTGAAATTGCACAAGCGATACAAAAAGATTTTGGCAGTTTTGAAGCTTTTCAAACTACGTTTACGGATATGGGTGCTAAAGTCTTTGGTAGTGGTTGGGTTTGGTTAGTTTTAGATAAAAGTAATAAACTCAAAGTGATGAATTTACCCAATCAAGATAGCCCCATTATGCAAGGTTTTTCACCTATCATGGGAAATGATGTTTGGGAACACGCTTATTATCTAAAATACCGCAATAACCGAGGTGAATATTTAAAACAGTGGTGGAATGTGGTGAATTGGGAAGAAGTTAATCGACGTTTTCAGAGCAAGAAAGCTTAAAAGTTAGTTTTTTGGTTATTTTATGGCACGTGGCGATCAAATTTACGTTTATCGAGAATTTATGAATTTAAAAGGTGTTTATCAACATCATGGGATTGACTGCGGTGATGGAACTGTTATTCATTATCGCAAACCTAGTGAGATAGTTGAAAAAACATCTTTTGAAACGTTTTCTAGAAATAATCCTGTGTATGTGGTTCAATATACTAATGGATTTTGTTTTATTCCTGATGTTGTGGTGTCACGTGCCGAAAGTCGATTAGCTGAACAAAAGTATAATTTATTGTTTAATAATTGTGAACATTTTGCCACTTGGTGTAAGACGGGAATTAGTGAAAGTTTACAGATTAAAGATTTTATTCCAATTATTGCTCATCTCAAGACAGTTGGTTTATATGATCCTTTAAAAGAAGCTTTAGTCGGTGCAGATCCTAGTAATGCTAGAACTTTATTACAAGGTGCTTTAGCAGATATTAAAGTGGTTTGGGATGATTTACAGCCTCAGTATAAAACAGCATTAAAAGAAATAGATTCTTGGAATAAAGTCGCTACCGAAGCACTGAAACAAAATCGGGTTGATTTAGCTCAAAAAGCTTTAGAACGGAAGGTTTATTATAAAAAACAAGCGAATAAATTAAAAGATGAGTTAGATCAATTAGCAATTATGGCGGAAAAGGTAATTAAGGATTTATTAATTGCTAATAAAATTGGTTAATAATAGGATTTATAACTCTAGTTTATTTGATTCTATCTTGCAGTAAGAGTCAGTTTATGACATGATTTTTTTAAGATAAGCTTAATAAATCATAGACAAATATCTATCTTATGAAAAAATCTAATAATTTTTTTGAGCGATTCAGAGAAAGTTTTAAAGATGAAAGCTTTTTAGAAATCGTTCATGGTTTTGAGAAATTTACGGCAAAAATATTAACTATAGTGTTATTATTTGTCATTTTAGTTTCTTTATTTGATTTAGTGGTCATTTTGTTTAAAGATGTTTGGAATTCTGAACCAATCGGATTTTTTAGTAAAACTTTAATAGAAATTTTTGGTTTATTTCTTAATATATTAATTGCTTTAGAATTATTGGATAATATAACGGCTTATTTAAAAAAGAATGTGTTTCACGTAGAATTAGTAATTGTGACGGCAATTATTGCGATCGCTCGAAAAATTATTATTTTTGATACCTCTAAATACACGAGTTCGGATCTAACCGCTTTGGGCTTTTCAATGGCTGCGCTGACTTTTTGTTATTGGTTAGTCCGACAAGTTAAGTATGATAAATAAATCGATATTTGGGCTAACTAATCGATTAATTTTAAAAATTTGCCCCAAAAATTATTTGGCTGATTTTCTTCTAATTCATGGTCTAAACACCGTTCTAAAAATTCGATTTGCTGCTCATAAACTAATTCTTGAGCTAAGACATTCATTAATACTTTCCATGCTTCTCGCAAGGGAAAAGTTAAAACGGCTGCTTCTGCGGTTGGTTCGGGGATTGATTGAGGGAGGCATTCTAACTCTTTATAGAGTTGCCAGTGCGGTTTTCTATCCATAATAGATTTAATATAATGCTGATTTTTTCTGTATTAATAGTTACAGTTTAACATTAGTTTTGTCCAAAACACAGTATCACAAAACTTAAATGAAAATGTAGACAAACATTAACAAGTAACAGCAAATATCACTTGGTTGATTTCACAGATTTTATGTTACAATTGAAGTATTTTCAGTATATATACCAAAATGCAGTTAGTAGAGCGTCATTTAATTAAACGGGGTCATCGTTACTTTAATGAGTGCGACCAGCTTTGTTGGTTATCAAAAAATCTTTACAACAGCGCAACGTATATTTACCGTCAAAACTTTTTCTTAGGAGTAATGACTAATGCAATAGAAGTGTATCATCAACTAAAAACAGGTGTAGATTATAAAGCACTACCATCTAAAGTAGCTCAAGGGACTTTAAGATTAGCTTTGAGAAATTGGACATCTTATTATCAAGCCAAAAAATCTTACTTGAAAAATCCATCCTTATTTAAAGGAGAACCGAAAATCCCTCATTACAAGGGAACCAGAAAGAAAAATCGAGAGGATGGTCGATTTATTGTTACTTACAATCATCAAGCAATTAGTAAAAAGCTTTTAAAAAAGCAGATTGCTAATCCTAGTGGAACGAAAATCTTTTTACCAACAAAGGTGACTGAAATTGAAGAAATAAGAATCGTCCCACGAACAGGTTGTTATGTAGTTGAAATTATTTATTCAGTCGGCGAAGCTACAGAAAAACTGCCCGCTTCTAGAGTAGCTTCAGTCGATATAGGATTAAATAATCTAGCTACTTTAACCTATAATATTCCTAGGCTTAAACCTTGTATCTATGATGGGCGTGCCATTAAAGCCGCCAATCAATATGCCAATAAACTAAATGCCTTTCTCCGTTCTCAGTTAAACGATAATCAATTCACCAGTAAGAGATTAGAAAAACTGTGGGCAAAAAGAAATCAAAAAGTGGACTACTATCTCCACACAACAAGTCGCGCTATAATTAATGACTTGGTTAAGAATAACATTGGCGTTTTAGTAATTGGTTGGAATGAAGGGTTTAAAGATGGCATTAATATCGGTCGTGTTAATAACCAGTCATTTGTCTCTATTCCTCATAAAAAGTTAATTGAACAACTTCAATATAAAGCTAAACTCGCTGGCATTGAAGTCGTCTTAGTTAATGAAGCTTATACTTCTAAGTGTTCTGCATTAGATAACGAGCCTATTCAAAAACATAAGAAGTATCTAGGGAAAAGAATCAAGCGTGGGTTATTTAAAGCCGCAAATGATAGAACAATAAATGCTGATATAAATGGCAGTTTAAACATTTATAGACTTTATCAGCAAGTAGCTGGAAATGCTTTGGCTCATCTAGTAGAGGGTGTTGTAGTTCACCCAGTACGGGTTAAACCGTACAAAGTTAGTTGATAGTCGATGTAATATTTGACTATACAATTAGCAACTATAGATAGATGGATTTAGAATGAGCTAAAATATCTATCAATAGTATAAGAGCAAGACAGAGTAAGCCTTTTGTGGAACTTAATCCAAAGTTTGTACGGTTAATACTTGAGGAGGCGTTGCATCAGGAGGATAAAGAAAATCAAGATTAACCTCACGAACAGATCGTGCAGGAATTTCTATCTTAAGTAATGATTCTCCTTGCTGTCCTTGACGTTGCACAAGATGATAATACCGAACACTCGATAAACTTCCAGAATCTCTGTAAGCTACTCGTATCGTCCCTCTAAAAAAAACTTGACCTTGTGCCGGTTCGACGAATAATAAGCGATCGCTGTATCGATCATCAATAAATGGTGTTTGCAGGGATACGGAAATTGTTTGAGATCGCTCAGAAGAGTTATACAAAGGGAAAGTTAAATTATAGTGTACTCCATAATTTCCATGCGCTCGATAAGCCGTATCAGGATAGCGGACTAACATCGGTGCGCTTTGGACTTGTCGAGTCCCAAAGGTTGCTGCTGTAACGGTACTCAAAGGATAAGAAAAAGCTTTGCCTGTTTTGGGAATCGTTAAATGAGAGGTTTTTGGTTGATCAGTAACTCGTGCAAACCATTCTGAGCCTACCGAAATTCCTGCCACACGACCATAAATTTTATCTTTTTCATCTATACCAAAACGATCGGGAGGAGTTGGCACTAAATCTCTGGGTGTCGCAAGTTTTCCTCTAATTAAAACCGTTTTCCATTCTTCAATCGTGGGGACTCGTAGCAGTACACTGGGGGTAATATTGCGATCTCTGTCTTGAGGTTTGGGTTTAGGGGTTTTCGGGATCTCTACGATCGCACTCATGGCTAAATTAGCTAAATAAACAGGGCCACTGCTATCAAGACGCATCAGTGTTGAACGTGCGCTGCGGTTGGGAATTTGCAACGTAAACAACATCTGGCTTTGTTGTGGAGGAATAACAATATAACTAGGAAACTGGGGTTGATTTCTTCTTCTAAGGATATCACCCATTAATCGTGATCCTGGCCCTGAATAAAATCGGCCGACGGGATCTTCAACTTGTGAAGGAAGTTCGATAAAAGGTGCATCCGTAGAATTTAAATAACTAGCCGCTTGTAAAACCCGAATCATAATGGGTTTTGAAGTGGGATTATGAACGAGTAATCCTTGATAGAGTGGCCGTTTATTGTTATAGGGACGAGCGATATGATGGGTAAAAATATCAAATCGACCTTGTAGCGGTTGGTTCAGATGTGCTTTAGGAGACAGTTTTCCACTTTGGGGAAAAGTAGAAAGCAGAATACCTTCAGAGTGAATCACTTCTGGACTGTTGCTATTAAATACTAAAACATCATTAAGCTGTCCTGGTAGCGTGCGAACTTCTTGCAATTGCGTAATATAACGTCGCTCTATCGGTGCTACAGTTGCCGTTGCTTGGGCAATGATGGTCGGATAAATGAAAGGTAGCATAAAGGACAAGTGAACAGTCACAGATTAATCAGCAAAAGAGATGAATCACGATAAATAACGAGATTTCAATCATCTAAATAAATATAAGGGAAATCTGAAAAGAAATTTGATTAAATATACTAATATCTAAGATTTGGTTTTATTATAATTTACTAATTATAATCATAATCATAGATAATCATCTATTTATGTCTCATAATTAGAGAAACTGATTGATTAAGACTTACTTGCTCAAATAATTGTTTCAATGCGTATCGATTCTCATCCTATTTTCCTTCGGCTTGGGATCAGCTATTGCAAGAAAACTGAGAATTACGTTAAATTTAATTAAGATACAAAAGCTGCTAATAACAATTCGGCTTTAATTGTGCTACTAGCATTGACAAAAGTAGCCAAGTAAGTTAGCAAACTAAATTTTGCTCATTAAAGAGAGATACTAAAAAAAACATGAAAATTTCTTGGCGAACCGTATTACTTTGGATCTTACCCTTGTTGTTCATTGGGTTTTTCCTTTGGCAAGGTACCTTTGCGACGGCAACTTCTTCTTCCATCGGAAATAATACCGCCAGTACTCGCATGACTTACGGACGTTTTCTAGAATATCTAGATACGAACCGAGTAATTAGCGTTGATCTGTATGAAGGCGGAAGAACAGCCATTGTACAAGCGGTTGATCCAGAACTCGAAAATCGTATTCAACGTTTGAGAGTGGATTTACCTTCAAATTCTCCAGATTTAATTGCTAAATTAAGAGATTCTAACATTAGCTTTGATATTCATCCTTTACGGAATGATGGCGCATTGTGGGGCTTTTTAGGTAATCTAATTTTCCCATTTTTACTGATTGCGGCTCTCTTTTTCCTGTTCCGTCGTTCGAGTAATATTCCAGGTGGCCCCGGACAAGCAATGAGTTTTGGTAAGTCCCGCGCCCGTTTCCAGATGGAAGCTAAAACAGGGATCACTTTCGATGATGTTGCTGGAATTGATGAAGCGAAAGAAGAGTTACAAGAAGTTGTGACTTTCCTTAAACAACCCGAACGCTTTACCGCAGTCGGCGCAAAAATTCCTAAAGGTGTTCTCTTAGTCGGACCTCCTGGAACTGGTAAAACTTTACTTGCTAAAGCGATCGCAGGTGAAGCGGGCGTACCTTTCTTCAGTATATCTGGTTCAGAATTCGTCGAAATGTTTGTCGGGGTGGGTGCATCTCGTGTTCGTGACTTGTTCAAAAAAGCTAAAGAAAATGCTCCCTGTTTGATTTTTATCGATGAAATTGATGCGGTAGGTCGTCAACGGGGCGCGGGGATCGGTGGTGGTAACGATGAACGGGAACAAACCCTTAACCAGTTACTTACCGAGATGGATGGTTTTGAAGGCAATACAGGAATTATTATTATTGCAGCAACAAACCGCCCTGATGTTCTAGACTCTGCTTTGATGCGTCCTGGTCGTTTTGACCGACAAGTGATCGTCGATGCGCCAGACTTTAAAGGTCGTATTGGTATTTTAGATGTTCACGCCCGTAACAAGAAATTAGCCCCTGAAGTTTCTATTGAAGCGATCGCCCGTCGGACTCCGGGTTTTAGTGGTGCAGACTTGGCTAACCTGATGAACGAAGCAGCTATTTTAACAGCCCGTCGTCGTAAAGAAGCCATCACCATGTTAGAAGTTGATGACGCAGTAGATCGCGTTGTCGCAGGGATGGAAGGAACGCCTTTAGTTGATAGCAAGAGTAAACGGTTAATTGCTTATCATGAGGTAGGACACGCGATCGTCGGAACACTTCTTAAAGATCATGATCCTGTCCAAAAAGTGACTCTGATCCCCAGAGGACAAGCACAAGGTTTAACTTGGTTTACCCCCAACGAAGAACAAGGACTCACCACCAAAGCGCAACTCATGGCTAGAATTAGTGGTGCATTAGGTGGACGTGCCGCAGAAGAAGAAATCTTCGGTTATGATGAAGTGACCACAGGTGCAGGCGGTGACTTACAACAAGTTGCTGAAATGGCGCGTCAGATGGTGACTCGTTTCGGGATGAGTGATCTTGGTCCCTTGTCTTTAGAAAGTGCTGGTGGGGAAGTCTTTTTAGGCGGTGGTTTGATGAACCGTGTCGAATATTCCGAAAAAGTAGCGACTCGCATTGATGATCAAGTCAGAGGAATTGTTGAACACGCTCATCAAATTGCTAGACAAATTATGCGAGAAAATCGTGAAGTTATCGATCGTTTGGTTGATTTATTGATTGAAAGAGAAACAATCAATGGACAGGAATTCCGTCAAATCGTTGCTGAATACACTCATGTTCCTGAAAAAGAACAGTTTGTCCCTCAGTTGTAATTATATTGTATGAAACAACGGTAGAGACGCGTCATGGCGCGTCTTTACATTTATCCCTTAAGATAAATATAGTTACCCTTTTTTTATCAAATGTCAGACATAAAAAGCCAGCTAAAACAAGAATTAGCTTATGTCGAGTGGCGCGATCTCATTCCCCATGCTCAACGCGATGTTTTAATTGTTGTTGAGCCCTCATTAGATATTCTGGAAGTTGGTGATGCGATCGCAGGTGATCAAGTTAATATAGTACAAAGTTGGATTAGCCAAAATCTGATTCATAAACCGACTCCCGATCAATTAAGTGACTGGAATATTACCCCAGAAAGACAGTTTAGTACTCTCATCGTTCAGCCTTTTGTACTGGTTCAGTTTATCAATTCCTCTGAATTACAATAGAAATTAGATATATTTGGGACAACGCCGTTAATGTTAGTACAATCTCAAACTGAAGTTTTACAGTTTTTGGGTTCAGAAGCCATTACACCTTATGAAACTGCAAAAGTCGTCATTTTACCCATTCCTTATGAAGCAACAACGACTTATCGTAAAGGGTGTGAAAATGGGCCCGACGCTTTTCTAGATGCTTCACAACAGTTAGAAGCGTATGACGAGGAATTACAACAAGAAATCTGTATACAATTAGGTTTTTATACTCATGAATCTATTGCAGATACTCGTCGTAACCCTTCTCTCACCGCAGAGGAAATGTTAGAGGAAACCACCGCAACGGTAGCGAGACTCATTGCAGATGAGAAATTTGTCGTCGCAGTTGGGGGAGAACACGCTATAACTACGGGTGTTGTCAGAGCGTATTTAGAAGCATTAAACGAACCCTTTACCGTGATTCAAATTGACGCACATGGAGATATGCGTTATGAATATGAAGACTCATTACATAATCATGCTTGTGTGATGCGACGGGTGATAGAAATGGGTTTACCGACGCTTCCTGTAGGAATACGTGCTATTTGCTCTGAAGAAGCTTTATTGATTCAAGAAAAACAAATCCCCGTTGTCTGGGCAAGAAATACCGCTTATGATCCAGATTGGGTCGAAAAAGCGATCGCACAAATTAAAACAGAAAAAGTCTTTATTACCATTGATGTTGATGGGATCGATCCGACTTTAATTCCAGGAGTCGGCACACCCGAACCCGGTGGCTTAAATTGGTATGATACCTTAAAATTCCTACGACGTGTCTGTGAAACCCATCAAGTCATCGGATGTGATGTGATGGAATTAGCCCCAATTGTCGATTCTGTGGTGTCTGAATTTACAACAGCCAAGTTGATCTATAAATTAATTGGATATCGGTTTAAATAGTTTATAGGTAGGTGGGCAAGCCCCACCAAAAACTTATAAATATTATCTAATAACTTCGATTGTCGCTCCTATGGTTAGCAACTGCCAAGCTCTGTCAGATGTTACGGCTGGTAAATTTAATTGTAGCGATAATCCTAAACAAGCGCGATCGCCTAATGATAGACCTGCATTTTTAGTTAGAGGAAGAAGAAGAGCAGCATACCAAGCAGACTGTTCATCGAAGTTGATCACTGTACAGTTGAGATAACTAAGAACTAGACGAATCTCTTCTTCTGGTACTCCTGCTTCAATTAACTTTGTGATCACTTCGCTGAGATTAACCGCGCTGACGACTGCTCCTGTTGCTAATATTTCTGAAACTCGATCGCTACCTGGTTCTTGGTTGAGGAAAGCAAGAATGGCACTAGCATCCAATACATAATTACTCATTATGAGCCTCTTCTCTTCTTTGAGAAATCAGTTCATCAGCTAAAGAACGTGATTTGACATATCGTCCAATGATGTTTTGAGCGCGACGAAAAGCTTCTGGGCGAGGAATAATCCGTATTTCTCCCTCATCTAGGATACAAACGACTTCGTCACCTACTTCTAAGTTTAAAGCGCGGCGATATTCGACAGGAATAAGGATTCTGCCACCTTCTGTAATTTTTGTCATATTTTTTTGATTTGCCATAATCTATAAAAAAGCCATTTATTTTTATTATGGCATCATGTCAATTCAATGTGTGCAGACTTTTCTATTTGTCTATAGAATTTTAGGAAAAATGAGACCTCTGCGTACAACTCGTTCAGGTGTATATTGAGGCATAAGATCACATCGTTTAACATTTATAAAAGTCTATTTACATACATATATGTATGTTTTTATATAAATCTGTTATATTAAGTTAGTAGGCTAAATTTTAAACCGATAAATCAGTAAAGTTATCAACAATGGAACATAATACACGTAAACAAAAACTTGCAAAATTAGTCAAAAATAAGAGAGATGAGCTAGGAATGACACAATCACAGTTCTGTGAATATGTTGCTAATGTATGTGGAATTCCTAAATTTACTTATGGCGCATTACAATCATGGGAAAAACCTAACTCTAAAAGTAATGGTTTACCTGATGTTGATAACTTTTGGGCATTATCTAAATTATTTGGCACAACAATGGATGAATTTTATATCTATTTAATGAATGAATCTGATAAAGTGATCGTTCAAAAAAATGAGATTATTGAGATAGAACGAATTAAGCAACAAGTATCTCAACTTCCATTTGATAAAAAGCTATTAATCTTAGAGCAACTTCAAGCTGAAGCCTTTCAAAAGCTTTTAGGAATTATTGGTCAAGAAACCAAGCAAAAAATTGAAAGACCTCTAGATGCTTGGGATATTTTAGAAAATCTGGCGGGTACAGTTGATGCGCCTCCAGATTGGTCTAGTGAACATGATCATTATTTGTATGGTACACCCAAGCGGAATATAGGCAATGAATAGAGAGCGTTTATTTGTTGATACCGTATTTATTCAAGCTATTCTAAATAAACATGATCAATATCACCTACAAGCGATAAGAATATTGCCCCGTATTAAAAATGCTCATGAGGTTTGGTTGACGGAAGCAATTTTAATGGAAGTAGGAAACGCTTTAAGTAGCATTAATCGACAAAGTGCAGTGAATTTTATAAAGCAATGTTATCAAACAGTCAATATAAATGTAGTTAATGTAAGCTCAGAACTGTTTAACGAGGGTTTAACTCTTTATGAATCACGTTTAGACAAAACTTGGGGATTAGTTGACTGTATTTCTTTTGTAGTCATGCAACAACAAGAATTAACCGATGCTGTGACTGTGGATGTACATTTCGTACAAGCTGGATTTAGAGCTTTAATGCTTGAGTAATATAAGATTAATTAAATTAGCTGTAATAAATTTTATAATTTGTTTAATATCGAATAATTAAACTATCTAAAGCAGTCTGTAAATCTTGTGTTAAATTCGCTACGGCTTGACGACGATTTTTTTGATAATCTAAACTACGATCGCTGACTGAAAAAGTACAGTAGATCACACTGATTTTTAGATTTTATTCCTTTTCAAGCGTTACTCTACCTTCAGAATATCTTACTATTAATGTAAATTGTTTAAGCCATTGTGAACCCAATAAAATTTTTTGAATTTCAGAACCTGCAAAAACAGGAATTTCAAAAACTTGCTCATCTATTGCTAAACGACCTAAGTATATATTAAAAGTGGCTTCACCTTGCGCTGTCATTAGTTTATCTTGACCTAAAAATGACCATTCAAGACTGTCTATATCTTGCTGGTTCATCGCCAGAAATTCGGTAAAACCAGTGTCTAGCATGGCTTCGACAGCAAGATTTTCCCCAACATTATCAATTAAATCAATTTCAAAATAGATTTGACCATTCTCCCCAAACCTTCCTCGGATCATATTCTTCCGCTAACTCCAGTTTCATTAATCCCAAAAATATGATGAATAGAGTTAGGATATTTGTTACGTGCTTTTTGACTGGCTACTTCTTTAACTGAGTCTATGAAATAATCGCCGCTATCTGGCTCAATTGCAATATACCAACCATAATATTTATCTAGCAATTCAGGCTTTAATCGTTCAAAAATTGCCCAACAACGTTGATAAAAAGCTTCTTGTCTAGCTTTATGTTGTGCTTTTTTGGATTCTGTCCATTGAATTTCGGGGAAAATGCGCCCTCGCCGTACAACTCGTTCAGGTATATATTGAGACATAGGTTAGCTTGATCTTATGTTTTATTTTTATGTTAATGCGGTTTTAAGTCTGTTTGGTTAATCCTAAAAAAGTTTTTTAATCCCGAATAATTAAACTATCTAAAGCAGTCTGTAAATCTTGTGTTAAATTCGCTACGGCTTGACGACGATTTTTTTGATAATCTAAACTACGATCGCTGACTGAAATCGGTTCACCAATAGTAATTTGTACCGTTTGTTTTCCCAATTGTGGGCGGAAAAATGAACTTTCTCCTTTAATTCGAGCGACTAAATCCCATAATAATAAGGATGTTTCGGCAAAGCGTTCGGCAGTAAGTTTTTCCTTGACATAATACCCCGTTACTGCCACAAAACTTTCAACTATTCTCATGTGCCACATCATTAATTCTGCTTCTTCGGCAACACGATTGGCTAATCCTCGTTCAACGATCGATAATGGATGAGTAGGCTTTAATTCTTGTCGATAAATATAATCCCATCCTGCTTGTTCAATGCGACGACAACGATCGATCACGTTTCCCGTCGGCTCTAAATTAAAATATTCTTCTGATACACTCAAAGCAGTATTTAGTAAGTTTTGTAGACGAATTCCTAAAGCTAGATTAGGATTATCTATATTTTGAGGCTCAATTTGGGGAATCTTTTTATGATAAAAGTCTCGATAAAACTCTTCTATTATTTTTAAAAAATGTTCTGCAAGTGTGTAGAGTCGTTGATATAACATCTTTTCATTGACACTTTCCTCCTGATGAGATATTAAACCGCTTTCTGTTTCGAGTTGGGTGAGTAAATAGGATATTTTTTCCCAAGGCGGTGTAAGATAATGGTACTGTATGCCAATAGGAACGATTAAAACCGATTCTGAACGTTTCGCTTTGCGTAAGTCTTCGACACACCAAAAACTCAGTTGAGGGATACCAGGTTCTAGAGGGCTAATAATTTCATTATGGCCATTTGTCGCGCCTTCGGGAGAAGCTGCCATCGGAAACTCACCATCAGTAAATAAATGACGTGCGGATCTTAACCCCATTAAATCCATTTTACCCCGTTGAATGGATGTGCCGCCTAGACTAGAATACAGCCATCCTACCTTTTCTCCAGCCCAAATGGGTATCCCGCGATCGTACATAAAATGGGCATGAATAGGCTTTTTGAGTGGTATTTTCTTTTGTTTGGCGACTTGAGGAATAATACGCCACCACAAATAGGCTAAACAATAGGGATCATTAATATTAGGATGACGAAACGCCATTAAAAAGCGGGTTTTCTTTTCTTGAAACTGCTGATAACACTCAACTAATGTCTCAACACCTTGAGAGTGAATATCGGCTACTTCGGTTCGTGTTTGTAACCAAAATGGCAGAATTATTTTACATCCTTTTAAAACCCAAGGATTTAACATTGGGGGAATAAATTCTAAAGGCGGTTGTGCTTGTCTATGTTTTTGATTCATTGGTTAAATAAAGATGTTTTTATAATGTAATTTTTTTATAATTTTAGTAGCTTTCATCAATGAGTTTTGTCAAAAATTAGTTTTATTTTAATGAGACAGCGATCGCTATTTTCTTTACCTCATCTACCTTATCAAATCTGGATTCTTGCCCTAGGTAGATTTTTATCAGAAGTGGGAACAGGTTTTATTTTATTTTATACGCCAATTTTTTTCGTTAATGAAGTTGGTTTATCTTCTACTTTAGTTGGTATTGCGTTAGGAAGTGCTTCGGTTTCTGGTGTGATTGGACGCTTTTTAGGAGGTACTTTAGCAGATTCTCCAACTTGGGGAAGACGTAAAACACTCCTTTTATCGGCTTTTGTGTCGGCTATTGCTGATTTAGTTTTAGCTTTTTCTAATAATTTTCCTCCCTTGGTTTTAGGCAATTTATTAATGGGTTTTGGGATGGGTTTATATTGGCCTGCTAATGAAACGATGGTCGCTGATTTAACTACTGGTGAGCAGAGAAATGAAGCTTTTGCTATCACTCGATTAGCTGATAATTTGGGCTTAAGTCTTGGGGTGATGTTAGGCGGTCTAATTATTTCTGTTGCTGAAAATTATCGTTTACTTTTTATCATTGATAGTATTTCTTTTCTGCTCTTTTTTCTTCTCATTTATTTTACCATTCATGAACCCAAACGCGCTGAAAATGATACGGTTTCAATGATGAAAGGTTGGCAAATTGCTTTCGGTGATCATCGTCTAAGATTGTATTTTATTGCTAATATTCTTTTTACAACTTATATATCACAATTACAAACGACTTTACCACTTTATTTTAAAAACTTTACATCAAATGGAGGTTTTACCGCCGCGATTATTAGTGCTTTATTTAGTTGGTATATTGTTACTATGGCGATTAGTCAATTACCGATCGCTCGTTTTCTTAATCGTTTTAGTCGGATTAATGCTTTGCGTTTTTCTCTGCTTTTTTGGGGTTTGGGATTTAGTTTAATTTGGTTAACTGGTATTCCTTTTACTTCACCGCTTATCTGGGCAATTCTAGGCTTAGGAATTCTGGCAATTGCTACAGTTTCTTATACACCTTCGGCATCTTCTTTAATTGTTGAAATAGCCCCATCTAATTTATTAGGTATCTATTTTTCGATTAATTCTCAATGTTGGGCGATTGGATATTTTATTGGTCCTTTAATTGGTGGTTTTGCTTTAGATCAATCTCCTTTAGTCATCCAAAGTTATTGGTTATTGGTTGGTTTAAGTATTGGATTTAGTTTAATCATTTTATATTATCTTGAAAAAATAATGCCAACTCCGTCATAAATACGAGTTTTAAATAGCCTATGGATTTAGCCTCTTTCATCGAAAAATTAAGGAACAAAAGCAGAATTATTCTTATATTTGGCATTAGTTCAAAGCTTCAGTTAAGGCTATAAATAAACGTTCGTTTTCTTCAGATGAACGAATAGCAATTCTAAAATAATCTTCGCCAAGTTCAGCAAAACTCAAACAATCTCGAATCAAAATGCGATTTTGTATAAGTAGTTTTTTTTGAAGCTGAGAACTCGGAATACTTGTTTTAACTAAAAGATAATTAGCCTTTCCTAAAATCGGTTGAAAGTTAGGTATTTTTGATAAATCCTGAAATAACTTTTCTTTTGCAGGTAATAGCCATTTCCAAGTTAATTCTTGAAATTCTCGATCTTGTATAACAGTTTGAGCAACAATATCCGCTAAACTATTAATTGGCCAAGGATCGCGCCATTGCTGCCATCTTTTTAATACGTCAGGATGAGCGATCGCATACCCGATCCTTAAACCTGGTAAACTGTAGAATTTAGTTAGAGAGCGTAATATTATTAAATTCGGATAATCTTGTATCCTATCGATCAAACTTTGTTGCTGTGGTGGCGGTATAAAGTCCATAAAAGCTTCATCTACCACAACCAAACCAAAATCTAAATAAGGCAAGATTTGAGTTAGAGAAAATAAATGACCTGTGGGATTATGAGGATTATTGAGTAATAAACCGCATTGTTGAAGATTTTGCCGCTTAATTTCCCAATTTCCCTGATGAATATCTAAAGGATAATATTGAATTTCGCCATTAAATGCCTTTAATGCCCTTGTATAGTCTCCAAAAGCGGGACTCAGTAAACAAGTCATGTCTTTTTGGGCTAAATCTCGTGCCGCCCAAGTGAGTAACTCGGCGACTCCATTACCTGGTATGATCCAATCGGGCGATAAATGATGTTCTTGGGCTAAAACAGAGCGTAATTGAGTGTAATTGGGATCTGGATAATGCTTGAGCGTGGCGAGATGGGATTGAATGGCTGCGATCGCACTTTTTGGCGGACCCAAAGGATTAATACTAGCCGAAAAATCCGTAATTAGAAATTCTGGACAGCCGGCGATGGTAGCTGCCCAGGCTAGATTTCCTCCGTGAAGTGGTCTAGACAAATCAGTAAATCGCGTGTTTGTTATTTTGGTGCGACTTTATCTTTAAAAAGTTTGCCAGCCGAAAAAGCTGGAACACGGGTGGCGGGTATCACCATTTTTTCATTAGTTTTGGGGTTGCGTCCTTCTCTGGCCTTGCGTTCTCTGGCTTCAAAGGAACCAAAACCGACCAGAGTTACTTTATCGTCACTGGACACAGCTTCCATTATTGCTTCGATCGCTGCTGTAAGAACTGCGTCAGCTTGCTTTTTAGTAACCATTGCTTTTTGAGCAATCTGATCGACTAATTCACCTTTATTCATGCGTATTCTCCTTTTTATGGCTATTTTCTCGCGTTTTTTCCCTATGATCACCAAGTGATCAGTGAGATAAGATAATCTTCCTGTCAGATTTAGCCGATAAAGTGGCTGTGATCTTGACGGGCTAGTTGTTTCACTGCCTTATTCTAAGCTTTAATTGGCTATAAAGGAACACGCAAACCTTTAATTTATGTAGATTTCATCAATTTTTTTACTTCAAATTACTTAAAATCAATTAACAATTTAATTACAAAAGATTGTAAAACGCTATAAAAACCATAAAAACAGCGTAAGAATTTCATATAGTGTGATTATGTGTCTATAATTCTAGTTTTCTTCAATTTTTACTGAATAACTAGCTTTTTCGGGCAGAATTATTAAAGGAATACGATCTAAAATTTGAGCGACGATTTCTTCTGGAGTTTGGGCGTTTTCTATAGAAATGTGTAGATCTGCTTCACTATATAGTCTTTTTCTGGAGTCCATCAGAGTCTCAAGCTTTGGTTTTAGCTCAGTTTCTTGGAGGAGGGGACGAGTGGTATCGAGTAATAAGCGTTGAACCAGTACATTTGTTGGTACATCTAACCAAATCACTAAACCATGACGTAAATAACTCCAATTTTTGGGACGCAAGACAATCCCTCCACCAGTTGCTATGACACTTTTAGTACAAGCGCAGACTTCCATTAAGATTTGAGATTCGATGTCACGAAATGCCTCTTCTCCCTGGATGGTAAAAATCTCTGAAATACTTTGCTGTGTCACTCGTTCAATTAATACATCTGTATCAAAAAAACGATAGCCAAGCTGTTTGGCTAAAACCTGTCCTACTGTTGTTTTTCCAGTTCCCATCATTCCGACGAGAAAAATACTAAGGCCTCTAATTAAATCTGTCATGTGTAATCTCCACAAAAAAAGAGATTATAGCAAATTCGCCAGTAAAGACGCGCCATGACTCGTCTCTACAAATTTTCAATCCGCTAAATCCATTCTTCCTCATCGGGATCGGTTTGAGAATTTCGCGGGTTATTATCGATATTTTCCTTGATAGGTGGCGTAATTACGCGGAAATTAGCATCATATACTCGCTCAGGGGTCTGTTTTTGCGATTTTGTCGATTCACGATAGGTATAGGAATAAATAGAGCCACTACGAGAGACATTTTGAGGGGATTGGGGGACTTCGTAATTAATGGATTCTTCCTGATTATCTTGAACAATGGGTTCTTTCTTAAAAGAAAACTCTTGTAGCGTTTCGTCTATGGGTTTTCTTAAAGTATTTTCTATTTCTTGAAGTGGTTTTTCTTCTAAAGGCGGTTCCTTGGGGGATTCTTGGACGAATGAAGGTACTGTATATTGAATCGGTTCTTTTTCTTGAATTCGTTCTCTTTCATAATCTCGAATTGGGGTTGTTTGCACTGGAGGTGATTCAATATCCCAGTCGTCTACTTCATTTGGGGGAGTTGATTGATATGTAGAACGATTCCAATCTTGGGTGTTAGATGGAGAACGAAAGCTTGTTTCTGAGCGTAAAGGGTTTAGTGGTTGTTTAGGACGTGGTGACGGGGAGGGTTTAAACGGTTCTACTTTTGCTCGACTAGGACGAAAAAGATTAGACAATAATTGGATTACTAGACTCCCGATTAATCCAGCACCTGTAAAGATTACAATCCAGATAGATAAAGGAAGTCTTGCAATCATGCTACCACCAAAAAAGATTAGGGTTACGCTTTGCAAATTTGAAAAGACAAAGACCCCAATCACGATGAACAACAGCAAGAGAATGATTAATCTCATCTTTTTCCTGACGATCTGTGTATTTTAATTCTACCGAAGCCCGTTCTAAGATGGCTTTTCTTCTTCTCCTTCTACGGTTGGAGATGATTGATTAATCTCAATGTTTTCTGGATCTAGAGGTGATTCAACCGAATTACTCGGAACAAATCGATCAACTTGGATTTCTGGTTCTGTAGGTTCGGGTTCAATAATTATAGGTGGTTGTGGTTCTATTTGTTCAACTGCTATCTCAAAATCATCGATCGTATCAAGTGTTGTTTTTTCAACGATGGGTGTAGGTGTAGGTATGGGTGTTTTCTTGCGGAAATTTAGGAATTTTTTTAGATTAAATCCTTCTTTAGAAGAAGTTGCAGCTTTAGCATCCGCGACGACTTCTTTAACTTCCGATTGGATTTCGGCGACTTTTTCATCTATTTTATTATCTTCGACAAAATCAGATACTTTTTCTGTGACTGCTGTTTGTACAGAAGATAATGTCTCAGTGATTGGGGGTTCATCAGAATGTATTACAGTAGAAGGTTGTGCGACTTTTGGACTCTTGGAAGAACCGAGGAAATTTTCAATCGAGTCAATGACTGAGAATGACAAATCAATCCCTTTTTCTGGATGTGCGATCGCGTCTCTAAATTTTAGAGTTTGCCAACCAAAAGAGAGTAACATAATAGCAGCAGCCGTTTGACCTAATAAAACTGCACCTGTTATCTGGGAAGCACACAACCATAAGACTAAAGCATAGAATAATCCGACTCCACTCCATAAAAAATCGTCTCTTCGATGCAGTGATGGTGCAAAAAAGGCTAGGCCAAATATAATTAAACTGAATACAGCAACGACAATTGAGAGGATGTATGCCAGCATTTGTGCTTGCTCCTTTGGTATTTCTCCTTATTCAATTTTGAATCATCTTGAGCCGTTCTTGACGAGAATTTTTCAGTCTGTTACTTAATCAGTCTCACTCAAAATTAATCTATTGAAAAGGACTTTACTTGCTTAGTTTAGTAATGTTTGTCTGAAAATAAAATAGCCATAAGTACAATCTCTTTTAATTACATACAATTGTACTTAATTAATTGGATGTATTAGCGATCGCTTTTGTGGTATGAATGGGGGGTTGGGGATCGAGACAGTCTGCATATACTTTCATATTTTGAAGAATTGCTGAACCCCAAATGGTAGCGAATGCTGCGTCTGCTGCGTCTCTTCCTGCACCAATACGAATTAAACCTTCAATAGGTGCGAGTCGTGTCGGATCAAATAGATACCAACGATCGCCTAAATACGCTTCAAAAACTGCATGGAAATCGGGAGGATATAACGCATAGGAATAGTTTGACACAAAACGCGCTGGAATATTTAAAGCACGACAAAACGCAATTCCTAAATGAGCAAAATCTCGACAAACTCCTGCTCTTTCGGTTACGGTATCAAAAGCGGAGGTTTGAGCATCTGTACTACCCGATAAATAGGCGACATTTTCATAGATCCAATTACAAATTGCTGTTACTCTAGAATATCCTGGTGCTAAATTCCCGAATTCATATTGTGTGAGACGAGATAAGCGATCGGATTG
Organism: Aphanothece hegewaldii CCALA 016; assembly: GCF_003007785.1. Taxonomy (GTDB): domain Bacteria; phylum Cyanobacteriota; class Cyanobacteriia; order Cyanobacteriales; family Microcystaceae; genus Chroococcus; species Chroococcus hegewaldii. Next base: position 68,881 of record NZ_PXOH01000007.1, on the reverse strand, counting down.
GCAGTAGCGAGAGGGATTAAGATAGGGTAAGGTTTCGATGGGTAATTTAGCGGGTGGAACTTCGTATAATAGTTCGGAATCAACTTGCATCGGAAATGATTCTACGGTTGCTTGATAGGATATCGCTAATTCTCCTGCGGGACATTGTATCCGAAAATATTGACTATTAAAGTTCGGTATCACATAATCCTCATGGGGAAGATTTGGGGTAATGAGCAGTTTTTCTTCTAGAATTGTTTGATGGTTATTTCTTATTGGTGCAATATTAAAAACAAATATACTATCACTGCTTACAGAATAATTTAATTCACATCCGACATTAAATTTCATAATAATTCTCTCAGGTTTGTCCAAGCTTTGATTAAATTGCCTTGCATTAGTGCAGTTACCCCACTTAGGGTGTTTAGTTCGGGAATGTTAGGATCGAGTTTAAGTGCAGTTTGTAGGGGTTTTTCAGCTTCATGAGGATTCCAGTCATACAGATAAACAAAGGCTAGATAGGCATAGTTATAAGGGTTATTCGGCGCAATTTCAATCACTTGGTTGATGGCAGCGATCGCACCTTTAACATCTTGTTGTAAAACATTGGATAAAGCAAGAGCATAAGACCACTGAAGACGGTTTCCTTGATCATTATTTCTCAATCGCTGGGCAAAAGCTGTATCCGCTTGTACCAGATAGTCTTGATTTGCATCATATTGATTGATTCTAGCGGTTTGTTTAAAAACTGGATCGAGTCCTTTTATTCCTTGGGATAATCCTGATGACAGAATTCTTAATTGTGTTACTAAGTCTAATTCTGGTGCGGGAATAATTGGGGCTAAAGGATCTATTTTTATTGTAATTGGTGGTACAGCAATTGAGTAATTTTCTTGGGTTTTTCGATTTAGATAAACTGCTTCTAATGTATAGTTTCCTGCTTCAATCTCTCCATCTGCTAACATAGCTGTTCTTTCGATGACTTCGTATCCATTTTTGTAATCATCTACTTTTAAAGCATCTTGCCGAAGTCTCCCCATACCGATACCATGATCATGTATCCAAGAAGATGATGAGCCGTCTTTTTTCCAAGTTAATAATACAACACCGTTTTGTAATTGTTCCCATGATCCTGACCATTTATAAGTTACAGGAATGGGCTGATTAGCTTGAACAATACTAGGGGTAATAATTTCTTCTAGCTTAACTTGTTCTGTGGCTTCCGTAAAGGGTAAAACTGTGACATTAGGATATTTTTTCCGATATAAGAATAAATCACTTTGATCGGGTAATTTCCATTGTTTCTGTAATTTAAACTCTAATCCTTGTTCAACTCGTTTAACGATTAATTTTTGAGCATCGGGAATTGAACCTTGATCGCCATTTTTCGTGATAAAGTAATTGAGACTTCGCGCATCTTGTTCGATTTCTTTTTCTCTGACTCCTACTTGTCTTCCAGATATCTGTGATTGATATTTTCCACCATAAAAAGAAAAAGTGTGCTGATTTAGTTGCGGTGTTGAGGGTAAAACTCCCAAGGTTTCTTGTAAATATGGAGAAGTTTTAATGATTTCTTGTACAACTTCTTCGTGATACCAAGGTTTCCCTATATAGGGTTGATGCTGCATTTTTGGACTGAAAATCTCAGTGATTGCATTTCCCCCAAGTGGAAACAAATTTAATAACATTAAAATAAATCCAATACCAACTGTACCCCATCGAATTATTTTTGACCAACGTCCTCGCCAAGATAAGAAACCTACGGCTAAAATAATTGATAATACGGGAAGAAGTGGCAAAATATAACGAGCATCTTTATTAATATTTACTGAAGATAATAAATAACCTCCTAATAAAAATAATCCTAACCAAAACCAGTTATATTTAGAAGTGAGTGTTAAGATATTTTCTCTTTTGTTCCAGTAAATCCAACTCATTAAGAATCCGACTATAGGAATTAATAATAATACCCAAGACAGAAAATAAGGTAATACTTTAAAGTAATATGTCCAAGCATCTAAAGTATTGAGTGCTGGATCTCCTTCAATAATTGCAGAATCTATTGTTGCTCGTTTCCCAGAGGTTAGCATTAATAACCAATTTGTCCGAACCCAAGGAAAAATAATTATAAATGAGATAAATAAACTTATGATTAACTGACTCAATCTAAGCCATTTTTTCCGAAATAAATAAGAAATAAATAAATAAAAAATCGGAATAAATAAGAAAAATAGAGAAGTTTGCTTAACGAATAATGCCAAACCGAAAGAAATACCAAATAATCCTGCTTTTAGCCAACTCCATCGCTTTGTACAATGCCAAATAGTTAGTAACCAAAAACTAAAAGTAACAATAGCAGCTAACGGAAAATCTAATAAAAATTCTAAGCGATAATAATAAAATCCAGGGATAATTAAACAAATAATACTAGCCCATAAACCAACCGAAACATTAAACAGAATAACACCCAATCCATAAACCGAAATCAAAAGAATAGCACTATACAATAACATCACTAAAGTGCCAGAATCTAAACTGACTCCAAACAAGGAAAAGAAAGGCGTTGTTAATAAATAAGTTAAGGGAGGAATTTTTGGAGAAATTAACCAAAATTGTCGCCACCATTCACCATTTAAAACATCAGGTTTTTGAAGTATTTCCCAATAATTAACAACTCCATTTAGATAATCAGCTTGATCCCATGCAGGAATACTTTGATCGATCGCAAACCAGAAACGATCAATAATGACACCAACGAGCCAAATAATAGTAAGATAAACTAATCCTTGCTCCCAGTTTAATTCTTTTTTATCCTTCACCCTGTAGCCTAACCTTCTAAGTATTTAATCATTTTTATATGTGGGATACCAGCTTCATCAAATGGTTCACCTACTGATTGAAAACCTAATTTTTCATATAATTTTTTAATATATTCTTGAGCATTGACGACGACTTTTAGATAATTTTTGTTCCGAGAAATCAACTCTAAAGCAGTTTTCACTAATTCTGTACCAATGCCAAAACCTCTAGCACTAGACAAAACAGCTACTCTTTCAATCTTAGCGGTTTGAGGCTCAAGTTTTCTAATTCGGGCTGTTCCTACAGGTTCACCATCAAGATAAGCTAATAAATGTACAGCACTTTCATCTAATCCATCAAATTCTAATTCAGGATTAACCCCTTGCTCGTCTTGAAACACGATACAACGTATCATTTGAAGAGGTTCTATTGCTTCAAGATAAGTGACTGTTTTAATCTCTAGTTGATTCATCGTTTTAGATTAAGAATTAAAACTCATCACTATCATAGATGATCGGCTCACTATCAGCATTAAATAATTAAAAAATTTGTTGACAAAAGTGCTATTTTACTATAATGTTTCAGACTTTTTGCTGATGAAAGCCGCGTTTGTTCTAATCCTATATTTAGTGTCAATGATGATGGGATAACTTTTCTTCTCTAGTTTTGTGCTGCATTGCCTGTTGAGTTTCAGCCCAGCGATCGCGTAAGATGCCCGATATTTTGTCTAGATAGTTTTCCGACAAAATTCTATTTTGCTTTTTCTTGATTATTTTTCTCATTGCTCTAAAAAATTGACTAGCATTAATATAGCGGTCAAAAAAGCTTACCTAGTCCAACTTCTGCAAATATGCCGATTAGCCTTTCCATGAAGCTTTCTAAACACAATATAGCAATTTTTTACTTTAAATGCGAATTAATATCAATAATATTGGTATAAAAGAAACCCATATGGAGTCACAGACTATGATGAATACATATTCTCAAGAGCTAAAAGAGACAGCGAAAGCAATGGTAACTTCTGGAAAAGGAGTCCTAGCAATGGATGAAAGCCATGCAACCTGTAACAAGCGATTTGATAAATTAGGGATTCCGACAACCATCGAACAACGTCAAGCTTATCGAGAATTAATTCTAACAACGCCAAATTTAAGTGAGTATATTAGTGGTGCAATTCTATTCGATGAGACGATCCGCCAAACCAGTCGCGCTGGCGTTCCATTTACGCAAATTATGGCCGATGCGGGGATCATTATCGGAATTAAAGTAGATGCAGGGGCAAAAAATCTTGCTGGACATCCAGACGAAAAAATAACAGAGGGACTAGATGGATTACGCGATCGCATTGCCGAATACTATAAAATGGGTGCAAGATTCGCAAAATGGCGGGCTGTAATTACCATCGGTCAAGATATACCGAGTCGCGCTTGTATAGAAGCAAATGCCCACGCCCTCGCCCGTTATGCCGCTTTATGTCAAGAGGGGGGTTTAGTTCCTATTGTCGAACCCGAAGTCCTCATCGATGGGGATCACACGATCGAACGCTGTTACGCTGTGACTGATGAAACGCTACACACGGTTTTTGAGCAATTGTACAGACAAGGAATTGTATATGATGAAATGATCTTAAAACCCAGTATGGTCATTTCAGGTCTAAATAGTCCAACTCAAGCAACCGTCGAACAAGTCGCAGATAAAACAGTAGAGTGTTTATTAAAAAATGTTCCCGCAACCGTCGCAGGAGTAGCCTTTCTTTCAGGTGGACAAAGTATCGAACAAGCTTCAGAACATCTTAATTTAATGAATATAAAGTATAAGTCACAATGTCCTTGGCCGATTACATTTTCCTACGCACGTGCCATACAACAACCCGCTTTAGAATATTGGCGAGGAAATGATGCTAATATTGCTAACGCTCAACAACTTTTGTTACATCGAGCAAAGTGTAATAGTGCAGCGAGTTTAGGACAATATTCGTCTCAAATGGAAAAAACACCAGCATTAATCTAAACAGATTTTTAATTTTATTAAATTAGCGAGTTGCTGATTTATTTTTAAAATGTTTCAACGACTCGCCAATTGTTTTAAGCTAAATTCTGTAATCTTTGACGCTGTAACCACAGACCTAAAACCAGACCTAAACTTAAAATTCCAGTGAAATAAAATAACCCAACAAAGCGAACAAAAAGAGGTGGCGCAATGCCTTCTACCTCAATATTTTTAGTCACTTGGAACGGTTGAAATTGTCTGTTTCCATCCATTTTAGGCGATACTTTAACTTCGATTTGATGAGGAGCCCCATCAAAAAACTGCTGTTGCCATGCGAGTAGTCCTTGATTATCTGGAATACCTTGATAAGCAAATGCTACCCAATTATTTTCAGAAGCAGTCGCTTTGATGTCAAAAACAGCATCAGTCACAGGTAAATTAGTTTGGCTATCGGTAAGTTTTACTTGTAATGAAGCCATTTGACCAACCGATGTATTGCTATCTCCAGTCAGTTCTAGTTTCATTCCTTGAGACTGAATCAAACCATTATCGGTTAAGGTTGTTTCTGCGGTCATTCCGTCCATTTGTGCTTGAGCCAATTCAGCACTAATATTAAAGAAAAACAAAACGACGATCGCACTCACCGTTACACCACTCAGAAGCATTCTAACTCGCCGGGGTGCTATCTCTCCATATTGCGACTTTTGATGATCGCCAATAACCCAACCACCGACAAACCCAATTGCTAACAATATGCCTAAAACAATGGGAAAATAACGCCATTTTAACGGATTTTCGGGAATAGTCAGCGTCAATGTTTGCTCAATTGGAGTAAACGCATTTTCAACAATAGGTGTAACGCTTGCTTGTAACTGATAGTTACCTCGAATTGGGAAAACCTGCTGTATCTGTAGTTCGCCCGTAGGTGCATCACCTGAAATATCTAATAGCTTGGTTCCTTCAACAATTGGAAAATCTGTAGTAAACCAAGGAGTGGGAGGAGGAGTCAGAATTTGCAATCTGTATCGAGCATTTTGTAAGGGTTTTCCTTTTGCATCTAAAGCTTGAAATCTCAACTGGACGGGGGATTCATACTTACCCGACCCTAGATATTCAGTCGCTTCCGCTTCTAATGGAATTACTTGAGAAAGGGGGGGATCAGTAACTAATTGTACAGAAGCTTGAGGCGATTGAGAAAAGCTAGTTACTGCATAACAAATAAAGCTAATGGTGCAAACAATACCCACCAGCATAGACCATCTAAATTTTGAAAAAATCATGAGAAATTCCGACCTGTGCTGAATTTAAATATTAATGACAACTTACGCCCAGAGTGTGGTGTCGCAGGGAGTGTACAGTATCATGCACTAGAGGATAGGTGCTAAAAAAAACTAACCAAAGAATTAATGACCATAGCGCAACGTAGAGTATTGCTTGTGCTGGAATTGATAAAACAAATCGTTCAGTTCTTTGCCAATGTAAAACTTGAATGGGCGTTCTCATTCTGTACCTCGCAGATGAAACAAATATAATAAAATTGATCGGCGGGCATTCTGGCTTTTGAGAATTTCTCTTTCACAGTTGCGGGACAGCATTGGACTTCCACCAAACTTTCCCCGTTACCTCTAGTTGATAATTTTCACTAGAACCGATTAATTAAGCTAATTGTATCACCATTAGTGGCTTTAACATATTTCCAAGCGAGAAATCCCCGTTCGAGCTTGCTCGCTCACGTGGGATGAAAGCGAGAGCAGGATATTTGACACTAACAGATTTCTGCTCTAAAATAATCTTATCACAGTAATTCAACATTGATAATGTACACAGGACACAAGTTTAGATTATATCCAACCAACGAACAAAAAGAAGCTTTAGACAATGCTTTTGGATGCTCTCGTTGGTATTGGAATTATAGCCTAGAATTATGTCAAAAGACATTTCAAGAAACAGGTAAAGGATTGACTCGAAATAAGATTCAATCTCTATTACCTAAACTTAAGAAAGAGCATGAATGGTTGAAGACAGATGTTTATTCCCAATGTTTACAAGTAGTCGCACTCAATCTATCTACTGCCTATAAAAACTTCTTTGAAAAACGCTCAGGATTTCCCAGATTTAAATCTAGGAAGGGAAAACAGTCGATCAGTTATCCTCAAAATACGAAGATAAAGCAAGACTGCATCCACTTCCCCAAGTTGGGAGATATTTATTGTCGTTTTACAAAAGAAGTTGAAGGAGAAGTCAAAATGATGACTATTTCTAAAACCCCTGAGCAAAAGTATTTTGTCTCGATAGGAGTGGATGATAAGTTGGATGCACCACATTTATCTTCAGACGGAAAAGCGATAGGCATCGATGTAGGGTTACTTGATTTTTGTGTTACTTCAGATGGAAGCAAATACAATAACCCTAAGCATTGGAATAAACATTACAAGAAACTCAAGAGAAGACAACAAAAGCTATCTAAAAAGGCTAAGGGTGCGGAAGGCACCTCGCCGCAAGCACTGGATTTTAAATCCAGTGAACAGCGAGGTTCTATCAACAGAAATAAAGCCCGATTAGCTGTCTCTAAAGTTCATGGAAAAATAGCTAGATGTCGTGAGGATTTTCTGCACAAGCTATCCCGTAAGATAGTAAACGAGAATCAAGTTATTGCAGTAGAAAATCTAAACATAAAAAGCATGGTCAAAAATCATAACCTAGCCAAAGCTATCAATGATGTTGGTTGGGGTATGTTCTGTACCATGCTCAAATACAAGTCAGAAAGAGAAGGAAAAGTTTATCTAGAAGTTGATAGATTTTTCCCATCTTCTAAGACTTGTAATAAATGTCTTCACGTAATAGATAAAATGCCATTAGATATCAGACAATGGCAATGCCCTAAATGTGAAATACAACACGACAGAGATGTAAATGCTGCCCGAAATATTCGGGATGAAGCCTTGCGGATATTAGCGGTGGGACGCATCGCTACAGCCTCTGGAGACAATGTAAGACGTGCGGTGGGTGACATTAGTTATCTAACGGATGCAATTGTCGGTGAATGAGGAATCCTCGCACGAAGTTTACGGAGTGCGTGGGAGTCGTCAATTATTGTTTCTATTGAATAAACGGAAGCAATATTCAAAATAATCTTTCAAATTATGCCATTTAGTCAATCCGAAACAAAAATATCTAGAAATATCATAAAATCTGGGTTTGGATATCCTCCCCCTACCTTTCTTAAAAATAACAATTATGCCATCAATATCTTAATAATTCTATATTCCAGACCCATAATCCTTTTCCTTCGGTGATGACGACATCTAAAGGATGGTAATTATTTGCTTTATAATGAGTTATTTTAAATATATTAATGATTTGGTCAAATAACTTAACATTACGTCAATATTTTAAGGATTGATTTTGCTTTTATGACGCATCGCATCGAAAAAGATAGTATGGGTGAGATCGAAGTGAAAAACGATCGCTACTGGGGCGCACAAACTCAACGTTCTTTGATTCATTTTGATATCGGTGATGATCTCATGCACCCAGAATTGATTCGCGCTTTTGGTATCCTAAAAAAAGCGGCAGCAATGGTGAATCAAGATTTAGGAAAACTCCCCACAGAACAAGCACAATTAATTATTAAAGTCGCGGATGAAGTAATAGAAGGAAAACTGCTGGAACATTTTCCCTTAAGAGTTTGGCAAACGGGAAGCGGTACACAAACTAACATGAATGTTAATGAGGTGATCGCTAATCGTGCGATAGAATTAGCGGGTGGAACAATGGGCAGTAAAAAACCGATCCATCCGAATGATCATGTTAATATGTCCCAGTCTTCTAATGATACTTTTCCGACGGCGATGCACATTGTCGCTGCGACAGAAATTGTTCATCGTCTCATTCCCAGTATTACTGAATTACGAGATTCTTTAGCCCAAAAAGCAGATGAGTTTCAAGATATTATTAAAATTGGTCGGACTCACCTGATGGATGCTGTACCTTTAACGTTGGGTCAAGAATTTTCAGGTTATGTTATCCAATTAGAGCAAAGTATTGAACGGATCAAAAATACTTTACCTTATATATATGAGTTAGCTTTGGGTGGAACCGCAGTCGGAACAGGTCTAAATACTCATCCCGAATTTGCTCAACGTTCAGCCGAAAAAATTGCCGAAATAACAGAACTTCCTTTTACTAGCGCACCGAATAAATTTGCCGCTTTAGCGAGTCATGATGCGATCGTAGCAGCAAGCGGCGCACTGAAAACCCTAGCTTGTTCCTTGATGAAAATTGCTAATGATATTCGTTGGTTAGGATCAGGGCCAAGATGTGGCTTAGGTGAACTGATTTTACCCGAAAATGAACCAGGTTCCTCGATTATGCCTGGAAAAGTCAACCCGACTCAGTGCGAAGCGATGACGATGGTTTGTGTACAGGTGATGGGTAATGATACCGCCATTACAGTAGCCGGTTCACAAGGAAATTTTGAATTGAATGTCTTTAAACCCGTCATGATTCATAATTTGTTACATTCAATTGATTTATTGACTGATGCCTGTCGTTCTTTTCGAGAACATTTAGTAATTGGTATTCAACCCAACCATCAACAGATTGAGCATTTTTTACAGAATTCCTTGATGCTAGTCACAGCCTTAAATCCTCGTCTTGGCTATGAAAAGGCGGCCCTAGTGGCAAAAAAAGCCCATACTGAGGGCAAAACTCTTAAGCAAGCTTGTTTAGAGTTAGATTTTTTAACCTCGGAAGAATTTGAGCAGTGGGTTAGACCCGAAAAAATGATTAATCCTTAGTCTTTTTGAAAAATTCTGTAATTAAGGTGAAAAATTTCTATTTCATGCTAAAATAATGAATAGAGAAATAAAGTCGGTGTCCAAGCTCGGTGTCAGTGTTAACTAGATTAAAGTATTTAAGATTTGGTATTCGTCAGCTTCCTTCCGAAATTTGCCTCTCTACATTTATATTGTCCAAACATTTCTGATTTAACAGGTACAAACGCATGTCTATTTTTATCGGTAATCTCTCCTATGAGGTAACCCAAGAAGATCTTTCTGATGTCTTCACCGAATATGGTAAAGTCCAGAGAGTTCATATTCCTACTGACCGCGAAACTGGCAAAAAAAGAGGCTTTGCTTTCGTAGAAATGGAAACCAAAGTACAAGAAGCTGCCGCGATCGAAGCCCTTGACGGTGCCGAATGGATGGGACGCGAAATAAAAGTCAACCAAGCCAGAGAGCGTGAAGACAGAGGCTCCTTTGGTGGTGGTGGTGGTGGCGGAAACAGACAAAGACGCTACTAAGTCTCAAAATATAATCTAAGATAATTATTTGTCTAATGTGGAGGGAAGCTGATAGGGCTTTCCTCTTCTGTTATGGTTAGATAAAATCAATCGGGCATCACTTTTTTTGATTAATTCTAGCCATTAGAAATAATCCATCACAAATTTTTGTTAGAACATAAATATAGGGGATAAGCCGTCCTCAGTACGGTTAAGACTTTAAATGTAAAGATTTACCCCAGATTAATGAACACATTTTCCTTTATTTTTGGATTGATTATAGGACTCTGTATCTGTTACTGGCAGCGCAACCGTATCGATAGCCAGTTACAACAACTGCTCAAAGGAGCACCCTACCCAGTTGATTTTTCCACGTCCTTACCATTACTGTCTTTAGTGCGGCGAGAAATGCACTATTTACATGACAAACAACAGCAACTAGAACAAGAACTATTTACCCAATTATCGATTTTAGAACAAGCTCCAATTGGATATTTAGAAGTTGATTTAGATAATCATCTATTAAAATGTAATCAACAAGCCAAAGAACTTTTAAAAATAGATCGATGGCAGATAGGACAAGTTCGATTATTGTTAGAGTTAGTGCGTTCCTATGAATTGGATCAATTAATTGAATTAACCCGTCAAACCCAACGATCGCAAGTTAAAGAATGGTTTTTTTATTCAAGTCAATATTATCTAAATGACGCTTCAGAAGCCACCAACAAAAATAAGAGCAATATTAATAAATCTACTGCTCTCAAAGCTTATAGCTATCCGCTTCCTGATGATAAAATATGTGTTTTTATTGAAAATCAACAACCTTTAGCCGAAATCTCACAATCACATGAGCGAGCCTTTTCTGATCTGACTCATGAACTTAGAACCCCATTAACCTCTATATCATTGGTTGCCGAAACTTTACAAAAACGCTTGCAAAATCCTGAAAAACATTGGGTTGAGCAAATGCTTAAAGAAATTAATCGTTTAATAAAATTAATTGAAAATTGTTTAGAATTTGGACAATTGCAAACCAATCCAGAACAATATCTAAACTATGAAATACTAAATATTAAAGAATTAATATTATCCGCTTGGCAAAATATCACGCCCATCGCACTAAGAAAAGAAATTAATTTAGATTATCAAGGATTAGACGATATTTTTCTTGAAGGAGATGCCGCCAGATTAACTCAAGTTTTCTTAAATTTATTCAATAATTGCATTAAATATAGTGCTGTTAAAGAAATGATTTTAGTAAAAGTGTCTCCCCTTCAAGAAATCAACGAACTTGAGGAAATTTCCATAGACGTTATTGACTCTGGGATCGGTTTTTCAGAAATAGATTTACCCTATATTTTTCAACGTCTCTATCGGGGTGATCTTTCAAGAACTCGACAGGGGGCGGATACCAGTTCATTAACTCAAGGAAGTGGGTTAGGACTTTCGATCGCTCAACAAATCATCAAAGCCCATCAAGGCTCAATTATTGCCAAAAATCACCCACAAACTGGCGGTGCTTGGATACAAATTATTCTTCCTTTGAAAAAACCCGCGAATTTGTCATAAAATCCTGACTTTTTGACGGATTAACTAAAAACATTTTGGCGTTCTTGATTATAAGCAAATGAAGTATATTTTAGCAGTAATGATCAACAGACTTCGGATTTACAAATTTAACAGATCTGTCCATCATGATTTTTTTGGTAAATTAGCATAAAATATCATTCTCAAGAAAGTTTTTTATTGTTATTACTAGAAGTAGAATAAAAAAAATAAGGCTATGTCCTGCTTGTAACGTGAATCTATCAGCTTATACCAATCGTCCCGAACGATCGCACTTTGAACGTTGTCTCAAACGCCTAGAACAAGATGTATTACGAATGGGCGCATTAGTTGAGGAATCCTTCCGTTTGAGTCATCGATCGCTATTTGAGCGAGATCTCGAAGCCGCCCGCAAAATAAAAATTCTTGATAAAGAAATCGATCGCTATTATCGTCAAATCGAGTCAGACTGTGCCACATTTATGACCCTACAAGCACCTGTCGCACAGGATCTCAGACTATTAAGTGCTTTCATGCAATTAGTTCGAGATTTAGAGCGTATAGGCGATTATGCCAAAGATTTAGCCGAAATTGCCATCAAACTTTTTTCTTATCCGACACATGATTGTATGAAAGAAATACTAGCCATGTCTGAACACGCTCAATTAATGTTAGCCAGCAGTTTAGTCGCCCTCACCGAATTAGATGGCGAAGCAGGAAGAAAAGTTAAAAAGCTAGATGACACCGTCGATGATGCTTATGACAGACTTTACGGGATTTTATCGCAACAACGGGATATAAAAGGAGTCGTCGAACCAATTTTATTAATGGGGCTAATTATTCGGCATTTAGAAAGAATGGCGGATCATGCGACAAATATTGCCCAAAGAGTCTCTTATATTGTGACAGGAATTAGAGGTTAACTTTAGCTAATTGCTGTTCACTGTTTACCTTTCATAGGTAAGATAGGTCTTGACGCGCATAAAAAAAGGTTGACCTTGACAGAAAATCTAACATCGATTCAAACAGGTTTACGCAGTGAACTACGGCAATTAGTCCGGAGTCAACTTAAACTATTGTTAGAACAAGGGAACCTAGAAGGAGCAAAATCGCTATTAATACCAGTTCTTCCCGTTGATATTGCCGAAGCGATCGAAGGACTGCCAGAATCAATGCAGGTGATCGCATTTCGTTTACTCTCCAAAGCAGAAGCGATCGAAGTTTATGAGCATTTAGATACAACCGTACAACAAGCTTTAATTCAACAATTTAAACAGCAAGAAGTCTTAGACATCGTAGATAAAATGTCACCCGATGATCGAGTCAGACTATTTGATGAACTTCCTGCTAAGATTGTGCGTCGCTTACTTTCGCAACTAAGTTCAGGAGAACGACAATCAACTGCCTTATTATTAGGTTATGAAGAGGGAACCGCCGGGCGTATTATGACACCAGAATACATCTCCCTCAAAGAAAATCTTACCCTTGCTGAAACCCTAAAACGAATCCGTAGTTTAGCCAACGCCTCAGAAGTCGTTTATTATTTATATGTTACCGATGCCTCTCGTCAGTTAACTGGAATTGTTTCTTTAAGAGATTTAGTCATTTGTGAACCAGAAACAACCCTAGGAGAAATCATGACGCGGGATGTTGTTTGTGTTCATACTGACACCGATGAAGTGGAAGTCGCCCGTATGATCCAACGTTATGATCTATTAGCCTTACCCGTTGTGGATCGGGAACAACGTCTTGTAGGAGTCGTCACAGTTGATGATATTTTGGATATCTTGCAACAGGAGGCAACAAAAGATATTTATGCGATCGGTGGTTTACAATCAGATGGAGATAACTACTTTCAAACAGATTTAATTACAGTCGTTCGTAAACGTGTCCTTTGGTTGTTAGTCTTGTTACTTACAAATACCGTAACAGGAACTATCATTAAAACACAAACGGGCATCATTGAAAAAATGGCCATCCTAACAGCTTTTATTCCTCTACTCACTGGAACTGGAGGAAATGTCGGCGCACAATCTTCAACAGTCGTAATTCGGGGTTTAAATACCGATGAAATTCGCACGATCGGTTCAGCAAAAATTATTTTTAGAGAAGGTTTAGCAGGTATTCTTCTCGGCGTTATTTTAGGAGCATTAGCCGCTTTTTGGGCTTATTTCTTACTCCACGCTAACATCGCAGTTGCTATATCAGTTGGTATTAGTTTAATCGGAATTGCTCTTTTAGCTGCCGTTGCGGGTTCAACATTACCCTTTTTGTTCCAATCACTAGGATTAGATCCAGCCTTAATGTCGGCTCCCTTTATTACCACTGCTGTTGATGTGTTAGGAGTACTCATCTATTTTACCATCGCCCGTATGATTCTCAATCTTTAAACAGCGATTATGTTACTAAATCAACTTCATTGGCTAGACGTTTTAGAATATGTGTCCTATGGCATGACGCTGATTAGTCTTTTAATTGCGCTGGTGACAAACTCTTTTATCTATCCGCTTCTGGGTTTAACTATTACCCTTGGACTTAATATTATTAACCGTTTACGCTCGGCTATGGCAAACGCGACTAATCGTAAAATGGTCGCAGGAATGGTCAAACAATTACAGCGTCAATGGCTCGAAGAAATTCAACCTCTAGCCATAAAGACAACTCAGGCAACTGACGGGACAACAAAAACCCTAACAGTAGTACAAGAAAATCTAAACACATTAGAACAATCTCTTAACGGTATTGTACAGTATCTCAATAATCATGCGCTACGAGAACGGGTTGAAAGAATTGAACGCTCATATCTCCAACTCAAAAAAGAGCTTATTAGTCTCTTGCCCGAAAATGCTAACCTGAACTTGAAAGAAATCGAACCACCTCCCACCGACTTACCAGCATCCTTATCACCAATACATCTGGTAGCTACTCCAAACCCCATATCTGAGCCACAGTGGAACTGTATTTATCAAATTCAAGGTCATTTAGATGCGATCGCCTCTTTAAGTATTAGTGGAGATAGTAAACTCTTAGCGAGTGCCAGTTGGGATCATACTCTTAAAGTTTGGGATCTGGGTACAGGTAATGCAATTAGTACCACAGAAGCCCATGAGCAAGCCGTATTAGCCGTTGTTTTTACCCAAAATGAAACCGGGTATCACCTCGCCTCTGGAAGCTTTGATCATACCGTTAAACTGTGGTCTTTAATCGATGATCATTTAACACTTGATTTGTTGCTCACGGCTCATACTGGATCAGTTCATGCTTTAGCCTTTGCCTCAATAACCTCTTTTTTACTTAGTGGGAGTTATGATCAATCTCTTAAACAATGGAACGTCAAAGGCGGTGAAATGGTGGCTAGTTCCTACGAAGCATTAGGGGCGATCTATGCCCTTGCCCTTGAGCCAAATGAACGATTTATCGCTAGTGCGGGTGGCGATGGCAGCGTCAACTTATGGCAAGTGGGAACAGGGGAAAAAATGGTCAGTCTAAGCGGGAATCTTTCTTCGGTGAAATCTCTTGCTATTAGTCCCGATGGACAGATTTTAAGCGTCGGGTGTGTTGATGGAAGTGTTAAAATCTGGCAACTTGATCTTGGTGAATGGCAGTCTAAAAAAATTACTCAACCGATCCGAACTTTTGTTGCTCATCAAGGACAAGTACAAGCGCTCTTGTTTAGTGAAAATGGCGAATTTTTAATTAGTAGTGGGGCTGATGGTTTTCTAAAAATCTGGCATCCAAGTCAAACACAAGCGATCGCTACTCTGAGTTTAAAGGATGAATCTTCTTCTCGTCTCCCCGCTATTTTATCTCTAGCCTTGAGTAAAGATGGTCAATATTTGGCAGCAGGAGGCGGTAACGGTATGATAAAAGTCTGGCAGAAAAGTTAATTACATTCATAGGGCTAAAGTAATGAGTCAAGTAAAAAATATTGTTGGGACAGGTATTCCTTTAAGAGGTGATGATATTGATACAGATCGAATTATTCCTGCTCGTTTTTTGCGCTGTGTGACCTTTGATGGACTTGGTGAACAGGTTTTCGCCGACGATCGGACTCAAATGAACTCTCAACATCCTTTTGATTTACCTCAGTATCAAGGGGCAAAAATTTTAGTAGTCAATGCAAACTTTGGCTGTGGTTCATCAAGAGAACACGCCCCCCAAGCGATAATTAGATGGGGAATACAAGGAATTATTGGTGAGAGTTTTGCTGAAATCTTTTTTGGTAATTGTATCGCTAATGGTGTGCCTTGTGTGACAGCAAATGCTCAAGATATTAAACAAATTCAAACCATTATTGAAGAAAATCCTCAAGCTTCTATAATGTTAGATTTAAAGAATTTGGAAGTGCATTGTGAGCAGTTTACTGCACCAATTTCTTTAAATGAAGGAGCGCGTCAAATGCTCATCGCTGGGAGTTGGGATTCTTGCGGACAATTGCTCCAAAATACAGCAGAAATTAAAACCAGTGCCGCTAAATTACCTTATTTACAATGGGGCGGTACTTTATTAAAAACTTAGTCGCTTTTAGGGACACTAATTATGTCAAATAAGCTTTTTATTAATCTTTTTAATGCCAAAAAAGAGAAAGTATTATGGTTTTTCTCTTTTTTATTAATGGGTCTAAGCATCGTCTATTTAATTAAAGGATTTTATCATCTTATTTTTGTTAATGATATCGAGTCGGCGAAAGATTTGTTAGCTAGATGGCTTGAACAACAGTATATTTACAGAGGGCAGTATCCTTATTATGCCAGACCTGGTACACCAAATGTTATTAAAGAATTAGGCCCTGTTCTTTCTGGAGGTTATCCCCCTTGGGCTTTTTTTACAGGTTTTATATTTTTTCCTAATTTTTCTTGGCCAGTAACACGCATTTATTTTGCATTTTTAAATGTTATATCGTTGATTGTTTTGGCAGTATTTTCTTACTCTATTACGGCACCAAAAAATAAAGCTCAAGCCTTTTTTTCAGTAGCGTCTAGTCTAGCAATTAGTACCGCTTGCACGACTTTAAAAGTTGGTCAATATGGATTAATTATTAATGCTCTTTTAATTGGTGCTTTTTGGTTATATCAAAATAAAAAATATATTTGGACTGGATTATTTTTAGGGTTAGCTTTGGCCAAACCGAATATATCTGCTTTCTATTTTTTGATATTTTTGGCGCGGCGACAATTTAAAGTCATTGTGATGTTTTTTAGCTTTATTATTGTCGAGATTTTTTTAATTTTGTTTATTACTCGTATGCAACCTGTTAATATTTTTAATAATTTTATACAACAACTTAATTACTTTGTTTTAAAAGGAACATCGTTATTAAATTTATTAAGTTTTAATCAAAATATTCCACCTAATTTATTAGTTTTTCTTTTGGGTGGTGTAAGTTTTATTAGTCTTTTAATGGTTTTTTATTTATTTCGCAACGTTTCCTTGCTGACCCTATTTGCTATATCCTGCTTGATCGCAAGGCTAGTGACTTATCATCGGACTTATGATGACGTTATGCTTGTATTTTTACTATTAGCTTTTTTAAAAATAACTTATAGAAATCCTCAGACCACAACAATTGTTATTTTTATTGTGCTTGGACTGAGTTTGTGGTTGCCCGCAGGAATGACTCCATTACTTTATCCTTATTGGACGATTTTTCAATTTATTATATGGGTGATAGCTTTAGTCTATCTTCTGATTGATGAAGTAAAGACAAATCAGAAAATTAATAATTTTTAATCGGTAATTTATTAAAAAGATAAGTATTTTTTTTGAACTGTACAATTGTATGCTTACTTAACGGTAAGATCGAATGGCTGCTGAAATATTCTGAGTATATGAAAATTGCAATTTTATCCCAAGATGCTTCTCTCTATTCTACGAAACGACTTAAGGAAGCAGGAGAAGCCGAAGGGCATGACGTACGGGTGATTAATTACCTGAGATGCTACATGAATATTACAGCCCATAAACCCAGTGTGATCTACAACGGTAAACCTCTAGAAAGCTTTGATGCCATTATTCCTCGTATTGCTGCTTCAAAAACTTTTTATGGAACAGCCGTAGTAAGACAGTTTGAGGTAATGGGGGTTTTTAGTGCTAATGAATCTCAAGCAATTTTGCGATCGCGTGATAAGCTTCAATGTCTACAAATTCTTGCCCGTGAAGGAATTGGTTTACCAGTAACGGTATTTGCGGATGCGACACAAGATGTTGATGGACTCATTGCAACGGTCGGCGGTGCGCCATTAGTGATTAAATTATTAGAAGGAGCGCAAGGCATCGGCGTAGTTTTAGCGGAAACCCATCAAGCAGCTAAATCGGTAATTGAAGCTTTTCGTCAATTAGATGCCAATATTTTAGTACAAGAATTTATTAAAGAATCCGCAGGCGAAGATCTTCGGTGTTTTGTCGTGGGTGGTAAAGTCATTGCAGCAATGAAACGACAGGGGGCTGACGGTGATTTTCGCTCTAATTTACATCGCGGAGGAAAAGCCGTCAAAGTTAAACTAACTCCCGAAGAAAAGAGTACCGCCATTCGTGCCGCTAAAGCAACGGGTTTAGGTGTCGCTGGTGTAGACTTATTGCGTTCAAATCATGGCCCAGTTGTCTTAGAAGTTAATTCATCTCCGGGGTTAGAAGGAATAGAACAAGCAACAGAGGTAAATGTAGCGGGTAAAATTATCGATTTTGTGACAAAAAATGCTATGTTAGGGACAATCCGCGAGTAAATTCAGCTATGAAAATTGGTCTGGTTATTTTGGGTGTCGGGCGTTGGGGAGTTCACTTTGTCAGAAACTTTTTGCATCATCCTTCGGTAAATTTAATTGGAATTGTTGATCCATCTAATAGTAATTTAGAAAACTGCAAAACGAAATTTAATTTAAATGAACAAGAGATTATTTTAACAACTCAATGGTCAAAAATTAGAGAAAATCAAAATATTAATGCGGTGGTTATCGCTACACCGGCATCAACTCATTATTCTTTGATTGATGATGCTTTAAATTTAGGCTATCATGTACTATCTGAAAAACCTTTAACCCTTGAACCCGCAGAGTGTGTAGCTTTAACACACAAAGCACAACAAAAACAACGCATTTTATTTATTGATCATACTTATCTGTTTCATCCGGTTGTGAAAAAAGGCGCGGAAATTATGCGAGCGCAGTGTCTTGGTGAGTTACGATATGGTTATGCAAGTCGTACTCATTTAGGGCCAGTTCGTCAAGATGTTGATGCTCTTTGGGATTTAGCAATTCATGATCTTGCTATTTTTAATTATTGGTTAGATGATACACCGATCGCTGTACAAGCACAGGGGACAACATGGTTACAATCGGGTTTAGCAGATGTAGTGTGGGCTACTTTAACTTATCCGAGTGGTTTTAAAGTTTACCTACATTGGTGTTGGTTAAATACCGATAAACAAAGACGTTTATGTATTGTTGGATCTCAAGGTAGTTTGATTTTTGATGAGATGTCATCCAATGAACCTTTAGTTTTACAACATGGTTATTTTGAAGATAAATATAGTCCCACGGGAGTCGAAAAAGAAGTAATTTCTGTGACTAAAGATGAACCATTAAAAAATGTTTGCGATCAATTTATCCAATCCATCTACAATCAAAATGTAGAACAAGCAGCATCGGGGAAAGTCGCTACAGATTTAGTCAAAGTCTTAAAAGGATTAAGTTTATCTTTACAAAAAAATGGAGAAATAATTAATCTTGTTTCTTAATTTTTTATTTCAAATATCATGTTTTTTGGCTCTTTTTGAATCATCAGTCAGGAAGAATTAAGAACAATAGTATTAATCAATTCTTTTATCCGATAGGACACGATTTAATTTTTGCAATACAATCGAAAATTATATCAATTTAATCATTGAAGAAAAACCTTTTGTCACGGCTTTTTACCCATTTCCCGAACACCACTCAACAGCATCAACAACCCGCCGACTAATATTAGCACAGCAAGACTTAAAAGAATCCAGTCTAGTGATGTATTAGCTTCCATAATGACTAACCTCGATGTAAAAATGTGATCTTTGTTCAAATAATTTTAACTCGATGAGTGTTGCATTAAGTTACTTATTCCTTGTAAGGCAAATTTAAAACGGGAACCAATTTTTATCTAAAAGTTGTTCGAGAGAGTAGGGACAATTTTGAGGAAAAGTTGTCAGTCTTGTTTTATTAAGGACAATTAGGGCGGCGTTAGAGTAGATTTGTTGCAACTCTTGTGCTAGAAGATTCCGTAAATTTGTCGTCAATTTATCCTCTAGCTGAACTCGAAAAGTTACAATCTCGCCAGCCCAATGATTAATATTTCTATCTCTTTCCGTTTCCCAAAATTCATAGAGAAGTAAATGAATGATAATTTGTAAAAGCAGATTCTTGACAGCACTTTTCTCACTGCGTCCCAAAGCTTCTAACTCCTCGATCAAATGTTCGTAATCTACGCTTTCTAACTGACGATTTTTCAGAAGCCTAATAGTCTGTGTCAGCCATCGATCATACTCAGTGTGATAAAGCTTTTGGAGATCGCTTATCTGAACAGCCATAATTAAAAGAGTTTAAAGTTATACAAATATTATATAAATATCTAACAAATTATTCAAAATTCTTTTAAAAAAAAGATTGAAATGTATCACGAGTAACTGTAAATTATAAATTTATATGAAGTTGGCTCATCTGTAATGCTAGAGGTTAATTTAAAAAATAGATTACACTGAGTAACAAAAAATTATTCTAGCTAGATCACACAGACTATAATTATTGTATAAATAGCCGCAAGCATGGCTAAATCCTGTAAGAAAGGGGGAAATATGGAAATAACACGAAGACAAGAGCAAGAACCGACACCAGAAGAGTTAAAAAAACTTGAGAATCTTAAACAAATGATTGAGCGTGCCGTAGCGGATGGTGTTATAGATGGTGCAGAAATCGAAGCGATTAAACACGAAATATTTAGAAGTAGTAAAGGCTCTGCTGAACAGTTATACCGCGAACTTGAACTATATAACACCTTAATTATTCAAAAACTCCAATCTGACGATTTAGAGTATGGTTCATAATCTCAAACCATGCCTACTGCATTAATAAATGATTGGGTGACTATATTCGTTAAACTGACTTTATCTGCTTTGATGGGTGGGGTGATTGGTTGTAATCGTTATCGGGAACATAAACCAGCAGGAATTAGAACTCATATGCTAGTTTCTCTCGGTTCAACGATTTTTATTATGATTCCTTTTGAAAATCCACATCTTATTACACCTAGTCAAGTGATTCAAGGTGTAGCGCAAGGAATCGGTTTTTTAGGTGCAGGAGAGATTATTCAACAGTTTAATGAGAATAAAACTGGAGAAGTTAAGGTAAAAGGTTTAACATCGGCGGCGGCAATTTGGGTATCTGCTGCATTAGGTATAGCTGTTGGTGCAGGTTTTTATAAAATTGCTTTAGTCGGGTTATTGTTTGTTATTCTAACTCTCGAATTTGCTAAACGATTAGAAAACTAGCTTAATTTATTTTCATAGGAGTTATTTACCATGCCAAACCGCGAAGAAATCATCAAATCTTTTTTAGTTCCGTCAAATAAAAAAATTTCCCTCAAAAAAGACTACGATCCAAGTTACAAAGCAGATTATGTAACAAAAGAAGATGCAGCAGGAATGTTACAAGAAGGAATCGAGCAACTCAAGTTATACCAAGATATGCTCTATGCTCAAGATACTTATGCTTTGCTGATTGTTTTTCAAGCGATGGATGCAGCCGGAAAAGATGGTACGATTAAACACGTCATGTCTGGTGTAAATCCACAAGGATGTCAAGTTTATAGTTTTAAAGCTCCTTCATCTGAAGAGTTAGATCATGACTATTTATGGCGATGTATGAAAGCTTTACCCGAACGAGGACGCATCGGTATCTTTAATCGTTCCTATTATGAAGAAGTTTTAGTAACTAGAGTTCATCCAGAAATCTTAGCACGGCAAAAGTTACCCACAGAGATGAAAGATAAACGCATTTGGCAAAGACGTTTTGAAGAGATCAACAATTTTGAAAAGTATTTAGTGAATAATGGAATTGTTGTCCTCAAATTTTTCTTAAATGTTTCTAAAGCAGAACAAAAAGAACGCTTTTTGGAACGAATCGATCGCCCCGAAAAAAACTGGAAATTTTCCACAAGTGACGCTACAGAACGTGCTTTCTGGGATGATTATATGGAAGCTTATGAAGATATGTTTAATAATACGAGTACAGATTGGGCCCCTTGGTATATTATTCCAGCCGATCGCAAGTGGTTTACTCGTCTCGCTGTGGCTGCTGTCATCGATCAAAAACTAGAAAGCCTCAATTTACAGTATCCAACAGTTAGCGAGGAAAAGAAACAACAGCTATTACAAGCTAAGGAAATATTGGAAAACGAAAAATAATAACGATCTTATTCTGGCAATTCTCCAAAACGTTCTTGATATTGTTGTAATTTCGCTTCCATTTCGGCTAATCTTTGTTGTGCGATTTCTTTTTCCTGTTGTTCCCGTTGTAATTGGGCATCTTTTTGGCGTACAGCTTCGGCTAATTCATCAGGAATCAATAATTTATCGCCGTTATCTTCCCGATAAAAGCCGATGAGTTCTCCTTCTACAACTAATCGTAACTGTAATGGTTCACTGCGTCCGTCTGTAATTAATTTATAAGAATCATCTTGCAGACGATAGCCTTTTAACTGTTGGTTGATCCATTCTCCTCTAGGATCAAAAAGCCAGTATTCAAATACGCCTAATTGTTCATATAAGGTTTTTTTGAACTCTATATCTTTGTTTTTTGTTCCTTCTGATGTCATTTCAAAAATAACTTTAGGGACTTGTTTTTCTTCCCATATTTTGTAATTATCTCTGCCACCAGGTGCGACATCAAAAATCACCATGACATCGGGGGCAACTCGTAAACGCGGCATCCCTTGGGCATAATACATAAATTGGTCGGCTAAAACGGTAGCTTGACGACCCGCTAAATATTGTTTAAGAACTTCTAGAGTCGTTAAAATTGCATAAAGATGTGAGTAGGATTCTGCCAAGGGTTCACCGTCAGAACTAGGGTAAATAATTTCTGTTTCTTTAATGGTTTGAAGCATTTTTTGTGCTAATCTTTATGATCGATACGATTTCCATTGACTGGCTCAAGTTGTTGACGGACATCATCAATCGCTGAGTTGAGTTGTGCTATTTTATCTTCTAGACTACGACGGGCTGTCTCCATCTGACTTTCATTTAAAGTCAAATTAGATTCACTATCTCGCAGTGGTTTTTCACTTTTTTTTAGGCTACGAGACGCTAAAACCGTACCTAAAACACCACCAACAACGCCGCCAAATATAGCACCTGCAACAAATCCAGCCCCAAAACCCTCTTGTTGACTCATAATTTTTACCCCAATGTCTTATTAATATTATGTGCCAAAAGCGCGATCGCCTGCATCACCTAACCCAGGAACAATAAATCCTTTTTCGTTGAGTCCTTCATCAATGATAGCGGTATAAATGTTTAAACTGGGGTACTTTTCGCTTAATTTTTGTAAGGCGGGAGGGGCAGCAACAATCGATATAATGCGTATTAAGGCGGGATCTCCACCTCTACTGATAATTTCAGAAAGGGCATTCTGAATCGAGCCGCCAGTGGCTAACATAGGTTCTAAAATGATGATATGAGTCTGTGGCAAAAAGCGATCGGGAAGTTTATTTAAGTAACAACTCGATTCTAGGGTTTCTTCATCTCTGACTAACCCTAAATGATAAATTGAAGCATTATTAGGTAAGGCTGTTTGTGCGCCATCTAGGATCGCTAGTCCTGCTCTAAGAATAGGTATAATGACGGTGGGAATGTCTTCGTTAATAATTGTTGCGGGGCAGTCGGCGAGAGGCGTTTCGACAATAACGTCTACAGTGGGATACCAATAACGAGTCGCTTCGTAGGTTAACCATCTTCCTAACTCTGTCATGGCGGTTTTAAAGAGAGGATAGGGGGTTTGTACGCTACGTGCGATCGCTAACCAATGTTTAATTAAAGGATGATCAGGAACGTATACACGAAGTTGTATGGTCATTTGGGTGTCTCATGAAGAGGGAATGCTAAATACAAGAAAAGGATGGCCATTTTTTGATTGCTCATCCTTTTCCTTTTAGCTCAAGATTATCATAGACTTAGTTACACAATACTAACTATCACGCCCCTTTTAAAAATTCTAATTATTTAGTGAAAAAGTGTCTATTTCTATCGATTGGGTCTTTTTTATCTTCTAACGACGACGAGTACGCTGTCTTCTGCGGGCTACAGCTTTACGCTTACGTTTTTCTTGGGGGGTTTCAAAGAATTGATGCTTTTTGATATCGGCATAAATTCCGGCTTTAGCAACTTGTCGTTTAAAACGACGTAATGCAGATTCGATGGCTTCGTTTTGACCTACGACAACTTGGGTCATTGTGTACTTCCTATTCCTCCATTTTAAGACAACAGATCTAGACAGATTTTCACCTGTTAGAATCCATCATAATATCATAGCAAGCGATGGGTGATTTTTTAAGGAAGGAATCGATCTAATGCGGCTTTTAGTTCTTCAATTTCGGTGTCGATGTTTCCTTCAAGTGCAGCGCGGGCAACACATTCACTCAAATGCTCGTCTAGAATAATTCGGGCAACTTTATCGATCGCACCCCGAACCGCCGCAATTTGCATTAATACTTCTGGACAAGGGCGACTTTCTGTCACCATTGTTTTAATACCCCGAACGTGTCCTTCAATGCGCGATAAACGATTGACGATTTGTTTTAGAGAAGCTTCACTATGAACATGAGGTTTTGAAGCGTTTTCATGGTGATGGTGTTCATCATGATCATGCTCTTTTGCGATTTTAACTTCTTTTGTGTTTTTGTTGCCTGTGTTTTGATTTTGTGGCGTTAATGATTGGATTTCCATTCTGTATGATTGAGCTTCAAAGGTCTCATGTTTGTCTGACTCCAGTGTGACATAAAGAATACCCAACGAGAGCAGAAGACCCAAGATAAAAATATAATTTTTTTCTTACTTTGAGTTTTTTCTATCCTTCCTATTTGTTCTCAAGTGCCGAGCCAAACGGTTAAACTTGACAAAAAATGTGATAATACAAGATAAATAAATCTGCTTAATTTGTCCTAAGCTCTTGACAAAAAAACAAACTTATGCTTGCAAACTTATCAATAGAAACCTTAATCGTTCCTGCTCTTTATCTAATTCTTAGCGGTTTATATTTATTAATCATTCCGGGTTTAGTCTATTTCTACCTCAAAAGCCGTTGGTATGTTGCCAGTTCTTTTGAAAGAGGCTTTATGTACTTTCTCATGTTTTTCTTTTTCCCTGGAATTTTTTTACTGAGTCCTTTTTTGAACTTTCGTCCACAACGTCGAGAAATCAAAGCCTAAGTTTATAATAGATTTATGCGACGAATTGATGTTATTGGAATTGGTTTAGGCGTTTTTGTCGCCGGAGGACTAATCTATGTTGTTCTTAAAAACACTGGACTAGATGGAATTTCGGCGGGCATTTGGAGTCAAGTTATACTCGTAGGTGGGTTAGTCGGTTGGGTGCTATCTTATTTAGTTCGAGTTCTCAATAGTAAGATGACTTATAATCAGCAGTTGCAAGACTATAAGGCAGCAGTCTTACAAAAACGGCTAGAAGAAATGACCCCAGAAGAACTTGAAAAACTACAAGCAGAAATCGAAAATGAATCTAAAAAGACAATATAATTTACCAAACTGCACTTTAATCGTTGAAGGATTTAGTGATGGGGTCACATCAACAGACGCTTCAAATGGACAACCCACTTTAACCATTGTGACGAATGCTCAATGTCACCTCATCGGAACAAACCAAGTTTTGCAGGGAGGGCGTACCTTTTTAGAAAACTTGTCTCTTGCAGTTAGTAGTTATGCCCAAGAACTTTTAAGCGGGGTTCGTCGTCCCCATGAAGTTACCCCGACAGACGATCACTTAAGTATCGAAAAAATATCAGATACCTATCATCGTTTAACATGGTATCCACCAAGAGACGTTAACACACCCTCTAGTCCAGTTTCATTTAATTTATCAACGGTACAGTTATTTGATCTCGTTGAAGCAGTGGATCAGTTTTATACCGATCAGCGAACTCTACCCGATGTTAACTTAAAATTACAGCCTCTTTCTCGTCGTTATCGTTTAGCCGAAGAACCTATTACTAAAAAAGCCGTTCCGATGGCAGTCGGTTTAAGTAGTTTAGCGGTGTTTGCCGTAGCATTTTATTTTCTACCTATTCCCGAAGTTCGTAAACCCGATCCAAACCCACAAGTTAGCCCTACCCAAACCTTACCACAACCCCCAGTACCTGGGGCAAGTCCTCAGTAAAGATAATAAAAGAGGATAAATTAAGCTTAAAGTCGGGTATTTTTGCCAAGATAACGCAATTAGATAGGATTAATCGATATTAGCGACCCGAAAGCCCATTTTACATTCATATAATGTCGGCTGACTGTTCTGAGGTAGGAATTGTTTTGCTTCCTCTAACATCCGACCACATCTTAACTTTCCTTGATACCAACGCGGTAAACCCTGATGTGTGGCTAACAAACACCCTTGACAGACTTGTTGAGTCGATAGGATTTGTTCATCGGCAAGAATAACTAACATACTCTCACTCTCCTATTGATCCCCGATGTTTCTGCTTCTATTTTAATGCTGATGAATGAGTGATGTAGTTATCTGAGTTACAAATTTACATTCCTAATTCTAATGAAAATTTGCATCCCAAATCCCAATATAGATACGCTCACTTTTTTGACGTTCAATTGTACCTTTTATTGAACCAACGCTAAAAGAATATTTATTTTTTTGTCCTCGATACACTTGTTCTAAGCCTTGTTTTACTGATGGTGTTGCATTACCGACCAATAATTGATTTAAGGTGTGATTCATTGTTTTTAGGCTAACTGATGTATTAAAAGCTACTTCAGTTTGTCGAATTTTTCCAGTTTGATTATCGATTAAATATCCTAAATCAACTTGGTTTGAAATTAAATTTTGATACCGAATAGCCTGACTATCTCCCCATAATCCTTTTTTGATATAAGTGGGTTTTCCTAAACTATTGAATAAAGAACTTTTAAAGGTTCCAACGGGAAAAATAGGGACTTTGGGCGAAAAATATTGGCTTTGGTTTTGGGTTGGCGGCGATATTTCGGGTTCGGGTTCTATTGTCGGTTCTGGTGTTGGTTCTGGTGAGGGTAACGGTTCGGGTTCTGGGGTTGGTTCTGGTAAGGGTAACGGTTCTATTGGTTCTATTGTCGGTTCTGGTGAGGGTAACGGTTCTATCGGTTCTGGTGTCGGTTCTGGGGTTGGTTCCGGCGTTGGTGTTGGTTCTGGTGTGGGGGTTGGTTCCGGCGTTGGTGTTGGTATTGGCGTGGGTTTTGGTGTCGGGGTTCGCGTTGGTGTTGGTCTAGGTTTTGGGGGTGATGGTTCAGTCTCAGGAGAAAGAGTCGGAGTTGGTTCACGACGTTCCGGAAATTTTGGAATAAATGCTTGAAAACCAAAGAAAAAAGAACCTAAAACAAGACCCATTAATAATAATGCGGGAATAAAACAGCCTGGCTTAGTATTTCTCGGTCGTTCTTCTAGTTTTGTCGGATCAAGGATAGGAACTGTAACTGGACGTGTGGGACGTGTGGGACGTGTAGCAGGAGTTGGTTTAACTACGGTTTGCGGACTACCTGGTGATATGGCAACAGTGGGTTCGAGTATCGAGACTTCATTCAACGATAAAGCTTGTAACATAGCTGTAGCACTCGAAAAGCGATCGCGTGGATGAAAACGGATCGATCGATCAATGACGGATGCTAAATTAGAATGAATATCATTTGCTTCTCGCCATAAAATTTCGCCAGTTGCGGGATCAGTTTCTAACTCTTGTGGGGTTTTTCCAGTAAGTAAATAAATCGCCGTTAGACCTAAACCATACAAATCGCTAGAATATACAGGACGACCGGCCGCTTGTTCTGAGGCCATATAGCCCGGTGTACCTGAGATGACGGATAAGGTGGTGTTTCCATAATGATCCATCACTGTCGCTACTGCTTCTTTCATCGCCCCAAAATCGATTAAAACGGGTAAACCATCACTGTAGCGAAGGATGATATTATCGGGTTTGAGATCACGATGAATGATTTTGCGATCGTGAATAAACGCCAGAACTGGCAAAAGATTTAGCAAAATTCCTTTAACTTGATCCGACGATAAGTTCCCTTGTTGCTGTCGTTTTTGAGTTAGGGTTTGTCCTTCTATCCATTCTTGAACGAGATAAAAATTAGCAGATTCAGAGAAATAAGCGTAAAGTCGAGGTATTTGTGAATGTTCTTCGCCTAATTCTTCTAAAATTGTGGCTTCTCGTTGAAAACGTTCTTGTAACCACTGTGGAATAACGGGATATTGAACGATGGGTTTAAGCTGTTTAATGACACATTTGCGACGCGATGGCATATAAGTATCAGTCGCCAAAAATGTCTCGCCAAACCCCCCTCTTGCTAATGTTTGTTGAATCTGATAGCGATTATTTAATAAGTTATTTGTCATCAACGAAACCAGACAGCCTAAGTAATAATTTTTGTTTTATCTTTATATGATACGCTGTTACTTCTCTGATTGTCTTGAGACGGCCAATCTAGTCTTTATGTTGCAGTTGTCAATCTGTAAGATGTTGAAGGATTATTACACAAATATGATATTCTATGTTTACTTAATAGAATGTTATGGTTTTTGGTCAGTTTTAAGTTAATGGCAACTTTGGCATTAATCAAGCTCATTCTATCTAATTTAAAAAGACTATTTTGGGTTTGGTTTTTATTATTTTGGCTTTGTTATATTCCTTCTGCCTTTGCTGTAGAACGAATTCCTTTAACCCTACCTTTATTACAAGAACGAATCCTCGCACCAATTTTAAGTGATGGTGTAGCAACGATTGATCTACGCAATTTATATATTGATTTGAGTGAGAATAATTCAGAATTTCAAGAACAGTTTTATCAATTATTACAAAATCAAATTACTCGTTCTAAAAAACCTCTTAGTCTAGATTTTAGTGAGTCTCAGATTAAAGGTGATTTTTTGGGGCAACGTTTAGGACTTTCGACTGTTTTATCCAAAGCAGCTTTACCCGGTTTACTCACTTTATCTGAGCAAGAATTGTTACAGCAAGATGAAAGTTTCGCTCAAAACGATAATGAGCAATTAACTACTGTTATTATCTTTCGAGGAGCTTTGAAATTTCAAAAAACTAAGTTTATAGGTAAGGTCGATTTTTCTAAAACTTTTTTTCTCAAACCTGTTGAAGCTAATCACACTTTTTTTAGTTCCGAAAGTATTTGGTCTGAGGCTAGATTTGGTCGTGTTGCTGATTTTAGTAATTCAATTTTTGCTAAGGAAGCTAATTTCAATCAAAGTCATTTTTTAAATATTGCAAAATTTCGACAAGTCCAATTTCGCGGTGTTTCTAAATGGATGAATAGTCGGTTTGATACGAGTGGACATTTTACACAATCTGATTTTTCTCAACTGGCTGATTTTAGTAATAGTCGCTGGATAAATGAGGCTAATTTTAATCAAGTTATTTGGCGCGATCGCTCTATTTTTTCTAAAAGTTATTTCCCTCTTGGCATATCTTTAAAAAATTCTACTTTTGAAAAATCTGTTGTTTTTCGCTCAAGTTATTTTAATGATAGGATTGATTTTCAAGATGTCAAATTATTAGATCAAGTTGATTTTAGTAATGCTGAATTTAACAAGCAAGCTACTATTAATGTTTCGGGTTTAGCTTTTGATTCAAATAATGCGAAAATCTTAGGCGATGCTGGTATTATAGGTCAAGTGATTTATTTACCAACACTAGAAGGTAATAACGCTGTTTTAAAAAATTTAGTGAGAAACTTTCGGAGTTTGGAATTAATTTCTGATGCCAATCAAATTGAATATAAAAGAGAACTTTTGAGAATTAAATTTTTAGAAGAGAAAGCTTTACTTAAATCTTTTGTACAGATTTTTAATTTTACTTGGTTTAAACATTTTATTTATTGGATTTTCTTAAATATTTTATTGCTTTTAAGTAATTATGGAACGAATTCTAATTTAGTTTTTAGTGTAGGAATTATGATTATTAGTTATTTTGGTTTTTTGTTTTGGCTACTTGATCGCTGGCGAAGAAAATATCCTACACCCATTCTTCCGAGTCGTTATGATATTATTTGTATGGTCAGTAGTTATATAGGATTAACGCTGATTGGTTTATCAGTAATTTTCCAAACTTCTATTCATCCTTGGCTTAGTTTAGGATGTTTATCTTTTATTTTATTTCCAATTCCTTTAACTTTAATTTTTCTTGTTTATCAAAATGGTCGTTATCATGATTTAATGAATACTTCCTATTTAGTCCAAGATGGGACACTTAGACAGCTTAGGATCTTAATTGGTCGTTTACCGATTATTCCTGATTATCTTCCTTTTCGTGAAAGATATCTACCAATACTTTGGGAACGTCGCTGGAATTGGTTAAATTATTATGATTTTAGTTTAAATAATTTACTGAAAACAGGCTTT
Source organism: Aphanothece hegewaldii CCALA 016 (assembly GCF_003007785.1). Taxonomy (GTDB): domain Bacteria; phylum Cyanobacteriota; class Cyanobacteriia; order Cyanobacteriales; family Microcystaceae; genus Chroococcus; species Chroococcus hegewaldii. The sequence continues at coordinate 38,642 of NZ_PXOH01000007.1, read as the reverse complement.
AATGATATTCGCTTACGTGATGAACAATTACCCAGTTTAATTACAAGTTTAGTTTGGTATCAATGGACGTTAGGAATTCTTTATATCAGTCTTTTACTTTGGACTCTTTCTCGAACCATCCCTGGATTAAATTTATTAATTTATTTAAAGTAGAATTAAGTAAAAAAAGAGGGTTTGGAAACCAAAACCCTACAGATAATTTGTAAAAATGTGTGATGAGTATAAGTTGTATTACTAAATCAAACTTTCTACGGGAGTCCGAAAATCTGAACAATCAAGTTGTTCTTCATCTTGAACTGTATTTATTGAATTACAATTAAGACAAGCTTGGGCAAATCCTAAAAACAGGGGATGGGCTTGACTGGGACGAGAACGGAATTCAGGATGAAATTGAGTCGCAATAAAAAACGGATGTCCTGTAAGTTCGATAATTTCCACTAAACGACCATCGGGGGAAGAACCGCTAACCTTATACCCAGACTCAAGAAATAGATTACGATAGGCATTATTAAACTCATACCGATGGCGATGACGTTCGTAGACGACTTCTTGTCCATACAGCGAAAACGTCAGCGTATTGGGGGTTAAGCGACAAGGATACAAGCCTAAACGCATTGTCCCACCTAAGTCGATCACGTCTTCTTGTTCGGGTAAAAGATTAATGACGGGGTTCGGTGTTTCGGGGTGAAATTCTGCACTACTAGCCTGATCGAGTTTTGCTACATTACGCGCCCATTCAATAATACTACACTGCATCCCTAGACAGAGTCCAAGGAAAGGGATTTTATTCTCACGCGCATATTGAATCGCTTTGACTTTGCCATCAACTCCACGAACCCCAAATCCGCCTGGTACAACGATTCCGCTAACTCCTTTTAGATGTAACTCAATATTTTCGTTTTCTAAATCTTCTGCATTAATCCAACGAAATTGAATATCACTATCAACGGCGATCGCAGCGTGACGTAATGCTTCAACAACGGATAAATAAGCATCACTCAATTGAACATATTTTCCAACGATCGCCACTTCAAGATCCCGTTTAGGCGACTTCATGCGTTGTACTAATGTTTCCCAATGAGATAAATCAGGTTGTCTTTGTTCAAGATTAAAAATGTCTAGGGTTTGCTGTGCTAATCCTTCTTGTTCTAGCATTAAAGGAACTTCATAGATACTGCTGGCATCTTGTGAGGTAATGACTGATTCTACGGGAACATCACAAAAAGCCGATAGTTTTTCTTTTATTCCACTAGCAAGAGGAAGATGACTCCGACAGACGAGAATATCGGGTTGTATCCCAATCGATCTTAGTTCTTTTACCGAATGCTGTGTCGGTTTCGTTTTCATTTCCTTAGCGGCAGGAATCCAAGGAATTAGGGTAACGTGCATATAAATAACATTATTGCGCCCTACTTCTTTGCGAAATTGTCGAATTGCTTCTAAAAAGGGCAAAGATTCAATATCGCCAACGGTTCCCCCAATTTCAGTAATGACAATATCGGGGTTTGTATCCTTAGCAACTCGCAAAATCCGTTCTTTAATTTCGTTGGTAATATGAGGAATAACTTGAACGGTTCCTCCCATATACGCCCCGCGACGTTCTTTATTGATCACCGCTTGATAAATTGATCCCGTCGTGACACTATTAAGACGAGACATCGCTGTATCGGTGAAGCGTTCATAATGTCCTAAATCTAAGTCTGTTTCCGCCCCGTCATCTGTAACAAAGACTTCTCCGTGTTGAAAGGGACTCATTGTACCTGGATCGACGTTAATATAAGGATCTAGTTTGAGAATAGACACAGAATAATTCCTGGACTTTAATAACCGTCCCAAACTCGCCGCTACAATACCTTTACCGATACTGGAGACAACGCCCCCAGTAACAAATACAAACTTACTCATAAAAATTCATTTCTGACTTAACTCTCGATTCTATGTTAACTTTCTTGATCGACTTACACGCAAATTGTAGCATCTAAAAAATTGGCTCAATACAGTTCATATTTGAGCAGTGTACAGGGTAAAGAACCATTCATGACGGCGATCCGACGCGATGTCCGTAAACCGACTTGTTTACCGAGTTCTTTATTTCCCGTTAAAATATAAGCCGTCCAACCTTTAAACTGTTGCTTAAAAACGTCACCAAGCTGTTTATAGAGTAATCCTAATTCTTGGGTATTTCCTAAACGTTTTCCATAAGGTGGGTTACAGATAATAATACCGCGATCGCATGGGGCTTCGATTTGGCTAATCTGTTTTCGGCTAAACTGAATATACTCCTCGATTTGGCAAAAAGCTGCATTAGATTTCGCTTCTTCTAAGGTTTCTCGATCTGCGTCACTTCCATAAATTGGCGCATCTAGGGAGAATTTTTGACGTTGTTTTGCTTCATTTAAGACTTTTTTCCACAGTTCCGGCGCAAAATCTCGCCATTTCTGAAATCCAAATCCCGATCGATATAAACCTGGTGCAATATCTAAGGATTTTAGGGTTGCTTCGATGGGTAATGTTCCTGAACCACAACAGGGATCTAAAAAAGGTAGTTCGGGTGTCCATTGTGCTAATTCTAGCAGAGCCGCCGCTAAGGTTTCTTTAAGAGGGGCTACACCCATCGCTCGATGATAACCCCGACGGTGTAAACTTCCCCCAGAACTATCTAAACTGAGTGAACAGCGATCGTTTTCAATATGTGCGTTAATCTGTAGATCAGGATGATTGATATCCACTGAGGAACGTATCCCAGTTTGTTCGCGCTGCTGATCGATAATTGCGTTTTTGATGCCTAATGCTGTGTAATGAGTATGATTTAGGTTATAATTCGTGCCTGTACAATGAACGGCTAAGTTGTCTTTGGGTGAAAGATATTCGCGCCAATCAATACTCTGAATATTTTTATATAATTGATCTGAATTCTTACATTCAATCTCGGCGATCGGAACTAAAACCCGAAAAATCAGTCTTGACCATAGATTAACCCGATACAGTAATTCTTGATCTCCTGTAAAATGTATCCCTGTAAAAACGGTTTGAATATTTTCGGCCCCTAATGTTTTTAATTCTTCGGCGGCTATTTCTTCAAGTCCTCTAGCTACAGTAGCAAAATAGGATTGCGTCATCGTTTCAATTTAATTTACTATTAGCTATTCTATCTTTACCAAGATAGTCCATACAAAATTCGTTAAGCGTTTTTTGCTCCCGATTCTGGGTACTCTAAAAAAAAGAGCACTCGTCAGAATATTCATGACCGTTTCTTCTAATTTTGCTTTTCTTGAGGACTCTCAATTAGTCAAACTAGCTACTCTAGCTGAACACTATTTCCAAAATGATCCGATCACCTGTTTGATGAAACTACGTCAGTTTGGGGAGGTTTTAGCCCAGTTAGTCGCTTTCAATACCGGTCTATACACCGACTCTACAGAAGACCAACTCAAGCTTTTAAACCGTCTTGGGTCAAATAATCTGTTACCTGATCCTGTGGGAAAATTATTTCATTTCTAATTTTGGGTTTGAAACCCCTAGGTTCACCTAGGCTTTACATTTGTGTCGTTTCGCTATATACTGAAGAAGTAGTGAAACAACCTTAAATATGTACGCCACTCAAAAGAATCAACTTAGACGACTTAGCCAGCAAGAGTTTAATGCTCTTGCTACTTTGTGTCGTTTGAGTAAAAACCTTTTCAATGTGGCATTGTACGAATGTAGGCAGTATTTCTTTACAGAAAGAAAGCGGCTGACCTACGAATCTAACTACCATCTTTGTAAATCGAATGAGAATTATCGGTTGCTTAATACCGATATTGCTCAACAGACAATGAAAGTAGTAGATAGAAGTATGCGATCTTTTCTGGGATTGCTCAAGGCTATTAGTGTAGGACGATGTGAGCAAAAACCACAATTGCCAAAATACTTGCCAAAAGAAGGATATTTCCCTCTGATTATTCCAAGAATTAAACTTAAAGACGGGATGTTCAAAATTCCCATGTCTTATGAGTTTAAAAAAGAATATGGGGAAGTTAAAATCCAACTTCCAGAAAGACTTCACAACAAAAACATTAAGGAGGTAAGAATACATCCAAAATACAAGGGCACATGGTTTGAAATCGAGTACATTTATGAGGATGAAAAAATCGAGACATCTGTTGATTCCTCTAAAGCTATGGCTATTGATTTGGGGGTTGACAATATTGCCGCTTGTTTTGACACTGACGGGCATCAATTTTTGATTGATGGAAAGAAAATTAAAAGTATTAACCAGTGGTACAACAAGCGTAATGCGATTCTTCAATCTGCCAAGGATAAGCAAGGAATTAAAAGCTTTACTAATAAACAAGCCCGTCTCTATCAATGGCGTAATGATTGTGTCCGTGACTATTTGAACAAGACGGCTCGAACAATAATCAATCACTGTCTGAAATATCAAATAGGTAAATTGATAGTTGGGTACAACCCAGGTATCAAACAGGAAATTAATATTGGCCGGACTAATAATCAAAATTTTGTTCAGATCCCTTTCTGGCAACTGAAGCAGAAGTTGAGTGCTTTGTGTTCTCGATATAGTATTGAATACCTCGAACAGGAAGAATCTTACTCGTCTTTGGCTAGTTTTTACGACCGAGACAAAATACCCGTTTACAATGCCGACAACCCCAGTAAACCAAAGTTTTCTGGCAAGAGAATTAAACGGGGATTGTATCGAACAAAAGAAAAGCATCTTGTTTCAGCAGATATAAACGGTAGTGCCAATATTTTAGTTAAAAGTAAGCACAGACTCGATTTCGAGCGAGTGTCTAGCGGGTTTTTGGCTAACCCTTTAAGGATTAAAATCTCTTAAGAATCCCCGTCCGTTCACGGCGGTAGAGTGTCAACTTAGTCATGATAGCAGAGAACAGATAGAAGCGATCGCTCTTATGGACATTCCTCAGATAGTCGATTATTTTAGACACAATGACCCTCAAACTCTAGCACAATGGTTTAAAGATAAAGTACAGATTGCTCAAATTCTAGATAGACGAGATGGAGGAACACAACCAGTATTAATATCCTACCATCGGGATGAAGTTAGACGAGTCGAAACAGGATACGGAGAGGGGATAAAACCAGAAGATTATCTAGAAGGATTTAAAGCGTATTTACAGGAGAATATGAATAAAATCCCTGCTTTAATCGTAGTTACACAACGTCCAAAAGAATTAACGCGATCGCAATTAAAACAATTAGCTATAGAATTAGATAAAGCGGGATATCAGGAGAAATCCTTACAAGTTGCCTGGAGAGAGATAAAATCCGAAGACATTACCGCGAATATAATTGGATTTATTCGACAAGCAGCGTTAGGAGATGCGTTAGTTCCCTATAATGAAAGAGTCGATAAAGCTATCAAAAAAATTATAGCGTCTGGTCGTTGGACACCCAATCAACGAAAATGGTTAGAAAGGATTGGTAAACAATTAAAGATAGAAACCATTGTTGACAAAGAAGCAATTGACGGGGGACAGTTTCGGGAATACGGAGGATTTAAGCAGATAAATCAGGTATTTGACGGAAAGTTAGAGAAGATTTTAGAGGAGATTAACGAGGGAATATGGGGAGAAATCAGTTAAATGAATATAAAAGATAAGTTATCTAGAATAGGTGGAATTTATGCAGTACATAATAAAATAACTGAAAAATTTTATATTGGACAAACAAAAGATTTTTATAAACGTTACACTCACTATTGTTCAGCTTTTAAAAATAATGGTAATACAGGAAATAAAGCTTTAGTTAGAGATGTTATAAAATATGGTAAAGAAAACTTTTCTTTTAAAGTCCTTGAAATAGTTTCTACTCAAGAGATGAAAGACAACACTTATTTAGATGCCTTAGAAGATATGTATCTAAATTGCGCTTATTTTGGTGTTTACAACTATAGTCATAGGAAAAAGCTTAAGGCAAAAGGAATAAAAATTTTTTGGGATAAAGAAACAGGTTTATACTCTTGGTCTATGTAAGAACTTACTTATCCGACCGCAAATTCCGTAAATGGACGTATTTCAGGTGGTTGAAATCCTAAAACAATATCGTTTTTAGTAATTCCTTCTTTTACTAAATCATTAGCAATACCGTATTCTGTGCCATCTCGATGAATCCATATTTTACCATTAATAATTTCTAAATGTATTAGACAGCCATGAACTCTAGTATCATCTTCCCAACCCAAAGTCATCAATAAATAATTATTTTGCTCATCACTGATAATAAGCTTTCTATGTAAATCACCATAAGAATAAGATATGTTGGCATAATCGCCTAAAACTCTTTTGATGATTGTTTTGTAGCCTTCTAGCTTATCCACTGTTTAACCTCTTGGCTGCGGGGGTCAAAAATTAATAAATTTAATTTATTCTTGCTTAAAATTAAATGGCCTATAGGTTCAGAAAAAATATCTTTAAATGCTTTATTTGAAATAGCCAAGTAAAGAATTCTGTCTTTTTCTATTTCTTCTAAAATATTACGGTAAACTATGTACTGTCCGAGGGCATTTTCTAAGTCGTTAATTTGAGAAGCACCAATAAAACTTTTAATTTCAACTGCAATTTTAACACCTTGTCTTTCTGCTGCAATAATTCTTTGGGCACCTAAATCAATAAATAAATCTTTTCCTCCGTAGCGAATAACTAGAGGGTCATTAGTAATTATCCATCCCCCTTTGTTTAATGCAATCTTTACAGTATCGTGAAAAATGTCCTTTGCTGGCATTCAATCACACTATTAATCGACTATTTCTCCTATTATAGTTAAACATTTAGCAATTCCCTTTATGAACGCAACATCTGATATCGTCCAAAAACTCTGGAATTTGTGCCATGTTCTACGGGATGATGGCATTACCTATCTACAATACGTCACAGAACTGACTTACCTCTTGTTCCTGAAAATGGCGCAGGAGACAAAAACCGATGGAAAGTTACCCGAAGGTTATCGATGGGTAGACTTAGAAGCAAGAGAAGGAATAGACCAACTAAAATTTTATCGAGAACTGTTACTGAAACTTGGTTCCGATAGTTCTCCCCAGATACAAGCAATTTTCGCCAATGCCCAAACTTCTCTCAAAACTCCCGTCATCCTCGCTAAACTGGTAAATAGTATTGATGCCTTGGACTGGTATTCAGCAAAAGAAGAGGGTTTAGGCGACCTTTACGAAGGATTATTAGAAAAAAACGCCAGCGAAAAAAAATCAGGCGCAGGTCAATACTTTACGCCGCGTCCTCTCATTGACTGTATGATAACACTGATGCGACCGCAAGCAGGGGAACCAATACAAGACCCCGCAGCAGGTACAGGCGGTTTTTTAATCGCAGCCGATAGATACATCAAACGGCAAACCGATGATTTATTTGAACTCTCGGAAGCAGAACAAAAGTACCAACGATATCAGGCATTTTATGGCATGGAATTAGTACAAGATGCCCATCGTTTATTACTGATGAATATGATGTTACATGGAATAGAAGGGGAAGTCAGTTTAGGCGATACCCTTTCAGGAGACGGACAAAGATTACCTAAAGCCAATCTCATTTTAACTAATCCTCCCTTTGGAACCAAAAAAGGAGGAGGGAAACCCAGTCGTGATGATTTTACTTTTGCCACTTCTAATAAACAGTTGGCTTTCTTGCAGCATATCTATCGTGGACTATTACCCAATGGACGGGCTGCGGTGGTTGTACCCGATAATGTCTTGTTTGAAGATGGACAAGGAAAGCAGATACGCGCTGATTTGATGGATAAATGCAATCTACACACGATTTTAAGACTTCCTACAGGGATTTTCTACGCCCAAGGGGTTAAAACAAATGTATTATTTTTCTCTAGAGGAACCACAGAAAAGGGAAATACTAAAGCGGTTTGGTTTTATGACTTGCGGACAAATATGCCGAGTTTTGGGAAACGCATTCCCCTAACTCATAATCATTTTAAAGACTTTGAAAGCTGTTATGGCGATGACCCCAATGGTAATAGCATTCGTACAGATTTAGGAGAAAATGGGCGTTTTAGATGTTTTACCAGAGAAGAAATTAATAAACGAGGCGATAATTTAGATATCACTTGGTTACGGGATGAGAGTAAAGAGAGTGGGGATAATTTACCCGAACCTGAAGAAATAGCCGCAGAAATGATGATGCGTTTACAGATAGCGTTAGACGAGATGAGTGAGTTAATAGAATTGTTAGAAAAAGAGGATTAAAAAAATGACAATTACACCAATTGCAGCAACCGATACAGAAATTTTACCCTTGATGGTGAAATTACGACCCGTCATAGAGATGACAGATGACCAGTTTTTTGAGTTTTGTCAGATAAACGGAGACTTACGAATCGAACGAACAGCAACAGGAGAAATTATTATTTAATTTAAAAGAAACACAAGCTAAAATGCAAGAATATATGAATAGCGGAGTTAGATTAGGTTGGTTAATTAACCTCACCCCGCCTTCGGCATCCCTCTCCTACAGGAGAGAGGACAGGGGAGATGTAGTTGAGATATATCGGCAAGGACAAGATAAAGAAATATTAATTAATCCTCAGTTTTTATCAGGTGAAGATGTGTTACCAGAGTTTATTTTAGATTTAAATTTAGTTTGGTAAATAAATGATTAAATAGGATTTTATATGGAAAATAGATGCAACTGATATTTTAGGTTCAGGAAATAAACCTCAAGTCGTTTTAGAAAATATACCTTTTAAAGTTATAGCCTAGTTTTGATCACAGTATCATCATGAACACAACCGAAATGCAAAACCAAATCAAACAATATATAAACCAATTATCGCCAGAAAAATTACAGGTTGCTGCTTATTTTTTAGCGTATTTAGCAGAAAAATATAACAAAGAACTCAATCAATTTAACAGTAATAACTCAGAAAAATCAGCTTTAGAACTTGCAGAAGATATAGTTGGATGTGTTGATGCACCCTCAGATTTATCAACTAACAAAGATTATTTGAAAGGATTTGGAGAATTGTGAAAAATTAAGTTATTTTAGATACGAGTCCCTTAGTATTGGTATTATAAACTAACCGAAAGCTCAAAAAATACATTAATAAATCGCCCCGAAATGAATTTCAGGGCTAATAGCGAAAGTCTATTAAAATAGACTAATATTTTAAATATTTTATGTAAGGATAAAAAATGAGTTTTAAGATTCCTGATGGGTGGAAGATTATAAAATTAGTCGGTTTGAACCGACTTTAGCTATGAGACAGATTAATTCGCCCTTTGGTATTAGAAACTAACAGAAAAAGCCTAAAATACCTTAATAAATCGCCCCGAAATAAATTTCAAGGCTAATAGCGAAAGTCTATTAAAATAGACTAATATTTTAAATATTTTATGTAAGGATAAAAAATGAGTTTTAATATTCCTGATGGGTGGGAGATTATAAAATTAGTCGGTTTGAACCGACTTTAGCTATGAGACAGCGAATTAATTCGCCCTTTGGTATTAGAAACTAACAGAAAAAGCCTAAAATACCTTAATAAATCGCCCCGAAATGAATTTCAGGGCTAATAGCGAAAGTCTATTAAAATAGACTAATATTTTATGTAAGGATTAAAAATGAGTATGAATATTCCTGAAAGTTGGGAGATTATAAAATTAGTCGGTTTGAACCGACTTTAGCTATGAGACAGCGAATTAATTCGCCCTTTGGTATTAGAAACTAACAGAAAAAGCTTAAAATACCTTAATAAATCGCCCCGAAATGAATTTCAGGGCTAATAGCGAAAGTCTATTAAAATAGACTAATATTTTATGTAAGGATTAAAAATGAGTATGAATATTCCTGATGGGTGGGAAATTGTAAAGCTGAAAGATGTAGTTTTTTTTCAAGAAGGGCCAGGTTTAAGAAAATATCAATTTAAAGAAACAGGTATACCTTTTTTGAATATCCGAACTCTTAAAGATGAAAAAGTAATTTTAAATTTGTGTCAATATTTGGATTTTGAAGAAGTTTACACTAAATACCAGCATTTCTTACTAAATGAAGGTGATATAGTAGCTTCAAGTTCAGGAACTTTGGGTAAAACAGCACTTATTTATAAAGAAAATTTGCCTTTGATGCTTAATACAAGTATTATTCGATTTCGTCCTCATTATGAAAATATTTCTACTCGTGATTTTATTCATTTATTTTTAAAGTCTCAATATTTTTTATCTCAAGCTAAAACAGCATCTACAGGAAGCGCACAAGTTAACTTTGGACCAAGTCATTTAGAAAAGATGTGGTTTATCCTACCACCTCTCAACGAACAAAAGCGAATCGTAGCGAAAATCGACGCACTACAACAACATAGCGATCGCATTAAAAGCCAACTAGAAGCCATCAAACCACTTTTAGACCAATTTCGTCAATCGGTGCTTTCTGCGGCATTTAGAGGCGATTTAACACGGGATTGGCGAGAGAAAAATCCTGATATTGAACCGGCTGAGGAGTTGTTGAAATTTCCGACTAAAAGAAATTTAGAAATGTCTGATTATAAATGGATAAAATTAAAATATTTCATTGATAAAATACAAGCTGGTAAAAATTTTAAATGTTTAGAACTACCAGTCAATAATAATACAGTAGGTATTGTAAAAATAAGTGCTGTAACTTGGGGAAAATTTAATGCACTAGAAACTAAAACTGTAGACGATATAACAAAGATAGAACCAAGCTTATTCATAAATCAAGGAGATTTTTTAATCTCTAGAGCTAATACCATTGAATTAGTAGGCGCATCGGTAATTGTTGATAGTATTAGTTATAAGATTATGATTAGTGATAAAGTATGGCGTGTGTTCTTTAATAATAAAATTAATAAACAATATGTAAATTTATATTTAAAATCTAAATTAGGTAGAAATGAAATTGAAAGTAAAGCTACTGGCAATCAACTTTCAATGAGAAATATTTCTCAGGATGCTTTTAAAGATATTGAAATTTCTTTTTGTAGTTTAAAAGAACAACAAGAAATCGTCCGACGCATCGAAACACTATTCAAACTTGCTGACAGTATCGAACAACAATACCAACAAACCCAAACCCAACTAGAAACCCTAAATCAATCCATATTAGCAAAAGCATTTCGAGGAGAACTCGTTCCCCAAGATCCTAACGACGAACCAGCATCAGTATTACTCGATCGCATCAAAGCTGAAAAAGCCCAACAAGACCAACCGAAGCGAACCAAGAAGAAATCTTCAAAAACTGAACCCAAACAATTAGATTTAAACTGTGACTTTACTCATAAGTCTGCCATAAAATAAATGATAACTTTGCCGTTCGCAGGACTCAAACCATTATTCTGTCGTCGGGAATTTCAGCAACAGTTCTCGCTAGTTGAATCATAACAATGCCGTGAGTACATTTTTGAATCATAAGCTTGCCGAGAGAACAAATAAAAATTGCTGAAGTAATATACTTAATATTTGGCTCTCTTTAACATCAATGACAAAGTGAGCCTTTAAATACTTTTCTTGGTTAAGCAATTTTTCTACCACACCTAGTTTAAGTTTATCTATCAATCAGTTTGCGATAAAATCCATTTAATCCAAGCACTAACAGTTCCAGCACGTCTGACGATCACTTTAGGTTTTAGATTTAAATGAGACATAAGACTACAAATTCTATCTTTATCTGGAAGACAACCTTCATCTAAAGTAATTTCAAAAACTTTATAAAAAACTTCGTGTTCTAGAATTTTAGATATCAAGCACAGTATTTTTTGTCGATAGCCATAACATAATATAGCTTCACCTTCTTCAGTCAATTTAATAGTTACTTCTCTCCTGTTATTGATTTTTTCAACTAAACCAAGATATCTTGCTGAGTCCGAGTAATAACCAGCTTGTCTAATATCAAATTCATAATTTTCACTAATTTCATCTTTAGTTAAACTTGCATCTACTAAAAGAGAAAGTAAATCCACAATTTTATTAAAATCATTAGCTTGCGGAAAAGCTATATTAGGAGGGTCTTTTTTAATTTGAGTATTAATAAAAATCTCTGACACATCCTGGCTGGAGATTTCTTCAGGATAAATCCGAAAGTTCTTCTGCTCAACTAGCTTGATAGAATTAAAATTAAAATCATCTTCAAATCGATAAATAAAAAAACTGAATAAATTTTTAGAACTAGAGTATGTCATTAAAATAGGTACGACTTCTTTTTTCATTTTACTTTTCCAAAGTCGATAAGGATAATATAACTGTCTAATTAAAAAATCATCGACTTGATAAATTTTGGATTCTATTATAAGAAGAAAGTCATCATTTTCAAAACCAGCATCAATTTCACATTGAGAAGAACTAACAGAAAGCTCGTAAAATCTTTCACTTATCTTATTTTTAATATTAAAACTAAAACTTCCAGTAGACATTCTTCCTGAAAGGGTATAAAAGCATATCTCATTAAATAAAGCATTGATGATACCAGCATTAAAGGCACAGTTTAAAGCAATACTTTCAGAATATAAATTAGTATAATCAATACTTTCTATCGATTGAGGAAATGATACTGGTATTGTTTGAATATCCTGATAAGATACCTTAAAATAAGCATCAAAATAACCAATAATGTATTTATTTCTAGAAATAGGTAATATAGACAAGTTATGAGCTTTAAAAATTTTAGGTAAGTTTGCTGAGTGATCGAACTTAGCCATCAAACGACTTTCTCTAATTTGATTGATCTGAGATGATGTAATTTCAAACTTCCCATTTTTATTGATTTCATCTAAAATATTATATTCATCAAATAATCTTTCCCAAGCAATATCATTCTTACTTTTCTCAGTTTCTTGGGAATTAATATCTTGATTTTCATCACCTTCTTGAGAATTAATCATAATTTTTTACTAAAATTTCATCGACTTTACCTCTTTTATCAGCGTTAGAGTTAATTGCTCTAACAGCAGAAATTTTAATTTGTTTATAATTTTTATACAAATCGATTATAAACTCTGTATAAGCATTACTGAGCAAAAATTTACATCCTTTAACATGAAGTTTATCCACTACTAATTTTAATCTTTCTTGTTCTTCACGGTCAAAACCATTAACATCATAGCCTGTGAATGAAGATGTATCCGAAATTGGGTCATATGGAGGATCTAAATAAATAAAATCGCCTTTTTTAGCAGTTGATAAAGCTTTTTCAAAATCTGTATTTAACATATTAATGTAATTTTCATTAAGATATTTATGAACAGCTTTAATAACAGCTATATTTACAATATCGGGATTTTTATATTTTCCAAATGGTACATTAAATTGTCCTTGAGAATTGACTCGAAACAAGCCATTGTAACAAGTTTTATTTAAATAGATAATTCTTGAGGCCCTTTCAACTGATGACAACATTGAATAAGTATTTTCTCGGTCTAGATCTCTGAGTTTATAATAATAATTTATCTCATTTTTATGTTGATTCAAACTTTCTATTAATTTCTCTGGAGATGCTTTAATTACTTGATAGCAATTAATCAATTCAGAGTTGCTATCGTTAATAACAGCTTTTTGAGGTTGAACGTCAAAGAATAAAGCACCACCACCAATAAAAGGTTCATAGTAATTTTCATAGCTTTTAGGCATATTTCTTCTTAATTCAGCTAGTAATTGCCGTTTTCCACCCGCCCACTTTAAAAAAGGTTTTACAAGCTGATTATATTTATTTTTATTTGCTATTTTTTCTATTTGATTGATGGTCATACTTTGTACTATATTGTTCTTTTTCTAAATTTTTATTATAGCATAATAGCTAAGTTAAAAAAAGCTTTTATTTTTAAATATTAAAAATTTAAAAATATTTACATAACTTTCAATTTTTATTTACTCCATTTCAGTTGAGTTTCTTGTAGAGAAAATTGTAAATTTGTACTAAATTCAATTATATTACTTCTTCTATAAATAATTTCCAGAATCTTCACTTGCTCAGGTTTGGTAAGTAAAGTGGCCTCATATGATACTATTGCAATTAACCATGAATCAATTCGCTTAGACAGCTCTAAAGTCCATTTGTATCGTTCTTCTACACTTGGTTGATAACCCCATAGGGGAAAATCATCTACTAAATTAGAAGTTTCAATGTTGCAAAATGTTGGTGGTATAGGTACTTGTATCAAACCTGGGATTTTTTCCTTAACTTTCTGAATTTGTTGACTCTCTTGAACATCAATAAGCATCCATTCATTATCAGTTTGCTGTTCTGAAGCTATAAAAAATAAATATTGCCCTCTTATATAAGTATTACAAAATTGCCATAATCTTTGAGATGATATAGCTTTAATCGAGTTAGTTAGCCTTTGATTATAGTTATCTATTATGTTTTGCATTGTGAACTTAAAACGCTCAAATAGAGCTACTTGCTTATTTAAGTTATAATTCTGTGATTGAGATTCATTCCATTCAATATACGCATCTTCAGGAGAAAAATTTAACTTTTTACAAGCTTCTGCAATTCTCTCCCGATTAATAAAATTTGTAAATATTTCTAATCGCTCACTTTTTTGAAAATCATTTAACTTATAATTTAAACTAGCTGCCAACCAACAATCTATAATTTTCGCAAATTCTAATGTCCAATTATATCTTTCTTGAGGACTAGGTTGGTATTCATATAAAAGTTTAGGACACAAGAATTCATCGAATTGCAAATTGCTTTGATAACCTGGAGGATTGGGAAACATAAATAGAATTTCTGTTTGTAATAGTCCTTCTAATTGGCTAAAATATTCTAAATTAATCGCTCCCAAGTTAAAACCCGTAAATTGAGTTGTTTCAACTACAAATAAGTATTTCCCTTCCTCATCTGTATTACAACAATTCCAAAAATTCTTAGAAATTAATAGCTCAAATATCTTTAAACAATTTTTTAGATAATATTCAATAATTTCTTGGCTACTTTCATTGATACTATTGTTTTCTTTCATACTTTTTCCGATTTATTTTCCTTTAAAAAATATGGCTAATCTTAAAGACGGCTAGTAAAGTCGAAATTATACCTTATCAGAACCATGTTTAATAATTGAGAAAAGATTAAACCATCTCAATGTCATCTAACCCATCTAGTATTTATTGTTTGCGTTATTATAATACATAAGAACTAATTAACTGCTATGCTAACGACGGATGAATTCAATCGATGGTGCTATCGTCTCAACTTGTCCCAACAGACTCAAAGGTTGATAGAACACATTCGTTCGTCAGAACCATCCAGACGGGTAGGAGGTGGACGAGAAAATGTTGCGGGTCGCTATCCCAGTCGCAAGATGCGATGCACTATCAGCTTCGAGAGCCATACTGTAGAGTTTCCAATCCTATTTACTCTTGAGCATGATGACGACGTACTTGAGTATTTCGACCAGCCACCCTCCATCAAACTAGACTATACAGGGAAAAATGGACAAAAATTAGGCATCCTGCACACTCCCGACTTCTTTGTCATCAGATCTGATGGTGCGGGATGGGAAGAATGCAAAACATCTGAAGATCTCAAAAAACTCGCCCTCAAAAGTCCGAACCGTTATGTCATGAAAGATGGTAAATGGTCGAGTCCCCCAGGAGAAAACTACGCTCGTCCTTTCGGCTTATATTACCGTCTACGTTCTAACAATGAGATTAACTGGACGCTACAACGAAATCTAATCTTTTTAGAAGACTATTTTAGAACTGATTTTATATCAGTTGAACCGAAAGATAAGGATAATCTCATCAAGCTTGTTTCTCAAAAACCTGGAATATTGCTATCGGAACTCCTGCATCAAAAGGAGATTAAAGCTGATGACATTTACATTCTAATTGTCAGTAGCGAGATCTACATTAATCTTGATGAAACTCTACTAGCCGAACCAAATTGCTGTCCTGTTTTCTCAAACTCTACAACCGCTCAAGCTTATCAATTGATGATTAATGCTCCCTCATCTCGTTTAAATTTGGGTGTTTCTTTCATCGATTTACAAGTAGGAACGACAATTATCTGGGATGGGAAAGTTTTGGACATTCTCCATCTGGGCGAGAGGAACGTTACCCTGCGCTTTGAGGATGAAAAGCTGATTCAACTTAAACGCTATGAACTGGAAAAATTGATACACAAAGGCGAGGTAAAAAGCCTCGAAGCCGAACAATCGTTCAATCCTGATAAAGATGCTTGGGAACGATTCTACCAAGCTAGACCTGAAGATCAAGAAGAAGCTCTACGACGATACCAAATTATTGAGCCGTATTTAAAAGGTGAGAAAAGAAACGATGAAACGACACCTGCTAGGACGATTCGGGATTGGAAAGCCAAATATAAAGCGGCTCAACAGAAGTATGGCTGCGGCTATCTACGATTGTTAACCCACCGAAATGTTAAAGGAAATCGACTTTCTAAACTTCCTCAAAATTCTTTAGATTTAATGGAGCAATTCATCAACGACAACTATGAAACCCTGAAGCAGAAAACAATGTGGTCGGTTTACTGCTCCCTGGTAGATTCTTGTGAGGCAAAAGGTCTTATGGTTCCGAGTTACAAAACTTTTACCCAAAAGGTACATAAACGGTCTAGCTACGAACAAACCTTAAAACGTCAGGGTCGTCGAGCCGCTTATCAAAAATCCTCATTTTACTGGGAATTGGAAAGAACTACAGCCAAACACGGCGATAGACCGATGGAAATTTGTCATATCGACCACACGCAACTCGATGTAGAACTGGTTTGTTCTCAAACGGGAAGAAAATTAGGTAGACCCTGGGTCAGTTTTCTCGTCGATGCTTTCAGTAGAAGACTCTTGGCGGTTTATCTGACGTTTGATTCTCCTTCCTACCGTTCCTGCTTGATGGTCTTAAGAATTTGCGTACAGCGTCACGGGCGTTTACCTCAATCTATTGTCGTTGATAATGGTACGGAGTTCCACAGTATCTATTTTGAGACGCTTTTAGCCACCTATGAATGTACTAAAAAACATCGACCGAGTGCAAAAGGGCGTTTTGGGTCGGTCATCGAACGTCTGTTCGGTACCAGTAACACTCAGTTTGTCCATAATCTACTAGGTAATACTCAAATTGTCCGCAATGTCAGACAGGTTACTAAATCTGTCCTCCCTAAAAATCAGGCTGTTTGGACATTAGGGTCGGTTTACGAATATCTGACTGCCTGGGCTTATGAGGTATACGATACAGATGAACACCCTGCTCTATTCATGAGTCCGAGGGAAGCATTCGGTTTAGGGATGCAGCTTTCTGGTAATCGAGTCCATCGTCTAATTCCCTATGATGAGAATTTTAAGATCTTAACTTTACCAACTACTACAAGCGGTAAAGCCAAAGTACAACCGAGTCACGGCATCAAAATCAACTACATCTACTACTGGTCTAACCTATTTCGAGATCCAGAAGTTGAAAATACTGACCTGCCCGTCCGCTATGACCCTTTCGATGCAGGAGTTGCCTATGCTTTTGTCAAAGGTCAATGGGTACAATGTATCTCCCAGTATTACGCTATATTCGGTGGTCGCTCGGAAAAAGAACTCAAACTAGCAACAGCTGAACTCCTCAAGCGTTATTCCAACCACCACAAGAATAACCGGGTTTCGGCTAAAAAGTTGGCTGAGTTCCTGTCTTCAGTAGAGGCGACTGAGATTGTCCTAGAACAGAGACTTCATGATATGGAGGCTAGAAGCATCTTCTCGGTTATTGATGGCGGCAGACTAACACCTAACTATCTTCATCTACAAGAAAGCCCTGCTATCGATGTAAAAGCTAAAGTATTTGATGCTCCTGACTCCGATACCAAAGAACTATTCACGGAACCACTCGTCATCTACGAGGAATTTTAGCCATGACCGACACTGCTTTCCCGCCCTCACTCTTAACCTCTACTGCACCCGAAAGACTCGCCTATTTCGAGTCGTTCACCGTTGCTCATCCTCATCTCAAAGCCGTATACGAGTCTTTGATGAGGACGATTTCCGAGCCTGCGGGTGCCTCTTTTATCTTTGTCTACGGCCCTAGTGGTATCGGGAAAACCACTCTCAGAAAACGGGTCGAGCAGAAACTAACCGAACAGATCTTATCAGATCTTGAAAGAGATAGAGGACGTATACCAGTTATCGGCATGGAAGCGGTTGCTCCTGAGTCGAAAAACTTCAATTGGAAAGATTACTACACTCGCGCTTTGGTTGCCTTAGAAGAACCATTAATCGAGTACAAGGTCGATTATGGAACGAGAGGCATCTACCGAGACTTGTTCGGCAATTTGGTCATCGAGTCTAAAGTCGTTGCTCCGGCTTTACGTCGGGCTTTGGAGAATAGCTTGCGCTATCGTCGCCCTCAATGTTTCATCCTTGATGAGGCGCAACACCTCTCTAAAACTTCCAGTGGTCAGAAGTTACAAGACCAATTAGATTGTTTGAAATCTCTGGCTAACATGACAGGCATCCTACATTGTCTGCTGGGAACTTACGAACTGCTGACCTTCCGTAACCTTAGTGGTCAACTCTCCCGCCGTAGTGTCGATATCCACTTTCCTCGGTATCAAGCGGAAAATGCGGTCGAAGCTCAAGCGTTTAAAAGTGTCTTGCTGACTTTTCAGCGTCAGATGCCCTTGAGAGAAACCCCCGATTTCTTGTTGATTTGGGAATACGTGTACGAACGATCTCTAGGGTGCGTGGGCATGGCTAAGGAATGGCTGACTCGTGCGCTTAAAGACGCTCTTGATGAAGGGTCGAATACCGTGACCCTCAAACATCTTGAAAGACGGGCTTGGTCAGTTGCCCAGTGTCAGCGAATGCTACAGGAGATCCAAGAGGGGGAACGTCAGTTGATGGAAACCGAAGCCGATGTTAAGAATCTCCGTAATGCTCTTGGGTTGGGTGGAGAACCAGTGCCTCAACCCCAATCCGTCGAAGCTCCACAACCGCCTCGCCGTCAACGTGAAGTTGGCAAGCGTAAACCGAAAAGAGATTCTATTGGGATGCAGCATGATGTCAGTTGAAAACACAGAGGAGCTTACTATATATGAGTCTTGGGATCTTTATATACCCTCTGTTCCAACTCGTAGTCGTCTGTTTCCACTCTTACCCGTTGGCATCGGTACGCATTATGTTGAGAGTTTAACCAGTTACATATCCCGTTTAGCTTTCACTCATAGTTTACGGTCTGGTGTTTTAGTCGAGAAAGAATTTTCAGCTTTTATCGACAAACAATATGGTGTAGCTCATCTCAGGCAAGTTTCTCATGCAAGTTGCGCTTTCAACGGAACAGGAGCGATGGCACAAGATCTAGTCCGTATCCTTTCTCATTTAACTTATCGGGATGATTTACACCTTTTAACCTTACTTCCCTGGTCAGACATCCTAACTTCTAGAAATTTATTACGCTCTAAGCGTGCTTGGTGTCCTCTGTGTTACAAAAAGTGGTTGGATGATGGGCAAAGCATTTACGAGCCTTTACTGTGGTCACTTTCAGTTATTAATATCTGTCCTGTCCATAAAATTCCTTTAGTATCTGAATGTCAGTATTGTCATCATAATAGTTTTCTCCTAACTGGACGTTCGCAGGTCGGCCACTGTTCGAGATGTGAGGCTTGGCTAGGTAGTCATAATAATGAACAGACAAGTTCTACTGATGATGACTTGTCATCATCTATCTTAAAAAATATTGATTGGGAAATTTGGAAGACTGTAAATACTGGGGAATTGTTAGCTTTATCTTCAAAATTAGCTATCTTCCCATCTAAGGAGATAATTGCTAAAAACTTAATCATCTATGCCCGAAAGATAACCCAAGGAAATCTAGCAGTCCTAGCGCGTCAATTACAAATCCCTAAAAATACTTTTTGGTTGTGGTGTCAGGGGAAGAATCAACCAACCTTAGAAGCTTTGTTAAAAATTTGCTATTGTTTGAAAATATCTCTTTGGGATTTTCTGAATGCTGATGAGATAGAGAGTGACAAAGGCGTAGTTTCTCTGCTGGTCAAGAGTAACAATCACAAGGCTAAAAGCAGATTGTTCCCAGTCGAACAAGTTAAGCAGTCTTTAGAGGATATTTTGAACGATGATGAGATTCCACCTCCATCTCTGGTTGATGTAGCAACAGCTTTAAATTTCGACAGACGAACGATCTTCCGTCATTTTCCCGATTTATGTAAAGCAATCTCAGTTAGATATGCTCAGTATGAAAAAGCTTTATTTTGCCAAAAATTAGAGGAATCTTGCAAAGAAGTTCAACAAGTAGTTATCAAGCTCTACCAAGAAGGAGAATACCCGACTGAAGCACGAGTCTCAAAATTAATTTCACGACCAGGATTTTTACGCTATAAAAAAGTGAGAGAAGCTTTTCGTAACGCAAGACGTTCCCTCTTTATTGAACCATAATCTTGCAGCGTCCATTCTGAACCATAAGCCTGCCATTGCGGCAAAGTTATCGTTCAAGTCACATAAACCTCTAAATCTTATTATTCTCAATTTATGGAGATAAGCGGACTCGAACCGCTGACTCTCACAATGCCATTGTGATACTCTACCAACTGAGTTATATCCCCTTTTAAACCCGTTTCTTATTATAAATTAATTTATCACACTTTGTCAAGCTTAATTAACCATGATAAGGAATTTGAGTCAAATAGGTGAGACAATGACCCATCAGAAAATAGACAACTAACATCGCTGCTGCGGATAAAGCGACCAAAGTTCCCGCCAACATTAAAGAAAATTCTTGCTGAGTGATCGCCTCTTGCATTAAATGGAGTGACCACGCCACCAAAGCAACGTCAAATATTAGAATAGGTATCAACATATTTTAAAAAGTGTAAACTTTTTTCTATTCTAATACAGAAATCTTGTACTCACCTGACATTTTATAAAGTTTTCCCAACAGGTCGGATCGGTACATGGTGTTCGTATAGATAGGATTTAACCTGCTCAATCGTTAACTGACCGTAATGTAACAAAGATGCTAATAATGCGGCTTCTGCTCGTCCTTCTGTGAGAGCTTGATATATATGTTCACAATTACCCGCCCCTCCAGAGGCAATCACAGGAATTTCCACCTGTTGCGCGATCTGACTCGTTAACTCTAAGTCATACCCGGCTTGGGTTCCATCGGCATCCATACTCGTAATTAATAATTCTCCCGCCCCACGTTCGGTGACTTCAATCGCCCAAGCGATCGCATCAATTCCCGTATTCTCTCGACCGCCTTTTACATAAACATCCCATCCCGGATTATCGGAATTATTTCGCCTTCTCGCGTCAATTGCGACGACAATACACTGTTTTCCAAAGCGATCGCTTGCTCGATTAATAAAATCTGGCTGACGAACCGCCGTCGAATTAATACTGATTTTATCCGCCCCGGCTCGTAACAAATTTTTAATATTTTCTAAGGATTGAATGCCGCCGCCCACCGTCAAAGGAATAAAAACTTGTTCGGCAGTACGATAAACAACATCAAGAATCGTATCTCGATCCTCATAGCTTGCGGTAATATCGAGAAAGACCAATTCATCTGCACCAGCTTCGTTATAAAGTCGAGCCAATTCTACAGGATCTCCAGCATCCTTGAGATCCACAAAATTAACCCCTTTAACCACTCGACCTTTATTAACATCCAGACACGGTAAAATACGTTTGGCTAACATAAACTTACAAAAAAACCTCTTTTGAGAGTAAAAACGAGTCGTATCCTCAATGTACTATGGCGATTAAACGTTTATCAGATTCTTCTACTCCTAAATCTCCCCAACCTTTAGCCACAAACCTACTATCCGCTACGCCAGCTATTGAAGAAACCCAAAGCGCTGAAGATTCGATTCGTCCTACTTCCCTAGACGATTATATCGGACAACAAGACCTGAAAAACAGTCTAAAAATTACGATTCAAGCAGCGAAAGCCAGAAAAGAAGCCCTTGATCACTTACTCTTGTATGGCCCGCCTGGACTCGGAAAAACCACGATGTCTCTTATTTTAGCAGCCGAAATGGGAGTGAGTTGTAAAATTACGGCGGCTCCAGCCCTAGAACGTCCTAGAGATATTACAGGGCTATTAATCAATCTTAAACCAGGTGATATCCTATTTATTGATGAAATTCATCGTCTTAATCGGGTTACTGAAGAATTACTCTATCCGGCGATGGAGGACTATCGTTTAGATATTACTGCTGGAAAAGGACAAACCGCAAGAATTCAGAGTATTTCACTTCCTCGCTTTACTCTCATTGGCGCAACCACTAAAATAGGGACTTTAACCTCACCATTACGCGATCGCTTTGGACTAATTCAACGTTTACGCTTTTATGAACCCGAAGAACTGACCCTAATTATATTAAGAACTGCTAAGATTATTAATACAATCATCGACGAAGACGGGGCTAAAGAAATTGCTCGGCGTTCTAGGGGAACACCCCGTATTGCTAACCGTTTACTGAAACGAGTTAGAGACTATGTTCAAGTCAAGGGCGAAAAGTGTATTAATCAAGACTTAGCGGCTGAGGCTCTTGAACAATTAAACGTCGATCATCAAGGTTTAGATTGGACCGATCGACTCGTTTTAAACACTATTATTCAACAGTTTAAAGGTGGGCCTGTGGGCATAGAAACCATCGCCGCCGCCACTGGAGAAGATGCCAGAACGATCGAGGATGTTTACGAACCATATTTGTTACAAATTGGTTATTTAAACCGTACACTGAGGGGAAGAATTGCCACAGAAGCCGCTTATAAACATTTGGGAATTGCCAAAAATCCTGATAATTTTTCCTTATTTTAATCTTGAAAAAAATAAAAGTGAGCGATTTTTTTAGCCCACTTTAAAACATTAATTTAGATTAATTAGCCTCGAACAGTAACCGAACTGTTTTCTAAGGCTTCGACTAAACTCCGAACCGATGCTACCATTGCGATCGGATCATTAAGTTGATTAATGGCAGAACCAACCCCAACACCTGATGCACCAGAAGCGATCGCCATTGGTACCGTGACACTCGATAAGCCAGAAGCACACAAAACAGGCACGGAAACCGCACGAGAAATACTATAAGCCGCCGCTAGAGTTGGTGCTGCTTTTTCGATTAATCCGAGGGTTCCTGCATTTTTCGGCTGACTGCTGGTACCGCCTTCCGTTTGAATCAGATCAGCCCCCGCTTTTACTAAAGCTTCGGCGAGATCAACTTGTTCATCTAAAGGCAGAATATGAGGAACTGTGACAGAAAGAGTAATATCTGGTAACAGCGCACGAGTTTGATGAGTTAAGGCTAAAACTTCCTTAGCTTCAAAACGTCGCCCTTGAGCATAAAAACTATCAAAGTTCCCAATTTCGATGAGATCGGCTCCCGCTTCAACCGCCTTGGGGAATAATTCTGGTTCAACGGCTGAGACACAGATCGGAAGGCTAATGATTTTACGGACATGAGCCACTAAATTAGGATCAGCCGCAATATCGACAAATGTTGCTCCGCCTCTTTCGGCAGCTAATGAAACGGCGCTCACTTTCTCTACATCGATCTGGTTCAAGCCGCTAATGACTTTAAGAGCTTTTGAGTGTGCAAACGCTTGCTGTAATTTCAACTGCATGGTTTTTTTGATTCTTTTGCTGATGATAGAACCATTGTCCCATTTTCTTTAAGGTTTGCGCTTAAACCTTGGCTAAAGCTTTTTCTTGATGCTTTTGCTGTTCTACTGTTTTTAGCTGTTGCAGTAAGACTTCGATTTCAGCTTGTAGGTGTAAATATTTAACTTGCTGATCGGCTTGGTACACTTGTACGACTTTCGCCAGGGATAGATCTTCTTGGGTTGTTGTTATCATTGTTAGGTTTATTGAACTATTAGTTTTATAATTTGCTTTGAATCTATGATGTACATAGACCAAGAACAATAGTTATATTTACTTATCGATCTTTCGCTTACTTATTTTATCGTAACGGAATCTTAATGTGGTTAGGAAAAATACTAGACAGTTATTAATCTGTCTTATACAATAGACCAGCCATTGATAAGTATATATTCTTTATCGAGTCTAACGAGAGCAAAGCAACAACTCTAAATCACAATTTGAAGCGATTTGTGTTAATTTAGCCAAATTGTGAGGCTCACTTAGATAAGGAACAATCCCTAAAATTGGTACATGGCATAAAGATTGAATCAAATCAGTTGGAGTGAGATCATTGATTTCCTCTACCGTCGTCGGATGAACACAATTGAGGATGATTCCTTTTAGATTAATTTTAGCTTGACGAGCCAAAGCCACATTAGCCACCGCCGCACCGATCGCACCCAGTTGTACAGGAACCACTAATACTGTATCTAATCGCCATTCAAAAGCGATATCCGCCACCGTTAATTCATCAGTGACGGGTGAGCCTAAGCCTCCTAGAGCTTCGATAATGACAAAATCTTTGTTTTGGGTCAAAGAACAAAACGCCTGCCAAACCGTCTTTAAATCGACTATTTTTCCTTCTTTTATTGCTGCGATCGGTGGGGCAAGAGGAGCCGTAAACTTTAAAGGTGTAACAATTTCAATCGATTGATAAGTCTTAAATAAATCTTCGTACAATTGGTGATCGCCCATTCCAGTTTGCATTAATTTCATTAAACCAATTGATTGATTAGGATGATAATGCAACCAATAAGCGATAAAAGACGAGGTAAATACGGTTTTACCTACATTAGTATCAGTTCCAGTAATCAATAAAGCGCTCATAAAAATCTAGATCTTTTTTAGGATAATTACAACATTTTTTTAGAAGGAGTGAAAGAACTCGCCAGATCAATAGTATTAACGGTGTGATTCAA
Organism: Aphanothece hegewaldii CCALA 016; assembly: GCF_003007785.1. Classification (GTDB taxonomy): domain Bacteria; phylum Cyanobacteriota; class Cyanobacteriia; order Cyanobacteriales; family Microcystaceae; genus Chroococcus; species Chroococcus hegewaldii. The sequence continues at coordinate 13,853 of NZ_PXOH01000007.1, read as the reverse complement.
ATCACACTCAAAAGTAAAAAACCAGTTAAAAAAGTTGAACATATGTTACACCAAATGAAAAATTAATTAGTTATGATTTAGATCGAGATCAATCATTCCAGAATCGTCTAAAACCTGAGATGATAGAAAAAACTGCCGTAAGTTGAGGGTAAATAGTCTGCTGTGAGCTATTCTGCTACTTTAACACTTCAACCGATGGTTCAACCCCTATCGGATAATCATCGTTTGCGTCTATTTTCTGGATCTGCAAACGTTCCTCTTGCCCAAGAAATTGCCCGTTATTTAGGAATGGATGTCGGTCCAATGATTCGTAAGCACTTTGCTGACGGCGAATTATACATCCAAATTCAAGAGTCGATTAGAGGGTGTGATGTTTATCTGATTCAACCCTGTTGCAAACCCGTTAATGATAACTTGATGGAATTGCTGATTATGGTTGATGCTTGTCGTAGGGCTTCGGCACGACAAATAACCGCCGTTATTCCCTATTATGGCTACGCAAGGGCCGATCGCAAAACCGCCGGACGAGAATCGATCGCTGCTAAACTAATGGCAAACTTGATCACCGAAGCAGGAGCGAGTCGAGTCTTAGCAATGGATTTACACTCAGCCCAAATTCAAGGTTATTTTGATATTCCTTGTGATCATGTTTATGGTACTCCTGTTCTAATCGATTACATCAATAGCAAAAAGTTAGAAGATTTAGTGGTTGTTTCGCCAGATGTTGGAGGTGTAGCCAGAGCTAGAGCATTTGCTAAAAAACTCAATGAAGCACCGTTAGCCATCATTGACAAACGACGACAAAGCCACAATGTAGCTGAAGTCATGAATGTCATTGGTGATGTACAAGGAAAAACCGCAGTTTTAGTCGATGACATGATTGATACAGCCGGAACCATTCTCGAAGGAGCTAAATTACTAAAAGAAAAAGGCGCTCGACAAGTTTATGCTTGTGCGACTCATGCGGTTTTTAGTGGCCCAGCTATCTCTCGGTTATCGAGCGGTATTATAGAAGAAGTAATGGTTACTAATACAATTCCTTTAGCTAGTGAACAACGGTTCGATCAGCTTACGATCTTATCAGTTGCAAATATTTTGGGTGAAGCTATTTGGCGGATACATGAAGATAGTTCCGTAAGTAGTATGTTTCGCTAGTCGTTAACCTTCAAAGCATGAATTCAACCTAAAATTTATGCTTTGAACAGTAGTTTCTCAATTTTTGGTTTTAGGCGGCCTCAGATTATCTAGTTTTATGTTCATACAAGAGATCGCCTTTCGTTTAATGGAAGAACTCGCCGCAGATGAACGTTATTCCCGTGAAGGGAAAATGTATGGCGTACTTTTGGTTAAAACACCATTTGGAGAAGAAAAAGTACTCAAAGCTTTCTCAGGTTTACTCAATGGTCATGCAATAGTCGAAGGTTGGGTGCCACCCATTCCAGGTCGTGAGCAAGTCGCAATTGAAGAATTACGCACACTAAGCATTTTAGACGAAATTAAACAAGAACTGCTCACTTTACAAAGTCTTCCCCAACGTCAGCAATATGAAACACTAAACCAAGAATATGAAACACGTTTACATAATTTAACACAAGCTCATCAACAACGAAAACAAGAACGAATTCAACAGCGTTTAAATCATCTTGCTGATTCTACAATATTGGATCAACAAAGTCAGTTAGACGGAATAGAACGAAAACGACTTAAACGAGAACGAGATGAAGCTTTAAAACATGACCAAGAAATCATCACACAAGCAGATACACGCATCCGAGAACTCAAACAACAGCGTAAAATACTCTCTCGTAGACTGCAAACCCAGATGTATTCAGCTTATTCTCTAACTAATTTTTTAGGACAGTCAAGAACTTTAGCACAACTAATGAATGATGGTTTTTTACCCACAGGAACTGGGGACTGTTGCGCCCCAAAACTGCTACACTATGCAGCAACACAGGGTTTTAAACCTCTAGCAATGACCGAATTTTGGTGGGGCGAATCGAAACAAGATAAAATACAAGGTAAATTTTACGGTGTTTGTGCTGAACGCTGTCAACCATTGATGAAATTTTTACTATCGGGTTTACCGCAACTCGATATAAAAATAGAAAGACCTTCTTTAGAATTATCGATTATTTATGAAGATGAATGGTTAATTGCTGTTGATAAACCTTCGGGATTATTATCTGTTCCAGGACGTTATCGAGATAATCAAGATTGTGTATTAAATCGTTTACGTCAGCGTTTTCCTGAATTGATGGCGGTACATCGTTTAGATTTAGACACATCTGGTATTTTATTATTTGCTCATAATTTATCGATTTATCGTCACTTAAGTAAACAGTTTGAAAAAAGAAGTGTAGAGAAAGTTTATGAAGCGTTAATCGATGGTTTAGTAGCAGAAAATGAAGGAATTATCGAGTTAGCGTTGTGGGGAAATCCTGAAAATCGTCCGTATCAAATTGTAGACAAAGAACGGGGTAAGACCAGCATAACTCAGTTTAAAGTGATTGCAAGAGAGGGAAATTATACCCGTATTGAATTTTATCCTTTGACTGGACGCACTCATCAATTGCGAGTACACGCTGCTGATCCAAAAGGGTTAGGATTTCCAATTTTAGGCGATCGACTTTATGGAAATTCTACTACATCTAGCCGTTTATATTTACACGCAAAAGAATTAAGATTTGAACATCACGGACACTTTGATGTGCGGACACAGGTTCCGCACTCGTGTCCTCCACAAACACATCAAATCTTACATTTACAATCTCGAACACCCTTTTAAGTTTGAGATAATATGACATAACATATTGTTCAATATTGTATCTGTCTAAAGATATTTTTTTTTAAGTCTTTCGATAGATTTTTAAATTGTCTAAATACTTAAAAAGGATGTTTTTTATTTTAGATAGTTATTGCTAGATTAACTTCTAAGGCAATGAACGCCAAATTTAAGTAGTTGTTTCATGTGCTTTTTTCAATGAGCTAAAAAGACGAAAGAACTTGTTTATTAAGCCATGATGTAGGAATTATAAAAATCTTAGATACAAAATTATGACACAAACACCAACACCAAATATTCCCCCTATTGTTGAAAGTGATGAAAGAGAGTTTCTCGATAGTGGTGTACCCAGTACAGTAGCGATCGCAAAACATCCCCTTCATCCGTTAATTGTTACATTCCCGATCGCATTTTTAACGGGTGCTTTGGTGACTGATTTAGCATACTGGCTAACAGGCGACCTTTTTTGGGCTAGAGGCTCATTTTGGTTGATTTTAGCGGGTGTAGCCACAAGTTTAGTCGCAGCAGCCACAGGATTAGCCGATTTCTTAAGAATTGAGCGTGTCAGACAACATAGCGCAGGATGGATACATCTCATCGGCAATATTGCGGCGATCGTGCTTTCTTTAATCAATTTAGTCTTAAGATGGAACAATCAAGCAGGTGCAATTGTACCAGTCGGGTTACTCATCTCCTTAGTTGTTGGCACTATTTTAGGGGTTACAGGTTGGTTTGGTGCTGAATTAATTTATCGGCACAAAGTCGCGGTCATCGGTAATGGACCGAATAGCAGACCTTAAGAAAGTTACATCAAGCTTTAAGATTTTAGCGTCTTTTTCTCCCTAGCTTTCGGGCTAGGGTTTTTTCATAAACCGTTGTTCTATCCTAGTTTTTCACGATTCCTGTTTATGGTGATATGAACGAATGACTCAAGTATCATCCTCAAGATGGTTGCAAACTTGTTCCATAAATATTAAAATTCTTTACATAAGTTTACAAAAACTGGGAGGATAAGCAAAATGCTTTTAATATATACATTCGTAGTGGCATTAGTAGGGATTGTTTTAGGCGTACAAAAATACTACTTAAAAGAACAAATTGCATTTCTACCCATTCCTGTACCTATCCGTGATCACAAAACCTCTAATTATGTAAATGGACGTTATTTAAGATGAGCGAAACCTTGATTTTATTTTTACAGCAAGACTTAGGACTATCCTCGGAACAGATAGGCTTTGCTTTGCGACAAATTCAACAAGCCCCAAATCAATTACCGATGATTCTGTGGCAATATGGAATGGTGAATCTTCAGCAGTTAGATCAAATATTTGACGTGCTAGAGACAGCCTAGATGACTCATAGAATCATCACCCTTTTACCCAGTGCAACGGAAATTATTCACGCTTTAGGACTAACTAAGCATTTAGTCGGGTGTTCCCATGAATGCGACTATCCAAAAGAAGTACAACGCTTACCCGTTTGCACTTCTGCCAAACTTAACACACAGCGATCGAGCTTTCAAATTGATACAGATGTTCAGTCCCTACTACAATCTGCACTGAGCATCTATCAAATTGAAACAGAAATTATTGAACAATTACAACCAACTCATATTATTACGCAAGATCAATGTGATGTCTGTGCCGTCAGTTTTTCTGATGTTAAAAAAGCAGTAGACTCTCTAGTATCCAGTCATCCCGAAATTATTTCATTACAACCAAATTTATTACAAGAAGTTTGGGATGATATTAAACGAGTGGCTCAAACATTAAATGTACCCTATCAAAAAACTTTACAAGAATTAGACAAAAGAATAGAATTTATTACCTCTAAAACAAAAAATGATCAGCTAAATGTTATAGCTTTAGAATGGATTGAACCATTAATGGGTGCTGGAAATTGGATACCCGAATTAATCGAAATGGCTGGAGGTAAAGCAGTTTTAGGCTCATCGGGACAACATTCACCTTATATTACTTGGGAAGAATTAGTAAACGCTAATCCAGACGTAATTATTATTATGCCCTGTGGTTTTGATTTAGCAAGATCCCATCAAGAAGCACAAGTTTTAAAAAATCATTCAGAATGGAAGAATTTAAAAGCCGTTCAACAAAATCAAGTTTATCTCACTGATGGTAATGCCTATTTTAATCGTCCTGGCCCTCGTTTAGTCGATTCCTTAGAAATATTAGCCGAGATCATACATCCTGAATTATACACATTTAGCTATCATGGTAAAGCATGGGAAGTTTTTAGTTAAACTGTATCATTTGGAAACCAATCATCTGTAAGCGCATCGTCTAAACTAATTAGAACATTACTAGGAATGTCGAATAATTCTCGCATCACTTTTATTCGTTCGGGATGAATTTCTAACCAAATCGGCTCTAACTCTTTTTTTAAACTAGGATTATCTCTAAGTATTTTTTTGATCTGTAGACGAAAGTTAGCTACTTCCTTGCGCCAATGTTTTGAACATCTTTCGCGTTCAAACTCCCAGTAATATAGTTTAAGCAAATGATCTAGAAGACGTTCTAAATAACTTACCAAAGCTCGTTTTTGGCTTTTTCCCATGTATTCTATTTCTTCGATTAAATTTTCCCAATCTACACAGTCATATTTTCCTAATCTTAAATATTCTGATTGTTCTCTACTCCATTGATAAAAGTCGGTTTTGTAAGTAGTCATGCTTTACCTCTTTAAATTCCAATTTTTGTACCTTCTTCCATAATCTCGTTATATTAGGGTGATTCTCGTAATACTACCATATTCCACCTCATGATCTGTCGTACTAATTCACCATTTAATACAAAGGTAGCAAAAAATGTAAGTAATGGTTCTAAATCGTTCAATATCTCATCACGTCGTAGTTGCTATATAATATGGCAAATCATCACTACATTTTTGTACGATAATGTATCAAAATAATAAAGTACAATGTATCATCTAGTAGTAAAAAGGAATCTAATGAGGTTTAAAAATGAATCCCGAAACGGAGAGAATCTTTAAAGTATTAGGAAAATATAACGCTGCTCTTCCTGATGTCCAAATGTTTTGGGACAGCGAACAACAAGGAAAGTTTAATATTTGGAAGTTTCTTGTAAGCGAGGGTTTTGTTTTTTCTACTGTTCAGAAGATAGAACAATGGATCGACAAAGCAATTCAAAATTGGCGAAATATTGAATCTAGAGGAACAGTAAATACTCACGACGAATATCAGTACGATCCACATTGGAAAAAACACAAATATGGAGTACCTGTTGATGTAATCAAAAAGCGTGCAAAGATTTATCAAGCTTTAGGCTATTACGTTAAACAGAATTTTCAAAATATTGAAGTTCATGTTTTTTCTAAATCTTTGTCGAGCGAATATGATTTTAGGGTTTACATGATCTTAGGACAGTCTTTAGACCTAGATTGGTTCTGCATAATGCCCACTGTTCCCGATGAAAATCGCTTGCAGGATAGTCGTTTATTGCAAGTTAACATTAAAACATTAAATTTTTGTAAATTAGAGAATTCAAATACACTACAATTATTTGATAATGTCAACAAAATTCTTACTTGTCTAGACCCGATTAATATTTATGGTTACTATTATGATGACAATGGCTCTATTTACAAACATCAACTCATTTGTACAACCTCAGATAATAAAATAAAAGCTATTAAGTTAGGACTACAGGCTAGTGGCTTACTGACTATTGATAGGTCAATTTCAGAAATTACTAAGTTTGATGAAGAAGAGGTATATAAAGTTGAGGAAATCATGGAAAAAGAATTAAAAAATTGTAGACGTTACGCTATCAGTTTATGGAATTCTGGATATGAATATTATCTTGGTCAGACTAAAACTGGTGATTGGATTGGATTTCAGCTTCTGTATTGGAGCGAGTATAATCCGTAAGGTAATGTAGCATAATTATTAGCTGTCTAGAATGTAATTAGAGTATTACTAGAAATGTCGAATAGTTCTCACATTACCTTAATTCGTTCTGAACAAATTAATAGGCTAATCGGCTCTAAATCTTTTTTTAACTAGGATTGTCACTAAAGATTTTTTGCTTTGTCTGAATTATACACATTTAGCTATCACGGTAAATCATCGGAAGTTTTTAGCTAAACTGTATCTTTTTTATAATTAATAGTTTTAACTCTCCATTTTTCAGCCATCATTGTAGCACGATCGCTCATTTCCTTAAGTTTTGCTTCTCCATTTTGAGCAATCTTTAAAATTTCATTTAATTCTGTTTCATTTAAGGTTTTTATACTCATGGCTAATTCTCCAAACGTGTTTTAAGAGTATTTACAACTATTTTAGCTTCAAGGATTCGTCCTAGTTGTTCTGATAAATATCACCTGCTTCTTCAACATTTTGAACAAACAGAAGTATGAAAGTAATAGACTGCTGAAAAAAAAAATTTTGCATCTACTTTTTACAGATTAACTACATGATTATATTTTGATTATAAAGAAGGTTTTAGTATCGCGAACAGTTATGCTGCTCATGTTGTTAAGTGTTTTTGCGGAAGTTATCGTGAGATGTTCGACGCTAAACTACTAGATAATTGTGGATTATATAACTAATAGCTATGAGCGATCGAAAAGAAATTGTTCGACAATTTTATAAGAGTGAAATTGAGAACGCAGCGTATGTAATAGACGGTTTCGGAGATTTCAGACCTGATAGAAGAATTGGTCGAGTTGAGTTACTAACTACTGGCAACTGGGGTGAATATGGTTGTGAAGCAGATTTTGATTCCATAGAAATCGAGAGAATTCAATCATCTGTTCCTCAAACGGTGAGCGAGGCTTTTGAACGACATATTTGGTTTTCTCAACATAGTCTTAGTAATATTTTTGCTTTTAAAATTCCAGTAAAAGATTGCATTACATACGTCATAGGTATTTCTGGTATAGCAGGTGATGGGTGGGATAATAGCGGTCATTTCATTGAAATCTTTAATGAATTAGGAGAGTTTTTAGGCGCAGCAAGGGTTGTTGAAGGTGAAAATCTTGAATGGCTAGATCACCCTTTTGATGGTGATGATTTTAATGCGGGTGCACCGAAATGGATATTTAGAACAGATTCGTTAACCAATAGTGATAAACTATGGTCTGAGGAAATGGCTGTACGGACTGAGCAAGATGGAGAAATAACTCGTCTAATTTTGTTCGTACCTGAATAATCTTTCGTAGCAGCAGTAAAAACGGAAATGCTTGTCTAAACCCAAGACATTATCTTAACCCAAATAGAAAAGGATCACTTCAAAATAAACAAAATGTCAGTCATTGTTGATGCAGTTAAACGAATAGCAGTCATTGCAAAAAGGCATAATTTTATTAATCTACTTGAGAACTTGCTATCTGAGCATTATCCATATCCGAGTTACAAAAGTGTGTGGTCTGGGCAGCTTATGCAGGAACAATCTAAATTAGTAGATGAGTATTTGAGTGGCTATCAACCCCGCTTAACTTCAGAGCAAATTAAAAAAATTGTCGAATCCTATCGTTTCAAACTTCCTAAAGAAATTTATGACCTGTATCAGATTGGCAATGGTTGTTTGCCTATCGGTACCTCAGAAAAAGAGGATTGGAATTCGATTTATAATTATTTTAATTTCCCTAGTTCTGAAAACAAACTCTGGACTCTAAAAAAGGCTATGGATGCTTATTGTAGTTTTATGATTGACTTCAATCCTCGCTTATTACCTATTTGTGCTTATGGAGATGATTCAGTATTATTGGTAATGGGCAGTAGCGAGCCACAAGAGACTTCACCATTAGTTAGGACTTACGATCACTGTTTAGATGATGACCTTTCAAAAATGGAGGTCGTTTGGCCAAGTCTAACAAATATGATGCTTGCCTATGCTGAATGGTATGAAGCTTTATATAGTGGAGGGCTGACGGAAATTACGGAAGAAGCAATTTATCAAAAATACAGTAGCGGTAGTCATTGGGGATTTAAAAAATTTCTTTGTTGATATTCTATGTCATTCGTTCTATTTTACTTGAGCAATGACTTGACCAATTTCTTCAATCGTTATGCCCGTTGCTAACATCGCTCGAATCATTAATTCAATAGAAACCGAAACATCACCATTTTCTACTTTAGCAATCCTCGGTTGACTTGAGTGTAATATTGTCTGCTAGTTAGGTTTGAGTCATTAATTTTTGTCACTGTTGTTTGAAATGACGACTGAGCGCAAGTTTAATTTCAATAAGTGTTATTTCTTCTGGAGTAGGATCTAATAATTCTAAAACAGTTCCAACTTTCCAGCCTTTGTCTTCCAATTTTTTTCTTTTAACTTCATCCATATACTTATAGCATTTCCCAATATTAAATATTCTGATTGTTCTCCAGTCTATTGATAAAAGTCGGTTTCGTAAGTAGCCATACTTTAAACCTCATCGTCTAAGGATTTTGATAAACCTGACGGAGTTCATCTAATGTTTGAACAGTTCTCAAAGATTCCCGAACTCTTTTTAAGGTTTCTACATCTTGAATTTCTCGAATTTCCGGCATTAGTTGAAGTCCTACATCACCAAACTTGAGATCTAATCCTAGTTCGATACCAGACAGAACTTCTTGCCGAATGTTCTGTTGAATGCTTCGTTGAATTCCGATTTCTATACCTTCTTCTAAAATCTCGTTATACCAGGGTGATTCTCTTAACACTGCCATATCCCACCTCATAATCTGTCGTACTAATTCGCTACTTAACACAAAGGTAGCAAAAAATGCAAGTAATGGTTCTAACTCGTTCAGTGTCTCATCGCGTCGCAGTTGTTGTAATGCGGTTCTGACGGTTGTTGCTTGTCCACCGTTTTTAAGTATAGGAACAAACGGAAGCAGGGAAGTAATAGACTCTCGGAACACAATTTCTGCGTCAACTTCCCAGAGATTAATTACATGATAGTCTTGAATACTCCTCAATCCTCTAAATGTTGTTTGATAGCTACTCATGACTACGGTTTTTTTACTCGGAGGAAGAATATTGACTAACACTGGATAGACAGGAAGTTGATATTTTTCGGTAGCCAGTCCTGCATAAGCAAACATCCGTCTAGGCATTTGTGGAGTATAGTGGAGTTGCATTTCATTAAGAACCAAAAACTCACCATCATTAGGACTGTAAGCATGAATTAAAACATCACTTTCGCGGCTAATCCACTGAAAGTCAGATGATATAATTTCCCTCGGTTGTATATTTGGGATTTGTGTTACCCATTGTAGCCATTGTTTAGGTGATAGACTGATTAAACGTTTGCTGCCGATATCTGCGGATTTTGTCATTCAATAAAAAAAGATGAGCATTGCCCATCTACTATATACAGGAAATATATGCTTACTAATTAACGTACCCAGTAAATCACTTTTTTCTCGATGAATACGAAGAAACCGTAAAGCAAAACCCCCATGATGGCTAATACCAATAAAGCAGCAAAAGCGAGGGGAATATCAAAGTTAGCTGTTGCTTGTACAATTAGATAACCTAAACCCGCATTTGAGGCGACAGATTCGGAAATAACGGCACCAATAAAACACAAAGAGACAGCAATTTTGAGAGAGGCAAAAACATAGGGAAGTGTATGGGGCCAACCGACTTTCTGAAAGATTTCGATTTCGGAAGCACCCATCGAATGTAAAACGTCTTTCATTTCTGGTTCTACTGTATCTAATCCTAATGCAGTATTAACCGCGATCGGAAAAAATGCCAGTAAAAAAGCCGTCAGTGTTGCAGGAATCGCATTAGCACCGAACCAAATCGCCATTAAAGGGACGATCGCCGCTTTGGGAATCGTATTAAATGCCACCAATAACGGATAAAGCGTTAGATATGCAAGTCTTGAATAACCAATGAAAAACCCTAAAGCGACCCCGACACCGACCGCTAAAACGAATCCTAATAAGGTTGTCCAAAGTGTCCGAAATGAGTTGATTAAAATCTGTTCTCGATAGGTAAACAATGCCCCTAACATATTCGTTGGTGAAGGAAGGTTAAAAGCAGGAATCTTAAAAATAATGACCAATAATTCCCAAACTACAAATAAAAGAAGTGTCGCTAGAAAAGGTAAAACAAAACTAGCTGTTTTCGACTTAATAAACTTGTTCATTTTTCTGGTTTAATGTTGAATGTGACGGCGAATATTAGAGAAATAGTGATTAAAATCATCAGATAATTCCATGTCCAACGTTCTAGGACGCGGTAAATCAATTTTCACCTTGTAAATAATTGAACTCGGACGAGAACTCATCACATAAACCGTATCGGATAAAAATACTGCTTCTCGTAAGTCATGAGTAATCAAAATTGATACACATTTCGCTTTCATCCATAATGCTTGTAACATCACCCACATTTCCTCGCGGGTAAACGCATCTAACGCCCCAAAAGGTTCATCTAAAAGTAAGATTTCAGGTTGATGAATTAACGCACGACATAAAGAAGAACGTTGACGCATCCCTCCTGATAATTGCCAAGGATATTGTTTTTGAAAATCCTGTAAACGCACTGTTGTTAATAAATCTTGCGCCATCTTGACAAATTCGGCTTTTCTACGTCCAAAATCTTGTTTATACGGCTGTACGACTTCTAGCGGTAACAAAACATTATCGAGGGTATTTCGCCAAGGTAACATGACGGGATTTTGGAAGGCAATACCGATATTTTTCATCGGTTTTGTAATTTTTTGTCCCCGATAGCGAATTTCTCCGAGCGGTGCAGGACTTAAACCCGATACCATTCTTAAAATAGAGGTTTTACCACAACCCGAAGGCCCGACAAAAGAGACAAATTCACCAGCACGAATTGATAAAGAAATTTCTTGGATAATGCGGCGCATACTCCCTTCAAAGGGATATTCTAAACCAACTTGATCAAACTCTAAAAGCGTTGTTTCATCAATTGGAGTGGTATTAGATGAAGAAATTTCAGAAAGAGGATTAACCATAATTTTTACCAAACTTTAGATCAACAAAAAAAGGTAAAGACGTAAGATTTCTCACGTCTTAAACAACAGATTTATTGCAAAGGTTTACGTTCCGATGCGGGTGGTAATTGTCTTTGTTCTCTTTGGGGTAAATATTGATCGGTATAGATATCGGCTACAGTAGGATTAGTTTTGATACCAAATCCTTGAACGGTTTGATCAATACTGGTTTGGAGACGTTTTGGCTCGACTGCACCAATTCCTAATGTTTCAACTTCGGGTGTAATAAAACCTTTATCTAAAACGGTTTGTAAGCGGATTTTTTCAGATTCTCGATCCATTAGTTTACTCGGATCTGCCGCTTGTACAGCATCTAAAGCAGCCGTGGGATCTTTAATCATATCTTGAAATCCCCTAATATAAGCTCTTACAAAAGCTTTAACAATTTCGGGATTTTTTTCGGCAAATGCTTTTTTAACTAAAATACCATTGCCGTAGAAATCTAGCCCATTATCCGTGTAATAAAAAACATTGATATCATCGGGTTTTTTACCTGCTTTAATTAATGCAGGAACAGCAGAAGGCGCAAAGGCACTCACTGCATCTACTTTTCCTTGTAATAAAAAGGTTTCTCTTAACTTCGGTTCCATTGTTGTCCATTTAACGGAATTAGGATCAAGATTTACTTCTTGCGCTAATAAGGGAAACAGTTTTCTCGGCCCATCACCTGCGGGCGCACCTAAGTTTTTACCCGTTAAATCTTTTAGACTATTAATTCCCTTGTCTTTTAAAGCAACGATCGCAAATGGAGCTTTATTTTGATATACTGCCACCGCCATGATTTGATCATTGGGATTTTTGGAATTAAAATCGAGGGTGTTGTACATATCGCTAAACGAGATATCAAACGCCCCAGAACCTAATTTACTTACTGTATCAACGTTACCAAAGCCTCTTTCATAAGTTACGTCTAATCCTTCTTCTTTAAAATAGCCTTTGTTGATGGCTAAAATTAGAGGCGCGTCTAAACTCTGCATCAAGAAAGATAACTGCACTTTCACAGGTTTTAATTCTTTTGATGCTGTATCGGTTGCTTCTGTCGTTGGACTTGGACTAGCAGACGGAGCGTTACTGGTTGTTGTATTGGAACTACAAGACGCTAATAAGGCTACTGATATTGCGATCGCGATTAAACGCTTAATATTTTTCATGCTTAACTTAACTTTAAAAAATTAGAGAAGATCTTAAAACTTTTGTTGAGTTTTTATTTTCCGCCTTCATGATTTTTATCAATGTTATTGACCAAAAATATATAGGGGAGAATATAACTAAACTAGAGTACCTTGTGTATGCCGTATACAAATGTAATTTATATTACAAATGCTGGAGCTAAATTTAATCAAAATTTTGTCAGGATTTCTTGACGTTATTTTCAACAAAGAATCTGAAAAATCGTATATTTTGAAAGGTTTTAGACACATCTGGTGACTCAAAACAGTAGAATTAAAGTTAGTAAAATAAAATAAAATTAACTTGACAAAAATATAAATTTATGGTTGCTAAAAAAGTATTAGTGGGACTTAAACACAAATCAAGCCCAAATAAACCCTAAACTTGCTTTGTAAGAAGCAAAGACATCCCTATTTTGAGTCAGCCAATCGAAGAAACGAAAAGACATCGCTGTCCGAAAAGCCTCTAAAGCTTCAGTAAATGTATTCAAAGGTTTGTTAGCCCATCTCCTTCGTAGTCCCCCAGTTAACTTGTGCCATAAGATGAAAGTATAAGCACAAAATACTAAAATAAAATGACGAAGCAAGCTTCTTTTCCCTCTCACTTGATATTCTCTTAGCCCTAACCACCCTTTCGCTTCACGATAAAAGACCTCCACCCAATTCCTTTGTGAATAGATGCTTACTATCCATTCAGGCGTCACTTTTATTGCCTCAACATTTGTAATCAAATAATCGATATCTGTCGCCTTTTCAAAAGAACTAGCATTCATGACGATGGCAAAGGTTCTTTCTCCTTCATGACGCAACATTTTAGCTGTAAATGTCTTTACCCAAACCGTTTTTGGTTTCTCTAAGTTTAAAACAACTGGTTTAAAACTCTCGAGTGGTATACTTTTTGC
>NZ_PXOH01000050.1 GCF_003007785.1 Aphanothece hegewaldii CCALA 016 | reverse complement strand
AAAATCCTTTGCCGCAGCTGTAGGAGCAGGACAAGACAAAATTATCCTTTTGGTTCTTGACCGCGCTGGATGGCATATGAGCGAGAAAGTTGAGTTACCATTAGGCATCTTTTTTGAGCCTTTACCTCCTTACTCTCCCGAATTACAACCAGCCGAGAGACTTTGGGCTTTGGCTGATGAGCCTTTGGTCAACAAGAGCTTTGAAACTCTTGATGCTTTGGAAGTGGTTCTCGCTCAACGCTGTCATGTTCTTGCACAAATGCAACCTCAAATTCAAGCTTTGACTAACTATCATTGGTGGCCAGATCCAGAAGTTTTCAAGGCTGGATAAAACCTCTTTGTATACAATGGCTAATAACTACGGATTTGGTATGACGGGTGCATCTAGTGTTCCTCTAGAAAATTATAAAGGGTGGGAGACTCAAAAGCTTGACCAGATTCCTGGCTTAAAAAAAGTTCCGTTCTCTAAAATGCCTTCAGCTTTAGTTCCTGAGATTGCTGGTATTGCTCGGATTGATGCGCTTTGGGGAACTGAAGAAGCAAAGCGATATCGTACCATTACTGGAAGTTATCAACAGGGTTTTCAAGTTCCTTGTAATGAAAACTGTGCCTATCTTGAATTAGATGATATTGAGGGGACTGGTCGCACCATTCGGAGCGAGTTTGAAGGAAAACAGTGGATCAGTGGTAAGTATCAAAAAGTTAATGGAGGAAGTGGGTGTTTAAAGATGGTCAATGGTGGCAAGGAACCTACGGGACGACATCCCTTTGGGAAAGCATTTAAAGTTTCTCTTGAGGATACTTCTCAAAGTGATGATACGGCCCAAACTGCCTTATATTTTAGGATTAAGGTTAAGTGTGGTGCAACTCCTTATTTTTTAGGCCCTTTTCCCTTTCTAAAAGTTCAACGGGATGGCTGGATTATTTATTAATGGTTGTAAATATAAAATTCGGTTGAACAATATGAAACTCGGTTAAACAATTGTTAAGAGTGTTATCCCTTTGTCTTCCTGTTATTTTAGTAATTAACGCCAGTTTGGGTTAAGGTGGTTTTGCGCTCTATTCTACGAAAGAATCAAGGATTCAGCCAACGAGGGAATCAGGGGTTTAGCTTATCCCGAACTCAGGTTAATTAATGATTAGCCTGTCAACGATTCCAGTTCACTCTCGATCTGATACAATTTAACAAAATTGTTCAACCGAATTTCATATAATTTTCTCATTTTTTCTTCCTCTAAGTGTTGTATCAAAAATAACTTAGTAAATTGTTCAACCGAATTTTATGTTTACACCTAGAGCTTAATTTCTCTGTTTTAAGTTACCCAATTCTTACACAACAATTCGGCTTGCTGTAAAACGGTAATCGTCGCTTTCTCCTGTTTATCGGGAGGATAGCCGTATTTTTTCAGCAGCCGTTTCACTGTCACTCTTAATTTAGCCCTAACTGTCTCCTTTACCGTCCAATCTATTGTTAAATTACTGCGGATGGCTTTGACTAAATCACGGGCGATGGCTTTAAGGGTTTCATCGCCTAGAATCTGAACAGCACTATCATTAACCTCTAAAGCATCGTAAAAAGCAATTTCATCTTCGGTTAGCCCTAAATCTTCTCCTCGTTTTTGGGCTTCTCGTATTGTCTTGGCTAGTTCGATTAACTCATGGATGACTTGGGCGGTTTCGATAGAACGGTTCTGATAACGTATGATGGTATTTTCCAGCATTTCACGGAACGAGCGAGACTGAATAAGATTTTTGCGGGAACGGGTCTTAATCTCGTCGTTGAGGAGCTTCTGTAAAACTTCTAGAACAAGATTTTTATGAGGTAGACCTCTAACTTCTTCGAGAAATTCATCAGAGAGAATGGCGATGTTGGGGTTTTTCAATCCTGCTGCGGCGAAGATGTCAATGACTTCCTCACTCGCAACGGCTTTCGAGACGATTTGGCGGACGGCTGCATCAATATCACTAGGGCTTCTACCGTTAGTAGTGGTGTGTTTGACCATTGCCGCTTTGATGCCTTGAAAGAAACCGACTTCATCTCGGAGAGCGATCGCTTCATCGGTACTGCTGACGAGGGCGAAGGCTTGGGAAAGTTCGGTAACGGCTTGGATGTAGCGTTCTTTGCCGTTTTCGAGTCCGAGGATATGGTTAAGGGCAGCAGGGATAGTATTGAGGCGTTCGGTGGGAGTTCCTGTAAAGAATTTCCGATAGTCAAAACCGTGATACAGGGCTTGAACGATTTCGTATTTTTCCTGTAGGATGGCTAAAACTTCTTCAGTTGGAATTGCTGTATCTCCTCTGTCGCTTTCGGTGTAGTCTTTGAGGGCTTCTTTGAGTTGTTCGGCAATACCAAGATAGTCTACGACTAGACCCCCTGGTTTGTCTTTGAAGACGCGGTTTACTCTGGCGATCGCTTGCATCAGTCCGTGTCCCTGCATCGGTTTATCGATGTAGAGAGTATGAAGGCAAGGGGCATCAAAACCCGTGAGCCACATATCCCGTACTATCACCAGTTTCATCTCATCTTCGGGTTTCTTAAAGCGTTTGGCGAGGTCTTTTCTGGCCCTCTTGCTTCTGATGTGGGGTCGCATTTTCGCTTCATCGGCGGCTGAACCAGTCATGACGACTTTAAGAGTTCCTTTATCGTCATCGTCATGATGCCATTCGGGTTTGAGTTGAATAATAGCATTGTAGAGGTCGGCACAAATACGGCGACTCATACAGACTATCATTGCTTTACCGTCGATGCTGGCTAAACGGTTTTCAAAGTGGGTAACAATATCAAGGGCGACTTGTTGGATGCGTTTTTCTGAACCGACGAGGGCTTCTAGTCTTGCCCATTTGCTTTTCAGTTTTTCTTTGGTAAATTCCTCTTCGTCTTCGGTGACTTCTTCAAAATTGGGGTCAATCTTGGGTTTTTCTGAGGCTTCGAGTTCGAGTTTAGCCAGTCTGCCTTCATAGTAAATTCTAACGGTAGCTTCGTCTTCAACTGCTCTTTGGATGTCGTAGATGTCGATATAGTCTCCAAATACAGCAGGGGTATTAATATCAGTAGCTTCGATGGGTGTTCCTGTAAATCCGATGAAGGAGGCGTTAGGGATGGCATCACGGAGGTATTTAGCGTAACCGTAAGTAATACGAGCTTCTTCATCTTTTGTCGTGATTTTGGCTTTGAGTCCGTATTGGCTGCGGTGGGCTTCATCGGCTATCAGGACGATGTTTCTACGGTCTGAGAGTTTGGGGTATTCGATGCCTGTATCGGGGGCGAATTTCTGAATAGTCGTAAAGACGATACCGCCAGAGGCAACTTGGAGTAATTCTTGTAGATTTTCTCTATCTTCGGCTTGGGTGGGTATTTGGCGCAATAAGTCACGGGCTAAAGAAAAGGTATTAAACAGTTGGTCGTCTAAGTCGTTCCTATCGGTGAGGATAACTAAAGTTGGATTTTCCATTTCGCTTTGCTGAACGATTTTTCCTGCATAAAACGCCATTGTGAGACTTTTACCGCTTCCCTGGGTATGCCAAACAACGCCGACTTTTCTATCACCGTTCGGTTGAGTGGCTTCTATTGTGGCTGCTACAGCTTTGTTAACGGCGTGGTATTGATGATAACCTGCTATTTTTTTAGTAATGATGTCGCCGTCTACTTCAAAAACGATGAAGTAACGCAGTAAGTCGAGGAGGATGTTTTTTGTAAAGATGCCTTTGATGACGGTTTCGAGTTCGACGGTTCCTTTGGGGGCAATGGTTTCACCGTCGATGGTTCGCCAAGGGGCGAATCGTTCCCAGTCGGCGGTTAGGGTTCCGACTCTAGCTTCGGTTCCATCGGAGATAACTAAGATTTCATTTGTGGGGAAGAGACAGGGAATTTCTGCTTTATAGGTTTGTAGCTGGTTGAATGCGCCTCTAATGGTAGCGTTTTCATCGGTGGGGTTTTTCAGTTCGATAACGGCGATGGGTAATCCATTGATGAAGATGACGACATCGGGGCGGCGGTTCTGTTTTCCTTCGATAACAGTAAATTGGTTGAGGGCTAACCAGTCGTTGTTATTGGGGTTTTGGAAGTCGATTAACCAGACTTTATCGTATATCGTGCGATCGTCTTTTTGATAGTTTACGTCTATCCCATCGGTCAGGAGTTTGTGAAAGCGTCGGTTATTGTCGTAGAGGTTGGGGCTTTCAGTTCGGGTGAGTTTTTTGATTGCGTCTTCGATGGCTGAGGGGGGAATGGAGGGGTTGATGGTTTGTAAAGCGTTTTCTAAGCGTTGGGTGAGGATGACATCGCTATAAGATTGTCTTTCGGTTTCAATTTCCGTCGCATGATGAGTGGTGTATCCGAGTTCAGTTAACCAGTAGATGGTAGCTTGTTCTACGATGTCTTCAGTGAAAGTGTTCATGAAATTATTTCCAATAAACCAGCGTAAAAAACTTGAAAACTTCTAGAACGGTTCATTTGAAGATTCATATGTTGAGAGATTTCTCTAGCTGCTCTCACTTTTTCTAAACCTCCTTTGTGATGCCCTGCTCTTTGAAGTACCTTTTCTAAGTTTTCCCAAGTTCCACCCCTAATTGCATCAGAGTCTCGATATTTTTCTTTTTGTCCCAAATTAGGAGAAACTCCAGGATACGCCGAGACAATAGCATTAATGTCACCAAAAAACCAAGCTTCTAATTCTTCAATAGCAATTCGATTCAAGATTTGATAGGGTTGATGAGTTTGAGCAGTAGACTTGGTTATAAAACCTGTATCTAACGCCATTCCCTCAAGCTTACTTTTGAGGTCTTGACAATCTTCATCATCTTTATCTACAAGAACTATAATTCTATAATCATCGGGAATCCAATTTTTATATCCTTTCAATCGTT
The DNA here is from genome assembly GCF_003007785.1 of Aphanothece hegewaldii CCALA 016. Taxonomy (GTDB): domain Bacteria; phylum Cyanobacteriota; class Cyanobacteriia; order Cyanobacteriales; family Microcystaceae; genus Chroococcus; species Chroococcus hegewaldii. The sequence continues at coordinate 16,746 of NZ_PXOH01000050.1, read as the reverse complement.
CAGGTAATTTTTTTAGTAAATCTGATTTACCTCTAAAAGCATGAATATCATAAGTAATATCAGTCTTCAATATGGTAGGTAAAATTTGAAGTAAAAATTCTTGAGTAGAGAATTCTTCAACCAGAAACTCGATATGCAAATTTAATCAACCTCCTTTACACTTAAATAAAAAACTTAATTTTTCTTAGGCATTCCAGAATTTTTTAGAGGATTGCCAACATCAAAATAATCCTCCATCCATAACTGTCCTAATAATGCTCCCTGATTGATAAAATCTTGTATACCTCGCATTTCAGAGGTTTTTCTAGCTTGTGTAAAACCGTTTTCATCTCGATAAAGTACCCAAACTTGTTCGGGCTTAAGTGCATCAACAAAAAAAGGTGAATGAGTGGTTACCATTAACTGAGTGTTAGCGGAAGCAGCAAGACATTCTTCGGCTAATTCGGGTAATAAACGAGGATGAAGATGATTTTCTGGTTCTTCTATACCTACCAATTGAGGGGGATCTGGATCATATAATACTGTGAGATAGGCTAACATTTTTAAAGTGCCATCTGAAGCAAATTTAGCTAAAATAGGTTGCTCAAAAGGAGCATCTTTTATTTGTAAAAGAAGCCGCCCATCCTGCATAATTGAAGCCTCGACTTTTTCTAAACGAGGAACACGACGCGAAAGAGTATTAAGAATTTTTTGTAAAAGTGGGGGATGTTGTTCTTTCAAATACTGGATAACATTCGGTAGGTTATCACCAGTAGGCGATAATCTTTCCTGTGCGCCTGCTTCGGGAAGACTTCGAGTATTATCAGCCGTCAGATAGGAGAGATACCAACCTGTGATAAAACGACGTAAAGCACTAACACGAGGATGTTTAGCAAATTGCCCTAAAGTGCTAACCGCTATAAATTCCCGTGATTCTAATTTTTCGTAATCTCTTTTATCTTTTTCATCTGGCATATCCCCTGTAATTGCTTGTCCTTCACCTTCTTTAAAATCAAGAAATTTAAAAGGTTTTCCATGCTGTCCTCTTCTCCATTGCAGCCATTCTTCAGCTACACAAGGCCCTTTTAAATCTTCTGTAATAGACAGATGATAAGTAATAAGAGGAGAATCAGCTTTTTCACGATATTTGAGTTCTATAATAATTGGCCCATCTGCACCTCTTGTTCTGAGTTCTCGAAATCTCCCTCGTTTATCCCATGCTTTTCTCAATCCAACTGTAAAACACTCGGATAAAAAGGCAAAAACATCAAAAATAGTCGATTTTCCGCTACCATTAGGGCCAAGAAAAACTGTTAGAGGAGTAATATTTTTTAACTCCAAGTCATTTAAAGCTCGGTAATTTTGAACTCGCAAATATTCAATTTTAGGTATGGAGTGTCTAGGCATTGTTAATTATCTCCTGTTTTTCTATTGTCTTCTTATGCTACAGCCTCCAGTAATTTTTCAGCTTCCTTAACCCGTATCTCTCCTGACATAAGTTTCGGTAGTAGGGTATCTCGAATGGTGGTCAGTGCATAATTTTGATTTTCGTTTTGCCATATCTGTTTTTCAAATGACTTAATCATTGTTAAAAAAGCTTTTTGAACTACTTTAGGAGTTAAAATAATTGGAAAATAACTTATTGATTCAAAAGTGATTTGAGGAAATGTTCCTGATCTAGACTCTGCAACTATTTGAAACTCTGTTAATGTATTTTTTAGTATGAGTATTCGATATAATAATCTTGGCTCTATGTCTTCTAAAGCACGAATGATCATAAATTTTGTTGACACTACATAATCTCTAGCATCAAAATCTACAAATGCGTATCTCTGATTGGCAGGACGAATTTCATTAAATAAAATATCATTTTTATCTATAGATTTTTTCGCCTGCCCTGGTAAACCTTCTTTACTAATTAGATTATTATGTAAAAACTTACCAGATAAAACATCTCCAGTGTTAATAAAAATAACTTGATCTTTTTTTAGAAAATCAAACGATTTAGAAAAATTTTTAGCTAAATTACCGAGCTTCTCAATCTTCCACCCCTTCGGAATTAACCCTAAAGCTGACTCCTCAAAACTATCAGGGAATAACTCAGCCGTTGCAGCATCCATTCCTACTGGTTGTCTCCCTTCCATCTTTGCTCTTACGGGGTCAAAATCCACGAACCAAGACTTAAATATAGCCCTCGCCATCGCTTCTAGAGTTTGATTCATCTGTTGATTAAGTTCGATTTTGTCATCAAGTGTACCGAGGATGTGGGCGATCGCTTTTTGTTCGGAAAGGGGAGGAATTATTAAATTGATTTGTCTTAATTCACTTTGTTTAATGCCTAATACTGTTGTCCCTGATGCTCTAGAATAAAGTTGATTTTGGATAAAGTCAGATTGCATTAGAAATTTTAAATAAGTATTATCTAAAAGAGTCGGTTTTCCTCTCAGAGTAATAATTCTTTGAGCAAGTGCTACTTTTTTACCATTAAGCTGTGCAATTTCTCCCAATGGTGCTTCTGTCGTCATAACCACATCACCTGACTGTGGCATTCCTCGACGCATCCATAGTTCATAATCCTCTTGTGCGATATATTCTTCTACTTCGTGAATACGACCATTTTTAACAATTTTTGCAGTAATTAAGGGAATACCGAAAGTGGTTTTAGTAGGAGTTTTTCCACGATAATCAATTATTGCTGACATACACTTTTCTAAAGGCAATAATTGCCAATCTTTTAAAAAATTATTACTCATACCTCAACCTCTGCAAAATCCGACGAATCTTATCTTCTAACTTAGCTAATTTCTTAACTTTAACCATTCCAAAACTCCTGTGAAATTTGTTCAATAGCTGTTTCTAATTGGGATAAGTAATTATCGACTACATCCCAAACAATATCTAAATCAATACTTAGATATTCATGAGCTAATCTATTTCTGAAGCCGACTATTTTCTCCCAAAGAATTTCTGGATGCGCTTCTTTCCATTCGGAGGGAAGTTTTCTGACTGATTCACTCATTACTTCAAGATTTCTAATCACAGCATCTTGAGTTTTCAAGTCTTCGTAAAAAATGTTTTTTCCCTCAACTGTATACTGTTTAATTCTCTCTATACAGTCTCTAATGTGTATTAAATAAATTCTATTTTCTTTCATAAATTAATTGCCTCTTTGAAAATTTTATCTCGGATAAAATAATGTAAAGATTTTGCGGTTACTACATCTACTTTTTTATTCAGTAAATTTTCTAAATCTTCAATTAATCCTACTGGAAACCAAGGTGTTATCTTGTCCAAATCATAATCTATCAAAAAATCGATATCGCTCTCCTCATTTTCTTCTCCTCTAGCAACCGAACCAAAAACTCGTATATTATAGGCTCCATGTTTGGCTGCTATCTGAAGGATTTCTTCTCGCTTTTCTAACAATAAATCTTTAAATGTCATAGCCCAATCCTCTTAGATTTTTTCTAATTTCTGCTTCTAGTTTAGAACTTTCGCTAAACTGTTCTCCTAACAACTTCGTTAACCGTTCTATTTTTTCCTCAAACGGTTCGTCATCATCTTCTGTTGCTTCTGCCCCAACATATCGCCCAGGAGTCAATACATACCCATGTCCTTTTATTTCATCCCAAGTCGCACTCTTACAAAATCCTGCCACATCTTCATATTCACCCTTCCCACACCCGCGCCAATTATGATAGGTTTCGGCAATACGGGTAATTTCTGCTTCGGTTAACTCTCGATGCACCCTATCTATCAACACTCCCATCTTCCGCGCATCGATAAATAATGTTTCTCCTGTACGCTTGCGAAACTTACCATTATTTTTATTTCTAGTCAAAAACCACAGACAAGCAGGAATCTGGGTATTGTAGAATAACTGTCCTGGTAATGCCACCATACAATCCACTAAATCCGCATCGACTATCGCTTTTCTAATTTCTCCTTCTCCTGATTGGCTAGAACTCATCGAACCATTCGCTAGAACAAACCCTGCATAACCATTGGGATTAAGATGACTAATCATGTGCTGTATCCAAGCATAGTTCGCATTTCCCGCAGGTGGTGTTCCATACTGCCAGCGACTATCTTCAGCTAGTCCGTCGCCACCCCATGCACTCATATTAAAGGGAGGATTAGCAATAATAAAATCGGCTTTTAAGTCTTTGTGTAAATCATGGCGGAAACTATCGGCAGGATTTGACCCCAGATTACAATCGATTCCTCTAATCGCTAGGTTCATCTTACATAGTTTCCAGGTCGTCGGGTTTGATTCTTGCCCATAGATAGAAATATCGCCAATTCTTCCCCCATGTGCTTCGACGAACTTTTCGGATTGAACAAACATTCCCCCACTGCCACAGCAAGGATCATAAATTCTCCCTTTGTAGGGTTCTAACATCTCGACTAATACTTTGACGACGCAAGTCGGTGTGTAAAACTGACCACCTTTTTTCCCTTCAGCACTGGCAAATTGACCTAAAAAATACTCATAAACTCTCCCTAGAATGTCTTTAGAGCGACTGGCAGCAGTTCCTAAACCAATCGTACCAATTAAGTCGATTAACCGTCCCAGAAGAGTTTTATCGAGGTCTGGACGACCATAATCTTTGGGTAAAACACCTTTTAAAGAAGGATTTTCTTTCTCAATCGCTGCCATCCCATCATCGACTAATTTACCGATTTCAGGTTTTTTGGCATTACTTTGTAAATAAGTCCATCTTGCCTCAAGTGGAACCCAGAAGATATTTTCTGCTAGATACTCATCTCTATCTTCGGGGTCTGCGTATTCATCTAGTGAGAGTTTGTCGTAAATTTCTTCAAAAGCGTCAGAGATGTATTTGAGAAAAATTAACCCCAGAACAACGTGCTTGTATTCGGCAGCATCCATATGTCCTCGTTGTTCATCAGCCGCTTTCCATAATATCTCTTCAAATCCTAGTCTTGCATTGCTACTATTGGTTTTCGTGGTTTCGGCTTTGGAGCGAGGCATTTAATAACTTCCTATCATGGCGAAAAATACTGCTCTAATAAATCTATTCCCTGAGTTCCCAACTGCTGTAACTGTTGTTCAATCAACCTCAGAGCCATCGGTAAAGGTTGGGTTTTCCCGTTTTCCCAACGATTGACCGTTTGAAAAGATACTCCCAACTGTTGAGCAAACTGGATTTGAGTTAAGCCCATCCTTGAACGAGTTTCACGGACTAATAAAGCGAGATTGGGGGATTGAGACACAGATTTAAGAGTTAGGGAACAATTGCAGACTTAATTCTAGATTACGCTAACAGGTGATATATCGCACATGGTATATTTACGGATTTTTTCTCCCGTTAAGCTAACAATCCATGAAATTTTGTAATTTAGTTCATAGTTCTCCATGATTATCTGACCTAAAGTATTTAAGTCTTCTAAAAATAATTGCGTAATGTGTTACTTTGCTTAAAAAACTGTCACCAAATCATTAAATAATGATTTTCTTTAAAAAGGCGAGTTTGGGCAAATAGCTTTTTAATGTATAGGTATAAAGGAGGAAATAGTTTCCTCCCTTATTATTTAGTTTTCTTCTGTGATTTTAATTTTTCGGGAACCGATCTTTTCTAAAAGTCCTGAGATGCTTACACCTTGATCGGCGGCAATCTCTCTTAAAGCTTCCCAAGCTGTTGGTGTGACAGTTACACTATGGAGTGCTTTGGGTTCAGCAGAGTGTCGCATCTGTAGGTTCTTTAGTGAATTGATATGAGTTCCACGTTTTGTCATTTGCTTAAAGTTAAATGTTCTATTCTATAATACTTGTTTTTTCGTTCTTTTTTCCATAACATATATATATATATTATGGAATGAACACGATGTGAGCAAGCTTACGGCTATTCAGAAAAAGCGGAAAAAGCAAATCGAACAGGAGCTTTCTGTGGATCTACTGGTCGTGCCTGAAGTTGAAATTGCCAATTTTGAGAGGATCGGTAAAAATCTGGCGACTATTAGAGACGAGAAACTGTATTTCCCTGATCCACAATTTTCGTCTTATTACCAGCGCGTTTTTAAATTATCAAGTTCGCGGGTTTATCAGTTTATCGATGCTTATCATGTGATGACCAAGCTTAGAGAGAGTAAAGTAACTCTGTTACCCAAAAATGAGGCACAGTGTCGTGAATTAGCCAAAAGAGAGGATAATTTAGTGCAAATTTGGAATAAAGCACTAGAAATAACCGATCGTCCTTCTAATAAGGTGATTCGGGAAGTTTCTTTTTCTCTTTTTAAAGAGCGTTTGGAGCAGAAATTAATTAGTCGTAATCAGGTTTCCTGTCCTTTCCCAGTGGGTTCAATTGTTTCGATCAAGCGTTCTGAGCATTCACAGTTTACACATTGTTGGGGTTATGTCTGCTCAATTAATAATTTTACGGTTACGGTGCAAACTTGGTGCGGTCAGTATCTTTCTAAAATCGAGGATTTAGATTCTGTTATTGTTCTTGATCAGAAATCATTCAAGAAACACTGCGATCGTCTTTATCAGCTTTTTTTAAAACTTGAGGAACAAGATGTGAGTGTTAAAGCTTTTTTAAATGAACTCGGTAAATCTTCTCGTGTTAATTTAAGTTCAGTTGAAATTGCGATGTTGGATGCCATTGAGCAAAGTTTAGCGGATAAAGCCTCTCAACGACAAACACTAACAGCAGTAATTTAAAGAATTTGAGTTTCAAGAAGACTGCATTTGATCAGATATAATTGCTGAATTTGTTCTTTTTCCTTTTCATCTTGGGCTTCTTTTATTCCTTGCTCGTACTGAAGTACAATTTCATCGAGTAATTGTTTTCTAATTTTAGAAGAATGTTCTATTAAATCTAAAGTAAATACTTCTTCAATTGACTTATCTAGTTCTTTGATTTCTCCTGGTTCTTTAGGATTCGCATTTCTTGGAGTATTAACTAGATAAAGTTCATTCATTGCTCTAGAAAGGGCAACATAAAGTAGATTGATTTCTTGCTCATCTTCCCAAGTTTTTTTATTTTTATTAAAGTAGGGTAAAGCCTCTGGATTTAGAAGAAAAACTCTTTTAGCTTCATCTCCTTTGGCTCGATGAATAGTTGATAATAAAAGTGAGGGTCGGTTTTCATCATCAAATAAGTTTAGTAGCTGTTGACAGAACGTATCAAAATCAGGACTTTTAAATTCAGAGTAACAGTATAATAAACATTTCTGCTCATCTTCATACTGAGCAGCAAGTAAACTATCTTCATTTTTATTGGCAGTTTCAATTAGTTTCTGGTAATGAGAATTTAAGTTATCCAGCCATTGAGTTGGCCAATCTAACTCATCCATGAGATATTGTTTGGCAATTTCAATAAGATATTTCCCAATATTTCGGCCTCTGATTTTAGCCGATAAGTTTTTTTGAAGGGCAGCTAGACACCAACGAATTAACGGAGCATTAAATCGACTGAGGATTAAATCCCCATCTTGAATCTGATCGAGTACGCCTTGATGTGCAATATATTTAACGCATCCTTGTTCTTTTAGGGGGTCGCCTTGCAGATAGGGGACAAGGTTTCGGGCTAGTTTGATAATTGAATGGTCGCAGCGATGGCAAATGCTGAGTGGTAAATTTTCTGTGTTAAATTCTTGACTAATTTTAATCCAGGAGTTGCTATCACTTCCTTGAAAACCCATAATTGCCTGAAAGCGATCGCCAAAAAATAAAAGTCTAGCACCTTGATTAGCTAAAGATTTAATTAAGGCGATTTGCGAGGCATTTAAGTCTTGGGCTTCATCGACTAAACAATAGTCGTATTTAGGTGGAATCAATTGCCATTTATGGCATAACCAATGTAGGTCGTCAAAACTAAGCTGTCCTGTTTCTGATGCTATTTTTTCACTTACTTTTAAGTAATAAGTTACACATCGAATAGCCCATTGGGTAATTCTTTGCTCTATTAAGGTTTGTTGTATAAAGTCATATTTTTGAGTTGGAAATTGATAATTCAAATTATAATGTAAACAAAGTTTTTGACATTCTTCAGTATTTTCAGGATCGGTTAGCGTTTTTTGGCAGAAAGAAGCAATCTTTTTAATGAGGTTCCGAAAGAGTTTTAGTTCTAATTTGCCTAAAGGAGTGTCTTCAAAAGAGTATTTTTCGGGATGGCTCTGGTATTTACTGATGGTCTGTTTGAGAATTTGTGTTGGTTTATTTTCATCTAATTTAGCTTGCCCTCTCATCATCGCTATCAACAAAGAAAATGCTAGGCTGTGAGAGGTTGAGACGCTAACTCTTGAAATAGGGATTCTCCCTTTTGTTTTTAGTCGTTCTACAATATGAACATTAAAAGCAACAATTTTGATCCGACTTTTACTAGGTAAGGTTGCAACTGTTCCTTCAATCAATGTGGTTTTTCCCGATCCTGCAACAGCTTCAATGCTGCCGTGACGATTACTTGATTGTATCCATTCTAGGATATACCTTTGATATTCATTCCAGGGAAAGGTTTTTACTTCTTTACGCCAATGTTGAGGAGTCATCTTTTCTAAGGATTTTTGTGTGATATGGTTTGAGTAATTCATTTTATTGATTTATGATTATTCTAAATTCTTGAGATAAGGTTGATGACAATTTTTTTAAGCAATGGGAGAATACCAAATAATAAACACATGATTTGGTATTCTGAAGAAGCTGACTGAGGAGCAGCCATCTTTATAACTCCTGGGGACTCCCGTTATAGCAAAGCTTAACGGTGAGTGGAATGGAGAGGTATACATCAACTGAGCGAAGCAAATCTTTATTTAAAAGCATAATTATAACCGTCATTTCGATGAATATGAGTTAAGTATTTTGGATGAACATTAAACTTTTGATTAGGTAGTTGCAGGACAAAACTAGGGCGGAATCTAATAGCGATCCTTCCTACATATTGTCCTACAAATTTACCTGATGGAATTGATGCTGATACCAAATCTCCTGTTTGAAATCCCTCAAAGAATTTCGCTTTTAGAGCATGGCTTTGAGGAAAACCGAACTTGTCAGTCCGACACCGTTGCCTGCATCCGTGTCCTGTTGCTTTGATTAGCAAAGGTTGTAAAGTTTTAAAAGACAGATTATCGGAGACTTGACCGACACAAGCCGCATCAGAAAAATGAGTTTTAGGAACGTTTAGCCGTTTACGATTAAATTTAGTCAATCCGCCGCTACCTGTTTCTATTGGCAAGCCTAATTCTTTAAGAGAATTAAACAGTTTCCAACGAGTAGAGTTAACCGCAGCCGCATCTTTTAGTGGAGTTTTTGCTTGTTTGAGGATGTGATTAACTAAATCAGATTTTCCAGTTAGAAATACTTTAATATCTTGAGTACCCTTCTTCTGATTGCATAAATGGCAACTTAGCGTAAGATTACTTATTCTGTCGCTTCCACCCTTTGATTTTGGGTAAATATGGTCAATTTCTAGAGGTTGGTCTACTGCTCCACAATATTTACAAGTTCGGTTGAACTTAGCCAATAAATACTCTCGAATTTCGCAGCCCATAAGGGTTCCATGCTGGTATTCAACTCCTGATATCTCTGGATTTTCCTGCTTTTGTAAGTCAAATTTAACCAATTCAACGGCTAAAGAATTAATTGGACAATACCTCATTAATCTTTTAACCCAAGTGAGAGTAGTATCAACCCGATGTTGAAGGCTTGGAGCTAACCAACCTGGAGGACGTTTACGGTTGAGAAATCGAGCTTTACGATAACGAGTTTTTCGTCCTCGTCTTCCTCTCCTTAATTGCCGTCTTGAAGTTAAGTTATCTTTAATTTGCTGACCACGATGTTGTAGTTCGGCTCCCCAAATTACTTGATTATCTTGAACTAGAGCAATCCCTGTAAATCTAGAACCTGGGTCTAATTTAAGAGTAATCTTTTTCGGTGTTTCTGTTACTTCCTCTTTTAAAATAATGGTGAATGGAAAGCGTTTAAATACAGCCGCTAAGGAAAGCTTTAACAACCGTCTTGCCTGTCCTGGGTGAACAGGATTTAGTGGCTTTTTGGTTGTGTCTAAAACAAAAACAAAATTTGACATTATAATCTCCCGTTAGGGGTAATGTTTGCCTCGTTCTAAGTTATCTAGTCTTGTTCGGTCTAACTCACTTCCTTAACCCGTTTAGAGATGTTTAAAATTAGACGACAGTTGCTCTAAGCTGGCACGTACTTAAAGGTGTCATGAACTAGATAACGTTTACCTAAAATTTAGGTGAACTGGTCACTTTACGCGCCTAGAATAAGCTCCCGTTAAAATGCACAGCATTTAACGGTGGGTCAGTGACAATTTAATGTGCCGTTTTGTTTTTATCTATGCAGTCGGCTCAAAGTAGTTAATTATGGCTATACCATTCAGTTTTGATCGCTTATCCTAACTTGTCGGCTAACGATGAAGTGATGACCCAGAATTCGGTGCAATCCCTGGTAACGAAACTTATGTTGTAGGATTAGTCCTTCGCCTGTATTGAGTGTCCAGTCGAAAGTTTGGCTTCGCTTGCATTCAATCCTTGTTGGGGAAAGGGCGATGATTGCAATTCTTTCGCCGTAGTTAGTGCGACTATCAAAGTGCCAATCCCAAGGAAGCGGGTATAGCAATGATTTATGGTCTGTACTAGACAAGTCTTTGCAATAATGGAGAACAATTTGATTAATTTTCATCCATTCGTTTAGTCGCCCTCCCACGCATTCTAGCCAGATTGGAATTGGATTCGCTTTTAATTTAAGTGGACTGGGACTATTTAAGGGATGATTTTCGTACCACCCATAGTGCTTGATTTGATGCCCTTCAATATGTGGAGTCAAAGCTAAAAGGCTAGACTGAATAATTCTTTCGACTTGCAATGGTTCTAGAGCATCAGGAATATAGATTCCATTAGCGTTATCGAGGCTTAATTCTTCTATGGGTTTGGTTGTGTTAGAGATTGGTAAATTTAACATTTTTAAGGGTGGGTGGTAGGGAAATAAAATACCCCTACAGGGGTAAGCAGTAGGGGTATTGAGATTAAGCCGCGATTAGACTAGCTGCTAAATCTTCGGCTGTTACTTGTGAGGTTTGGGTCTGGGGTACTGGTACTATGTCAATTAGAGATTCTTCTAAGCTAAAACTTGCACCAGGATCGTTTCTCTTTGATGCTTGAAAGGTTGATTGAAGATTTCTGATTTTTAGATCTTCATAATTCAATTGCATCATGTGATGTATTGGATCTTCTGAATTGATCGTGGCAACAAGTTCACTGGTTAATTCAGCTAGAAATTGTGCATTTACTTTGGGTTGTTCGATTGAGCCGAAAGTTCCCTCAAAGACTTGATTCCAAGTTTTCCAATGATCACTGGTGTCTCGGCGTGCTGCTTTAAGTCCAGCCGCTACCAGTCTTCCTAAATCGTTTCTGGCTTGATAGTAGACTGCTTCAAATTCTTGTCGTTCTTTTGATGTTAGGGCAATTCCGTATTTCTTGTTCAGAAATTCTTTAAAAGCAACGGCGGTTTGTTTAGCATCCATGATGAATGTACTTTAAAAATAAATTTTCAATTTCAAACGCTCGATAGAGCGAAACCCCTTTAAAGGGGTTATCGTTACGTTTTAGGTTATCCCCTAATTGGGGGATGTTTTTCTTCTTTATTCTTTTTATTCTTAAATCAATTTATATTTAATTTCATTTATGGAGAGGCTTTTACAACAGTGGAGATCCTTAACTAAACAGGGGATCAAAATTATTGGATTATCTTGTTTAAATGTGGATCGATCTTTTGTGTTTCGCTCTTTCTGGCAACAAGCTCAACTTTTTCAAACTTCCTGTTACTATTACAATAAAGGTTATAAGCATATTCAGCAGTTGTATTGTGAAGAATCTTTTTATCGCTTTGTTCCAACAGGACAAGTTTTCGACCCTGCTTCTAGAGAGCAATTTTCAAATGGCTTATATTTAATTGATGATTTTGCTAATTTTAAAGATTTAGATCCAGTTGAGCAAGGCTATCGTGAGGCTGTTTTACAAAATTTACTTGATTTAATATCTTTGCAAGATCATGTTTTTATCATTCTTTTATCGAGTTATTTTTCTTTTAGTCAACGCATCAGTGCTGAAATTCCGATTCTAGAGTTGAGTTTGCCCGATGTTAGCCAAGTTAAGTCTTTGGTGATGTCTTATCTGGCTAAAGCCCGAATGGGTTTAGCCGATGAAATTAATCAGCAGCGTTTAGTTAATATTTGTTGTGGATTGCCAAGGGGAGAAATTCAGCTTGCTTTGAATACAAATGGAGCGTTAGCTCCAGATTTTCCTGATTTAATTCGTTTAATGCTTTCTTATAAATTGCGTTCATTACGCCAGTTAGGGTTAGAATTTATCAGCGACCCTGATGTTTTAGAAGCGGGTGGTTTGGATCTGTTGCAGGAATTTTTAACAAATAGAGTCGCTAAATTGAATGAACCTGGTGCAGTTCGCTATGGTTTACGTCCCCCCAAAGGAATGATTTTATTAGGCCCGCCTGGAACGGGTAAATCTTTGAGTGCAAAGTTGGCGGCTAAGGCTCTAGGATATCCTCTATTGGGCTTAAGTTGGGGTAATGTTTTAGGATCTGATAATCCTGACTATACTCTAGCGCGGATCTTAGAAGTCGCCGATACTCTTGATCGTTGTGTGTTACTGGCTGATGATTTCGATAAAGGATTTACAGGTTGGGAATCAGGTGGATCGTCGCGGCGACTCTCTCAGAGATTACTAACTTGGATGCAAGAGCGCACTTCGCACGTTTTTATGATTGCAACGGTTAATCGTATCCAACTTCTTCCTTCTGAAATCAAGCGTCGTTTTGATGATGGGGGGATCTGGTTTGTCGATCTTCCACATCTAGGAGCTTTATATCATGTCTTTCAACTGCATCTTCGTAAATATTTTTCAACTCAGTTTCAACATGGAGATCCCTGGAACGAGGATGTCTGGTATAAAATTTTGCAAGGTTATAAAGGTTGTACTCCTGTAGAGATCGCCAATGCTGTAATGCGATGTGCGGCTCAGTTTTACTGTGAGCTTGGAAAAGATGAGCGATCGTCAGCTTCTATCGATCCTATGGTTACACCGGAGCAATTACTAGATCAGCTTACTCAATTTCAAAAAGCATCGATTCGTGATGAAGCTGATTTACAAGCGATTCGCAATACGGCTTATTATGCTCGTCCTGCTTCTAGTTCAGATCATAGTATCTTTGCTGCTCCCAATTCTGAACTTTTCGATTATGCTTGCGTGAAATAGAATTCATCAAACCTAAATCTTGATGTGTTTCAATTTTTTCAGTGCTTCTTTTGCTACTATTTCTGCCTTAGCTGAAGTGATCTTTTGGTAAATTAGTGTTGTTTCAATGCGTTCATGTCCTATTTAGTGAATTAACTGTAATGTAATCTTCGTCTAAAGCATAGTTAAATAAAGCGATTATTGCTGTTCTATAATTGTTTTGAGTTGTGTAACTTAGCTCGTTGATTTTTTTAAAATGTTAAACGATTGCAGTTTTTTGAATGTTTATAATAGGAATTGAACCAAATTATTCTCGTAATGGTTTAAGAAGTGAATTGTAAACTTCTTTACTTCGTTTAACAAATTCTGGGCGATCAATAAATTCATTGGCTAATTCCTCTAGAGCGATCATCGTATTGCTATTGTCTTGCTGTTGGAATAGAAGAAGAATAGCATTTTCCACAAATTGTGGAATTTTTAAATTTTGCTCTGAAGCTTAAAACGTTTGAACTGCAAACGTTTTAAGCTTTTAATGCCTACTACTATATGAGGAAATTGAGATAGCTTAGATCATCAATAAGTACATTTGTTTTATTTTATATATGATTTTTAAGTATTTTTAATTATTGCAGTTTTATTAATTAAATTTAAAATTTAATTGTGCTTATTTATTACTTTTAAAATACAATATATTTAAAATCAATTTTGTTTGTTAGAGTAATTTTTAAGCTTGTAGACGTTTTAAAATTTTTATGAGAAGAAAAACACAATCAAAAGAAATGTGTTGTCGGGTTAATGCAATTAATAAAAGATTAAAAACATTAGCTGAAGTTGAAAATGCTTTAAAAGTTTTAGTTCAACGTAAGAAAAGTATTACTATTGCTAATTTATCTAACTTATCAGGAATTAGTAAAACTTGGTTTTATGATGAAGAGGAGTTAAGAGAAATTTTTAGAGGGCGTATATCTGAAGAATCAATCCAAAAGCTGTTTAACTATCTTAAACAACAAAAAATAATGTCTACTTGGAAAATATAAAATTTTTTCAGAAACGACACTATTGAAGAACCTTTACATAATAAGTCTTCTACGTTTCTATATTTTTAAGAAACGAAAAGGAGAGATTTTTATTTTTCTTTTCCTTTGATAGTATTAAGTTAAAAATAGTCATTAAAAATTAAAAAGGAGAAGCTAAAATGGAACCAATTGATATTAGATTAATCGGAACTGGACAAGCTGATTTTATGCAGCTAAATGGCGATGTTGGCTATTATGCTTTAGGCGGTAATGATACAGTTTATGGAAGCCAATTTAATAATTTTATCAATGGTGGAACTGGTAATGATTCCTTGAATGGTGGTGGTGGAAGTGATGTTTTAGTCGGCGATATAGGAAATGATACTTTAATCGGTGGAACGGGCAATGACTATTTAACAGGCGGTACTGATAAAGACTATTTAATTGGTGGTAGTGGCAGTGATACCCTTAATGGTGGTAGTGGAAATGATACTTTAATTGGTGGTGGTGGAGCCGATGTCTTCTACTTTTTTCTATCTCAAAATGCTGGCGTTGATCAGATCAGAGATTTTTCGTTTTCTGAAGGAGATCGAATTAAATTTTTTGCTCGTGGACTAGCCGATTCTCTTAATCAATTCAACTATAGTGCATCTACAGGAAATTTATCTTTTGAGGGGCAGGTCTTTGCTAATTTAAGTACGGGTCTAAATCTTATAGATGTACTAGAAGCAATTCAACCAACTTACTAATTTAATTAGACTCTAGCCGTTAATATAGTCAAGTTGCTTGCTCAAAAAAAGCGGTTAAAAGTTAAGGAAAAAAAAGCTTTAACTTTTAACTACTTATTGAATAATCCTTTCTGTATTCCCACAGATTTGTTTAATGTAGTTGTTGATTTCTTAGGTTCAGATGAATAATTTCAGTTTATCTAATTTTAATTCAGTACAAGATAGCTTTAATGATAGTTTGATTGGAACTTCAGGTGACGATCTACTATACGGTAATGACGGTAACGATACTTTGGACGGTCGCAAAGGCTATGATGCTTTGTTTGGTGGTAATGGTAACGATAGTTTGATAGGAGGAGAAGATAACGATCAACTCGCTGGAGAAAACGGCAATGATACTCTAATTGGAGGAACGGGATACGATCTTCTATTCGGTGGACTAGGTAATGATCGAATGGTTGCTGGTACTGGTGATGATCGAATGGATGGAGATAAAGGACAAGATTTATTAATTGGTGGAGATGGAAGTGATTATTTAGTCGGTGGTGTGGGAAATGACACACTACTTGGAGGTACGGGAAATGATTTTCTTAGCGGTGGTAGTGGACTAAATTTTCTTATTGGTGGTTTTGGTAGTGATACCATTCAGTTGTCTATTGGTGGAGTACAAAGAATTGTTGATTTAGAGAGCAAAGATGTTTTAGGTATTTCTAGATATTTTGGTTACGATGGTCAACAAATTCCTTTTCTTGAACGATGGTTTACGGGGAATGGCTTAGATCCCGCACGATTAGCGAAAGGTGTATTTAATAATAGCGATCAAAGATTGTTAGTTAAAGATGGAGCTTTGTTTGTTGATTTTGATGGCATAGAGAGTGGTTCAACTTCATTAAAAATCGCTACTGGAGCAGGATTAGAACAATTAACTACTACACAATTTATGTATATTAATGGGTAATTTTTCTTAAAATTTGTTCTTTGCAAAGAATTTTGTTCGTTAAACTATAGTTTTTCTTTTCAACACCATTTAATTTTAATTGAGGAAAAGAATGTCTAATTTTGATTTGTTTGATGCTCAATATTATGCTCGGTATAATCCTGATTTAGCTAAGGCAGGTTTAGTTACAGAAGCACAACTAAGATGGCATTTTGAAACACATGGAATTGATGAAGGGCGTTCTTTCAGCCCCTTTCTCTACCTAGTTTATTACAGACAAGCTAATCCAGATTTAGCGTCCTTTACTAATCGTCAACTGTATAACCATATTCAAGAATTTGGCATTGCAGAACAACGACGATTTAGCCCATTTGAAATAACGCAACTAAGCGATCGCGCAACGAGTAACGATGATTTGCGGTTTGGGACAAAAGGTAATGACGTTTTGTCGGGCGGTCTTGGATTTGACAAAATCTTTGGTGGCATGGGTAATGATACCCTGTATGGCGATCAGGGTACGGATTGGTTAGAAGGTGGAAGTGGTAATGATCAACTTCAGGTAGTCCCTACAAACGAGTGGAGGTAAGTTGGCATCGGGGGGTTTAGGGATTATAGTAGATCAAAATAACTACCATGTCGATTACTTCCAAGTTTTGAATTAATGTCAACACCTGCTTATCACCCCGAACAGTCTCATCCGGTATTTTCCCTTTACTGCCCTTGTCAGGACTGTGATTACTATCAAGATCCAGACAATTACATCACCAAAGAAGGAACTGGAGTTTAGACTATGACAAAATAACCCAGTCTTGTTTTTGGGCTAAGATGTTAGCAATTTGGCTAAAAATTGGGT